>CAVXIB010000014.1:0-170702 GCA_963761695.1 uncultured Actinomycetota bacterium | reverse complement strand
TCATCCGGGACGCAGGCGGACCACGTCCCTTCCCACCGGCCCTGCGCTCTGCCAAGGTCCGCTCCCACCCAGGCCTCAGGAGGAACGGCATGACCCGGACGAGCACGATCAGGCGTACCGCGACAGGGCTGGTGCTCGTCAGGCATGGTCACCGCCCCCGTGACCGCGGCAGTGGCCGCCACGGCCACCTCGGTCATGCGTCGACGGCGTCCCGGACGGGCATCGCCCTGGGTGAGACGGTCCGGATCACCGGGTCCGTGTCCCCCAGCCAGGGCGGGCGCGTCTACCTGCAGCGCTACGCGTCCGGCGCGTGGCGCAACCTGGTCTCGTCGACGTTGAGCTCCAGCCGCTACGCGTTCACGCTGAAGCCGAACGCCGTCGGAAGTTGGAAGCTGCGTACGTACAAGCCGGCCGCAGGGTCGTTCTCCGCGGGAGCCAGTCCGGCGCGCCTCGTCTCCGTCGCCGCCAGGCCGACGGTCGCCTGGCAGTTCACCAACGACCAGGTCGACGCCGACAGCCAGCCCGTCTACACGTACGCGACGACCGGAGTCCCCAGCGGGTACGTCGTCCGGCTGCAGCGGCAGGCCGGCACCGCAGGCGCGTGGCAGAACGTGCAGACGCTGTCGCGCTCCGGCCAGGGCACGGCGCCCGGTGTCGGCCAGGGGCAGTACGTCTACCGCGTCGTCGTGCTGTCGCCGAACGGAACCGCGGTGGTCGCCCAGAACCGGGTCCTGCGCTCCTTCGCCGACGTGCCGATGGGCCGGCTGCAGAACCGGCAGACGAGGACGGTGCAGATCAACGGCCAGCTCTTCCGCTACATCGTGGAGGTCGGGTACGGAAGGGGCACGGTGCTCCACTTCGACAAGACCAGCTGCCGCTCCGTCGCCCTGAGCCTGGGCAAGGACGGCAGCGCCTCCTCTCCGGGCGGCGCCGTCTACGTGGTCCAGGAGACCGGCGACCTGCAGACCGTGCGGATCGCCAGCAACGAGATCAAGCAGGCGACGGTGACGCTGACCGGCGACGCCGTCGACCTCGACCTGGAGGACGCGTCCGGCGACGACGGCTACTCCTACCTCGACGCCACCCTCAGCTGCTCGTCCGCAGACGGCCTGCGCTGACCGCGGGCGGCCTCACCGTCGCAGGACGGTGGGGCCGCTGCGCGCCGTCAGGCCGACGCCGTCCGGCCGCACCCGGAGGCCGGTGAGGGCGAGGCCGTAGGGCAGGTCCCCGACCGGCACCGCGAAGTCGAGGGCGGCCGACAGGACCCCGAGCGGCACGCGCGCCCCGCCGGCCTCGACCTCACGCGCCCGCACCACGACCGACCCGTCCGCCAGGACCACGTCCGACAGCGCCGACGCCGACAGGTCGCGGCCGAGGACCCGCACCGTGCCGGTGACCCGGAGTCGCTCCCCCGCCGCGGACACCGTCACCCCGCGCGGCGCCCGCCGCGACAGCTCCCCGTAGCCGAGCAGCACGTCGCCCCGCACCGAGGCCACCGGGACGTCGTCGACCGCACCGGACAGCACGTCGCGCAGCGGGACCTCGACACCGGTCAGCCGCACGTCGAGCGCCGCCACCTGCACGAGCCCCGCACCGCTGAGCCCCCCGACGTCGACACCCCCGGTCGCCTGCAGCCGGACGTCGTCGTACCGGCCCGCGAGCGCCTGGGTGAGGAACGGGAAACCGGCGATGCTGACGTCGGGAGTCTGACCGAGGCCGCCACTGGTGCGGGCCTGCTCGGCCAGTCCCCGCTCGGTGAGCACCAGGGCCGCGCGGTCCGCCCCGACGGCCACGACCAGCAGGACCGCCCCGGTGAGGAGCCAGCCCCTCATGCCAGGACCAGACGACCCGCCACGAGGGCGACCGGTCCGAGGACCGCCAGGGGGAGCAGCAGTCCGACCGGCCGCAGCGCCGCCACCCGCCGCGCGTCGCGGCCCCCGCTGCGCAGCTCCGCGGCGGCGAGGTCCACAGCGAGGTCGCCCGCCGCCACGACCGCTGCCGCGGCCAGACCGACCAGGGCGGCCCGCGGCCCGAGCAGCCCGTCGTCGCCACCCGCGGTCAGGACGCCCGCCGCGACCCCCGCCCCGAGCCCCAGCAGCAGTCCGGGCCAGCCACGGACCGCCCCGACGGCGAGCGCCGGGCGCGGCACCACGAGGTCCCCGAGCCGGCCGGCCAGCAGGGCGGCCCCGGCCCCGGCCAGCGCCGCGAGGACCACGTCACGACCCCCGTCGAGGCTGCGCAGGGCGATCAGGCAGGAGGCGCTGCCCACCAGGACGACCACCAGCATCGTGTCGGCCAGCGCCTCGGTGACCCGGTCGCGGTTGCGGCGCGACAACTGATGCAGCAGCGCCGCCACCAGGGACAGCGCCACCACGGGGGCGAGCCCACCGACGTCGCCGTCGCGGCGGACGGCCAGCACATCGGCGACGCCCGCCGCCCCGGCCGCGAGGAGGAACACCCCGCCGGCTGCCGGCGCGTCCAGGAGCGCGAGGAGCCCGAGCGCCAGGAGCAGCTGGACGACCAGGACCGCCACGGCCAGCAGGACCGGTCCCGCCGCTCCCGCCAGGGCGAGGAGCAGCACGAGCAGGGCGCCGCCGCCGCCGAGCAGCAGCAGGGGCGGCCGGGCCGCGGGTCCGGCCACGCGCGAGCCGGGGTCCGGAGCGGTCGGGGCGGTCACGGCGCGATGGTGCCAGACGGCGGGGGTGGGAGCGGCCGGGCGCGCCCGAGGATGGGCCGCCCCGGCCGGTCCTGCGACGTTCCCGGCCGCCCCTGCCGCTCCTGCCGCACCCGCCGCACCCGCCGCACCCGCCGCCCCTGCCACGTTCTGCACCCGGACCGGACCCTCGGCGGCCCCGCGGGCCCCAGGACCTGCCGGGGTACCCATCCGTCACAGCTCTGGGTGCAATCCGTCGCGGGTCGGGCACCGCGGGACACGACCGACAGCCAGGGTCGACCGTCGCGGGCCAGACACCGAGGATGGGCGGCCAGCGGCCGCCTCCTGCGACGTTCTGCACCCGGACCGGGCCCTCGGCGGCCCCACGGGCCCTAGGACCTGCCGCGGAACCCACCCGTCACAGCTCCGGGTGCAATCCGTCGCGGTCGGGCACCGCGGGGCCGGGACCGACAGGATCGACCGTCGCGGGCCAGACACCGGGTCGGAGCGGCCGCCCCTGCGACGTTCTGCACCCGGACCGGGCCGTCAGCGGCCCCACGGGCCCCAGGACCTGCCGCGGAACCCACCCGTCACAGCTCCGGGTGCAATCCGTCGCGGGCAGGGACCGCCAGCCGAGCACCGCGGCCCGGGCACCCACCCCAGGCACCCCGGCCAGTCACCCCCGCCTCGGTCACCCCAGGCACCGCGCCCGCCCCCGGCCCGGACGGGGCGAGAGCTCAGAAGCGGACGTCGAGGCGGGTGGTGGCGCAGGCCCGCACGGGCACTCCGAAGACCTTCTTGGTCTGACCGGCCTTCGTGGTGATCCACACCTGGTACTTCTGCCCCGACGCGAGGTTCGGCAGGCGGTACGTGCCGTTCGGCCCCGGCGGCTCGACGTTCCAGCCAAGGACCGGCCGGGCGGAATTGTTGTCGGGGGCCAGCGACCAGGTGATGGCCCTGGTGAGGCTCACCCGCTTGCCGCCCTTGGTCGCGACGCCCTCGATGACGCCGGTCGTCCCGCCGAGGTCGCAGCGGTCGAGCGGCAGCCGCAGGTGCACCGGACCCCCGAAGGGCACCGGCACGTTGTGCCGCATCGTGGAGCCGTACCGCGACTCGTCCGTGCCACCGAAGCCGGAGGCCTGGGGGTAGACCTCGATGTAGATCGAGGCCGTGTTGGCCGGCACCTGGATGGACCACCGGGTGTCCCACTGGCGGGTGTCGCGTGAGCCCTCCGCCCCCAGGTCGGGGTTCATCCGCAGGTTCATCGCATAGCCGTTCACCGGGCACAGCGCGCTCTTCACGCAGCCGTCGCGGGTGATCTGGCGGCCCTCCGCGTCGTGGAGGTCGAACCCGATCAGGGCGTCGACGGCCCGGCCGTCGCTGCCCAGGATCGTGCCGCTGAAGGTCTGCGGCAGCACCCGCAGTGCACCTGCCGGCGGCGCGGAGGGCAGCGCGACGCAGAGCGCGGCGAGCACAGCCATGAGCAGAGGACGTCGACGGGACACGAGCCCATCCACTCGACGACGCGGGCGAGAACACGATGTCGGCCCGCTCACGTCCGCACGGGCGCACGTCGATCCCGCGGTAGACCCGCTCCACCCGGCCGTCCGACGCCGTGGCGACCAGCTGGTAGCGCTGACCCCCGGCTGGCCCGGACTGACGCCGGAGGCGAGGTCGTCCACGAGGTAGGAGCCGTTGCCGTCGGCCGTACCGACGCCGGTGCCGAGCACGGGGGTCGGCCGGTTGTTGTCGGTCTCCAAGCGAGAAGGCGGTCACCCGACGCAGCGGCACCCGGGTACGGCCGTCCTGCTCGACCGCCGTGCCGTAGATCAGGCCCGCGCCGTCGGCGCCTCCGCCCGCGGGGTTGCAGACCAGGGGGAGCCGCAGGTTGACCGTGGCGTCGTAGGGCACCGGCAGGTTGCGCCGGAAGCTGGCGGCGTAACGGCGCTTGTCGGTCCCGGCGTAGCGCCGCCCCAGCGGGTGCACCTCGATGTAGACCCGGGCCGCCTCGGGCGGCAGGGCCACCCGCCACGTGGTCGACCAGTCGTCGCGGTCGCCGCCGGTGGGGCCGAGGTCGAAATTGACCCGCCTGGTGACCGCGTAGCCGTCGACCGGGCATGACGGGGAGCGCACGCAGCCGCTGGCCCCGAGGGTGCGGCCCTCCTCGTCCCTGAGGTCGAAGCCGAGCAGGGCGCTGACGGCCCGCCCGTCGGACCCGAACAGGGTGCCGGTCAGTGTCGTGTCCGCAGCCCGGACGGGCGCCCCGAGCACGCCGACGAGCGCCGCGAGCGACAGCGCGACGACGGTGCTGCGACGACGGGACACCCCCTCAGTGTGCAGCCAGTTCCGTCCGGCCGCAGCCGAGTGACACGACGCCTGCCCAGATCGAGCGGACCGGTCCGCTCAGCCGCCGGCGAAGGGGGGCAGGACGTCCACGACGGCCGACGGCGACAGCGCCACCCCCGCGTGGTCGCGCCCGCCCACCGGTGCGCCGTCGACCAGGAAGCTGCAGCGGCCGAGCACCACCGCGAACCGGTCGTCGTGGCGCGCGCGGGCCTGCGGCCAGCGCCTCGGCGAGGTCGGCGGCGTCGACCTCCTCGGTCGCCACGGCGGCCGCCTCCTTGGCCGCGGCGAAGTACCGCACGGTGCTCATGGGCAGCGAGTCTGGCACCGGTGTGAGGTGTTCGCGCCGTCGGGCGAACCCGCGCCGCCGTAGACTCCGCGGCAGCACGTCCCGCACGCAGAGGCAACGGCGCCTTCCGGACAGCAACCGCGTCCGACCACCGGGAGCCCCCTGTGTCCACCCTGCTGCTGCTGACCGATGCCGCCGTCGCCGGCGACAGGCTCTCCCAGCGCCGAGGTGCTGCCCGCCCTCGGCCTGCTCGGGCACACGGTCCGGGTCGCCCCGGCCGAGGCCACCGCCCTGCTCGACGCCCCGCGCTGCGACGTCGTGCTCGTCGACGCCCGCCAGGACCTCGCCCGGGCCCGTTCGCTGTGCCGCCTGCTGCGCACCACCGGCCTCGCCGTCCCGCTGCTGGCGGTGCTCACCGAGGGCGGCCTGGTCGCCCTGTCGGCCGAGTGGGGCGTCGACGACGTGCTGCTGGCCACCGTCCGGCCCGGCCGAGGTCGACGCCCGGCTGCGGCTGGCCACCGGCAAGGTCGAGGCGTCGCCGGAGCCCCCGCCGAGGAGCAGGGCGTCGTCCGGGCCGGCGAGCTGACCATCGACGAGACCACCTACACCTGCCGGCTCAAGGGCCGCACGCTCGACCTCACGTTCAAGGAGTTCGAGCTGCTCAAGCACCTCGCGCAGCACCCCGGCCGGGTCTACACCCGGGCGCAGCTGCTGCAGGAGGTCTGGGGCTACGACTACTTCGGCGGCACCCGCACGGTCGACGTGCACGTGCGGCGGCTCCGCGCCAAGCTGGGCAGCGAGCACGAGCAGCTCATCGGCACGGTCCGCCACGTCGGCTACAAGTTCGTGACGCCGTCGCTGACGGTGCTCCCGGACGTGCCGGTCCAGCAGTCCGTCTCGCACTAGCCGCCCGGATCCTGCGCCCGTCCGCCGTGGCTGCGGCGTCGACAGGTCGTGTCCCAGGGTTGGCCTGGCGTTCACCTGGCCGACGGCGGCCAGCACGCCCGGCTTCCTAGCGTCGCCAGGAGCCCGGGGACGACCCGGGACGACCTGGGAGATCCTGTGACCACAAGCCCCCTGCGCGCGCGGGCCCTGCGCGCCACGGCCCTCGGAGCCGCCTGCGCCACCGCCGTGCTCGGCCTGGCGGTGCCGCCCGCCTCGGCAGCGAGCCCCGGCGCCGCCACGAACGTCATCTACCTGCTCGGCGACGGGATGGGCGTCACACACATCACGGCCGCCCGCGAGCGTTTCTACGGCGCCGCCGGCCGGCTGAACATGGAGAAGTCCGACGTCGTCGGCAAGGTCTCGACCTACGCCGTCGAGGAGGGCACCGCCCAGCCGTCCCTGGTCACCGACTCGGCCTCGTCGGCCACCGCCTGGAGCTCGGGCGTCAAGACCTACAACGCAGCCCTCGGCGTCGACGCCTACGGAAAGCGGGTCGCGACCCTCATGGAGCAGGGCAAGGCCGCGGGCATGCGCACCGGCAACGTCTCCACGGCCGAGATCACCGACGCGACGCCGGCCGGGATGATGAGCCACGCGCTGCTGCGCGGCTGCCAGGGCCCGGTCTACAGCGACGCGACCTGCCTCGGCACCGGCCCGGACGGCAAGCCCCGCCCGGCCCCGTCCGACAGGACGCTGATCACCCCCATCGCCGAGCAGATCGCCCGCAACGGCACCGCCGACGTCATCCTCGGCGGAGGCCTCGCCCGCTTCGAGCCCGACGACGCCAAGGCGCTCTCCGACCAGGGATACGCCGTCCTCGGCAGCTACGGCGACCCCGCCCTCGCGGCCGGGCAGCAGACCGCGTCCACCCAGCGCGTCGCGACCCGCAGCGACCTGCAGTCCGCGACCGGCGACAAGGTCATCGGCCTGTTCAGCCGCGGGAACATGACGGTGGAGACGACGAAGGCCGCCACCAGCACGGTCGTCAAGGACGAGCCGTCGCTGGCGGAGATGACGACCAAGGCGATCAGCCTGCTCCAGGGCAAGGGCCCCAAGGGCTTCCTGCTGCAGGTCGAGGGCGCGCTCATCGACAAGCGCTCGCACGCCAACGACGCCACGCAGACGCTCGGTGAGATGAAGGCCTTCGACGACGCCGTCAAGGTCGCCCTCGACTTCGCGGCCAGGGACGGCCACACCCTGGTCATCACGACAGCCGACCACGAGTGCGCCGGCTTCAACATCATCGAGAAGGGCTCGTTCACCAACGCCGAGGCCAGGAACTTCCCGGGCACCGGCAACGTCGACGGCGGCAACCGCGCCAACGACAGCGCCGTCGTCCGCAGCGGCAGCCAGACCAAGGACCCGGCCCGCAGCACCGGGCCGAACAACGCCGCCGGCTCGACCGCCGGCAACTTCGCGCCGGCCTACTTCCGCACCGCCGACGACCCGGCCGACGTTCCCGACGGCGACCCCCGCGGCAGCCTGGCGCTGACGTACCTGTCCGGCAACCACACCGGCGCCGACGTGAACATCTTCGCGACCGGCCCCGAGAGCGGCGTGTTCGCCGGCTCCCAGGACAACACCGAGCTGTACCGCAAGATGTTCGACAGCCTGGCGGCCCTCGGCAACAAGCCGACCACGCCGGTGCCCGCGCCGTCCGCCAGCGCCTCGCCGTCCGCGTCCCCGACGCCGACCCGCGCCCCGGCCCGCCCGGTCGGGTTCCGCACGATCCTGCAGGGCCGCGGCGCCGGCAAGGTGCTGCTCGCCCTCAACGACGTCAGCCCCGCCCAGCCCGGCGCCCGGGTCGACGTCTACTACGTGGACCGCGGCGTGCAGAAGTTCGTCCGGCGCCTCGCCATCGACAGCCGCGGCCGCACCACCGTGACCCCCGCGACCTTCACCTTCCGCAAGGGCACCATGCCGACCTTCGTCGTCCGCGTCGTCCCGACCGACGGCGCCAGCGCGGTCACCACGACCGGTCCGCTCACCGGCTACGCCGGCTGACCCACGTCATGCTCCCCGTGGGGGAGGGCCTGCCCACCTCCCGGGCAGGTCCTCCCCCGCGGCTCGTCCCGAGAGGATCCGCTGTGCCCCGCTCCCCCCGCGTCCGGGCCGGACTGCTCGCCGCCCTGCTCGCCACCGGCTGCCTCACGCTGGCCGGCTGCGCCGGCGACGACGCACCCACCCCGCCGCTCACCCGGACCGCCGCCACCTTCGCTCCCGGACCGACGGCCGTGGCCGCTCCCGGCGTCCTCGCCGCCCCGGTGCCGCGTGGCACCGTCGGCCGCGCGGCCGGCCCCTTCGACGACCGCTTCGACCTCGAGGGCACCCGCCTGGCCGCCGACGGCGTCCACACCCGCCTGACCGTCACCTCCGACGTCAGCGACATCCTCGCCCTGGAGGTGTCGGCCGCGTTCTACGACGCCGCCGGGCAGCTGCTCGGGACCGGCAGGGTGGTGCGCGGCGAGCAGCACGACGAGACCGGCGCGCACGTGCCCGACGAGTCGCTCGACCTCCTGGTCCCGGCCGCACCGGCCTACGCCGCCCGGGTCGCCAGCGCCGTCCTGTCGGTGCCCGTCCTCGTCAACGAGTGAGCGCCGCCGTCGAGGTGCGGGGAGCCACCAAGACCTACGGCGACGTCCCTGCTCTCGACGGCGTGGACCTGACCGTGCAGCCGGGGGCCGTCCATGGGCTGCTCGGACCGAACGGCGCCGGCAAGTCGACGCTGCTGCGGCTGCTGCTCGGCCTGGTCCGGCCGGACCGGGGGGACGTGCAGGTCCTCGGCGCACCGGCCGCTCCTGCCCGCGACGGCGTGGCCGGGTTCGCCGACACCCCGCGCTCCTGGCCGCACCTGACCGGCCGGCGCACCCTGCAGCTGCTCGCCCGGCTCGACGGAGGACACGCCGCACATCGGGTCGACGAGGTGCTCGAGCAGGTCGGGCTGGCCGCATGCGCCCGCACCCGGACCGCCGGCTGGTCGACCGGACAGCGCCAGCGGCTCGGCCTCGCCGGTGCGCTGCTCCGCTCGCCCCGGCTGCTCGTCGTGGACGAGCCCACCAGCGGCCTGGACCCCGCCGGTGTGCAGGACGTGCAGGACCTCCTGCGCGGGCTCGCGGCGGCCGGGACCACCGTGCTGATGAGCAGCCACGACCTCCCCGAGGTCGCCGCCCTGTGCCGGGACGTCACCGTCGTCGCGCGGGGCACGGTCCGCTTCAGCGGCCCGCTCACGGGCCTCGCCGACGACCGGGCCGCTCCCCGCAGGCTGCGCACCTCCGACGACTCCCTTGCGCTGCACCTCGCCGGGGGGCTGGCGGTCCGCGACGACGCCGGCCTGCTGGTGACCGCGGACCTCGCGGCACTGGACACCTATGTGCTGCGCCTGGGTGCCGCCGGGGTTGCCGTGCGCGTGCTCGAGCCGGCCGCCGACCCGCTGCGTGCGGCGTTCTCCCGGCTGACCGCATGAGCGGTGTGCTGGACGTCGTCGTCGTCGAGCTGGTCAAGACGGCGGCGCAGTGGCGGGTGCGCCTGGCCGCCCTGGTGGCCGCCGCGGGTCCGCTCGTCGTGACCCTGGTGCTGCAGGCCCAGGCCGGCCTGCCGACCGACGCTCTCTACGGCCGCCACGTCAAGGAGATCGGGCTGGCCCTGCCGCTCGTGGTCCTGAGCGCCGTCGGGGTGCCTGCGGTCGCCCTGCTGGCGAGCCTGGTCGCCGGGGACACCGTCTCGGGCGAGCACGCCACCGGCACCTGGGGGCTGCTGCTCACCCGCTCCCGCAGCCGCGGGCAGCTGCTCGCGGGCAAGGCCCTCGCCGCGGCGCTGTGGGCGCTCGGTCTGCTCGCGGTGCTGGCCACGAGCAGTGTCCTGTCCGGAGTGGTCGTCGTCGGGACCGCCGACCTGGTCGGACTGACCGGGCAGACGGTCCCGTTCGGCCGCGCCCTCGGCGTCGTCGCCCTGGCCTGGCTCGGTGCGGCGCCGGTCGCGCTCGCGCTCGCCGCGGTGGCCCTGCTGGTCTCGGCCGCGACCCGCAGCAGCATCGTCGGGGTGGTCGCGCCCGTGGTGCTCGCCGAGGTCCTCCAGCTGGCCAGCCTGCTCGCGCCGCTGGGCGGCGTCCGCCCGCTGCTGCTCGTCCCGGGGCTGCAGGCCTGGCACGGGCTGCTGCTCGCCGACCCCACCGCCGTGCCCCTGCTCCAGTCCTGCGCCGTGAGCGCCGGCTGGACCGTGCTCGCCGTGGGCGCGACCGGGCTCGTGCTGCGCCGCCGCGACCTGGCCGTGCCGTGACGCGGCGCCGATCCACACCGGTCGGCGGTGCCATCGCCGAGCCGAGCAGATCTCCTGCATCGGGGTGACGTGGCGAAGGCCTCAGGGCCGACCAGGCTGCGGACCGCTTCTCGACACCCGGCGTTCACCTGCCGCGCCGACGCTCGCCGCAGCCCCGCTCCCTGCTCTGAGGACTCCCGTGCTCCCCCTGACCCGCTCCACCGTGGTCCGTCTCGGCGTCTTCGCCGCCGTGCCCGCCGCCCTTCTGGCGCTGTCGCTGCGCGCCGGCGCCGACGCCCTTCCGCACCTGACCCCCACGAGCCCCACCGGCGCCTACGCCGAGGGCGTCTCGCTGGTCAACGGCCGGCTGGTCAAGCCGGTCGGCCGGCGCACCACGACCGGAGACTTCCCGGTCGCGCTGGCCCTGTCACCGGACGGCCGGACCGGCGTGCTGGCCAACAGCGGCCAGGGCCAGGGCGCCGTCGGGCAGAGCGACGAGTCGCTGCAGGTGGTCGACCTCGACAGCGGCAAGGTCGTCCAGACCGTCCGCGACCACGAGCCGGACCAGCCGACGTTCTACAACGCCGGCCTGGCGTTCAGCCGGGACGGCAGGCACCTGTACGCGACCGGCGGCGGAAACGACCAGGTCTACGACTACGCGGTGTCCGGGCAGCGGCTGCGCCTCGCGCAGCGGTTCAAGAGCTCCGCTGCGCACCGGCGCCCCGACGGTCCCGGGCACCGCCAACGGCGGCATCCCCGGCTCCGCACCGCTGCTCGGCGATGTCGCCGGGTACAGCAAGGGCGTCGCGGTCCTCCCGGACGGCAGCGCGCTGATCGTCACGAACGAGCAGGGCTCGACCGTCTCCGCGCTGTCCACCAAGGACGGCTCGCTGCTGTGGGAGACCCCGGTCGGTGGCGCGGGCCAGGCCGGTGGCGCCTACCCGGGCGCGGTCGTCGTGCGTCCTGCCGGGCAGACCGCCTACGTCGCCGCGCAGGGCCTCAACGCCGTCCTCACCCTGAACACGGCGACGGGCGCGCTCCTGGCGACGACGCCGGTCGGCGACCACCCGACCGCGCTCGCGCTGACCGGCGGCGGCTCGGACCTGCTCGTGGCCAACAGCAACGACGACTCGCTCTCGGTCCTCGACACCAGCGGCCCGGTCCCGACGCTCGGTGCGCCAGCTGTCCACCCACCTGGTGGCGGGCGAGGCCAACGGCAGCACCCCGAACGGCGTCGCGGTCGACGACCGGCACGGCCGGGTCTACGTGACCATGGCCGGCGACAACGCCGTCGCCGTCTACGACACCGACGTCCGGGGCCCGAAGCGGTACGACCCCGCGAGCCTTCGCTACACCGGCGCCGTCCCCGCCGGCTTCTTCCCCTCGGCCGTCGCCACCCGGCGCGACGGGACGCTGCTGGTCGCCTCCTCCAAGGGCCTCGGCGGCGCGCCCATCACCGACAACGGCCAGTACATCGTCAACAAGCGCGACGGTCTGCTGCAGTCGCTGCCCCGCCCGACCGGCACGACCCTGGCGCGCTGACACCAGCGCCGCGCGGGCTTACCTGACGCACCCGACGACGCTCAACCGCCGCCCGGCCGGCAGCCCGATCCCCGACGGTCGCGCACAGGGGCGAGAGCCCGATCAAGCACGTCGTCATGGTCGTGCGCGAGAACCGCACCTTCGACCAGGTCTTCGGCGACCTGACCCGCAAGGACGCCGACGTCGAGCCGGCCTACCTCGCCTTCGGCGAGAAGGACGCGCAGGGGCGCACGCGTCACGCCGAACGCCCACGCGCTCGCCCGCAGCTTCGGGCTGTCGCAGAACTTCTACAGCGACGGCGAGGCGAGCATCCAGGGCCACCACTGGACCGCCGAGGGCACGACCACCGACTACACGGAGAAGAGCTACCTGCACTACTACTCCGACCGCAAGCACCCCTACGACCCGACGGCGCCGATCGTCTACCCGCGCTGCGGCGCGCAGTTCCAGCAGATGGCCCGCCAGGGCGTCACCTTCCGCAACTTCGGTGAGCTCGTCGGCCTGGCGACGTCGCAGCCGCCCACGGTGGCGGTCGCCCCCGGTTCGACCTGCGCCGGTCCCCGGCGGCACCTTCGACGCCGTCTCCGCGGCGAGCTTCTCGCCGAACCTCGGCGCGAACCTGTCGCTGACCTCGGTGAAGGACACCGACAAGGAAGCCGACATCGAGCGGACCCTGGCGCCGCTCATCGCCGCCGGCCAGATGCCGCAGTTCACCTACGCGGTCCTCGGCAACGACCACACCGACGGCACCAAGGCCGGCAGCAAGACGCCGCAGGCGCACGTCGCCACGAACGACCTCGCGGTCGGGCAGCTGGTCGACTTCCTGTCGCACAGCAGCGTCTGGGACAGCACCCTCGTGCTCGTCATCGAGGACGACAGCCAGGACGGCCTGGACCACCGCGACGGCCACCGCAACGTGCTCCTGGCCGCCGGGCCGTATGTGAAGAAGGGCGTGCTCGGCTCGACCCACATCAGCCAGGCGTCGATGCTGCGCACGGTCGAGCTGGTGCTCGGGCTCGACCCGATCTCCTCGTACACCCAGTACGCGACCGTCCCGTACGAGCTGTTCCAGGCGACCCCCGACCCGCGGCCCTACACCGCCCTGACGCCCACCTACCCGATGGACGCGACCAACCCGGCTCCCGCCGCGGGCACCGCCGCCTCCGTGCCCCTGGACCTGTCGCGCTACGACGTCGCCGGTCCCGTGCTCGAGGCGCAGGTGTGGGAGGCGACCCGGCCCGGCGAGGCGATGCCCGCCCCGCTGCTGCAGAGCCTGCGCGCCCGGGGCGGCATCCGCGAGGAGGCCCTGGCGGCCTGGGGCGACCGGACACCCCTGCGCCTGCCGCCCGCTGCGCGACGGCCTGGTCGTGGCCCCGGGTGGCGACACCGATGGCTGATTTGCACGCTGCCGAGTGACCGGTACGGGCCGGGGCCGTCCGCTGCCCGGTGTTCACCTGCCGTCCAGGAGGACTGCAGCGGACGAGCGTCGAACCAGTCGCCATGAGTTCCTGCTGCGCCCTGCCCTCCCGCCGCACCGTCCTTCTCGGCGGCCTGTCCGCGGCAGCCCTCGCCGGTCTGCCGAGCGCCTGGGCGACCAGTCCGGGCAGCGACGGACGCCCGCGGCTGCGCGCTGGAGGCCCGGCCGACGTCGACGGCCTGCTGGTGCTCGCGGGGAGCCTGCACGACCACTCGACCGACTCCGACGGCGACGCCCCGAGCGCGCAGGTGGCCGACTTCGTGAGCAGCCGGCGCGAGGAGCTGGGCCTGGACTTCCTCAGCCTCACCGAGCACTCGGACTTCTTCCCGGCCTCGCTCGCCGGCGCCGACCCCTGGGGCCGCAGCCGCTCGGTCACCGACGCCCACTCCGGCGACGGCTTCACCATGCTGCGCGGATTCGAGTGGACCAACGACCAGCAGGACCACCTGAACGTGATCGAGTCGAGCAACTGGGTCCGTCGCGGCGAGGAGGTCGTGATGACCCCCTTCTGGAGCTGGCTGGCTGCGCAGCCCACCGTCGACCCGACCGGCCTCGGCGGCGCGTTCGGCGGGGCCGACGGCATCGGGCAGTTCAACCATCCGGCGAGCAAGGGGCCGCTCAACTGGGACGACTACGCCTACGACGCCGGTGCAGCCGCCGTGATGGCGACGATCGAGGTGCGCGAGCGGTCGCTCGGCTGGTACTGGTTCGCCCTGGCGAAGGGCTGGACGGTCGGTCCCGTGCAGAACGGCGACTTCCACCCGTGGGCGGCCAGCGGGCTGCTCGCCAACCCCACACCCGGGGCGAGCGCCGGCGGCCCGGCGAGCTACCCGGCGGAGCGGACCCTGGTGCTGGCCGAGCGCAACGACCGCGCGTCGATCGTGGCGGCGCTCAAGGCCCGGCGGACGACGGCGAGCGAGCGCCCCGACCTGTGGGCGACGCTGCGCGGCCCCGGGGGCGTCTGGCAGGGCTCCACCGTCGCGGCCGGGCCCGGCGACGAGGTCGAGCTGGTGGTCGAGGCCGGTACCGGAAGCAGCCGGCTCGCCACCGTGCAGATCGTCACCGACGGGGTCGCCGACGACCTCGCCTTCTTCTACGGCGACAACGATCAGGGCCCGCACAGCCAGCACACCGGCGCGTACGCGCTGCAGCACGCCCGGTTCGTGGCGAGTGGGGGACGGGCCACCCGCAAGGGCGGCATCGACACGCCTCCTCCGGGCCGCACCCTGCCGGTGGTCGCCCTGCACGGCGACCGCGACCGGGTCCGACTGACGGTGCGGGTCCCGTCGCACGCCAGCACCCGTCCGGACGGCGCGCACTTCCTCTACGCGATCGTGACCCGTGCGGACGGCGCCCGCGCCGTCACCAGCCCGTTGTTCACCCGGGCCTGACGGGCCGTCAGCGGCCGAGGACCTCGAGGGCCCGGGCGAACGCGACGTCAGAGGCGACGCCCTGGGCGCGGAGCTTGTCGACGAAGCGGTCGACCGCCGCGTACGTCGCGGGCTCGTGGTCGCGCAGATCGGCCACACGCTCGGCCAGGGGGGCGTCCGTCGTGCAGGTCCGCGTCATGTCATGACGCTAGGTCGGTCGTCCCCTTCCTGGGTGTCGAGGCGGCGAACAGCAGGCGACGGGACGGGTCCGAACCGGTCCGGGCGCGCCGGCAGCAGGTGTCCGTCCACCCGAACGACACGACCCCGTAGAGCGGTTCAGCCGAGGCAGCCGTCGAAGGCGTAGACGGGGTTGTTGCGACGCCGCCCCTCGACGTCGAGCAGCTGCGCGTCACCGACGACGGCGGGTGGACCCTCGGCCCGCCAGCAGCCCTCGGGGGTGAGGGCCACCTCGTACAGGACGCGCTGCGGACCGGCGCCCGGCGGGACCCAGGTCACCAGGCACTGCCAGTCGTCACCCGGCCCCTCGTCGAGAGTGTCACCGCCGCCGCGACGACACTGTGCCGAGCTCTGCAGAGCGCTCACGGACACATCGGTCCGGCCCTGCAGCTCCTGGCCGCGCACGTAGAGGTTCGCGTAGGTCGGGGCGAGGGACGCCGCGAGCGAGTCGGCGTCGAAGGTGGGGCCGCAGGCAGGCACCGCCGCGAGCACGAGCAGCGGTGCGAGGCGGCGGACCAGGGCCTTGGGCACGTCGCCAGGACAGCAGGTCGGAGCGAACAGCGGGTGAACGGGCCGGGTGCGCCGGCGAGCTGGGGTTCACCTGCCGTTGCGCCTGTCGTCAGGAGGAGCCGGGCGCACCGAATCGAAGCCTGTCCCGTGACCTACCGCTCCCGCCTGCTCCTGTCCTGCGCCATCGTGACGGCCCTGTCCACCGGCACGGCTCTCGCCGTCCACGCCAAGGAGTCGCGCCTCGGTACCGACCCGGTCGGTGTCCAGGCCGACGGCACCTACCTCACCTCCACCGGGCAGCGGCTGACCCCCGCCGGGTCCCAGCTGCGCTTCCCCGGCCGCCCGACGGCGGTCGCACTTCGGCCGGATGGACGCACCGCCACGCTGCTCAACAGCAAGGGAAGCGGTCTGGTGGTCGTCGACCTCGCGACCCAGCAGGTGCTGCAGTCGCTGCCGGCCGGCGGAGGGTCCTTCGACGGGATCGCCTACAGCCACAAGGGTGACCGGCTCGCCGCCAGCCAGGCGGGGGGCAGCGTGCTGGACCTGACGGTCGCCGCGGACGGGAAGCTCACCCAGGCCGGCACGACGGCGGCCCCCCGGGTGCTGCCGAACCCGGCGGCCACTGACACCAACGCCTCCGCCAACAACGCCTACCCCGGCGGGCTCGCGTTCTCCGAGGACGACCGCACCGTCTACGTCGCCTACTCCGTGCTGAACTCCCTCGGCGTGCTCGACGTCGCGAGCCACGCCCTCACGGCGCAGATCCCGGTCGGCAACGCCCCGCACAGCGTCGTGGTCCGCGGAGGGACCGCCTGGGTCAGCGACGAGGGCGGCCGCCGCGCCGTCGCCGGTGACACCACGAACAACAGCGACGGCACCGCGATCGTGTCCGACCCGACCCACGGCTCCGCTGCCACCGGGGTGGTCAGCGTCGTCGACCTGACCGCCGGCAGGGAGGTGCGACAGGTGCCGGTCGGCCTGCACCCGACCGCTCTCGCGCTCGACGGCGACGACCTCTACGTGGCAGACACCAACAGCGACACCGTCTCGGTCGTCGACGTCACCGGCGCGCGGCCCACGACCACGCTGCCGGTCGAGCCGTACGCGGGCGCGCCCTACGGCAGCCACCCGAACGGCCTCGCGGTCCTGTCGGACGGTCGACTGGCCGTGAGCCTCGGCAGGGACAACGCGGTGGCGGTGCTGAGCAGGCCCCGCACCGACCGGTCCAGGACACTGCAGGGCCTCCTGCCGACCGCCTGGTACCCGACCGCCGTCGCGCAGGCCCCGACCTCGGGCGACCTGCTCGTCGTCAACGGCAAGGGCTTCGGGAACTCCGGGCCGGCCAGCTCGGCCGGTAGCGGCAGGGGCCGGGCCACCGGCTCGTCCTACGTCGGCAGCCTCTCGTTCGTGCCCCTGCCGGACCGCAAGGCCCTCGAGGCGGGGACCGCAGCCGTGCGGCGCAACAACGGCTGGGACACCACCGCCGTGCTTCCCGCCCGGCCGGGCATCGCTCCCCGGGCACTGCCCGAGCGCACCGGTGAGCCGTCGACGATCAAGCACGTCATTTACATCGCCAAGGAGAACCGGACCTACGACCAGGTGCTCGGCGACGACCCGCGCGGCAACGGCGACCCCGGCCTGACCCAGTTCGGCGCCGCGGTCACGCCGAACCAGCACCGGCTGGCCACCCAGTTCCCCCTGCTCGACAACTTCTACGACAGCGGGCAGCTGTCCGCCGACGGCCACCAGTGGGTGGTCCAG
The DNA here is from genome assembly GCA_963761695.1 of uncultured Actinomycetota bacterium. Classification (GTDB taxonomy): domain Bacteria; phylum Actinomycetota; class Actinomycetes; order Mycobacteriales; family SCTD01; genus RYN-122. Next base: position 153,321 of record CAVXIB010000014.1, on the reverse strand, counting down.
GGCGACTCGCCCGACTACCTCGAAAAGGCCTTCGGCGGCTTCACCCGCAGCTACCCGTCGCAGTCCGGTGACGCCCTCGCCTACCTGCCCGGCGACTTCCTCTGGGAGAACGCCCTGGCACACCACCGCTCCGTGCGCGACTACGGCGAGTACGCCAGCAGCCTCGGCAAGGGCGTCACCTCCACCGACATCCCGTCGCTGCAGCCGCTCGTCGTGCCCGAATACCCGGGCTTTGACCCGTCGATCCCCGACGTCGCACGGGTGCAGGTCTTCCTCAAGGACCTCGCGCGCTGGGAGCAGTCCGGCGGCATGCCCAGCCTGATGATGATGACGCTGCCCCAGGACCACACCGTCGCGTACGCCCCGTCCTACCCGAGCGTCGACGCGATGGTCGCCGACAACGACCTCGCCCTGGGCCAGCTCGTCGAGGCGGTGTCCAGGAGCAGCTTCTGGAAGGACACGCTGTTCCTGGTCGAGGAGGACGACAGCCAGAACGGCCTGGACCACGTCGACGCCCACCGGTCGCCCTTCTTCGCGGTGAGCCCGTGGACCAAGCACGGTGGGTTCGTCGACTCGCACACCTACACGCAGGTGGACGCGCTGCGCACGATCGAGCTCGTCCTCGGCCTGCCCCCGACCGGACGGCTGGACGCGGCGTCGGCGGGCATGCCGACCCTGTTCGCCGACACCCCTGACCTCACGCCCTACACGGCGGCCGTGCCGACGCTGGTCGGGCCGAAGGTGAACCCGCCGACGTCGGCCCTGACCGGTGTCGCGAAGCAGTGGTCGCTGGCGAGTGCGGCGATGGACTTCAGCCGCCCGGACGCCGTCGACGAGAACCTGCTCGCCCACGCCGTCTGGTACGCCGGGCACGCCTTCCGGACCCCCTATCCGGGGGAGTCCCGGGTGCTGCTGCCGCGCGAGGTCCCGTTCGCCGCCGACCTCGACTGACGGAAGGCGTCCACCGGCCCGGCGCACGGACCGGTGGACGCGCAGAAACCCGTACACCGCTCGACCTGGAGGATCCCCGTGCTCGTACCCGTGGCGCTTCGACACCCGCGCGCAGGCCTGAGATGAGGCGGCTGCTGCTCACGCTGACACCGCTCCTCGCCCTGTCCGCGGGGGCTGCGCTGGCCACCGGAGGCGGCCCCGCCATCGTGGGCCGCCAGCCGGACGCCAGCACGCTGACCGCGGTCGGTCAGCGGCTCGTGCCGGCCGGCCGCACGGTGGAGCTGGCCGGCCGCCCGAACGCCGTGGCGGTGCGGCCCGGTGGTGGCACCGCCACCGTGCTCGCCGCGTCGACGTCGGCGTCACTGCAGGTGGTCGACCTGGAGACCGGGGCGGTCCTGCAGCGCTACGACGCCGGGGGCTCCTCCTACGACGGCCTGGCCTACACCCCCGACGGCCGCACCCTGCTGTCCAGCCTGGGCAGTGCCGGCGCACTCGCTGTCACCTCGGTGGCGCCGGACGGGACGCTCGGGCCGACCCGCCGGGTCGACCTGCCCGACGCGCAGGCGGGCGCCGATCCCTCCACCAACCCCTACCCGGGCGGGATCGCCGTCTCGGCGGACGGCCGTACCGCCTACGTCGCGCTGTCGCGCGCGAACGCCCTCGGCGTGGTCGACCTGACGAGCGGCACGGTCACCACGGTCGGCGTCGGGAACGCCCCGCACAGCGTCATGCTCGCCGGGGGCAAGGCCTACGTGAGCGACGAAGGCGGCCGGCCGGCGGTCGTCGGCGACAGCACGAACGACTCCGCCGGAACGCCGATCGTGACCGACGGCGTGCACGGTCGCGCGGCCACAGGGAGCGTCTCGGTGGTCGACCTCGCCACCGGGACGTTGCGCACCAGGGTCGCCGTCGGGACGCACCCGACCGCGATGACGCTCGCGGGCACGACCCTGTTCGTCGCGGACACCGCCAGCGACACCGTCTCGGTCCTCGACACCACCACGGACCGCCGGATCACCACGATCCGGCTCGAGCCCTTCCCCGGCGCGCCGCTCGGCAGCACACCCACCGGGCTCGCCGTCTCCAGCGGACGCCTGTTCGTCACCCTGGCCCGGGCCAATGCGGTCGCCGTCTACTCCTGGACCGGTCCGACCGAGCCCACCCGGCTGCTCGGTTTGCTGCCGACGGCCGCCTACCCGTCCGGCATCGCGCTGGACGGGGACCGGCTCGTGGTCAGCGACCTGGTCGGCCTCGGATCGGTCGCCGACGCCGATGCCGGTCGGGCCGCCCGCGGGGTCGGCGGGGAGGTCGGGGCGGTGTCGCTGCTCGACCCGCCCGGTCGCGGCGATCTCGCCCGGGGGACCGCGGCGGTCTTCCGCGCCAACTCCTGGGACCGCACCGCGGTGCAGGCGCCCCGGTCCGGTGTCGCTCCCGTGCCGGTACGCGGCCCTACCCGGGCGACTCCCGGCTGCTGCACCCCTTCGAGGTGCCGGCGTCGCAACGGGGACAGGATGGCGACGATGTCGGCGCCGACTGGAGCGTCCCCGCGCCCGACGCCTCGACCGGGCGCGCCCTCGACGCGCTGGTGCACGGTCCCGACGCCGCGCGGCGGGCCGCCGGCCTACCTGCCCGGGGCGGTCGGGGTTCCGGCCTGCGCGGATGACGGCCCGACGCCCGACGTGCACAGTGGCAACCTGACCCCGGAGGACACCGCATGGCGATCACCCTGTACGGCACCGGCTGGTGCAGCGACTGCAAGCGCAGCAAGCAGTTCCTCGGCGAGCAGCGCGTCCACTACGACTACGTGGACGTCGACGCCGACAGCGACGCCGGACGAGCAGGCCGGGAGGTGGTCCAGGGCCACAACGGCGGCAAGGACATCATCCCGACGATCGTCTTCGACGACGGCAGCGTCCTGGTCGAGCCGAGCAACGCCGAGCTCGCCGCGAGGCTCGGCCTGCAGACGGCCGCGAAGAACGCCTTCTACGACCTCGTCGTCGTCGGGTCGGGGCCGGCGGGGCTGACCGCGGCGCTGTACGCCGCCCGGGAGGGCATGGGAGTGCTGGTGGTCGAGCGAGGCGGCGTCGGCGGGCAGGCCGGTGTCACCGAGCGGCTCGACAACTTCCCGGGCTTTCCCGAGGGCGTCACCGGGGCCGAGCTCGCCGACCGGCTGCGCGCGCAGGCCGAGCGCTTCGGCGTCGAGATCCTGCCCGCCCAGGAGGTCACCGGCATCACCGCCGAGGGCGCCTACCGGATGGTCGAGACGGGCGACGGACGCAGCGTCACCGCCTTCGCCGTCCTGCTCACCATGGGCTCGACCTACCGCCGCCTCGGCATCCCGGGTGAGGACGACCTGATCGGCGCAGGCGTGCACTTCTGCGCCACCTGCGACGGCCCCTTTTACCGCGGCAAGGACGTCGTGGTCATCGGCGGCGGCAACAGCGCAGGCGAGGAGAGCGTGTTCCTCACGAAGTTCGCGAGCTCCGTCACGATCATCACGCGCGACGCCGCGATGTCGGCGAGCAAGGTCGTCGTGCAGAAGCTCAGCGAGGACCCGCGCATCACCGTCCTCACGGGCGCGACACCCACCGGCTTCGTCACCGACGACGCCGGCAAGCTCGTGGCTCTCGAGGTGGAGCGGGACGGCGCGACCGAACAGGTGCCGGCCGACGGCGCGTTCGTGTTCATCGGACTGTCCCCGAACAACGAGCTGGTCGCCGACCTCGTCGAGCTCGACGCCGCCGGGTTCGTCGTCGCCGACGTCGGCATGCAGACGAACGTGCCCGGGGTGTTCGTCGCCGGCGACGTCCGCAGCGGGTCGACCAAGCAGGCCGCGAGCGCTTCCGGTGAGGGTGCCTCGGCGGCCCTCGCCATCCGCAGGTACGTCGAGCCGCTCGCGAGCGGTATGCGGCCGGGGCTGGTCCCTTCCGCCGGCGCGAGCGTCTAGGCGTGGCGCTGTCGCTGCAGGGCCTGCGGACCTCGATCCACCCGGTCGCCGACCTCGACGCCGCCAAGGCGTGGTGGACGGCGCAGCTCGGCGTCGAGCCCTACTTCGACCAGCCGTTCTATGTCGGTTTCTCGGTCGCGGGCTACGAGCTGGGGCTGCTGCCGGACGCCGAGAACGCCGACGGCGTCCTGACCTACTGGGGCGTCGACGACGTCCCCGCGGCTGTCACGGCCCTGCTCGAGTCCGGGGCGGTCGAGCACCAGCCCGTGGCCGACGTCGGCGAGGGCATCGTGACCGCGACGGTCCGGACCCCGGACGGCACCGTGCTCGGCCTGATCCACAACCCGCACTTCGTGCTCCCGTGAGCACGACGGGTCACGCCCTGGACTGACAGTCCCCCGGCGGCCGCCTGCCCGGCCAGGACCGTCGACACCGTCCCCCCGGCTAGCGTCGAGCCGTGCCTGACCCCGCCCCCGTCCCCTCGGTCGTGACCCGCCTGTCCCCGGCCGACGTCGCGGAGGTGCGGCTGCTGGTCCAGGCGGTCGAGAGGGAGGACGGCGCGCCGCCGCTGTCGGAGCACGTGCTGCTCCACCTCCCGCACGGTGGCGACGCCGACGTCCGGCACCTCATGGTGCGCGACGGCGACCGCCTCGTGGGCTACGCGCACCTCGACGTCACCGACCCGGTGGCCGGGTCGAGCGGCGAGCTGGCCGTGCTGCCCGGGGCCCGGGGCCACGGCGTCGGGCGGGCGCTCGCGACGCAGCTGCTCGACCTCGCCCCCGGGGGGCGGCTTCGGCTGTGGGCGCACGGCGAGCACCCGGCCGCGGCCCGGCTGGCCGCGCAGGCCGGGCTGTCTCGCACGAGGGTGCTCTGGCAGATGCGCCGGCCCCTGGCGGCGCCCCTGCCCGAGGTCGCGCTGCCGCCAGGCGTGCAGGTGCGCACGTTCGAGGTCGGCGGTGACGAGCAGGAATGGACCGACCTGAACGCCGTCGCGTTCGCCGACCACCCGGACCAGGGCAGCTGGTCGGTCGAGGAGGTCCGGCTGCGCGAGGCCGAGCCCTGGTTCGACCCGCACGGGTTCTTCCTGGCCGCCCGGGACGGCCGGCTGGTCGGCTTCCACTGGACCAAGGTGCACGGCGGTCGCGAGACGGCAGGGCACCACCACGACCCGGTCGGCGAGGTCTACGTCGTCGGCGTCGACCCGTCGGAGCAGGGGCGGGGGCTGGGCCCGGCGCTGACGCTGCTCGGGTTGCGGCATCTGCAGGAGCGCGGTCTGCCCGAGGTGATGCTCTACGTCGACGAGGGCAACACCAACGCGATCCGGGTCTACCAGCGGCTGGGCTTCACGCGGGCGAGCACGGACGTCTGCTTCTCCCGCTGAGTGGCCGACCCGTCCAGGTCGACGCGGACCGACAGCACGGCCGGCACGAACCGGACACGAACCGGACGAGTTCACCTGCCCGATGTGAGGCATCCCACTCGAGGTCACCGGGTCACGCTCAGGCGTTCACCTCGCGTTCACCGTGGCCGCCCGGAGCGTCCACCTGGCCTGCCTACCGTCCTGGTTCATGCTGGGGCTCGCAGACGGCGGCCCCTCCCTCCGAGAGGACTCCCGTGACCAGGCGGACCGCTTCCACCCTCAGCCTCGTGCTCTGCGGCGCGCTCGCGCTCACCGCGTGCGGCACCGATGAGCAGACGCCCGACGCCGGCGCGTCGGCCGGCCCCAGCGAGGGCTCGAGCACCTCCATCGCCTGCGCGACCGGCAGCATCACGGCCGCCGGCTCCAGCGCCCAGAAGAACGCGATGGACGAGTGGGTCAAGGCCTACCAGTCGGCCTGCTCCGGCGCGACCATCAACTACCAGCCCGTCGGCTCGGGCGCGGGCATCCAGCAGTTCATCGCCGGCAGCGTCGCCTTCGCCGGGTCGGACTCGGCGCTCAAGCCCGAGGAGGCGCCCGACGCCGACAAGCGCTGCGCCACCGGCAAGGCCCTGGACCTGCCCATGGTCGTCGGCCCGGTCGCGGTCGCCTACAACCTCGAGGGCGTCGACGGCCTGGTGCTGGACGCGCCCGCCATCGCCGGCATCTTCGGCGGGACCATCAAGACCTGGGACGACGCCGCGCTCAAGGCCCTGAACCCGGACGCGAAGCTCCCCAGCGCCCCGATCCAGGCCTTCCACCGCTCCGACGAGTCGGGCACGACCGACAACTTCCAGAAGTACCTGACCGCCGCCGCGCCCGGCGCCTGGACCTTCGGCGCCGGCAAGAAGTTCGCCGGTCCCGGGCGGGCAGAGCGCCGCGAAGTCCGACGGCGTGACGCAGGCCGTCAAGACGACGCCCAACGCCATCACCTACACCGAGCAGTCCTTCGCCGAGAACGCCTCCCTCGGCATCGTGAAGATCGCCACCGGTGCCGCCGAGCCCGTCGAGCTGACCAGCGAGAGCGCCGCCAAGGCGGTCGAGGCGGCCACCGTCTCGGGCACCGGCAACGACCTCGCGCTCAAGCTCGACTACGCCACCAAGGTCGACGGCGCCTACCCGCTGATCCTCGTGACCTACGAGATCGCCTGCGAGAAGGGCACCCCGGCCGAGAGCCTGGAGCTGGTGAAGAGCTTCCTGACCTACACCGCCAGCGAGGCCGGTCAGGGTGTCCTGGAGGCCGCGGGCTACGCGCCGCTGCCCTCGAGCATCCGCACGAAGGTGGCCGCCGCGGTCGAGGCCCTGGGCTAACCGGCACCTACCGCCCCCGGGCGCCGACGTCCCGCCTGCCGGGTCGTCGGCGCCCGTACGCTCGTCCGGACCCCCCAGCGCGTCCGCTGCGCGTGCACCGCACGTCCGCCACCGCCCCATCCTCGACGGAGAGCTGGAGCCCCGCCCATGAGCCTGAGCGCGACGCCGCCCGTGCCCGCCGATCCGGCCGCGTCGCGCCCCGGGTCCGGCCTCGGCACCGGCCCGGGACCCCGGCGGACCTCCGGCCCGACGACGGGGACGGGCCGGACCGCGGAGCCCTTCGGCGACCGCGTGTTCCGCGGCCTGTCGGTCAGCGCCGGCGTCGGGCTGCTGCTCGTCATCCTGGCGATCGCGACCTTCCTCGTGGTCCGGGCCATCCCCGCCCTGCGCGCCAACGAGGCGGGTTTCTTCACCAGCACCGACTGGGACCCCAACGCGCTCCCCCCGCGCTTCGGGATCGTCGCGCTGGCCTTCGGCACGGTCCTGTCGAGCCTGCTCGCGCTGGTCATGGCCCTGCCCGTGGCGCTCGGGGTGGCGCTGTTCATCTCCCACTACGCCCCGCGGCGGCTGGCCGGCGTGCTGGGCTACGTCGTGGACCTGCTGGCCGCGGTACCGAGCGTCGTGTTCGGCCTGTGGGGCCTGTTCTACCTGAACGAGCCGCTGTCGAAGGTCTCGGCGGTGCTGGCCGACCACCTGGGCTTCCTCCCGCTGTTCGCCGCGGGCGACGGCATCTACCGGCGGTCGATCCTGCTGGCGTCCACCGTGCTCGCCATCATGATCCTGCCGATCATCGCCAGCCTGTCGCGCGAGGTCTTCCTGCAGGTCCCGGCGATGAACCAGGAGGCCGCGCTGGCCCTCGGCGCCACGCGCTGGGAGATGGTGCGGACCGCCGTGCTGCCGTTCAGCCGACCGGGGATCATCGGGGCGACCATGCTCGGCCTCGGGCGCGCGCTGGGCGAGACGATCGCGGTGGCCATCGTGCTGTCGCCCGCGTTCGTCGTCAGCCTCGCCATCCTGCAGCCCGCCAAGGGCGCGACCATCGCGGCCAACATCGCCAACTCCTTCGCCGAGGCCAGCTCCACCGGACGCGGCGCGCTCATCGCCTCCGGGCTGGTGCTGTTCGTCATCACGCTGCTCGTCAACGTCGCCGCCCGGGCGGTCATCCACCGCCGCAAGGAGTTCGTGGGGGGAACGCTGTGAGCACCGCGACGGCGACACCGGTGACGCGCAACGCCCTGCGCACCACGTCCCTGCCGCGCTTCACCGCCGCGGGCGTCCTGCTGGCCTCGGGCGCCGTCACGGCCCTGCTGCTCGCCCTGACCTCCCTGTCGGGGCGGCTCGCCGGCGTCGTGGTCTGGCTGCTGGTCTTCCTGGTCGCGCTGACCGGCCTGTCACTGGCTGTCGAGGGGCGCCGTCAGGCGGTCGACCGGGGCGTGACCGCCGCGGTCACCTCCGCGTTCGTGCTCGCCCTGCTGCCGCTCTACTCGGTGCTGAGCTACACCGCGAGGCAGGGGGCGGGCAGGTTCGACGTCGACTTCTTCCAGCGCTCGCTGCGCAGCATCGGTGCCCGCGACGCCGGCGGCGGCGCGTACCACGCCCTGCTGGGGACGGTCGAGCAGGTCGGCCTCGCGACCCTGATCGCCGTGCCGTTCGGCCTGCTGGTCGCCGTCTACGTCGTGGAGTACGGCCGGGGGCGGCTCGCCGCCACGATCCGCTTCTTCGTCGACGTCATGACCGGCATCCCGTCGATCGTGGCCGGGCTGTTCGTCCTGAGCTTCTGGATCCTGGGCCTCGGGTTCGGCTTCTCCGGCTTCGCCGCCGCCCTCGCGCTCACCGTGCTGATGCTGCCGATCATCGTGCGCAGCGCCGAGGAGATGCTGCGCCTGGTGCCGCCCAGCCTGCGCGAGGCGTCTCTCGCGCTCGGTGTCCCCCGCTGGAAGACCATCCTGAAGGTCGTCCTGCCGACGGCTCTGCCCGGCATCGTCACCGGCATCATGCTGGCCGTGGCACGCGTCATGGGGGAGACGGCCCCGGTCCTGCTCACCGCGTTCGGCTCCGCCTCGATCGTGTCCGACCCCTTCAGCGGCGGGCCGCAGAGCTCGCTGCCCCTGTTCATCTACCAGCAGGCGGGGGACGCTCAGCAGACCGCGGTCGACCGCGCCTGGACCGCCGCACTGACCCTCATCCTCCTCATCATGGTGCTGAACCTGCTCGCCAGGCTCGTCACCCGACGCAGCAAGATCGGATAGCGGCCATGGCCAAGCGCATCGAGAGCATCGGGCTCGACGCCTACTACGGGAGCTTCAAGGCGATCTCCGACGTCACCCTGACGATGGAGCCGAAGTCGATCACCGCGCTGATCGGCCCCTCGGGCTGCGGCAAGTCCACGTTCCTGCGCAGCATCAACCGGATGCACGAGGTGGTGCCCGGGGCCCGGGTCGAGGGGCAGCTGCTCATCGACGACCAGGACGTCTACGGACCGGGCGTGGACGCCACCACCGTCCGGCGCACGATCGGCATGGTCTTCCAGCGGCCCAACCCGTTCCCCACCATGTCGATCTACGACAACGTCGTCGCCGGCCTCAAGCTCAACGGGGTCAAGAAGCGTGCCGAGCTCGACGAGGTGGCCGAGCGGTCGCTGCGCGGAGCGAACCTCTGGAACGAGGTCAAGGACCGCCTCGGCAAGCCCGGCGCCGGTCTGTCCGGCGGCCAGCAGCAGCGGCTGTGCATCGCCCGGGCGATCGCCGTGGAGCCCGAGGTGCTGCTGATGGACGAGCCGTGCAGCGCGCTCGACCCGATCAGCACGCTGGCGATCGAGGACCTCATGACCCAGCTGAAAGACCGCTTCACCATCGTCATCGTCACGCACAACATGCAGCAGGCCGCCCGGGTCTCGGACCGCACCGGCTTCTTCACGATCGAGGCGACCGGTCAGCCCGGCCGGCTGGTCGAGATCGACGAGACCCAGAAGATCTTCACCAACCCGGGTGAGAAGCGGACCGAGGACTACATCACGGGACGCTTCGGGTAGTTCCACGATGACGTGATCGACGTCATCGAGGTTCCTTCCTCCGGGCTCTCGACCAGGGCGCGTCGAGGTGGTCCCATGGTGCGGACGCGCAGCCGCGCGCCGGGCGAGGGGAGCTCCACCGTGTCGGTCGACGACGAGCTGCGGCAGCTGCGCAGCGTGCACGACGCCCTGATGGCCGAGTTCGCCGAGCGGCTCGGCCCGGAGGTCGTCTCGGCGCGCTTCCAGGCCATCGTCGCGGCCTTCTCCGGGGCGCCGATCCGCACGTTCGTCCCCGTCCTGGCGCAGCGCCGGGCCCGCCTGGACCTCGGCCTCACGCCCTAGCTGTACCGACCAGACACCTCGTCGCGCCACCGCTCGAGCAGGCGCAGCACCCGCGCCTCGACGTCGTCGACGATGCGGCGCACCTCCTCGACCGGTCGGCCCTTGGGGTCCTGCACCGGCCAGTCCTCGTGCGACGTCCCGGGCACGACCGGGCAGCTCTCGCCGCACCCCATCGTGACGACCACGTCCGCCTGCTGCACCAGCTCGTACGTCAGCCGCGTGGGCACGTGCCCCTCGGTGAGCAGACCGCGCTCGGCGAGCACCGCGGCCACCGCCGCGTTGACGGCGTCGCCGGGGTCGCTGCCGGCACTGCGCACCTCGACGGCGTCGCCGCCGTGGTGCCGGGTGAGCACCTCGGCGGCCACGCTGCGGCCACTGTTGTGGATGCAGGCGAACAGCACGACCGGCCGGCTCATGACCGCTCCTCGGCGAGGACGCGCGGCCAACGCAGCCGGCGACGGATAGAGCAGGACGACGGCTCCGAGGGCCAGGGCGCCACCGAGCAGCTGGGCGAGCACGAAACCCGGGACCGACGCCGGGGCGATGCCCGCGAAGGTGTCCGACAGGCTCCGCCCCACGGTGATGGCCGGGTTCGCGAAGCTGGTGCTGCTGGTGGCCCAGTAGGCCGCGGTGATGTAGCCGCCGACGGCGTAGGCGACGTGCGCACCGCGGCCGGCCCGGACGACCCCGAAGACGACGACGACGAGGCCGAAGGTGGCGATGACCTCCCCGAGCCACAGGGGCCCGCCGGTGCGCTCATGCGTCGACGCCTGCACCGCAGGCAGGGCATACATGAGGTTCGCCAGCACGACGCCGAGAGCGCAGCCGGCCACCTGCGCGAGCACGTGCGCGGCGGCCGTCCTGCTGCTGATGGCCCCCAGCAGCCGTTCGACCACGGTGACCACCGGGTTGAACGCGGCCGAGACCGGACCCAGCGCGAGGATCAGCGCCACCAGGACCGCCCCGGTGATGAGGGCGTTCTCGAGCAGCTGCAGGCCGACGTCGTCCGGGCTCAGCCGGACCGCGGCGATCCCACTTCCGACGACCGTCATGGCGAGCAGCGCGCTGCCCAGGAGCTCGGCGAACGACGTACGGACCAACAGCGGGACGCCCCCCCGGTCGGGACCTGCTTGCGTCGGCATGCGACGAGGCTACGGACCCTCGGGCCCTAGGGTCGAGCCCATGGCCTCGCGCTCCGTGTCCCGCTCCACCGTGTCCCGCTCCACCGTGGTGCCGTTCCCGCCGTCGGCCGTGTTCGCCCTGCTCGCCGACCCGCGCCGGCACGCCGACGTCGACGGCTCGGGCACCGTGCGCGGCCGGCTGCGCGGTCCGGACCGGCTCGCGCCGGGTTCCCGCTTCGGCATGCGGATGCGCCTGGTCGTGCCCTACGCGATCACCAACACGGTGGTCGAGTTCGAGGAGGGACGCCGGATCGCCTGGCGCCACCTCGGCCGGCACATCTGGCGCTGGGAGCTGGAGGCGGTCGCCGAGGGGACGCGGGTGACCGAGACCTTCGACTGGGGTCCGTCCCTGGCCCCCTGGGCGCTGGAACGGCTGGGCGTCCCGGCGCGCAACGCGCGCAGCATCGACGCCACGCTCGCCCGCCTGCCGGACGCCCTCCGCCGAGCCTGACCGGACCGGTCGTCCGGCACCCGGCTCAGCCTGCGGCGAGGTGCAGGCTCTTCTCGGCCCTGCGGGCGGCCTTGCCGGCCTTCTTGCTCCCGCGACGGCTCAGGCGCCCCACGGCGTGCGGCAGCGACTCACGTCCGCCGGTGTCGGCGGCGGCCAGCAGCAGGCCGCCCAGCAGACCGAGGTTCTTGAAGAAGTTGATCTGCTGCATCTGCTTCTGCTCGGGCGGCGCCGACCAGAACGCGTGGCCGAGGACCGTCGTGGGCACCAGGCCGACCGCGAGGCCGAGCGCCGCGAGGCGCGGGACACGTCCGGTCGCGAGCGCCAGGCCGCCGACGAGGTTGGTGGCGCCGTGGACCCGGGCCAGCTTCTCCGGCTCGGACAGACCGGCGTCACGGACGACGGACGCGATGTAGCTCGGGTCCTTGAGCGCCGACACCCCGGAGGCCACGAAGATGGTGGCGAGCAGCGGGCGGGCGAGCGTACGGCTGGGGCTCACGGGAGTCCTCTCGAACGGGGGGTGGTCGCAGCGGACTGTGCCCCATCCCCGGGAGGTCATCCCCCGACGCCGCTGCCTCCCTTGAGCGCCCGCAGCAGCGGCGCGCCGTCCTTGACCGCCGAGGCCGGCGGCGCCGTGACGTCGACCGCCGTGCCGAAGTCGAACAGCTCGAGCGTGGTCGTGCTCATGACCGGCTGGCCGCCGGTGCTCGGACCGGCCGGGATGCTCAGGGCCTGGACGTACTTGCGCAGCCGACCGTCGTCGTCGAGCCACGCGTCGAACGGGACCGTGTCCTGGCCCGACCGGCCGAGCGTGGCCTCGGCGAGCTGCCTGGCCGCCGCGTCGGCGGACGCCAGGGCCTTCTTCACGTCGATCTTCCCGCGGTAGTGGGTGGTGCCGGTGTCGCGGACGGTCTCCCGACCGACCACGGTCACGCCGTCGCTGACCGCGTCGAGCGACTGGAAGGACGCGCTGGGGTCGGTGCTGCCGCCGAGGCTGGTGCCCTGGACCTGCGCGAGCGTCAGCCGGTAGAACACCCCTGGCTGCTGGGACAGCGCCAGGTAGACGTTGCCGTCGACCACGCGCTGCTCGACCGTGCCCGCCGGGAGCGCGAGCGAGAGCGTCCCCTCGCGCCCGGCGAAGTCGAAGGCCCCGGTGCCCCGGATGTCGAGCGGCTCGCCCTGCACCTGGGTGCGGCTGGTCAGCGCGAACCTGGCGCTGCCGGCGCCGGTCGACGTCGCGGCGGCTGAACGCACGAGCGCGACCGCGGCGGATCCGGCCGGGGCGTCCGGCGTGGCGCCGGACCCGCCCCCGCAGCCGGCGACGGCACCCGACAGGGCCAGGAGCAGGGACAGGGACAGCAGGGGGCGGCGCACGGCACAGTCTCGCACCGCGGCACGTTCCCCACCTGCCGCCGACCGGACTAGTCCGTTCGGGCGGCGAAGGGGGTCCTTCGAACCCATGCACAAGGGGTCCTTCGCCCACGATGCTGCTCCCACGACCCCCGGGAGGGATCCAGTGAGCCGCACCCCCGCACCGCTGTCCGGCAACGCCCTGCGCGTCTTCCGGCGCGACCTCGCGCTGGACGTCGTCCGGCTCGGCTGCGCCCTCGCGACGGTCGTCGCCACGGTGGGACGGGTCCAGACGCGCGAGGCGGCCGTGGCGCACGTGGCCCTGGCCGCCGTGGCCGCCGTGGCCCTGGCCGCCGGCCTGCGGCCCTCCCCCGAGCGCTACGGGGTCGGTCCGTCCCGCGGCACCGCCCTCACCTGGGGGACGCTCGGCTTCTGGGTGTTCTCCACCGTCCAGTGGCACGACGTCCCCGGTGGTGGGTCGACCCTCGGGGTGCTCGTGCTCCTGGAGGCGGCCATCCGTTTCGGGCTGCCGGGGGCGGCCGTCTCCGGGACGGTGGTCACCGCCACCGCCCTGCTGCTGCCGCAGGTGGACTCCACCGGCGCCGTCCCGTCACCGTGGACCACCGTGCTGATGGTGGCCCTGCTCCTGCCCGCCGCCGTCTGGCTCCGCGCCGGCACCGAGCGGGCGTCCTCGCGGGCCGAGCAGGTCGAGGCCGCGGTGTCCGACGCGCTGTCCGCTCTGCCCGTCGGGGTGGTCGTCCTGGACGCCGAGGGGGGCGTCCTGCACGCCAACTCCCGCCTGGGCGAGCTCGTCCCCGGTGACGACGCCCTGGCCCGGCTGCGTCAGGCCGTGGCCGGCGCCCCGGCGGCGGCGGACCTCGAGGCGCTCCTTCGCGGCGACCGGTCCGACCTGATCGAGCTCGTCGTCGACGGCCCGCTGCTGGCGGTTGGTGCCAGCCGCACGCGGGAGGGCCACGTGGTGGTCCACGTCGAGGACGTCACCCGGGCCGCGGACGAGCGGGCCAGGCTGCGTCGGCTCGCCGACGTCGATGCGCTCACCGGCGTGACGTCGCGGGCCGCCGGGGAGCGGGCCATCGCGCAGGCCTGCGGTCGGCTCGCCCTGCTGTTCGTCGACCTCGACGGCGTCAAGCGCCTGAACGACCGGTACGGGCACACCGTCGGCGACACCGTGCTGGCCCACACCGGCCGTCGGCTGCGGAGCCTGCTGCGCGAGGGAGACCTCGCCGTGCGCTGGGGCGGCGACGAGTTCGTGCTGCTCCTGCACGTGGACGACTCGACCCAGGCGCGCGCCGTCGCCGAGCGGGTGGTCGTGGCCGTGCGCGAGCCGGTGCGCCTGCGGGACCGCCGGCTCGTGGAGGTGACGGCGTCGGTCGGACTGGCCCAGACCTCCGACCGCACCGAGGGCCTGGTCGAGCGCGCGGACGACGCGATGTACGGCGCCAAGCGTGCCGGAGGCGACCGCGTGGCCACCGACGCGGTGGTCCTTCCCACCCAGTCGGGGCCCCCGGTCCACGCAGGAAGGTGACGCACGGCCCTTTCCGGGGGATGATGGCCGCAGTCCGTGCACGTCGTGGACACCCGGCAGGCCCCTGAGAGCGTGCGTCGGCACGCCCGGAGACCTGCCGGAGCACGAGCCCGGCGACCTCCGTCGGCGCAGGAGGAGGACCGGAGCCCGTGCCCGCCGCAGGTCGTCGCCGAGGGCGCGCGTGACCTCCGCCGTCGCCTCCCTGCCCGACGTCGCGACCGACCCGGTCCTGTCCGTGCGCGGCCTGTGGAAGGTCTACGGACCGGGCTCGGACAAGGTGCCGGGCGACCCCGTGCTGCGGGAGCTGTCCCGCCGCGAGCTGCTCGACTCCCGCGGCTGCACCGCTGCCGTCCGCGACGTCTCCTTCGACGTGGGGCGCAACGAGGTCTTCGTCGTCATGGGCCTGTCCGGCTCCGGCAAGTCGACGCTGCTGCGCTGCCTGACCCGGCTGGTCGAGCCGACGGCCGGCCAGGTGCTGTACGAGGGTCGCGACGTCCTCACCGCCGACGCCAGGGAGCTGCGCGAGCTGCGCCGCCGCAGCTTCGCCGTCGTGTTCCAGCACTTCGGGCTGCTCCCCCACCGCAGGGTGCTCGACAACGTCTCCTACGGCCTGGAGGTGGCCGGCACGGGACGCACCGCCAGGGTCGCCCGCGCCCGCGAGGTGCTCGACCTGGTGGGGCTCGCCGGCTACGAGGGCAGCTACCCCGACCAGCTCTCCGGCGGCATGCAACAGCGGGTCGGTCTGGCCCGAGCGCTCGCCGGAGACCCCGAGGTGCTGTTCTTCGACGAGCCGTTCAGCGCCCTGGACCCGCTCACCCGTCGTGACATGCAGGACGAGGTGGTGCGGCTGCACCGCGAGGTCGGCAAGACGATGGTCTTCGTGACCCACGACCTGCGCGAGGCCCTGCGCCTGGGCGACCGGATCCTGCTGCTGCGCGACGGCGAGCCGGTCCAGGTCGGCACCGGCGACGAGCTGGTCGGCGCCCCTGCCGACGAGCACGTGCGCGACTTCGTCCGCGACGTTCCGAAGGCCGACGTGCTCACGCTGCGCTGGCTGGCCCGGCCGCAGCGCCCCGGCGAGCTGCTCGACGGCCCCGTGCTCGGGCCCGACGTCGTGGTCCGGGACGCGACCCGGGTGGTGCTCGCCGCCGACCGTCCGGTGCTCGTGGTGCAGCAGGGACGCCTGCTCGGGCTGGTGGGCCCCACCGAGATCCTCGCCGTCGTGGCCGAGCAGGAGAGCGCGTGACCGCCCCCGCTCCGGACCTGTCCGGTCCGCGCTGGCACCGCCCCGCGGCGGTGCTGGGCGTCGTCGCCGCCTGGCTCGTGCTGTTCGTCCTGCTGCGCGGGCGCGACACGCTCGAGCTCGGCGCCTCCCAGCTCACCGACCTGCACCGCGCGCTGTCCGGTGCGGCCGACTCCATCGGCGCGGGCCGCGACACCAGCCTGTGGTTCTCGCTGCTGCTCGACCCCCTGCGCGAGGGCGTCGACGCCTGCGTGACGCTGCTGCGCGATGTGCTGGCCCAGCCGTCCTTCGGCCGTCCCGTGCCGGCGGTGGGGTGGCTCGGCGTCGCCGCGGTCGGTACCTGGCTGGCGCTCGCCCTCGGCGGGCTGCGGGTGGCGGCGCTGACGGCCGCAGGTCTGGTCCTGCTCGGCCTGCAGGGCCTGTTCACCCAGGCCATGGACACCCTCGCGCTCACGATTGCGGCGGTGCTCGCCTCCCTGCTGATCGGCGTGCCGCTCGGCGTGGCCGCCGGCCTGTGGCCACGGGTGTCGCGGGTGGTGACCCCCGTGCTCGACCTCATGCAGACGATGCCCACGGTGGTCTACCTGGCGCCGCTGACGCTGCTGTTCCTCATCGGGCCGGCCTCCGCCACGATCGCGACCCTGGTCTACGCCACCCCGCCTGTGGTCCGGTTGACCGCGCACGGCGTGCGGGGGGTGCCGGCGGCGGCGGTCGAGGCTGCGACCTCCCTGGGCTCGAGCCGGCTGCAGACCCTGCGCAAGGTGGTGCTGCCGCTGGCCCGTCGCAGCATCGTGCTCGGCATCAACCAGACCACCATGGCGGCGCTGTCCATGGTGACGATCGCGGCGCTCATCGACGCCCCAGGCCTCGGCAAGACCGTGATCAAGGCGCTGCAGACCCTCGACGTCGGGGTGGCGTTCAACGCCGGCCTCGGCATCGTGGTGCTGGCCGTCGTGCTCGACCGCGTCACCACCGCCGCCAGCGTCCGGACCGAGAAGGCCCGCCGACGCAGCACCACCTCCGGCCGGCGCCGCCTGGCGGTGCTGGGCCTGACCGGAGCGCTCACCCTGTTCGCGGTCCAGGTCTCCCGCACCTACCTGTGGGCGGCGTCCTTCCCGAGCACCGGGTTCGGCCAGGCGCTGGCCAGGGCGGTGGACGGCCTCACGACGTCGGTGCAGACCCGCTTCTCCGGGATCACCGGCGGCACGAAGGACCTGGCGACCACCTGGCTGCTCGATCCGCTCGAGGCGCTGCTCACCGACTCGCCCTGGTGGGTGGTGGTCGCCGCCCTGCTCGCCCTGGCCGCGATCGTCGCGGGCGCCCGGGCCACCGCCGTGGCCGCGGCCTGCCTTCTCCTGCTGCTGGGCACCGGGTTGTGGGAGGACGCGATGACCACGCTGGCCTCCACCCTCCTGGCCACCTGCGCGGTGCTGGCCCTCGGCGTGGTCGTCGGCGTCTGGATGGGGCGCAGCCGGGCCGTCGACGGCTGGGTGCGTCCCCTGCTCGACGCCGGGCAGACGATGCCGGCGTTCGTCTACCTCGTGCCCTTCCTGGCGCTGTTCTCGGCGAGCCGCTTCACCGCGATCGTCGCCGCCGTCGTCTACGCGGCACCGGTGTCGATCAAGATCGTGGCCGACGGGGTCCGCGACGTGCCCGTTGCCGCAGTCGAGGCCGCGACCGCCGTCGGCTCCACCCGCTGGCAGGTCATCACCAAGGTGCAGCTGCCGCTGGCCCGCCGCTCGCTTGCCCTGGCCGCCAACCAGGGCCTGATCGCCGTCCTGTCGATGGTGGTGGTCGGTGGCCTGGTGGGCGCCGGCGCCCTCGGCTACGACGTGGTCGCCGGGTTCAGCCAGAACCGGCTCTACGGCAAGGGCCTGGCGGCCGGGATGGCGATCGTCCTGCTCGGCATCCTGCTCGACCGCGTCACCCAGGCCGCTGCCGCCCGCACCGGGCGTCGGTACGCTCCGCCCCAAGCACGCCCGCGTCGGCGCACCGCCCGCGGGCTCGACCGCTCCGCCACGAGGCGGACGCGACGGAGAGGCTGGACCCGTGCGACTGCGCACCTCACCCGGAGACCCCGCACGACGACGGGGCCTTCTCGCCACGACCGTCGCCTGCCTGGCGGCAGTCGGCCTCGCCGGTTGCGGCGGCGCGACGATCGAGCCCTCGGCCGGCGCCTCGCCCGGTTCCGCGACGGCGTCCGGGCCCGCGTGCGGGACCGTCGACCTGGCCATCAGCCCCTGGGTGGGCTACGAGGCCAACGCCGCCGTGATCCAGGTGATCGCTGAGCAGGAGCTGGGCTGCACGGTCACCAAGAAGGACCTCAAGGAGGAGATCGCCTGGCAGGGGTTCGGCACCGGCGAGGTCGACGCCGTGGTGGAGAACTGGGGTCACGAGGACCTCAAGGCCAAGCACGGACCCGAGGGCGACGGCACCGCCGTGGTGGTCGGACCGACGAACGGCAAGGGCGTCATCGGCTGGTACGTCCCGCCGTGGATGGCGGCGAAGTACCCCGACATCACCGACTGGAAGAACCTCAACAAGTACGCCTCGCTGTTCAGGACCAGCGAGAGCGGCGGCAAGGGCCAGCTGCTCGACGGCGACCCCAGCTTCGTCACCAACGACGAGGCCCTGGTGAAGAACCTGAAGCTGAACTACGACGTCGTCTACGCCGGCAGCGAGGCCGCCCTCATCACGGCCTTCCGGCAGGCCGAGCAGAAGAAGACGCCGCTGCTGGGCTACTTCTACGATCCGCAGTGGCTGATGAGCGAGGTGCCCCTGGTCAAGGTGGACCTCCCCGCCTACACCGAGGGCTGCGACGCCGACCCCGAGAAGGTGGCCTGCGACTACCCCGTGTACGAGCTCGACAAGGTGCTGTCCAAGAGCTTCAAGGAGTCCGGCTCGCCCGCGGTCGGCCTGATCGAGAAGTTCGCCTGGACGAACGCCCAGCAGAACGAGGTGGCCCGCGACATCGCGCAGGGCGGCATGACGCCGGTCGACGCCGCCAAGAAGTGGGTCGCCGCCAACCCGGACACCGTCGACACGTGGCTCGGCCGGTCGTGACGCAGTACCGGTGACCCTGCCGCTGGTCGCGGTGGACGACCGCACGTTCGACCTGCCGGTCACGCTCTCGCTGTGCAGCGGGCTGCGGTCACTGTGGGGCGGGGTCGGACTCGGCGCCGCGGTGGAGGCGGCCGAGGCCGTCACCGGCCGGCCCTGCGCCTGGGGCACCGTGCAGTACCTGCGCCCGATCCACCCCGACACCGTGCTGCGCCTCACGGTCACCTCGCGCGACGGCCGCTCGCTGAGCCAGGCCCAGGTGCACGGCACGGTCGACGGCGTGCACGTGCTGGCGGGGCTGGCCGCCCTCGGCGGCAGCGGCACGCTCGACGCCCAGTTCGTGCGGCCGCCCGACGACGTCCCTCCCCCGCAGGACTGCGCTCCCCGGACCATGCCCCTGCGGATCGACCCGGCCGGTACGTTCCTGGCCGCCTTCGAGCAGCGGTGGGCCCAGGCCCCCCGGGCGATGCGCGAGGACGGCGTCCACGGGACAGGCCGCACCCGCGTCTGGGTGCGGCTGCGCGAGCCACAACCCACCACCCGGGCGGTCGTCGCCATGCTGGCCGACCTCGCGCCGTCGGCCATCAGCGAGGCCATCGGCGAGCACGCCGGCGGGGTGTCCCTGGACAACACCGTCCGCTTCGGCAGGGGCCTGCCCCTGGCCGAGCACGGCTGGCTGCTGCTGGACCTCACCGTGGAGGCCGTGGTGTCCGACGTCGCCCAGGTGACCGGCCGGCTGTTCGACCAGGCGGGGACGCTGGTCGCCGTCGCCGAGCAGTCCGCAGTCGTCCGGCGCCGGGCCTCCCCCCGCAGCCGCCCCTGAGCGAGCGGCCAGGACGCGGGGCGTGCTGCGGGGGCGTGCGGCCGCGCGTGACCAGCCCGTCGCGCGAGTGGCGTGCTGCGCCCCACCCCGGTCGCCCTGGCGGGGCGTAGCGCTACGGTCGGCCTCATGTGCACCGAGAACGGCCCCGCCGACGTCATCGTCTGTGACGTCGCCCTGCCCGACGTCCGGACTGCCCTGGACGGGCTCGGCGTGAGCTTCCAGCATCTGCCCTACGAGGGCACGAGGGTCCTGGGTGGCGCCGCCACCGCGACCGAGCTCTTCCGGTCCCGGCTCGACGCCGCCCTGCGCCCGCACGGCGGAGGGCTGCGGCCCTAGCCGGCTCGGGTCCCGTCGCCGAGGGCAGACCCGAGTTCCTGCCCGCCGAGAGCCGGTCCGGGAGCTGACCGCCCCGGCGACCCCCTCTTGACAGCTGGTTAGCGTTGTTATGTTATCGCCGCTAACTCGCCGTTGGAGGTCCTCGTGCTCGCTCGTCTCGCCACCGTCCTGGTCCGTGCGCGCCGCCGGGTCCTGGTCGTCGCCGTCCTGTTCCTCGCCCTCGCCGGCGCGCTCGGCGGCGGTGTGGCGCAGGAGCTGTCGGCGGGCGGCTTCGACGACCCCGCCTCCGAGTCGGTCGCCGCCGCGCGCCTGCTGGAACGCGACTTCGGGGCAGGCGCGCCGAACCTGGCGCTGCTGGTGACGGCCCCGGGGGACGTCGGGGCGCCGGGGACCGTGGCGGCCGGCGAGGCGCTCGTCCGCGAGCTCGCCGGCGAGCCCGGCATCGTCACGGTGACCTCCTGGTGGACCAGCGGCCGTCCCGACGCCCTGGCGAGCCGCGACCGCACGCAGGCCGTGGTCCTGGGCCGGCTGACCGGCAGCGAGGACGCGCAGATCGACCGGGTCGAGGAGCTCGCCGCCCGCTACGACGGCGTGCGCGGCACCTTGAAGGTCGACGTCGGGGGCGAGATGGAGGTGTTCCGGGAGGTCGGCGACACCATCGAGCGCGACCTGGCGCGCGCCGAGTCGGTGGCGATCCCGGTGACCGCGTTCCTGCTGGTGCTCGTCTTCGGCAGCGCGGTCGCCGCCAGCCTGCCGCTCCTCGTGGGCGTGCTCAGCATTCTCGGCACCTTCCTGACCCTGCACCTGCTGGCGGACGTCACGGACGTCAGCGTCTACGCGGTGAACCTCGCGGTCAGCCTCGGCCTCGGCCTCGGCATCGACTACAGCCTGTTCATGCTGACGCGGTACCGCGAGCAGGTGGCCCTCGGGGAGAACCGCTCCGACGCCGTGGTCAGCACCGTCCGCACCGCCGGCCGGACCGTGCTGTTCAGCGCGCTGACCGTGCTGCTCAGCCTCGGGGCGCTCCTGGTCTTCCCCCTGTACTTCCTGCGCTCGTTCGCCTACGCCGGTGTCAGCGCCGTGCTGTTCGCCGCGCTCGGCGCCCTGCTCGTGCTGCCGGCCGCCCTGGCCGTGCTCGGGGACCGGGTGGACCGCTACGACCTGCGCGCCCCGCTGCGCCGGCTGCTCCGCCTCCCCGTGCGCCGGCCCGTCGCGGAGGGCGAGGGCTTCTGGCACCGCACCGCGACCGCGGTGATGCGGCGGCCGGTGGGCTTCGGCACCGCCGTCGTCGTGGTGCTGCTGGTGGCGGGGGCACCGTTCCTGGGCGTCCGGTTCGGGCTGCCCGACGACCGGGTGCTCCCCCGCGACGCCGGCGGGCACCAGGTGGCGGAGACGATCCGCACCCGGTTCCCGAGCAACGAGCCGCTGGCGCTGACCGTCGTCTCCCGGTCTTCGGCGGTGACGACGCCGGCCCTGTCGCGCTACGCCGCGCGGCTCTCGGCGCTGCCCGGCGTCGACCGGGTGGACGCGCTCACCGGTTCCTACGCCGGCGGGAGGCAGGTGGCCGGAACGAGCCTCGCGAGCGGCCGGTTCGGGGCCGGCCCCGGCACCTGGCTGAGCGTCGTCCCCTCCGGCACCGGCTACGGCGCACCGGCCGAGCAGCTGGTGTCGGACCTGCGGACCACGCCGTCGCCCATCGGCGAGGTGCTCGTCGGTGGCCAGGCGGCGCAGCTCGTCGACACCAAGGCCTCCCTCGGCGACCGGCTGCCGCTGGCGCTGGGCCTGATCGGGCTGACGACGTTCGTGCTGCTGTTCCTGTTCACCGGCAGCGTGGTCGTCCCGGTCAAGGCCGTGGTGCTCAACCTGCTCTCGCTCACGGCCACCTTCGGGGCGATGGTCTGGGTGTTCCAGGAGGGCCACCTGGTGGGGCTGATCGGCGACCCGATCGTCACCGGCACCCTCGACACCACCATCCCCATTCTCATGTTCTGCGTGCTGTTCGGCCTGTCCATGGACTACGAGGTGTTCCTGCTGTCGCGGATCAAGGAGGAGCACGACCTCACCGGTGACAACGCCCGCGCCGTGGCCCTCGGCCTGGAGCGGACGGGGCGCCTGGTGACGGCCGCCGCCGGCCTGCTGGCCCTGGTGTTCCTGTCCTTCGTCTCCTCCGACATCGCCTTCATCAAGCTGCTCGGCCTGGGCACGGCCCTCGCGGTCGTGGTCGACGCCACGCTCGTGCGCGGCGTGCTGGTGCCGGCGTTCATGCGGTTGGCCGGCGAGGCGAACTGGTGGGCACCGGGGCCCCTGCGCCGCCTGCACGACCGGTTCGGACTGGCGGAGGCTCCCGCCGCTACCGTCGACCCGGTGGAGGAGCCCGCCCTTGTCTGAGCGACTGTCGCCGACGGACGAGCCCCGTGCCCGCGGCTGAGCCGCGCCGCCGGGCCGCGCGAGGCCGCGGGCCCGAGCTGCGGGGAGAGGTGCTGCGGGCGGCGATGGACCTGCTGGCCGAGTCCGGCGACGAGGAGGCGGTGTCGCTGCGCGCCGTCGCCGGCCGGGTCGGCGTCAGCGTGCCCAGCATCTACCTGCACTTCGCCGACAAGCAGGCCCTGCTCGACGCCGTCTGCGAGGAGGTCTTCGCGGCGCTGCACGTCGTCATGAAGGAGGCCTCGCAGGAGGCGCCGCACGCGTTCGAGGCGCTGCGTCGCCAGGGCAACGCCTACGTCCACTTCGCGCTCGCGAACCCCGAGCACTACCGGATCGTCACCATGCGCCGGCATCCCTCGCACGACGACCTGCACGTCGCGGGCGGGGCCTTCGCCCACCTGGTCGCGTCGGTGCAGGCGTGCGTCGTCGACGGCGTGCTGGTCGGGGAGCCGGTCGAGCTCGCGCTGCGGCTGTGGGCGGCGGCGCACGGGGTGGCCGCGCTGCTGGTCGCCAAGCCCTCGTTCCCCTGGCCGGACGACGTCGACGCCTTCATCGACAGCACCATCTGCATGGCCGGCCTCGGGCTCGCGATGCAGACCCGGCTCGGCGAGCTGGACGGCCTGACCCTGCCGCTGCTGCTGGAGCGGCTCAGTCCTCCATGAGGCTGCGGCGCATGCCGTCGATGTCCAGACCCTCGGGGGCCGGCCACTGCGGGTCCATCTCCTCGAGCGTCTCGATGAGCAGATGCGTCAGCGCCCAGTTGCGGTACCACTTGCGATCGGCCGGAAGCAGGTACCAGGGGGCGACGTCGGTGGAGCAGCGCTGCAGCGCGACCGAGAACGCCTCCTGGTAGGCGTCCCAGCTCCTGCGCTCCTCCAGGTCGCCCGGGTTGACCTTCCAGTGCTTGGTGTCGTCGTCCAGGCGCTCGATCAGGCGCTCGCGCTGCTCGTCGCGGCTGATGTGCAGGAACACCTTGAGGAAGACGACGCCCTCGCCGGCCAGCCGGGCCTCCCAGGCGTTGATCTGGTCGTAGCGCTGCTCCCACTCGCTCTGCGGCACGAGGTCGTGCACCCGGACGATGAGCACGTCCTCGTAGTGCGAGCGGTTGAACACCCCGAGGTACCCCGGCGCCGGCACGGCGTTCTCGACCCGCCACAGGAAGTCGTGGGCCCGCTCCTGCTCGGTCGGCGGCCCGAAGGCGGTGATCTTCACGCCCGCCGGGTTGACCAGCCCCACCACGTGCTTGATCGCCCCGTCCTTGCCGCCGCTGTCCATGGCCTGCAGGACCAGGACCAGCCGACGCCGACCGCCCGCCTTGCCCTCGGCGTAGAGCCGCTCCTGCAGCTCGGCCAGGCGCGGGCGCCAGGCGCTCCACCTCCGCGAGCGCGCCCTTCTTCCTCCCCTCGAAGCCGGGAGTGTCCCGGGTGCCCACGACAGACACGTCGAGGGGCAGTCCCGCCGTCGGCAGGGCGAGCAGGTCGCGAAGTGTCATGGGACCTGTCTAGCCCGCCGCCAGCAGCACGACGCCGAGCAGCGCCGTCGCGACCCCGGCCTGCTGCCGCGGAGCCAGGCGCTCCCCCAGCAGGACGACGGCCAGACCGACCGTCACCACGGGGGCCAGCGTCGCCAGCACCGCGACGACGCTGACCAGGCCCTGGGTGGTGGCCACGCCGTAGGCCACGGTGCCCACCAGGAGCAGGATCCCCGGGACGGCCAGCGCGGGCAGCGCCCCGGCGGGGACCCGGACGCTGCGGCCACGCACGAGCAGCACCGACGCCGTGCAGACGATGAGCGAGGCCCGGCTGCTGAAGACGGCCCACGGCGGGCCGTCCGCCGAGGCCCGGCCGAACAGGGCGAGGAAGCCCCCGAAGAACACCGCGCTGGCCAGAGCCAGCACCAGCGTCCGTGGCGTGGCGTGCACCGGGGCCCCGGCGTCGCGGGCAGCGGCCAGGACGACCCCCACGACCGCCAGCGGGATCCCCACGAGCTGCAGCAGCGAGGGGCGCTCCCCCGTCAGGAGCGCCACGGCCACCGGCACGATCGAACCGGTGGCTCCGATCGGCAGGACGATGCTGAGCGGTCCGGCGGCGGCCGCGGTGTAGAGGCTGGCCAGCGCGAGGCCGTTGCACACGCCGGCCGCCGCCCCGAAGGCCAGCGCCGAGCGCCCCGGATGCGGGTCTCCGCTGCCCAGCAGGAGCAGCCCGGCGCCGATCACGCCCACGGTCTGGCCCACCAGGAGCACCGCGCCGAGGGGGTGGGTGCGGGTGAGGACGGGGCCGAGGTAGTTGGCCAGGCCGTAGGCGAGCGCCGTGAGCAGGGCCAGCAGGACGGCGGTCATGCCCGGAGTCGACCACGGGCGACCGGGCAGACCGGAGCCCGGGGGCGCCGTCGGCGTCGACCGCAGGAAGCGGGGTCTCGGTGGGCCGCCAGGGACTCGAACCCTGAACCCGAAGGGTAAAAGCCTCCTGCTCTGCCAATTGAGCTAGCGGCCCGGCACGCAGTCTGCCTCAGCGGCGACATCCGGCCGACGCCGCGTCGCCGTGGTGGGCATGGTCAGCGCGCGTAGTAGCCCAGCACGTCGGCGATCACCTCGGTGGTGCCGCCCTCGTTGTAGAGCGACAAGCGGCCCGCGCCGGACAGCGGCACGATCGCCAGGTTGCTCCTGGTCTCGCCCCGCACAAGGTTGAGGTCGGAGGTGCCCGGCAGCGCCGTCCCGTCCGGGAACGCGGCCACGAAGGTCTGCGACGCCGTCGGGCCCGTGGCGGTCAGCGACAGGACCACCGCCGTGGCGCCGGCGGGGACCCCACCCACCCCGGTCGCCTGCACGTCGCGCGTCGTCTTCGGGCCGAAGGGCCCCTTGGGCGTGCCGGTGCCGATCCGGCTGTCGACCAGCCGCGAGGGGGTGAGCGCCGTGTAGGCACTGCCCCCGGCCACCGACGACGGGCCGTACCAGCCCACGACGTCGACGAGCACGTGCGTGCTGCCCGCGACGAACAGGTCGACCGCGCCGCCCGCCGACAGGCCGGTGATCACGCGGTTCGGCACCGTCTCGCCCTTGGCGTAGTTGACGCTCGACGTCGCACCCCTGGCCCCGCTCGGGGTGACCGTGACGAAGCCGGGCTGCACGGCCCCGACCGAGGTCACGTTGAGCGCGACGCCGGTGGCCGAGGCCGGGACCCCCGCGCGGCCGCGCACCTGCAGGCCTCGCGTCTCCTGGTCGTCGAGGCGCTGCGCCCCGTCGGTGGCGGTGCGGGTGTCGAGCAGGCGGGCGGGCACGACCGGGTGGTAGAGCGCCCCGGCCGACCGCGTCCAGTAGCCCACGACGTCGGCCACCAGCGAGACCTCGCCCGCGAGGTTGCGCACCGAGGTCGCTCCGCCGTCGCCCAGGCCGGCGACGACGAGCGACGCCGCGGTCCGCCCGGGTCGCAGGTTCAGGACGGCGGTCTCGGGGCGGGGCCGGCCGGCCGGCCAGACGGTCAGGTGCGTGCCGGCGGTGACCTGAGTACCGGTGAGGTTGAGCGCGACGGCGGTGGCCCCGGCAGGGACTCCTTGCCGACCGGCCAGGACGAGGTCGTAGGTCTCCCCGGGGCCGACCTTCGTGGCGCGGCCGCCCGTGCCGTCACGGGTGTCGAGCACCCGTACCGGGGCCATCGGGACGAACGCCGACGCCGGCGGGTGCGGCCGGTGCGGCCGTGGT
This sequence comes from uncultured Actinomycetota bacterium, assembly GCA_963761695.1. Lineage (GTDB taxonomy): Bacteria > Actinomycetota > Actinomycetes > Mycobacteriales > SCTD01 > RYN-122. The sequence continues at coordinate 127,235 of CAVXIB010000014.1, read as the reverse complement.
GCGCACGGGCGTCGGCGAGGGACGCGCCGGGCTGCTGGAGGGGCCCGGCGTCGGGCTCGCGGGCGCGGCGGAGGTGCGGGGCGACGGTGAGGTGGAGACCGTGGCGGAGGCCGCCGGCGTCGGCGAGGTGCCGGGGGGCGCCTGCACCGTCACGGTCGCGCTCCACGGCAGGGCGGGAGCCTCCTCGGGACCGCCGTAGAGAGTGGCCCGGTAGGTCCCGGGGAGCACCGGGACGCCGGCGTCGTCGGTGAGGTCCCAGGCGGTCTCGACCCGGCTGTCGGCGGTGCCGGTGAGGCTCCGGACCACCTCGCCGGTGCTGGCGGAGGTCACCTCCAGCCGCCAGGCGAGCGGTTGCAGCAGCCCGCTGCTGACCGTGACGGGGGTGCTCGACGTCGTCAGCGGGGCGGCGGACGGCGCGACGAAGGAGGCGCCCATCTCCGACCGCACGTCGGCGCGCAGCTGCGAGAGCGTGGCGTAGCCGAGGTCGCCGGGGCAGGTGGTGTCGACGGCGTCGCGGTGGCCGCTGACGACGGCGAAGGTATGGGTGGTTCCCGCGGCGAACCGCGAGCCGCTCCCCTGCGCCGTGAGCCGGCCGGTGCCGCTCGGGTCGGCGTAGGAGCGGCCGAGCTTCCAGGCCAGCAGCCGGGCCAGGCTGGTCCGCAGCGCCTGCGGGGGAGCCACCGTGGTGAAGCTCCCGATCATGGCGGTGCCGAAGCTGTTGGTGTTGAAGCCGCCGGTGTGCGCGCCGAGGACGGCCTTGTCGATCCCCCCGTAGCGGCCCTCGTAGACCACGCCGTAGCGGTCGACGAGGAAGTTGTAGCCGATGTCGCACCAGCCGTTGCTCTTCACGTGGTAGGCGTAGAAGCCGCGGACCGCGGCCGGGGCCTCCTGCGGCGTGTAGTCGTTGGTCGACGCGGTGTGGTGCACGAACGCGACCCGGGGCGTGCCGGTGTAGCCCGAGACGCACTTCTTGATCGACTCGTCGGCGCCCCACTCGGCCCGGCTGACGATGAACGGCTGGGGCTGGGACGCCCCGGCCACCGACGCCGGACGCCGGACGCCGTCCGCGGGCGAGGTCCCCGGGTCGATGAGGTCCACCCGCAGGTCCGGCGGCGTCGCCCCCGAGAGCACCTCCACCCGCACCGCTACGGCATCGGACGGGCCCACATAGATCGGACGCGTGCCCGCGCGCAGCCCGGACCGGGCGGTGTCCGCGCCCCCGCCGTCCGCCGTGTCGTCGGTCTGGCCGTCGAGGTCCACCCAGCCGGTCCACTGCCCGCGGGTGCGCGTGCGGACGAACACCTCGACGTCGGGGTGGGTGGTGGTGGCCCGCCAGGTAACGCCGAGGGTGCTGAAGTCCTCGGTGTCGCGGGCCGGGAGGGTCACCGTGGCGCCGCCGCCGACCGTGCGCAGCCCGCCCCCGGCCACCGTCGCAGCCGGCAGGGCGACCGTGGACAGGGACGCCGGCACGGGGTCGGGCGGTCCACCGGGGAGGGTGGCGACAGGCGCGACGAGCACGACGGGGAGGACGAGAACGGACAGGGCGAGGCCCGTCCTGGGACGGAGACGCACGGAGGAACGACCTCTGCTGGAGTGCCGGGGAAGGCAGGGGAGGGCCTGTCGACCGTAACCCGCGAAGCCGTCAGGGGCAGCGACTACCGTCCCGGGCATGTCGCTGGCCCTGCTCGCCGAGCAGGCGCTGTCGCGCACCGCGGATGTCCCGCTGATCGGCTTCGAGGATCAGCTGCTCACCGGTGCCGACGTCGCCGCCCGGTCCCACCGGCTGGCCGGGACCCTCGCCCGCCTCGGTGTCCGGGCCGGCGACCGGGTGGCCGTCGTCATGACCAACCGGCCCGAGGTCGTGCTGACCTACCTCGCCGTCTGGCGGGCCGGCGCGGCCATCACCCCCCTGGTGCCGGCGGTGACCGCCGACGAGCTGCGGCACGTGCTGCAGGACAGCGGCGCCGCGGTGCTCGTGGTCTCGGACGACCGGACGGCCCTGGCCGAGCAGGCTGCGGCGGGGCTGGCCGTGCAGGTGCTCGTGGCCGGCCCGCACCTGGAGGACGCCGAGCCGCTGCCCCTGGTGCCGCGCACCGGTGACGACCTGGCCGCGCTGCTCTACACGGGCGGGACCACCGGACGCGCCAAGGGCGTGATGCTCGGCCACCGGGGCCTGGTCGAGCAGAGCGGGGCAAGGGCCGAGGTGCTCGCCCGCAGCGGCACGCGGGGCACCCTCGTGCCGCTGCCGCTCAGCCACGTCTTCGGCCTCATGACCACCGTCTCGCGGCTGCATCTGGACGATCCCGGCGTGCTGCTGCTCCAGCGCCGGTTCGTCGCGGCCGACTGGTTGCGGCTGGTCGCCGAGCACCGGGTCGAGGCCGGCGCGCTGGTCCCCTCCATGCTCCAGCTGCTGCTGCGCGAGCCGCTGGAGGACGCCGACCTGTCGAGCCTGCGCTACCTGTCCACCGGCGGGGCGCCTCTCGCCGTCGCCGTCGTGCAGGAGTTCGAGCGCAGGGTGCCGGGCGTCGTCGTGTGCGACGGGTACGGCTGCACCGAGGTCACCTCGACGGCGACCATGAACCCGCCCTGGGCGCGTCGGCTCGGCTCGGTGGGCCTGCCCCTGCCGCGCACCGACCTGCAGGTCGTGTCCGACGACGGCACCCCCCTGCCGCCCGGGCAGGACGGGGAGGTCTGCGTACGCTCGCCCGGCGTCATGCTCGGCTACTGGCGCGACGAGCCCGCCACGGTGCAGGTGCTCCGGGACGGCTGGCTGCACACCGGCGACGTCGGCCACCTCGACGACGACGGCTACCTGTTCGTCGTCGACCGCCTCAAGGACCTCGTCATCCGGGGCGGCTTCAACGTCTACCCCCGCGACGTCGAGGACGTCCTGCTCGCCCACCCCGCGGTGGCCACCGCCGCCGTCGTCGGGCGTCCGGACGAGGTCTACGGCGAGGAGGTCGTGGCCTTCGTGGGCCTGCGGCCCGGGGCGCAGGCCACCGTCGAGGAGCTGCTCGCCCACTGCGCCGCCCACCTGTCCGCGGTGAAGCGGCCGCGCGAGCTGCACGTGCTCGACGACGTCCCGCTCACCAGCGTCGGCAAGACCGACCGCAAGGCGCTGCGGGCGCGGGCGCGTTCCGGGGCGACGGGCGGTCCGGACGCCGGTGCCTGACGTCGTCCTGCCCTGCCTCGACGAGGCGGCGGCGCTGCCGTGGGTGCTCAGCCGGATGCCGGAGGGCTACCGGGCGGTCGTGGCGGACAACGGCTCCACCGACGGCTCGCCCGACGTGGCCGCGCGCGCATGGCGCCGACCGTGGTCCATGCCCCCCGGCGCGGGTTCGGCGCGGCCGCGTACGCCGGGCTGGTCGCCTGCACCGACGACGTCGTCTGCTTCCTCGACGCCGACGGCTCGCTCGACCCTCGGCAGCTGCCCCGGGTGGTGGAGCCCCTGCTGGCCGGCGCCGACCTGGTGCTCGGACGCCGGATGCTCGCTCCGGGGTCGATGCCCCTGCACGCCCGGCTCGGCAACCGCGAGGTCGCCCGGCGGCTGCGACGCCGCACGGGGGTGTCCGTGCACGACCTCGGACCCATGCGGGCAGCCCGGCGCGAGCCGCTCCTGGCCCTCGGTATCGAGGACCGCCGCTTCGGCTGGCCGCTGGAGATGGTGGTGCGGGCCGCCCGGGCCGGGTGGACCGTGCAGGAGGTCGACGTCGACTACCTGCCCCGCACCGGGCGCTCCAAGGTGACCGGCACCGTCCGCGGCACCGCCCGGGCCGTCCGCGACATGGACCGGGTCCTGCGCACCCTCTGACCGGGGGTGCTGGGGTGGCTGGTGCTGGGGGTTCCCCTGCGCGGTGCCCCCTCGGCGTCCCCTGCGCGGTCCCTCCCTGCGCGATACCTCCCGGTGCGGTCCCTCCCTGCGCGGTGATCTTCCGCCCCTTGCTGCTGACACGCCGGGCCGGACCGCAGGAAGCGGTTGATCAGGAACAGCCCCGCGGTGATCTTCCGCCCCTTGCTCGCGACACGCCGCACCGAACCGCGACCAGCGGAAGATCAGCAGCACAGATCAGCAGCACAGACGGGGGCAGCAGCAGCAACACAGCACAGCCGGGCCGGGCGGGGGCAGCCGCATCAGCAGCCCCACCAGCTGGGTGCAGCGGCCGAGGAGTGGCTGCGGTCCGGACCCGGAGCGGGTACGAAGACCAGGTGACCCGTGGACGCAAGGCCCTGCTCGTGGCCGAGGTCGTCGCCGTGGGCCTGCTCGGGGCACTCCTCGGACTGCTTGTCGCGGGTACGCGGACCACCGGCATCGGACCGTTCACCGCCGAGCTGTCCCTGCGGCCGTCCCTGCACGGCGGAACCCAGGTGGTCATCCCACCCCTGGGGGAGCTGTCACTGTCGACGCACGCCGGGCCCGGTGCATCTGAACGTCCTCGTGGTGAGGCTGCGCGAACAGGACGCGCGCGCCCTCGTCGCGGACCCGGACCGGCTCGTCGGGCTGGGCGAGGAGGTCGCCCGCGACCTGCGGCGGGGGGTCCTGCTCCTGGTGCTGCAGGCCGGAGGCGTCACCGTGGTCGGCGCTACCGCGCTGGGCTTCCTCGTCTTCCGCAGGCGACGACGGACGCTCTACGCGGGAGGTGCCGGCGCGGTCGCCGTCGTCGTCGCCGCGGGGCTCACCCTCGTGACGCTGGACCGGGGCGCCCTGTACGAGCCCCGCTACAGCGGGCTCCTGGCCGCCGCCCCCACCGCCGTCGGAGACGTCCGCGACATCGCCGGCCGGCTCGACCTCTACAGCAAGCAGCTCGGCCGCATCACCACCGGCGTCAGCCAGCTCTACGCCGTGACCAGCAACCTGCCGACCTTCACGCCCGACGACGACACCCTGCGCGTCCTGCACGTGAGCGACCTGCACCTGAGCCCCACCGCCTTCGGCATCATCCGCAGCGTCGTGAAGCAGTTCGACGTCGACGTCGTGGCCGACACGGGTGACATCACCGACTTCGGGACCGAGCCGGAGAGCCGGCTACCTCGACGGCATCCGCAGCCTGAAGGTCCCGTACGTGTACGTCCGCGGCAACCACGACTCGACCAGGACCGAGCAGGCGGTGCGCAACACCGGGGCGATCGTGCTCGACGGGGACCGCGTCGTCGACGTCGACGGCCTGCGCCTGCTGGGCTCGGCCGATCCCCGCTTCACCCCCGACGACAAGACCCGCGACGATCGCGAGCCCCCCGAGGTGCTCCTGCGCCCAGGGACGGCTGCTCGCCGAGACGATCCGGCTGGCGCCGGTCGAGCCCGACCTCGTGATGATCCACGACCCGATCGGCGCGGCGTCGTTGCGTGGCGTCACGCCCCTGGTGATCGCCGGGCACAAGCACAAGCGCAAGGCGACCACCGTCGACGGGACGCTGCTGCTCGTGGAGGGCTCGACCGGCGCCGCCGGCATCCGCGGGCTGGAGGGGGAGACCCCGACGCCGGTCATGCTGTCGGTCCTGTACCTGGACCGGACCACCCACCGGCTGCAGGCCTACGACCTCATTACCCTCGGCGGGCTCGGCTTGACCTCGGCGAAGATCGAGCGGGTCGCCGTCGTGCCCGCGGACCCGGAGCCCACGCCGTCGCCGGCGGTGACCCCCGGTCCGACCGGCGTCGCTGGCGGCGCGTCGGCAGGGACGCGCACCCCGACCCCCACCCCGGTCCCGGCGCCGGCCCCCGCGCCCAGCCGCTGAGCCGCTGACGCTGAGCCGACGGCGCCCGGACCGGCGTCCGCTATGCTTCTGCGGTCCCCGACGGCTGGTCGGCGCGGGCCAGCTGCCGTTCTCGGGGGCGGGTCCTCATCGTCCAGCGGCCCAGGACTCCACCCTTTCAAGGTGGCTACGCGGGTTCGAATCCCGTTGGGGGCACGGTCAGGCAGTACGGTTCACCGAGCACCACGAACCGGTAATGGCACGCACAGCACAACGGTCTGGCAGCACCATCACCAGGCCCCGTAGCGCAGTTGGTTAGCGCGCCGCCCTGTCACGGCGGAGGTCGCGGGTTCGAGTCCCGTCGGGGTCGCAGCACGAGGGTCCACGCGAGTGGGCCGCACCAGGTCAGGTAGCTCAGCTGGTAGAGCATGCGCCTGAAAATCGCAGGGTCGGCGGTTCGATCCCGTCCCTGACCACCCCTCCCAGCTCTGCTCGACCCCCTTGTCGCGCGAGCCGTGACCGGCCCGGACATGTCACAGCGCTCGAGCGGCCGCTGGCATCCCTCTGCCAGCCCCTGAACCGCGACCCGTGACGGCCCCTGCGTCCGTTCCGCCGCCTCCTGACCCACCGCCCAGAGCCTGACGTCGAAGCCGATGGCGACGACTGCCCCGACGCCGCGGAACCCCGGCCGCCTCCAGATCGTCGTACCGGATGCTGCGCACTGTCGGCGCGACGGGGTAGACCTGTCCTGCCGCCGGCGCTCTGCCGAGCGGCGGGCCGCAGCGGTCCGTCCACCGCGAACGGAAGGTCCCTCATGGGTGTCTCGCTGAGCAAGGGTGGCAACGTCTCGCTGACCAAGGAGGCCCCCGGCCTCACCGCGGTCGTCGTCGGCCTCGGCTGGGACGCGCGCTCCACCACCGGCACCGAGTTCGACCTCGACGCCTCGGCGATCCTGTGCAACGCCTCAGGGCAAGGTCGTCAGCGACAGCCACTTCGTCTTCTTCAACAACATGAAGAGCCCCGAGGGCAGCGTCGAGCACACCGGCGACAACCTCACCGGCGAGGGCGAGGGCGACGACGAGCAGGTCAAGGTCGACCTCGCCACCGTGCCCGCCGAGGTCGACAAGATCGTCTTCCCGGTCTCGATCTACGACGCCGAGACGCGCAGCCAGAGCTTCGGCCAGGTCCGCAACGCCTTCATCCGCGTCGTCAACCAGGCCGGCGGCGCCGAGATCGCCCGCTACGACCTGTCCGAGGACGCCTCCACCGAGACCGCCATGGTCTTCGGCGAGCTGTACCGCAACGGCGCGGACTGGAAGTTCCGCGCCGTCGGCCAGGGCTACGCCCAGGGCCTGCGCGGCATCGCGCAGGACTTCGGCGTCAACGTCGGCTGACCGCAGCCCCTCCCCGGCGCCGCTCCGGCGCCCGCGCTCCTGCGGCGGGGCCCCTCGGGGCCCCGCCGCGTCGTCCCCGCTCCCTCGGAGAGGCCACCGTGGTCGACTACACCAAGCGCCCGAGCACGCCCGCGACCCCGCCCGCCGCGCCGGTCAGCCTGTCCAAGGTGACGCTGACCAAGGCGGCGCCCGTCGGTGTCGCTCGCCAAGGGCGGCGGCGGCCGGATGCGCGTCAACCTGCCTGGAACGCCCGGCCCGAGGGCGCCGGCGGCGGCGGGCTTCCTCAAGAAGCTCACCGGCGGCAACCGCGGGCATCGACCTCGACCTCGGCGCGCTCTACGAGACTGCGCGACGGCAAGAAGGGCGTCGTGCAGGCGCTCGGCGGCGCCTTCGGCTCCCTGGACCAGCCGCCCTACGTCCTGCTCGACGGCGACGACCGCTCCGGCGGCGGCGGCGAGAACCTCACCATCAACCTGGCGACCGCCTGGGCGAGATCACGCCGGGTCCTGCTGTTCGCGTTCATCTACGACGGCGTCCCGCTCGTGGGACAAGGCCGACGGCGTCGTCACGCTGTTCCCGCAGGGCGGCGCGCCGATCGAGATCGCGCTCGACGAGCACGGCAGCAGCCGCATGTGCGCGCTGGCGCTGCTGGAGAACAAGGGCGGCACGCCTCAGCGTCCAGCGCGAGGTCCGCTACATCGACGGGGCCCAGGACAAGCTCGACGCGGCCTACGGCTGGGGCATGGACTGGACGCCCGGCCGCAAGTAGCCCGACGCCGGCCGTCCACGGGCCGGCCCGGCTGTGGACGACACCGTCCTGTCCCCAGGGCCACCCGCCGGCCATCCCGGCCGTGCGACGCTGTCCGCTCCCGGCGCCCCCGCCTCCCGGAGGCGTCCGTCACCCCCGTCCGCGGTGCCCGTGTCCCTGCCGCCCCGGACGCCCGCCGCGTGATCCACTTCGGGCACCTGTCCGACGCCGAGCGCGAGCACGCTGTTCGCCGTCCCGCCCCAGCCGTTCACCCGCGCCTCCGGGCCGCGACGTCCTCGGCGCTCGCCCTCGGCGCCACCCTCTACAGCCCCGGCACCCGGCCGACGCTGGCCGCCGACGCCCGCCGCGCCGCCTCCATCGGCGCCACCAGCACCGTCTGGTGCCTCGAGGACGCCATCGCCCACGCCGACGTGCCCGGCCGCGCAGGCCAACGTCGTCGCCCAGCTCGTCCGTGCTCGACGCCGACGACGACGACGGCCTGCCGCTGCTGTTCGTCCGGGTCCGCACGCCCGAGCCAGCTGCTCGAGGTCGCCGCGCCAGGCCGGCCCGGCCGTGCGCCGGCTGACCGGCTTCGTGCTGCCCAAGTTCGCTCCCGGGCCGCAGGGCGAGGCGTGGACGGCGTCGCTGCGCGGCCGCCAGCGAGGACGCCGGCCAGACGCGTCTACGGCATGCCGGTGCTCGAGCACGAGGACCTCGCCTGGACCGAGACCCGCGCGGCCCACCTCGCCGGCGTCCGGGCCCTGCTCGACGACGCCCGCGAGCACGTGCTCGCCGTCCGGGTCGGCGGCACCGACCTGTGCGGGCTGTTCGGGCTGCGCCGCGACAGCGACACCACCATCTGGGAGGTCGCCGTCGTCCGCGACATGCTCGCCGACGTGCTGAACGTCTTCGCCCGCCGCGGCGACCACGTCGTCAGCGGTCCCGGTGTGGGAGCACTTCGCGAGCCCGGAGCGGCTGTTCCGCACCCGGCTGCGCACCACCCCGTTCGAGCGGCACCGGGTCGGGCGCATGCGCGACCGGCTGGTGCGCGACGACGTCGACGAGCTGCTGCGCGAGGTGGTCGCTGGACCGCGCGAACGGCTTCACCGGCAAGACCGTCATCCACCCCACCCACGTGTCGGTCGTCAACGCGCTGCACGCCGTCACGCGCGAGGAGTACGACGACGCCCTCACCGTGCTGGCGGCCCGCGACAGCGGCGGCGTCGTCCGCAGCCCGGCCGGCGGGAAGATGAACGAGATCGGGCCGCACGCGCTGTGGGCCGAGCAGGTCGCCGCCCGGGCCTGCGTCTACGGCGTGCTGGCCGAGGGCGACGGCGTCGTCGAGCTGCTCGACGCCGGCTGGCGCGCGGCCCAGGCGGCGTACGGCACGCCGCCCCGGCCACCGCGTGACCGCGCGCGGCCAGCGACCTGCAGCAGCCGGCCGGCAGCCCTCTCAGCAGCGTCGTCGAGCAGGGCCTCGGACTCGCCTGGCGGGTCCCGGCGACCGCGCCGGGCTGCAGCGCTGGCGGACCTCGCCGGCCTCGCCCTGCGCGACAACCCCCGGCGCGCGCAGCTCGTGGTCTCCCGGGTGCTCGGCAAGCACCTGCCGGTCCGCCGGCAGCGGTCGCCGAGCGGGCCGGCCACGACCTCGGCCGTCAGGTCGCCGCGCTGCTCGGCGACGGCCCGCCAGCCCGTGGTGCTCGGCTACTGCGAGACCGCCACCGCGCTCGGCCAGCTCGTCGCCGAGGCACTGCCGGGGTCGGACTACGTCCACACCACGCGGCGGCCCGACCCGGCGGTGCCGCCCGCCGGCGGGTTCGAGGAGGAGCACAGCCACGCCACCTCCCACGTCCTGCAGCCGCGCGACCGCGGCCCGCTGTCCGGGACCGCGCCGCCCGCTGGTGCTCGTCGACGACGAGCTGACCACCGGCACCACCGTGCTGAACACCCTCGCGGCGCTGCCCGCGCACGACCGGGTCGTCGTCGCCACGCTGCTCGACCTGCGCCCCGCCGCGGCCCGCGGCGTTCCGGCTGAGCCGCTCGCTCGGGTGCAGGTCGGTCGCCCCCCTCGTCGCGGCGAGCTGGTCGTGCCGGACGACGTCCAGGAGCGGGCCGCCCGCGCTCCGGGCCCGGCTCGCCGACGTGCCCGCCGCCGTCCCCGCGCCGGAGGGCGCGCGGCCGAGGTGGTCGTACACCGGGCGTGGCCCGCCGGGCTGCCCGCGACCGGCCGCACCGGCCTCACGCCCGAGGCGGAGCGCTGCCGACCAGCCGCCGCCGTCGCGGCCTGCTGCCGTCCGGCCCGCCGCCCGGCTCGGGGGCCGCCGCTGGTGGTCGGCACCGAGGAGCTCATGCGCGTCCCGCTCCGGCTCGCCGCCCTGCTGGCCGGCGACGTCGTCTGCATCCACCACCCGCAGCCCCGTGCTCCCGGCCGACCTGCCGGGCTACGCCGTCCGCCGCGCCCTGCTCTTCCCCGCCCCGGACGAGCCCGGCCGCACCTCCCGGCTGCACGGCCTCCCGCGCGACCCCTACGACGACGTCGTCCTGGTCGTGGACGCCCCCGCCTGGCGCCCGCTGGCGCAGGCGCTGCGCCGTGGGGCCGACGGTCCACGTGCGTGGCCCTGTGACCGCGGTCCCCCCGCCAGCCGGTTCGGCTCCTACGACCCCGCCGAGGTCACCTGGCTGCTCACCGACCTGACCGGCGTCGCGCTCGAGGTGCCCACCGAGGACCGCGAGGAGCTCATCCAGGGCGGCCGGCACTACGCCGAGATGCTCCCGGTCGAGTTCCAGCCCGACGCCGCCTACACCGCGCTGTTCCACCGGTCGCTCGAGGCCTCCGCGCCCCGGCTGGCCGAGGCGGTCGGCCTGGTCGGCGAGCTCCTGCTGCGCGAGCACGGCGGACCCCCGGTCCTCGTCTCCCTGGCCCGGGCCGGCACCCCGGTGGGCATCCTGCTGCGGCGCTGGTACGCCTGGGCCCACGGCCTGGACGTACCGCACTACGCGATCAGCATCGTCCGGGGCCGCGGCATCGACGACGTCGCCGTGCAGCACGTCCTGGCCCGGCATCCGGCGTCGGCGGTCCGCTTCGTCGACGGCTGGACCGGCAAGGGCGCCATCGCGAGGGAGCTGGCCGCCGCCGTCGCCGCCTATCCGGGCCTGGACCCGAGGCTGGCGGTGCTGGCCGACCCCGGCTCGTGCACCGACCTGTTCGGCACCCGCGACGACTTCCTCATCCCGAGCGCGTGCCTGAACTCCACCGTCAGCGGCCTGGTGTCCCGGACCGTCCTGCGCGACGACCTCATCGGCCCCGGCATGTTCCACGGCGCCAAGCACTACGACGAACTGGCTCCGGTGGACGTCTCCGCGGTCTTTCTCGACGCCGTGCAGCGACGCCTTCGCCCCGGTCGACGTCGGCCCGCTGCTGGCGTCCGACCGCACCCCGACCTGGTCGGGCTGGGCCTCGGTGCTCGACGTTGCGCAGACCTACGGCATCGACAACATCCATCTGGTCAAGCCCGGGGTCGGGGAGACCACCCGGGTGCTGCTGCGCCGGGTGCCGTGGCAGATCCTGGCCCGCCCCGACCGCGAGGGCGAGCTCGAGCACGTGCGGCTGCTCGCGCAGGCGCGGGGGGTCCCGGTCGTGGAGGTGCCCGACCTCGCCTACTCGTGCATCGGCCTCATCCGGCCGTCGGCGTGACCCCGGCGGTGACGGGGCCGGACCGCGCGACGACGCTCGTGGCCGTTGACCTCGACCAGACGTCGTCTTCAGCGAACGCTCCGCCGGGGCGGCCGGACCGTCGGTCGTGGTCGAGCACCTCGACGGCGCCCCCCTGTCGTCCATGACCGTCCGGGCCCATGCCGCCTACGCCGCGCTCGCCGCCCGGGTGCGTCGTCGTGCCGGTCACGACCCGGACCGCCGCCCAGTACGCCCGGATCCACCTGCCCGCCCCCGCACCGCACGCCGTCTGCGCCAACGGCGGGTCCTGCTGCGTCGACGGCGCCCGCGACCCCGGCTGGGACGCCTGGGTCGCAGGCGCTGCGTGCGCGCGGCCGCGACCCGCGTCGCGGGTCGGGCGCACCTGCAGCGTGGGCCGGGCAGGCCGTGGGTGCGCCTGGTCCGCACGCGCCGAGGACCTGTTCGTCTACCTGGTCGCGCAGTCGCGGGAGGCCTTCCCCGCCGGCTGGCTCGAGCCGAGCTGGGCAGGCCGTGGCGCCCCGCGGCTGGGCGGTCTCGGTGCAGGGGCGCAAGGCCTACGCCGTCCCGCGGCTCACCAAGGCGGCCGCCGTCGAGCCCGGCTCGCCGACCGGCTCGGCGCCGAGCGGATGCTGGCTGCCGGCGACAGCCTGCTGGACGCGCCGCTGCTCGAGCTCGGTCGGCGTCGCGGCGGCGGCGCCGTGCGGTCCCGGCCCACGGGGAGCTGCACGAGCAGGCTGGTCACCGCCGGGCCTGCACGTCACCGCCGCCGTCCGGCGCCCGCGCCGGCGAGGAGCTGCTCGGCTGGCTGTCCGAGCAGGCCTAGGGTCACGGCGTGCCGCACCGCCGACTGCGGGCGTGACGGTGCAGCTGGTCGGCCGCGCCCGGCCGGACGCCGTGCGGCTGTCGACCCTGCAGGTCCAGCTGCTCGCGTCGGCGCTGCTCGCCGGCGGCGCCCCGGACCGCGACCTGCTCGCGCCGCAGGCGTACGTGCCGAGCCAGGTCTGCGCGGCCTGGTCGCAGGCGCTGTTCGACGTGCTGCCCGACCTCGTCCTGGTCCACGTCTGGGACGCCCGGAGGGCCCTGCTCCGCCCGACCGGCCTGGTCCGCGCGCCCGGTCAGCCTGCAGCGGGGCGCCCGGCGCCGGCCGCCGCCCGACCCGTGGGCGGCCCTCCCGCCGCTGGCCGAGCGGACCCGTCTCATGGACGACCCGCTCGGCCCGCTGCTGCTGCATGTCGCGGGCTGGCTGGCCACCAGCGGCGGCCCGACCCTGCAGCCGGGCTGACGCTCACCTCCGGGTGGGGCCGTCGCCCGATGCCTCGGTGTCCTGCAGCGTCGACCTCGCGGCGTTGCGCCCGCGCATCGAGCTGACCAGCGCCAGCAGGATGAACGCGACGCCGGTGAGGCCGGTGACCACCTCGCTGACGTGGAACTTCACCGAGAGCAGCATGATCCCGGCGAGCACGCCGATCGCCCAGTGGGCGCCGTGCTCGAGGTAGACGTACTCCGACAGCGTGCCGGCCCGGACCAGGTAGATGGTCAGCGAGCGGATCCAGAAGGCGCCGATGCCCAGGCCCAGCGCGATCACGAGGATCTCGTTGGAGATGGCGAAGGCGCCGATGACGCCGTCGAAGGAGAACGACGCGTCGAGGACCTCGAGGTAGAGGAAGGCGAAGACGCCCGCTCTTGAACACCGCCATGGTCATCTTGCCGGTCTTCGGGCGCGGCGTCGAGCTCGCCGGCCTCCTCGCGGGCCTCCATCGACTCCTCGAACAGGCCGTCGAGACCGTTGACGGCCAGGTAGGTGACCAGCCCGGCGATCCCGGCGAGCAGCACCGTGGTCACCTCGTCCTCGTCCGCCAGCCGCGACATCAGGTAGATCCCGCCGAGCGCGATGAGGACCGACAGCTGGTCGAGCTTGCCGATCTTCTGCAGCGACCGCTCGATCGGCGCCAGCCAGAGGATCTCCCGCTCGGGGTCGAGGACGAAGTCCAGGAAGATCATCAGCAGGAAGGTCCCGCCGAAGGCGTAGATCGCGCCTCCGACGACGCGAGCTGCCGGCCGTAGGCGTCGGCGTCGTTCAGCGCAAGGTCGATGACCTCGCCGAACCCGAGCCCCGCCGTCACCGACACGATGACGATGGGCAGCACCAGCCGCATGCCGAAGACGGCGATGAGGATGCCGACGGTGAGGAACAGCCGCTGCCAGACCGGGTGCATCCGCTCGAGCACCTTGGCGTTGACCACGGCGTTGTCGAAGGACAGGGAGATCTCGAGCACGCCGAGCAGCAGCACGATCAGGGCCGTGCCGACCCCGCCGGTGACGAGGGCGACGACGAGCGCGACGACGGTCAGGCCGATCGCCCAGCCGAAGTTCTTGATGATCACGAGGAGGTCCTAGGGGTCATGACGTCCTTCGACGGGAGGGGCTGCGGCCTGGGGTGGCGGGGCCCGGCGGGAGGGGGAGCCGGCCCAGTCTGCCCGCTCCCAGGCGGGATCGGGGCGGGAGCAGGCCACTGCGCACGATCAGCGTGCGGACCGCCTCCTCGCTGCGGACGCTCCCGGGGGCCGGGGGCCGCAGGGTGGTGACGGCGAAGCCGGCCGTCGAGGTGCACGCCTGGGCGAAGCCGAGCAGCACCCCGACCACGGGCGTGTCGTACACCGACAGGTGCTCCCCCGCCCGCGTCCAGGCGGCCGCCGCCGCCGTCCCGCGACGGTAGGTCCCGACCGGCGACAGCTCGGCGCGACCCGGAAGGGGCCGGCAGACCAGCACGACCTCACCGAGGTCGGCGAACAGCCGGTCGCCCCAGGACCGGACCAGCCAGGAGGGCAGGTAGCCGTCGCGGGTCCAGGCGGTGTCTGCCCGCTCGGCGCCGAGGACGCGCAGCACGTCACCGATCAGGCCCCACAGCAGGTTGGAGGTGCCGAAGACCGGAGCACCGCTCCGGTCGACGCAGAAGACGCCCACGACTCAGCCTTGCAGACCGGCGGCGCGGGCCCGGACGTGCCACGGCGCCGGTCCGCAGAGCAGACCGGCGCCGGACGTGCGGGGGAGGGTGGCTCAGCCCTCGCTGCGGGGCGCGGGGATGCCGCCAGCAGCGAGGTGACCTCGGCCTCGCGGTAGCGGCGGTGGCCACCGAGGGTGCGGATGCTCGTGAGCTTGCCGGACTTGGCCCAGCGGGTGACCGTCTTGGGGTCGACACGGAACATCGCGGCGACCTCGGCCGGGGTCAGCAGGGCCTCGGCCTCGTGGGTGCGGGTGCTCATGGGGTCGTCCTCTCGGGAGCGGTAGCGGGCGCTCGCCTGCTCTGCAGACAGAGTGCGCGATGTCCGGGTTCTCCGTAATGGCACATCTGGGCCATCTTCGGACTAGTCACCGTCGCCCGCTCAGTTGCGCGCCTCGACCTCCTCGAGCGCCTTCATGCGGCTGGCGACCCGGGCGTACGCCTGCCCGGAGCGCTCTCCGTCGCCGTCGGCCAGGGCCGCCACCGCCTCCGCGACGTCGGCCGCGGACGCGTCCTGCTGCAGGGCGTCGTCGGGCTGCAGGTGCACCAGCCCGCCGTAGTCGAGCTCGACCAGCGAGCGCGGGTGGAACTCCTCGAGCCACCGGCCGAGCTCCTCGAGCTGGACCACCGCGCCGTCGTCGCCCAGGGTGCGCCGGAGCACCGCCAGCGCCCGGGCGGTGCGGCGTCGGGCGCGGCTCATCGCCGTCCGGTAGACCAGCGCGCGTCCGGTCCGCAGCGCCCCGGTGCCGAGCGAGACGGCGCGCTCGTCGGCGTCGACCAGCACGAACCAGCGCAGCGGCACCGACCAGGTGCTCGACTGCACGTGGGTGTGCAGGTCCTGGTGCGCCTCGAGCCAGTCGTGCAGCTCGTCGAGCGCCGCGTCGGCCACGGCCCTGGGCACGAAGGCGTCGGCGAGGTCCTCGTGCAGGCTGCTGCGCCACGACAGCAGGGCCTCGGCCGCTCGCACCCTGGTGCGCCAGGGGCACACCAGCGTGACGCCGTCGAGGTCGGTCACCCAGGCGTGGTCGAGCTCCTGCGGCAGGGCAGGGGGCAGCGCCGCGACGCCGCGCAGCACGGCCGCGCGCTCGAGCGCCGCCCCGCCCTCCCGGTCCGGGGCCCGCCCCTGTGCCGCGTACGTCGCCCAGAGGTCCCGCTCGGCCGGCGGGAACGCGGCGAGCGGCTCGTAGACGCGCAGCTGCGCCGGGGCCCCGATCATCGTCCGATCGTGGCACGCAGCCGCCTGGCTAGGCTGGAGGTGACCTGGGGCACACCTCCCCCAGCCCCGTTCGCCGGGCCCTCACGAGGGACCGGCACCTCTCCGAGAGGAAGACCGCCGTGGGCGTCTTCGACCGCACCGACCACCTGAGCGACGCCGGCCACGAGCAGGTCGTGTTCTGCCAGGACCGGGCCACCGGGCTGCGCGCCATCATCGCGATCTACAGCACCGCGCTGGGTCCGGCGCTCGGCGGCACGCGCTTCTACCCGTACGCGACCGAGGAGGACGCGCTGCGCGACGTCCTGGCGCTGTCCAAGGCGATGGCCTACAAGGCGGCCTGCGCGGGGCTGGACCTCGGCGGCGGCAAGGCGGTGCTCATCGGCGACCCGGGCACGCTCAAGACCGAGGGCCTGCTGCGCGCCTACGGCCGCATGGTCGAGTCGCTGGGCGGCCGCTACTACACCGCCTGCGACGTCGGCACCTACGTGCAGGACATGGACGTCATCGCCCGGGAGAGCCGGTTCGTCACGGGGCGCTCGCCCGAGCAGGGCGGCGCCGGTGACAGCGCGGTCCTCACCGCGTTCGGCGTGTTCCAGGCCATGCGGGCCGCGGCGCAGCACACCTGGGGCGCCCCCACGCTGGCCGGCCGCCGGGTGGGGGTCGAGGGCGTCGGCAAGGTCGGCTTCCACCTCGTCGAGCACCTGCTGCAGGACGGCGCGCACGTGGTCGTGAGCGACGTGTCGGCCGCCGCGGTCGAGCGGGTCCGCACCCTGGCCGGTGCCGGCGGGGGCAGCGTCGAGGTCGCAGGCGTGGCCGACCTGCCGACGATGCCCCTGGACGTCTACGCACCCTGCGCGCTCGGCGGCTCGCTGTCCGACGACCTCGTGCCCCGGCTGCAGGCGAGCATCGTCTGCGGCGCCGCCAACAACCAGCTCGCCCACCCCGGGGTGGAGAAGGTGCTCGCCGACCGCGGCGTGCTCTACACGCCCGACTACGTGGCCAACGCCGGCGGCGTCGTGCAGGTGGGTGACGAGGCGATCGGCAAGGGCGGCTTCTCCTTCGACCGGGCCAAGGCCGACGCGACCCGGATCTTCGACACGACGCTCGAGGTGTTCCGCCTCGCCGAGCGACGAGGGCGTCGCCCCGGCCGTGGCCGCCGACCGCCTCGCCGAGCGGCGGATGGCCGAGGTCGGCCGGCTGCGCTCGTTCCTGCTGCCCGGACCGCATGAGCCGCCGACGTCGCCCGGTGTCGGGCGACCGGAGTGTGGGACCCGCGCCGACCCTGTACCGTGTGCGCAGGAGCCACACTGCCTGTTCCGCACGGTCGGCGTTCCGCATCTGCACGCACTGTCACCAGTCTCCGGGCCGACGCCGCGTCGTCGGCCCCGTCGCATGAGGGGGTCGAGCCATGGGGCGCGGCCGTGCCAAGGCAAAGCAGACCAAGGTCGCCCGCGAGCTGAAGTACAGCGGCGGCAGCCTCGACCCCGAGCGGCTCAAGGCCGAGCTCGCGGGCGTGACGCCGTCGCCGTTCAGCCCCGTCGGTGGCCGACGACGACGAGGACGACGACCCGTACGCCGTCCCACGACGAGGACGAGCGCTAGCCGTCCGCACGACGTCTGAAGGACCGGTCAGCCGCGGCTGACCGGTCCTTCGTCGTTCCCGCGGGCCCCCGGCCCGCGTCGGGCGAGCGAGGTCAGGCCGGGTGGTCGCCGACCAGCTCGGCGTGGCCGTCGCCCTCCCGCACCTCGCCCCAGCACCCAGGCCGGGCACGTGTCGGGCGGTGAGCACCGCGAGCGCGCGGTCGACGTCGTCGGGCGGCAGCACCGCCACCATGCCGACGCCCATGTTGAACGTGCGCTCCATCTCGGCCTGCTCGACCCGGCCGCGGGCCTGCACCAGGCCGAAGACCGGCGCCGGCGTCCAGGTGGAGCGCTCGAGCACGGCGCTGACAGGTGCTCGGGCAGCACCCGGGCGAGGTTCGCCGCGAGCCCGCCGCCGGTGATGTGGGCGAAGGCGTGCACGCCGGTCTCCTCGATGAGGGCCAGGCAGTCCTTGGCGTAGATGCGCGTCGGGCGTGAGCAGCTCCTCGCCGAGCGGCCGGCCGAGCTCGTCCACGACGCCGTCCAGCCGCATCCGCGCGCCCTGCAGCAGCACGTGCCGCACCAGGCTAGAAGCCGTTGGAGTGCACGCCCGAGCTGCCCATGGCGACGACGACGTCGCCGCTGCGGATGCGCTCGGCGCCGAGCAGCGCGTCGGCCTCGACCACGCCGACGCCGGTCCCGGCGATGTCGTAGTGGTCGTCGGGCATGACACCGGGGTGCTCGGCGGTCTCGCCGCCGACCAGGGCGCAGCCGGCCAGCTCGCAGCCGGCGGCGATGCCGCCGACGATCTCGGCGACCCGCTCCGGGCACGACCCGTCCCGACGGCGACGTAGTCCTGCATGAACAGCGGCTCGGCGCCGCAGACGACGAGGTCGTCGACGACCATGCCGACGAGGTCGATGCCGACGGTGTCGTGCTTGTCCATGGCCTGCGCGATCGCGAGCTTGGTCCCGACGCCGTCGGTGCTGCTGGCCAGCAGCGGGTCGCGGTACTTCTTCAGGTCCAGCCGGAACAGCCCGGCGAAGCCGCCGAGGCCGCCGACGACCTCGGGCCGGGTGGCCCGCGCGACCTTGCTCTTCATCAGCTCGACGGCGCGGTCGCCCGCCTCGATGTCGACGCCGGCCGCGGCGTAGGACGACGGCCGTCACGCGCGCTCACGGGGCGCGTCCGCCTGCGGCGGTCAGCTCGCCGTCGTCGCCGGGCAGCGGCGTCGAACGGGTCGACGTCCTGCAGTCCGTTGTGGACGACGGTGACGCCGTCGGGGGTGTGCTCGTGGTCGGCCGGCTGCTCGAGCCCGCGCCCGCGCCACGCGGTTGCTGATGCCCTCGAGGACGTGCTTGCCGATGGGTCGGCCTCGGGGATCTCGATCGGGTAGTCGCCGGTGAAGCAGGCCCGGCAGAGCCGGTCGGCCGGCTGCTGCGAGGCGCCGGTCAGCCCCTCGAGGCGACACGTAGGACAGCGAGTCGGCGCCGATGTTCTGGCGGATCTCCTCGACCGCCGAGGTTGCTCGCGACCAGCTCGGCCCGGCTGGCGAAGTCGATGCCGTAGAAGCAGGGCCAGGCGACCGGCGGGCTGGAGATGCGGACGTGGATCTCGGCGGCGCCGTACTCGCGCAGCATCCGCACCAGCGCGCGCTGGGTGTTGCCGCGGACGATCGAGTCGTCGACGACGACGAGCCGCTTGCCCTTGATGACCTCGCGCAGCGGGTTCAGCTTCAGCCGGATGCCGAGCTGGCGGATGGTCTGGCTCGGCTGGATGAAGGTGCGTCCGACGTAGGCGTTCTTCACCATCCCCTGGCCGTACGGGATGCCACTGGCCTCGGCGTAGCCGATGGCGGCCGGCGTGCCCGACTCGGGAACCGGGATGACGAGGTCGGCGTCGGCGGGGGCCTCCTGCGCCAGGACCCGGCCGATCTGCACGCGGGTCTCGTGCACCGAGCGCCCGGCGATCGTGGTGTCGGGGCGGGCCAGGTAGACGTACTCGAACAGGCAGCCCTTGGGCGTCGCCTCGGCGAAGCGCTGGCTGCGCACCCCGTGCTCGTCGATGGCCAGCAGCTCGCCGGGCTCGACCTCGCGCACGAAGCTCGCGCCGACGATGTCGAGGGCGGCCGTCTCGCTGGCCACCACCCAGCCGCGCTCGAGCCGGCCGAGGACCAGCGGGCGCACGCCGTGCGGGTCGCGGGCGGCGTACAGGGTGTGCTCGTCCATGAAGACCAGGCTGAACGCGCCCGCGCAGGGTCGGCAGCAGCTCCAGCGCCGCGGCGTCCGGGCTCTTGTCGCTGCTCGCGAGCAGGGCGGTGACGAGGTCGCTGTCGGTGGTGGAGCCGTAGGACTCGATCCGCGGCTCCAGCGCCGCGACCCGACGGGCGAGCTCGCTGGTGTTGGTGAGGTTGCCGTTGTGGCCGAGCGCGAGGCTGCCGCCGCCGGGCAGCGTGCCGGAAGCTGGGCTGGGCGTTCTCCCAGGTGCACGAACCGGTGGTCGAGTACCGGCAGTGGCCGATGGCCAGGTGGCCCTGCAGCCCGGCGAGGGTCGCCTCGTCGAAGACCTGCGGCACCAGGCCGAGCTCCTTGTAGACGAGCATGCCGCTGCCGTCGCTGACACGGCCATGCCGGCCGCCTCCTGACCGCGGTGCTGCAGGGCGTAGAGGCCGTAGTAGGTCAGCTTGGCGACGTCCTCGCCGGGAGCCCAGACGCCGAAGACGCCGCACTCCTCACCGACCGCGCGCTCCTCGACGTCGGGGACGCGCTCCGGGCTGTGCAGGTGGTCGCTCTGTCCGTCGGGGACGGGCACGCGGGGACTCCTCTGGACAGGCGGGACGCCTCGGCACGGGCAGGCAGGCGGGGGGAGTCTACCGAGCGGACCGCCCGCAGCGACAGGTCCCGGACGGGGGACCGATCACCTCCGGACCGCCTCGACCTCCAGGCGGACGTAGTCCAGGACCGGCGCCGGCAGGGCCGTGCGGACGGCCGTGACGAAGGCGGCCCCGTCGTCGGCGGAGCGCCCCCAGGTGCGCCCCCAGCACCACGGTGGCCAGGTAGCGCTCGAGCAGGCGGGGTCCTGCAGGCCAGCGGCTCCGGCCGCAGCCGCACGCCCACGGCGTGAACCCGGCCGCCGCGCAGCCGCTCCTCGGTGTCGGCCGTCCCGGCGAAGTGGGGAGCCTGCTCGTCGCCGCCGCAGGACCCGCCGCAGGGCGGTGTCGACGTTGGCGATGTTGCCCGCGCCCCCCGCAGTCGCTGACGAGGCGGCCCCCGGGGCGCAGCACGGCGGCCAGGGAGGCGAACAGGGCGTCGTGGTCGGCGATCCAGTGGAAGCAGCGCCACGCTCATGACGGCGTCGACCGGCTCCGTCAGGCGGGAGCGGCGCCGGCGAGGTCGGCCTGCAGGTAGGTCGACCCCGTCGCCGAGCCGCTCGCGGGCGGCGGCGAGCATCTGCGCCGAGCCGTCCAGCACGACGAGGTCGACGTCGGGCTCGCGCGCAGCAGCAGCGCCGCGTCGCGGCCCGTGCCGCAGCCGGCGTCGAGCACCCGCTCGCCCGGCTGCAGCGCCAGCCGGTCGACGACGCCCTCGCCCCAGCGCCACGTGCGGCAGGGGCAGCGCGTCGTAGGTGGCGGCTCCCACTCGCGCGGCATCAGTTGCACCGCCCGCTCGCGGCCCTCCCAGAACGGCGCCCGCAGCTCGCGCTTGAGCACCTTCATCGCCCCCGACAGCGGCAGCGGCTCGCTGCGGAACGCCACCGACGGGGCACCTTGTAGCCCGCGATGAGGCCCGCGGGCGTGGTCGACCAGCTCCTGCTCGGTGGCCTGCGCGCCCCGGGCGCAGCACGACGACGGCGTGGACGGCCTCGCCGTAGAGCGTCGTGCGGGACGCCGATGACCGCCACCTGGGCCACCGCGGGGTGGGCCGCGACCGCCTGCTCGACCTCGGTGGAGTACACGTTCTCGCCGCCGCTGACGATCATGTCCTTGGTGCGGTCGACGAGGAACAGGTAGCCGTCGGCGTCGAGGTAGCCGGCGTCGCCGGAGCGGTACCAGCCGCCCCGGAACGCCGCCGCCGTCTCCTCCGGCCGGCGCCAGTACTCGCGCATGAACTGTCCACCGCGCACGCACACCTCGCCCACCTCGCCCGGCGGCGAGCGCCGGCGTCGTCCTCGGTCCGGATCGACACGACGGTGCCCTGCACCGGCCGGCCGGCGGAGGCGAGCTTGTCCTCGCGCTCGTGGTCCTCGGGAAGCAGGCAGCTGACCAGCGCCGCGCTCTCGGTCATCCCGTAGCCCTGGAACAGTGCAGCTGCGGGCAGGTCTGCGCCGCAGCCGCTCCAGCACCGGCCGGGGCATGGGCGAGGCGCCGTAGGTCAGGCGCTGCAGCGAGGACATCCGCTCCGGCGCGTACTCCGGGTGGGCGAAGGTCATCGCCAGCATCGTCGGCACCATGATGGTGTTGGTGCAGGCGTGCTGCTCGCACGCCGCCATCACGCCGGCGGGGTCGAAGACCGGCACCGTGACCAGGCGACCGCCCCCGGTCGGCATGGCGATGATCGCGCCCATCGACGCGGCGTGGAACATCGGCACCTGCACGAGATAGCGGTCGTCCGGCTCCACCCGCACCGTCATCCCGATGTGGTACGCCGTGAGGATGAGGTTGCGCTGCGTGAGCAGGACGCCCTTCGGCAGCCCGGTCGTACCCCCGGTGTACATGAGCAGCGCCGCGTCGTCCTCCTCCGGCTCGTCCGGCACCACCTCCTCGCCCGCGGCGATCAGGTCCTCGTACCGGTGGTCGTGGGGGACGTCGCCGTCGCCGAGCAGAACCACCGTGGTGATGCCCGGCAGCCTCGCGCAGACCGTCGATGAGGCCGGCGAACCAGGCGTCGACGAAGACCACCCGGGTCGCCGAGTCGGCCAGCACGTGCACCAGCTCCCGCGGCGCGAAGCGCAGGTTGAGCGGATTGAGCACCGCTGCCCCGAGCAGCCCCGCGTGGTACAGCTCCTCGTAGGCCCCGCTGTTGAGCGCCATGACGGCGACCCGGTCGCCGGGCCGCACCCCCAGCTCGGTGCGCAGCGCGTGCGCCAGCCGCAGCACCCGGGACCCGTGCTCGGCGTACGTCGTGGTGACGCCGGTCCCGGTGTCGGTGAGGAAGGGCTGCCCGGCGTAACCGGTCGACAGCCGGCAGCAGCTGCCGGGTCCAGACGAGCTCCTTCACGCGCGGCCTCCTGTGGTGTGGGTCACGCCGCACCGTACGACCCGGCGGCCGTCCCGGGTCGCCGGGTCCCGTCGGCTACAGCGTCCAGCCCGGTCCGCCGTCGGGTGGCACCCCGGCCTGGAGCGCCAGCACCACGGCGCCGGCCCGCTCGTCGGCCGCCCGGTTCAGCACGTGCTCGGAGCTTGTCAGCGTGGTGTGGCTCTTGACCTTCGACCAGGTGACCGTCCGCCCGGCCAGCAGGGCAGCGGTCTGCGCGATCAGGGCGGCGTTCTTCACGGGTTCCTTCGCACTGGTCACCCACCGGTCCGGCGGGAGCGTGCCGCCCTTGCTCCACCCGCGGACCCAGGTGGTGATGGCCTGCTGCGCGTACGTGCTGTCGTAGACGACGTGCAGGGGCTGCGCCGGAGGCACAGCCTGCAGCAGGGCCCGGATCGCGACCAGCTCGCCGATGTTGTTGGTGGACCGGCCCTCGACGGCGACCGCCGCCCAGCAGGCGTCGGACACGTACCAGGCGCCGGCCGCATGGCCCGGGTTGGGCCGGGCAGCGCCGTCCGTGGCCGCGACGACCGGCGGGCCGGACGACGCCGGGGTGCGGTCCGCCGCCGGCGCTGGCAGGTCGAACAGGCCGTCCTGGACGTCGCGGGTCACGGCCGCACGGTAGCCAGCGGGAGCCACGGCGACAGGTCGGCCCGGTCGCCCCAGGTGCGCACCCGGCCGTCGGCGACCGCCTCGGGCCAGGTCAGCTCACCGGCGCACAGCCGCACCCAGGTCACGGGGTCGACCTCGACGACGTTGGGCGGCGTTCCGCGGGTGTGCCGCGGCCCGGAGACGCACTGGACGGCGGCGAAGGGCGGGACCCGCACCTCGACGTGATGGCCGGGAACGGCCTCGGCCAGGCGCTCGGCCAGGCCACGCACCGCCAGGGCCAGCACCGTGCGCGCCCGCTCCCCGGCGAGCACGGCCGACGCGGCGACGTCGACCTCGACGGGGTCACGACGGCGGCGGGGCGGCACCGGGACAGGCTAGGTCGGTGAGGCGGGGCGGTTGCGGCTCAGGCCGGCCGGCGCGGGCGCTCCAGCACGAGGGAGTCGACCGCCGTCCCGTCGGGAGCCACGGCGGACAACCGCAGCCGGGCGGGTGCCGTAGCGGTCTGCGGCGTGACGTCTGCGAGCACCAGGCTGTGGTCCAGGTACCGCACGGCCGACCACGGAGCCGGTTCGCGCACCGTCCGGCCTCCGGAGACGTGCAGCGTCGACTCCGGGTAGGTCTGCGAGCGGTAGGCCGAGGCACCGCCTCCGCCGGCGAGCACGTAGGTGGTGCCGTCGCGCACCGGGTCGACGACCGCTCCGCGGGGTGCCTGCCGGGTGGGCCGCCCGGCCCGGACCGGATGGGTCCGCTCGTAGGCGTGGTTGTGTCCGTTGATCACGAGGTCCACGGAGTGCTTGTCGAACAGCGGCGCCCACCGGTCCCGCACCCCGGCGTCGGAGCCGTGCGCGGCGTTCGTGCTGAAGGCGCAGTGGTGGAAGCCGACGACGACGAAGTCCACCGACGGGTCGCGTCGCAGCGCCGCGAGCGTCGCGTCGAGCCAGCGGTCCTGGGCCGCCCCCAGATAACCCCGGTTGCGGGGGATCTCGTGCGAGGCGTCGTTGCCGTCCAACGCGACCAGAGCGACGGGCCCGTACCGGACGGCCCAGGTGGCCCGTCCGCCGGGCGTCCCCCCGCCGGGCAGGGCGAACCGGGCGAAGAAGCCGTCGTAGCCGAGCTCGCCGTAGCCGACCTCGATCTCGTGGTTCCCCACCGCGGGCAGCCAGGGCGCCGCCGCCGCCGGTCCCCGCACCTGCTCGAACCAGCTGTCCCAGACCCTCTGGTCGACCGCGGTGGCGCGTGCCCCGCCGCCGGGGTTGGCGTAGCAGAGGTCACCCACGACCAGGGCGACGTCGGGGCGGCTACGACGCAGGAGCGCGGTGACCGACCGGGCCGCCGCCGTGGTGCCCATGTCGCCGAAGGCGGCGAAGCGCACCGCCCGGCCTCCCCCGAGCGGAGCGGTCCGCAGGGTGCCGGTGACCGGCGGCGCTCCGCGGTGGCTGATCCGGTAGAGGTAGCGGGTGTCGGGCTGCAGGCCGGACACCACGGCGTGCCGGTAGACGGTGCTCCAGCCACGGACGGCGCGGCTCTCGACCGAGACCCGGCGCCCGTAGCCGGTGTCGGTGCCGATCTCCAGCACCGATCCCGCGACGCTGCCCGCCGTGCTCCAGGAGACCGTGGCGGTCCGCGCCGCGTCGCGTCCGGTGCCGAGGTGCACCCCGCGCACCGGCACGGCCCCGGCGAGCGCCGGTCGCACCAGAAGGAGCGGGCTCGCCGCCGCGGCCGCACCACCGAGGAGCAGCGCGCGTCGGCTCAGGTCGAGGGTCACCGGACCAGTGGACCCCGCCACGGTGGCCGCTGTCCCGGGTTCGGCCGCGTCGCGCGCAGCTGCGCTCAGGCGGTCGTGTCGTGCGGCCGCGTCCCGCCGGCGCCGGCGAGCGGTCCGAACAGGGCCGGCAGCGTGGCCTCGTAGGCGTCGCGCAGGGTGTCGAGCGGCACGGTGACGACGTCCTGCACCTGCAGCTCACCGGTGTCGTCGGTGACGCCGATGCGCCTGCAGGGCAGACCCCGGGCGCTGCACATCTCGGTGAAGCGCAGCTCCTCGCTGCGCGGCACCGACACCAGCACCCGACCGGCCGACTCGCTGTAGAGCTGGACGAACGGCGACAGGCCCGCGGGGAGCACCACCCGCACACCCATCCCGTTGGCGAGGCAGGACTCGACCAGCACCTGGGCGAGGCCGCCGTCGGACAGGTCGTGCGCGCTGCTGATCATGCCGTCGCGGCTGCCGGCGACGAGCACCTCGCCGAGCAGCTTCTCGCGGGCCAGGTCGACCGTGGGCGGCGTGCCCCCGAGGTGGCGGTGCAGGGCCCAGGCCCACTCGCTGCCCCCCAGCTCGTCGCGGGTGTCGCCGAGCAGCATCAGCGACTCGCCCGCCTCCAGGAAGCCCATGGGGGTGCGCCGCGCGACGTCGTCGAACAGGCCGAGCACGCCGACGACCGGCGTCGGGTTGATCGCCGTCGTGCCGGTCTGGTTGTAGAAGCTGACGTTGCCGCCGGTCACCGGGACCTCCAGCGCCGTGCAGGCGTCGGCCAGCCCGCGGGTGGCCTCGGCGAACTGCCACATCACCTCGGGGTCCTCGGGCGAGCCGAAGTTCAGGCAGTTGGTGACGGCGATGGGGACGGCGCCGGTGGTGGCGACGTTGCGGTAGGCCTCGGCGAGCGCCAGCTGCGCCCCGGCGTAGGGGTCCAGCCGGGTGTACCGGCCGTTGCCGTCCGTGGCGAGCGCGACACCGAGACCGGTCTCCTCCGACAGCCGCACCACACCGGCGTCCTCGGGCCAGGCCAGCACGCTGTTGCCGAGCACGATCCGGTCGTACTGCTCCACCACCCAGCGGCGGCTGCACAGGTTGGGGCTGGAGGCCATGTCGAGCACCAGGTCGGCGTCGACCGCGGGGTAGTCCGGCAGCGGGGTCGCGCGCAGGGCGTCGAGGTCGGCCGGCCGGGTCATCGGTCGCTCGTAGACCGGTCCCTCGTCGGCGAGCGAGGCGGGCGGCACGTCGACGACGGTCTCGCCGTGCCACAGCACCTCGAGCCGGTCGCCCTCGACGACCTCGCCGATCGCCGTGGCCAGCACGCCCCACTTGGCGGCGAGATCGAGCACGGCCTGCAGCTTGGCCGGCTCCACGATCGCGAGCATCCGCTCCTGCGACTCGCTCGCCAGCACCTCGTGCGGCTCCATCGACGCCTCGCGCAGCGGCACCCGGTCCAGGTGCGCGCGCATGCCGGAACGACCGGCGGCGGCTCGTCTCGGTCAGCGCGCAGGTGAGTCCGGCTCCCCCGAGGTCCTGGATGCCGGAGACGAGGTCGGCGTCGTACATCTCCAGGCAGGCCTCGATGAGCAGCTTCTCGGTGAACGGGTCGCCGACCTGCACGCTCGGCCGACGGGCGGGACCGTCGTCGTCGAAGGAGGCCGACGCCAGGACGCTCACCCCGCCGATGCCGTCACGGCCGGTCTTGGCCCCCAGCAGCACGACGACGTTGCCGACCCCGCGCGCGGCGGACAGCTGGATGCGGTCGGACTTGAGCACGCCGAGGCAGAGCGCGTTGACCAGCGGGTTGCCCTGGTAGCTGGGGTCGAAGACGACCTCGCCGCCGATGTTGGGCAGACCGAGGCAGTTCCCGTAGCCACCGATGCCCGCGACGATGCCCGGGCAGGACCCGCCTGGTGTCGGGGTGGTCGGCGTCGCCGAAGCGCAGCGGGTCCATGACCAGCACCGGCCGGGCGCCCATGGTGAGGATGTCGCGCACGATGCCGCCGATGCCGGTGGCCGCACCCTGGTAGGGCTCGACGTAGCTCGGGTGGTTGTGGCTCTCCACCTTGAAGGTGACGGCCAGGCCCTCCCCGACGTCGACGACGCCGGCGTTCTCGCCCATGCCGACGAGCATCCGGTCGCCGCTGGGAATCTGGCCGAACTGGCGCAGGTGCACCTTGCTGCTCTTGTAGGAGCAGTGCTCGCTCCACATGATCGAGTACATGGCCAGCTCGGTGCCGGTGGGGCGGCGACCGAGCACCTCGACGATGCGGGCGTACTCGTCGTCCTTGAGGCCCAGCTCGGCGTAGGGCATCTCCTGTGCGGAGGTCTGCGCCGCCCGCTCGACCGTGTCGAGGCTGCTCGTACCCAGGTTCGTCTCGTCGGCGCTCACGCCCGGCGAGGCTACCGGGGCTCACGGCAGCAGGCTCCGCGACGTCGAGCTCGCACCCGGAACGGCTCGTCGACGACGGCGGCGCCGGTGTGCCGCCCGGTCTCGCGGTACACCTCGCCGTCGAGCAGGTGCGTGACCAGGACGCCGTCGTCGGGCTCCAGCCGCCAGTACCCGGGGATGCCGGCCGCGGCGTACTGCGCGGGCTTCGCGACCCGGTCGGTGCTGACGCTGCCCGGGCTCATGACCTCCACGACGAGCAGGACGTCGGCCGGCGCGAGCGTGACGCCCTGCAGCGCGCGGCGGCGGACCACGCAGAGGTCAGGGCGTCGCTCGTTGCGGCGGTCGAACCGCAGCCCGGTCTCCCCGACGACCACGTGGTCCGGCCCGATGGCGGCGCGCAGGACGACGACGAGCTCGGCCTGCGCGTAGCCGTGGAGAACGGCCGGAGACGGGCTCATCAGCAGGCCGCCGTCGACGAGCTCGCAGCGGAGCTCCTCCGGGAGGTCGTCGAGGTCATCGACGGTCCAGCCGTCGGAGCGCACCTGCAGGGCGGTCATGGTCGTCATCGTGCTCCCCGCTCGTCGGCATGTCGACCACGCTGCCGCGGCCGGGGCGGTCCCGCCGGACGTCGGGGTCAGGCTGTGGACAGCAGGGCCTTCAGGACGCTGGTGAAAAAGCCCAGGCCGTCCGTGCCGGGGCCGGTGAGGCGCTCCACCGCGTGCTCGGGGTGCGGCATGATGCCGACGACGTTGCCGCGCTCGTTGGTGACGCCGGCGATGTCGCGCAGCGACCCGTTCGGGTTGCCCCCGGCGTAGTAGGCGACCACGCGGTTCTCGGCCTGCAGCGCGTCCAGGGTGCGCTCGTCGGCGACGTAGGAGCCCTCGCCGTTCTTCACCGGGATCGTGATGTCCTCGGCGAGGTCGGAGGTCCAGAGCGTCTCGCGGTTGGCGATCCGCAGCTGCTGGTCGCGGTGGACGAAGTGCAGGTGCTGGTTGCGGGTCAGGGCCCCCGGCAGCAGGTGCGACTCGCACAGCACCTGGAAGCCGTTGCAGATGCCCAGAACGGGCATGCCCCCCTTGGCGGCGTCGACCACCGAGCCCATGGCGGGGGCGAACCGGGCGATCGCCCCGGCCCGCAGGTAGTCGCCGTAGGAGAACCCACCGGGCAGGACCACGGCATCGACGCCCTGCAGGTCGGCGTCGCCGTGCCAGAGGGCGACCGCCGTCCCACCGGCCAGCCGGACGGCGCGCTGCGCGTCCCGGTCGTCGAGGCTGCCCGGGAAGGTGACGACGCCGATCCGCATGGCGGGGAGGCTACCGGGGCTCGGGAGCATCCTCGAGGTTCTCGTTGCCGGACCAGGGGCCGTCGATGACCGCCGGCATGGCCTCGCTCAGGGTCCGACCGGGTGCGCCGTCCCGCCACACGATGGCCTTCTCCAGGTGCACGACCGTGCCGCTCTGCGGACGGCTGGTGAACTCGACCTTGTCGACCAGGGCGCGCATCAGCTGGATGCCGCGGCCCTCCTCGGCGGCGTCGGCGGCGTCGACCAGCCCGCGGCTGTCACCGTCGAACTGCACCGGCTCGCGGTCGACCACCTCGATGACGCACAGGTCGCCGTCGATACCGGCCGAGACCTCGTACTGGTCGCTCTCCTGCGCATGGTCGAGGACGTTGGTCGCCGCCTCGGTGAGCGCGACCTCGATGGAGGTGATGACGTCGTCGTCGACCCCGAGGGTGTCCATGGCGCCGCGCAGCACCCGGCGGATCACCGGGACGGACAGCGCGTCGCGGGGCAGCGCGAGGGTCAGCTTGATCTCCACGCCGGACGTCTACCCGGTCAGGCGGGCCTGACGCCGAAGTCCTCGATGACGGGGTTGGCCAGCAGCACCTCGGCCATCCGCTGCACCTGCTCGACCGCGGCCTCGACCGACTCGGCCTCCACCTCGACCTCGACGTGCTTGCCGATCCGCACGCTCACGGGGACGGGGAACCCCAGCGACGGCAGGGCGTTGGCGACCGCCTGCCCCTGCGGGTCGAGGATCTCGGGCTTGAGCAGGACGTCGACGAGGACCTTGTGGACGGGCACGACGCCGAGGTTACCGGCGCAGCCAACCGTCGAACGAGGTGCCCGTGATCAGCTCGTAGGCCTCGACGTACTTCGCCCGGGTGCGCGCGACGACGTCGGCCGGCAGGTCGGGGCCCGGTGGCTGCCGGTCCCAGCCCGCCTCGGTGAGCCAGTCGCGCACGAACTGCTTGTCGAAGCTCGGCTGCGCCCGGCCCGGCTGCCAGCCGTCGGCGGGCCAGAACCGGCTGCTGTCCGGGGTCAGCACCTCATCCCCGAGGGTGAGGACGCCGTTCGCGTCGTGGCCCAGCTCGACCTTGGTGTCCGCGAGCAGGATGCCGGCGCGCTCGGCGACGTCCGCTCCGCGGCGGTAGAGGGCGAGCGTCGTCTCCCGCAGCTCGGCGGCGAGCTCGGCACCCACCTGGTGCTCCACCTGCTCGTAGGTCATCGGCAGGTCGTGGTCGCCGACGGCGGCCTTCGTCGTCGGGGTGAAGATCGGCTCGGGCAGGCGGCTGCCGTCCTCGAGCCCCCCTGGGAGCGGCACCCCGCAGACGGTGCCGGTGGCGCGGTAGTCCGCGAGGCCCGACCCCGTGAGGTAGCCGCGGGCCACGCACTCGACCTGCACCATGTCGAGCCTGTTCACCAGCATCGACCGGGCCGGGTCGGCGCCGGCCGGCAGCGGCCGGTCGACCAGGTGGTTCGGCACGACGTCGGCGAGCTGGGCGAACCACCAGACCGACAGGCCGGTGAGCACGGCGCCCTTGTCCGGGACGGTCGTGGGCAGGACGACGTCGTAGGCGCTGAGCCGGTCGCTGGCGACCAGCAGGAGCGTCTGCGCGTCGACCTCGAAGACGTCGCGGACCTTGCCGCGGGCCAGCAGCGGCAGATCGAGCGGGGTCGTGTCGTCGTCGGTCACCGCATCAGTCTGGCAGGGTCGCCCGCGCCTCCCGCCGCTCAGGCGACGCCGAGCCAGGCCGCGGTGACGACGGCCCCGAGGACGAGCCCGCCGACCGCCCGCGCGACGCCGGCGAGCCGCAGCAGGAACCACCCGCAGACCGGACCCGCGCTCAGCAGCCCGAGGACCAGCAGCCACAGCAGACCGCCGGCCACCCGGTCGGGCTCCTCACAGCTCAGGAAGCAGCCGGACCAGGTGATGGCCGCGGCGAAGGCGGCCAGACCGGCGGCGGGCGCCGCGACGGCCGAGAGCAGGACGACGAGGGCGGTGCGCCACAGGGAGGAGGTCATGCGCCCAGGCTGGCCGTGCGGCAGCCCGGGCGCCTGAGTACTCCTACGTGAGTGCGGCCAGCCGCTCGAACACCGGCGCGAGCCGCTCGAGGTACCGCTCCGGACGGCAGACGACGTCCAGACGGTCCTCGTCCAGGCTCTGCCCCTTGGCCGCCGCCTGCGCGGTGAGCGTCTCGCGGAACGGCGTGCCGGTCTCCCAGGTCTGCATGGCAGCGGCCTGCACGAACGCGTAGGCGTCCTCGCGGGACAGCCCGCCCTCGACCAGCTCGAGCAGGACGGTGCTGGTGTAGATCAGCCCCCCGCTGCTCTCCAGGTTGGCCCGCATCCGGTCGGCGTCGACGACCAGGCCGGTCACCAGGCGGGTCGTCAGGTGCAGCAGGTAGTCGGTGGCGATGGAGGCGTCCGGCAGGGCCACCCGCTCGGTGCTGCTGTGGCTGATGTCGCGCTCGTGCCACAGCGGGATGCCCTCCATGACCGGCACCACCTGCGCCCGCACGATCCGGGCCATCCCCGCGATGCGCTCGCTGGCGATCGGGTTCTTCTTGTGCGGCATCGCCGAGGAGCCCTTCTGGCCCTTGCCGAACGGCTCCCAGAGCTCGCGGACCTCGGTGCGCTGACCGTGCCGCACCTCCAGGGCGAACGCCTCGCAGACGGTGGCGATGACGGCGAGGGCACTGACCCACTCGCTGATGCCGTCGCGGATGACCACCTGGGTGGCCGCGGGCGCGGGCGTGAGCCCCAGCTTGGTCGCGATGGACTGCTCGACGGCAGGGTCGATGTTGGAGTAGGTGCCGACGGCCCCGCTGATCTTGGCCACCGCCACGGCCTCACGGGCCCGGCGCAGCCGGTCGCGGCTGCGGGCCATGGCGAAGGCCAGGTCGGCCATCCGGTGCCCGAACGTCGTCGGCTCGGCGTGGATGCCGTGGGTGCGGCCGACCTTGACGGTGTCCTTGTGGGTCATCCCGAGGTCGCGCATCGCGGCCACGAGCGTGTCGCACTTGGCGAGCAGGATGTCGGTGGCGTCGACCAGCTGCAGCGCGAGCGCGGTGTCGAGCAGGTCGCTGCTGGTCATCCCGAAGTGCACGTAGGCAGCGGCCTCGCGCGGCTCGGTGTTGTCGGCCCAGGCGGACAGGAACGCGATGACGTCGTGCTGGGTGACGGCCTCGATCTCGGCCACCGCCTCCGGGGTGGGCGGCGTGGCGCGGCGGACCGGCCCGACGCTGTCGGCCGGCACGATGCCCGCCTCCGCGTGGGCCTCGAGCACGAGGACCTCGACCTGGCACCAGAGCTCGTACTTGTGGGCCTCGCTCCAGACCCGGCCCATCTCGGGAAGCGTGTAGCGCTCGATCATCGGTGGTGCTCCTCTGGTGCGGCGGGGCCGGTCGGGCGAAGGGCCAGTCTCCCAGAGGTCTGGACAGGCGCGTCGCGACCGGGGACGGTGCCCCCATGACGCACCCCACGATGTGGTCGGTCCGGCGCGTAGCGGACCCGTCCGCGATGATCGACTTCCTGGTACGCGCGTTCGGGTTCGTGCAGACCGCGCGCTACGACCACGACGGCGTCGTGGTGCACGCCGAGCTGCAGCGGCCCGACGGACGCGGCGGGCTCATGCTCGGCGCCGCCTCGCAGGAGAGCGCCTGGGCCCAGCAGGTCGGCGCCTTCGGCGCGTACGTGGTGGTCGACGACGTCGAGGCGTTGCACGAGCGCGCCGTCGCTGCCGGGGCCGAGGTCACCCAGCCGCCGCACGACACCGACTACGGCTCGAGGGAGGTGGCCTTCCGCGACCCCGAGGGAGGGCTCTGGAGCTTCGGCACCCACATCGGGGAGCCGCTGCCGCACTGACCCGGTGAGCCGCTCAGTCCGTGGGCCAGTCGATGGCCGTCACGAGGGCGGCTGTCGTCGTCCCGAGCACCTCGGAGCGGTCCCGCTCGACCTGCCCGTCCTGCAGCGCGAAGCAGCGGACGGTGTGCGACTCGGGGTCCACGACGAGCAGCTCCTGCACGCCGTGCGCGGTGTAGAAGTCGAGCTTCTCGAACGTGGCGTCGTCCGGGCTCAGCACCTCGACGACGAGCAGCGCAGTGTCGTGCCAGACGCCGTAGGGCCCTGGGAGGAGCCCGGCGTCGGGGATGCGGAAGTCGTCGGGGGTCCCGAGGTTGAAGGTCAGGGCCGCCCGCCCGCCGCGACGACGGGCCGTCGCCTTCAGCAGGGCACCCAGCTCGATCTGCACCGCACCGTGGCGCGCGTGCGGGTCGGGTGCCACCACGTACCGCCCCTCCCACACCTCGTCGTACCGGTCGGCCCCGGACGTCCGGCGGCGCTCGAGCAGCTGCTCCAGCTCCGGCGGGCGGGGTCCGCGGACGATCGTCGTCATCGCTGCTCCTGCCACGTCGGGACGGTACGAGCGCCGAGCGGCGCCCCACCAGCGTCGTCCACAGCCGGTCCTTCGTCCACAGCCGTTCGTCCGTCCACGCCGGCAGCGTCGCCCGAGGCCAGGACACCGACAGCTCGGACCTCGACCTGATCGTGCACGTCCCAGAGGGGCACCGGCCTGCTGGCCCTGGGTCGCTTCACCCAGGAGCTGGCGGACCTGTTGCACGTGCCGGTCGACGTCGTCCCGGACGACACCGTCAAGCCTCGCGTTCGCCCAGCGACCTTCTGCCGCTATGAGCCGCAGCGACCGGGACCGGCAGCGACCGCGATCTCGCCGCGCTCGGCCCGCAGGCCGACGTCCGTGCGCCAGTGCGCCCCGGCCAGCCGCACGGCGTCGATGCCGGCGTAGGCCGCTGTCCGCGCCGCGGCGAGGTCGGCTCCGACGGCGGTGACCGACAGCACCCGGCCCCCGCTGCTGACCACCCGGTCACCGTCCTGCCGTGTTCCCGCGTGCAGGACGTGGACGCCCTCGGGCATCGCCCCGACCGTGACGTCGTCGCCGACGGCGGGCGCGGCCGGGTAGCCGGCGGCCGCGACGACGACCGTGACGGCGGCGCCGTCGCTCCACGCGAGCGGCGGGTGGTCGGCCAGCGAACCTGTGGCGGCGGCATGCAGCAGACCGGCCAGCGGGGTCTGGAGCAGGGCGAGCACCGCCTGGGTCTCCGGGTCGCCGAAGCGGCAGTTGAACTCGACCACCTGAGGCCCGTGCGAGGTCATGGCCAGGCCCGCGTAGAGCAGCCCGGCGAACGGCGTGCCCCGGTCCCGCATGGTGTCGACCACCGGCTGCAGCACGGTCCGCTGGATGTCGGCGACCGCACCGTCGGGCAGCCAGGGCAGCGGCGCGTAGGCGCCCATGCCGCCGGTGTTGGGGCCCTCATCGCCGTCGTAGGCGCGCTTGTGGTCCTGGGCCGGCAGCAGCGGGACGACGGTAGTGCCGTCGGTGACGGCGAACAGCGACACCTCCGGCCCGTCGAGGAAGGCCTCGACCACGAGCCGGCCCCCCAGGTCGGCCAGGGCGTCCCGGGCGAACTGCTGGGCGACCGCGAGGTCGCTGCCCACGTGGACGCCCTTGCCGGCGGCGAGCCCGTCGGCCTTGACCACGTACGGAGCGGGGGCGTCGGCGAGATGAGCCACCGCCTGCGTCCGCGTCCTCGAAGACGGCGGCGGCCGCGGTCGGCACCCCCGCCTGCGCCATGACGTCCTTGGCGAAGGCCTTGCTCCCCTCGAGCTGCGCAGCGGCTGCCGATGGGCCGAAGCAGGCGATGCCGGCGGCCCGCACGGCGTCGGCCACGCCGGCCACCAGCGGCCCCTCGGGTCCGACGACGACCAGGTCGTAACCCTGCGCGAGGGCCACGACCGAGGTCACGTCCGCGACGTCGACCTCCGCCCGGTCGGGGGTACCGGCATTGCCGGGGGCGCACACCACGGAGGTGACCGCCGGGTCCCTGGACAGCGCGACGACGAGGGCGTGCTCACGGGCACCGGAGCCGAGGACGAGGACCTTCACAGGGCGGGAGGCTAGCCGGGCAGCAGGGCCCGCAGCATCGACAGCGCCGGGGCCGTCCGCATGATCGCCAGGTCCTCGCGCGGCGTGGTGGCACCGTCGAGGAAGCGCAGCACCCGCTCGGCCGGCTGCCGGGCGAACAGGCCCGTGAGGAACGTCGCGCCGTCGAGGTGTCCTCCCTCGAGCGCCCGCAGCAGCAGGGCGTCCATGGCGAGGTGCCGCCGCGGATAGGGCACCGGCGGCGTGGGGTCGGTGCCGGCGGAGATCGCGCGGGCCACCGCTGCGGCCTGGCGCTGCGCACCGCTGAACGTGTAGCCGGTGGACGGACGGGTGGCGCCCCCGGCGGCCCCCAGCCGGAAGACCCGCTCCGACACCCGGCGCACGGACGGCGCGGACGTCATGGGGATGACGCCCTGCTCGGTGTCCACCACCTCGAACGGCGGCAGGTGCGCCGTCGCGGCGGCCAGTGCCTCGTCGTACTCCCCCGACGTCCAGACATCGTGGCTGAACAGGGTGTGCTCGACCAGGGCCTCGCGCGTCGACGTCGGGAGCACGTAGGTGAACGCGACGCCGCGGGGCGGCTGCGGCACCCGGAAGTCCATGAACCCCGCGACACCCGGGTCGAAGGCGTCCTGCTGCGTGCGGACGAACCAGCCACGGAAGTGCTGCCTCATCCCGGGCGGCGTCGTGACGGGTCGGGTGTCGAAGACGAGGTCCGCGCGCAGGTCCACCCCGTTCCCCCGGACGTGCCCGCCGTCCACCGAGGCGACGTCGGCCGTGACCCGCTCGACGCCGTCCAGGAGCTCGCCGGCGACGCGCTCGTAGTCGCGCGAGCGGACCATCACGTAGCGGAGCGGCGTGAGCGGGTGCTCCTGGCGCCCATGACCGGACCCGACCGGACCGTGCAGGGCGATCCGCTCCCAGGTGTGCGAGACGGCGGCGTCCCACCACTGCGGGCCGGTCTGCCACGAGCACCAGGTGCGCGGCGCGGGCGGCGTCGGGGAGGAGACCAGGACGACGTCGGGGGTGCCCTGCGCGGCGAGCCGGGCGGCGAGGGCGAGCCCGGCCGCACCGGCCCCCACCACGACGATCACGCGGTCGGCGCCTCGAGCCGCAGCACCCCTGCGTGAAGGACAGGACCCAGGCGGAGAGAGCGCTCCGGACGGGGCCGCCCGTCCGACACCCGCTCGACGATCACCCGTGGAGCCTAGGCGCTACGGGAGCAGCGACCGCAGCTCGAGCGTCTGCTCGCGGTCCGGGCCGACCCCGATGCTGCTGAACGGGGCGCCGCTCATCTGCTCGAGCGCCCGGACGTAGCGCTGGGCGTTCTCCGGCAGGTCCTCGAAGGTCCGGGCCGCGGAGATGTCCTCGGTCCACCCGTCGAACAGCTCGTACACCGGGGTCGCGTGGTGGAAGTCGGTCTGGCTCATCGGCATCTCGTCGAAGCGCCGGCCGTCCACCTCGTAGGCGACGCACACCGGGATCTTCTCCCAGCCGGTCAGGACGTCGAGCTTGGTGAGGACGAAGTCGGTGACGCCGTTGACCCGGGCGGCGTAGCGGGCGATGACGGCGTCGTACCAGCCGCACCGGCGCGGACGGCCCGTGGTGGTGCCGTACTCGTGGCCGACGGCGCGCAGCTTCTCGCCGTCCTGGTCGAGCAGCTCGGTGGGGAACGGGCCCTCGCCGACCCGCGTCGTGTACGCCTTGATGACGGCGATCACCTTGTCGACCCGGCGCGGCCCGATTCCGCTGCCGGTGCAGGCGCCTCCGGCCGTGGCCGAGCTCGAGGTGACGAACGGGTAGGTGCCGTGGTCGACGTCGAGCAGCGTGGCCTGCCCGCCCTCGAGCAGCACCGTCTCGCCGCGGTCGAGGGCCTGGTTGAGCAGCAGTGACGTGTCGGCGACCATCGGCCGGACCCGGTCGGCGAAGGCGAGCAGCTCCTCGACCACCTCGTCGACGGCGACCGACTTGCGGTTGTAGACCTTGGTCAGCACCTGGTTCTTGGTGACGAGCGCGCCCTCGACCTTCTGGCGCAGGATCCCCTCGTCGAACAGGTCCTGCACGCGGATGCCGACCCGGTTCATCTTGTCGGCGTAGGTCGGCCCGATGCCCCGCCCCGTGGTGCCGATCTTCTTCTTGCCGAGGAAGCGCTCGGCGACCCGGTCCAGCGTGCGGTTGTACGACGCGATCAGGTGCGCATCGGCGCTGAGCACGAGCTTCGCGCAGGAGACACCCCGGGCCTCCAGCGCCTCGATCTCCTCGAACAGCACCGACAGGTCGACGACGACGCCGTTGCCGATGACCGGCGTGCACCCCGGGCTGAGGATGCCGCTGGGGAGCAGGTGCAGCGCATAGGTGTCGTCGCCGATGACGACGGTGTGCCCGGCGTTGTTGCCACCGTTGAACTTCACGACGTAGTCGACGGACCCGCCGAGCTGGTCGGTGGCCTTGCCCTTGCCCTCGTCGCCCCACTGGGCGCCGATCAGGACGAGTGCGGGCATGCTTTCTCCTGGGAACACAGGCGAAGCCCCGGGCAGCGTGCCCAGGGCTCTTGCGGGACGAGGTTAGCGGACATGACGCCCAGACCGGCAGGGTTCCTGCTGGTGGCGAGCGCCCACGCCGGCAGCACCGACGACGACGCCCTGCAGGCGGCGCGTTCGGTGCTGGCCGCCGAGGGCCCGACCACCCTGGTCACGACTCAGTCGCCGGACGACCTCGACGCCGCCCTGCTCGGCGCGGACGGGCGCCAGGTGGTGCTCGCCGGGGGCGACGGCAGCCTGCACCTGGCGGTCGCCCGGCTGCGGGCCCTCGGGCGCCTCGACCTGCCGCTCGCCCTCGTGCCCCTGGGCACCGGGAACGACCTGGCCCGGGCCCTCGGCCTCCCCCTCGACCCGGCCGAGGCCGCGCACGTCGTCCTGTCCTGCCCGCCGCGGCCGCTGGACCTGCTCGTGGACGCGGACGGCGCCGTGGTGGTCAACGCGGTGCACGTGGGGGTGGGGGCGGCGGCCGCAGCGGCCGCGGGACGCTGGAAGCCCCGGCTCGGCCCGGCCGCCTACCCCCTGGGAGCGGTCCTGGCCGGAGTCCGGGTTCCCGGCTGGCGGCTGCGCGTGGTCGTCGACGGGGCGGTCGTCGCGGACGGCCACCGCCGGTCGCTCATGGTCGCCGTCGGCAACGGCCGGGGGATCGGCGGCGGAACGCCCGTGATGCCGACGGCCGACCCCCAGGACGGTCTGCTCGACGTCCTGGTCTCCTACGCCACCGGGCCGCTCGCCCGGGTCCGCTTCGGCGCGGCGCTGGCAGCCGGCAGCCACCTGCGTGACCGCGACGTCCGCTGGGCCCGCGGCCGGACCGTCAGCGTCAGTGGCGAGCCGGTGGAGGCGAACGCCGACGGGGAGCTGGGCGGGCCGGCCCGGTCCCGCACCTGGACGGTGGAGCCCGGCGCCTGGAGCCTGGTCCGCCCCTCCCCGGAGCCGTAGCCTTCGGCCGTGGCCCGCATCCCCGGCATGGACACCGCCTACGCGCTGCTGCAGGCCCAGGCCGATCTGCTCGCCCAGCTCCCCGACCTCGTGGGCAGCCTGACCGGAGCCGTCCGCGGCCTCGGCGAGACCGTGCAGCAGGCCCGGGAGACGATCGCCGCGGTGCAGCGGCTCACGGCCCGCATGGACGGCATCGTGGCCGAGCTCGAGCAGCCGCTGCGCGACCTCGCACCGGGACTGCGCACGCTCGCGACGGTGCTCGACGACCCCGTGGTCGAGGATCTTCCCGACACGTTGCGCCGGATCCAGCAGGACGTGCTGCCCGTGCTGCGGACCGTGGCCGACACGCACGAGAAGGTCGACCGGATGATGGGTCTGGCCGACAGCCTCGGGGGCCTTCCCCTGGGCGGCCTGCTGGGCCGGCGGCGCCCGCCGCCGCCGACCGGAACGGTCGTGGAGCCGGGGCCGCGCTGACCTAGCCCGCGAGGGCGGCGCGCGCCGCCGGGTCGCTCTCGTCGAGGAACTGCGCGATGCGGTCGGCCTCGGCGCTCTCGCCGATCGAGCCGGCCGCGCGGCCGAGCGCCCACAGCGCCCGCAGGAAGCCCCGGTTGGCCTCGTGCGCCCACGGGACCGGGCCGTAGCCCTTCCAGCCGGCCCGGCGCAGGCTGTCCAGGCCCCGGTGGTAGCCGGTGCGGGCGTAGGCGTAGGACTCCACGACGGCCCCGCGGGCGTACGCGGCG
Organism: uncultured Actinomycetota bacterium; assembly: GCA_963761695.1. GTDB lineage: Bacteria > Actinomycetota > Actinomycetes > Mycobacteriales > SCTD01 > RYN-122. The sequence continues at coordinate 88,450 of CAVXIB010000014.1, read as the reverse complement.
TCGGCGAGGGCGGCCCAGGCGGCGCTGGAGGTGGGGTGCTGCGCGGCGACCTCGGCGGCGTCGGTCCCTCCGGACACGAGCGCCGCACCGGGCTCGTCGGGGAGCAGGGTGGGCGGCGGGCCGCCGAGGAGGTCCTTGCCAGCGAGGCTCATGCCACCAGTCTCGCTCAGACCGGCGCCAGGCGGCGCAGGGACTGCGACGTCGTGAACAGCTCTCGCTCGGCCAGCCGGGCGGCGACCACCGCCGAGACGCTCACCGCGCCGAGCAGCATGTACATGACCACCACCTGGAAGCGGATCGCCGTCAGGGGCGCGACCCCGGCCAGCAGCAGCCCGGTCATGGCGCCCGGCAGCGAGATGAGCCCCACCGTCTTGACCATGTCGATGTCGGTGATGAGCGCGGTGCGCAGCGCCGACCGCCGCGACGGGGCGAACGCCTCGGCGGGCGAGAGCCCCAGCGCCAGCCGAGCCTCGATCTCGCGACGGGCGCTGACAGCCTCCTCGTGCAGGCGCCGCAGCACCACGGTGGTCCCGCGCAGCGCCGCCGACACGACCATGCCGCCGATCGGCACGACGACCCGGGGCTCGACGTCGACGACGCGCGCGGCCACCAGAAGACCCATCGTCGCCGCCACCCCGGCCGCCACGGCCACAGTCGCGGTGCGCTGCGCCCGGGGCACCCCCCTGGCCCGTCCCCCGGCCACCCGGCCGGCCACCAGGACCATCCCGCTGACCCACAGGACCGCGCCCGGCGCCCCGGCCCGCTCGAACAGCACCCCGAGCACCGCGCCGACGGCCGCGAGCTGCACCAGGGCCCGCACCGCGGCCACGACGACGTCGCGGGTCAGGCCGAGGCGCTCGCGCACCACGACGGCCAGGCACACCCCCACCAGCAGCAGCGACGTGCCGACGCCCAGCCAGCTCGGGACGTCCGGGCTCATGCCGGTGCCAGGTAGCTGCTGCGGTCGGCCGGACCCGACTCCACCACACGCCCGCGGGCCAGGACGACGACGTCGTCGGCGAGCCGGGCGGCCTGCCGGAGGTCGTGGGTGACGAGCACCGCGGTCAGCCCGTCGGCCACGAGCCCCTGCACCACCCGTTCGACCGCCGCGGAGGCGTCGGCGTCGAGCGCACTGGTCGGCTCGTCGAGCAGCAGCACCTCCGGCCCCACCGCCAGGGCGCGGGCCAGGCACAGCCGCTGCGCCTCCCCGCCGGACAGCCCGGCGGTGGGCCGGTCCAGGGCGAGGCCGGACAGGCCGGCCCGCTCCAGCAGGGAGGCCACCTCGGCATCGGTCAGGCCCGGCGCCCCGGTCCGGACGTCCTCGCCCACGGTGACGCCCAGAAGCACCGGAGCCTGCTGCACCAGACCGACCCGGCGTCGCAGCTCGCGGACGTCGACCTCTCCGAGCGGCCGGCCGTGGAAGCGGACGGTGCCGGTGGTGACCTCCTCGAGCCGGTCGAGCAGCCGCAGCAGGGTGCTCTTGCCGGCACCGCTGGCGCCGACCACGGCGGTGCAGCGGCCGGTCCGCACCTGCACGGAGACGTCGTCGAGCAGGACGGCGTCGCCGCGGACCACGCGGACGGCATCGAGGGACAGGACGACGGTCACCCGTCGATCCTGCCCCCCGTGGCCGTCCGGGTCGGTGGCGGCTAGGGCGCCTGGGTCGCGAACAGCGAGGGTCCGGAGGTCTGGGCGATGACCGTGGTGGCCGCCTTGCCCCCGGCGGGGGCGAGCGTGCCGCTCCCGATCGAGGGCCAGGCGACGAGCAGGCGGCCCTGCGGGCTCAGCGCGATGCCGTAGACGTCGGTGGAGCGGCTGCAGCCCAGGCCCTGGTAGAGGCCGTCGACGGGGGTGCTCGCGCCGGGTGCGGCGCAGCGGCCCATGAGCTGGTTCGCGGTGCCCCGGTAGGTGGGCTTCGGCGACAGGCGCGTCGTGGTGAAGGTGGGCGTCGCGTCGAGCGCATTCAGCGACTGGGCGGCCGTCGAGTACCAGACCGGCTTGCCGTCGGCGGCCTTGTCGCTGCTCATGAACGCGACGTCGACCCGGCCGGGGTCGCCCGCGACGACGTGCGGCAGGAGGTTGCCGCCGGTGCCGGCCAGGGTCTGCACGGTCTTCGGCGCCGACCAGCGGCTCAGGGTGCGGTCGGCCGTGACGAGCTCGATCGAGGCGCTGTAGTCGGTGGCCGAGGTGGAGACGGGGCAGGCGACGTAGGCGTTGCTCGCGGTGTCGAGCGCCAGGCCGCACAGCTGCATGCCGACGACCTGGTTGGTGGCCCGCTTGTCGAAGGCCAGCGTGGAGGTCCACGAGCCGGGGCTGTTGTCGTCGGAGTAGGCGACCCACTCGCGGGTGGCCGACACGATGTTGAACTGCACCGAGCCGGAGGCTCCCGCGGTGCAGCCGCCCGCCACGGGGCCCCCCGCCTCCGGACCGGTCCGGGTGCCCCAGGCGACGTAGATGCGGCCCGTGGTCTGGTCGACGGCGATGTTGGACGGACCGCCGGAGTCCGAGCACTGGAGGTCGCCGTAGGCCTGCGACCCGGGCAGCGTGACCGGCACCGGGACGCCGAACGAGGCGCCGTCGTCGTCGGAGGTCTGGACCCACATGTTGTGGGCGGCGATCCCCGTGGCGAGGTTGTGCCACATCAGGTAGACGCGGTGGTTCGGCCCGGTGGCCAGCCACTGCCGGTCGGTGTCGACCAGCTCGGACAGGCCGGTGGACGCGGTCCAGGTCTTGCCGCCGTCGTCGCTGTAGGAGTTGCGGAAGTTGATGCCGACCGTGTCGAGCTCGCTGGCAACCAGGCGTCCGCCCGCGGTCGTGACGATGTCGACGTCGATGGTGGCGGCGTCCTGGTTGGCCAGCGTGCCGGCCGACTTGGTCCAGGTGGCGCCGTCGGTGCTCTGGAAGGTGGCCGCCTCGCCCGAGGTCAGGTTGGTGGCCACGTAGGCGGTCGGCGTCCCGGTCGCAGGATCGGTGCGGTAGGTGGCCCGCGGCTCGGTCCCCCCGGCCGCACCGGTGAGGGCGACGGCGGGACCGAACCCCATGGGGGCCGGCGGGGTGTCGGCCACCGCCAGCAGGGGCGTGAGCAGCGTCGCCGCGGCGGCGGCGGCGCACAGGGCGAGCGAGCGACGGCTCACGGCAGGACCTCTTCATCGTGGACGGACTGTCCCTGTTCGCCGCGGCGGGCCGAACTCCTGCCTGCGGGCGGCCCGGCTGCGGGCGAGGGATCCTGGGCCGTGGACTACGCGACCCGCACGGCCCGGCTGCTGCTCGGGGCCACCGCCCATCCCGGGGGGCAGGCGCTCTCCGCGCACCTGCTGCGGGTCGCCGGCGTGTCGGCCGGGGACGTCGTGCTCGACGTCGCCTGCGGGGACGGCGCCACGCTGGCCCTGCTGCGCGGCCTCGGGGCCACCGCAGTGGGCCTGGACCTGGAGCCGGACGCCCGTGGCCGCGACGCCGTCGCCGACGCGCACCGGCTGCCGGTCGGGTCCGGCACGGTCGACGTCGTCGTGCTCGAGTGCGCCCTGTCGACCCTCGACCGACCGGACGAGGCACTCGCGGAGGTGGCGCGCGTGCTGCGGCCCGGCGGGCGGCTGGCCCTGACCGACGTGCTGCTGCAGCGTGCCTGCGCGGCGCCCGCCGTCCTGGCCGTCGTCGACCGGCTGACGACGGCGCGTGCCCTGACGGAGTACGCCGCCCTGCTGGAGCGCGCGGGAATGTGCGTGAGGGCGGTCGAGGAGCGCCCCGGGGACGCGTTGGCGCTGGTCCGCCGGGTGCGTCGGCGACTGCCCCTGCCGTCGTGGCGCCGCACCGCCCGCGCGTGCGAGCAGGCCGTGCTCAGCGGCGCGCTGGGCTACGGCCTGCTCGTGGCGGTCACGCCGGAGGTCAGCTGACCGGCAGCGCCCAGGCCGCGTCCCAGACGGTCTTGTCGACCGTGCCCGCCGTCGCCGGCGTGAGCTTCTTCTGGGCGGCGAACCGCTGCGCGACCGACGCCGACTGCGGTCCGAACTTGCCGTCGACCGTGAGGTCCCAGCCGCGGGCCGCCATCCGTCGCTGCCAGTGCTTGACCGCCAGGCGGTAGGCGTCGCGGTCGGCGGTGGTCATCGTCTTGCCGTCGAAGGTCGGCGGCCGGACGGTGGCCAGGGCCACGACGACGCGCGAACGAGGGCTGGCCTGGTACTTGCCGAGCATCGGGACGACGGCCTTCTTGACGACGGCCCGTCGGGCGCGGCTGGCGCGCGGCGCCTCGCGCTCCGCGGTCGCGACCGCCTTCGGCGCGGCCTTGACGGCCTCCTCGGGCTGACGGGAGACGTCGGCGGCGCCACTGCGCAGGCCGAGCTTGCGCGAGCAGGACGGCCAGGGCGACCAGCCGCGGGAGTCGTGCAGGATGTTGCCCCGCCGGATCTGCTCGGTGCGGCTCGCCTGGTCGGGCCGGCCGCTGCCGCCGACGCTGCGCCAGGTACCGAGGTCGAACTGCAGCCCGCCGTAGTAGCCGTTGCCGGTGTTGATGGCCCAGTTGCCGCCGGCCTCGCACTGCGCGAGCCGGTCCCACTCGGAGCTGGGGGCCGACGCCGACGCCGACCCGGCGTCGCCGAGCAGGACGGCGGCGGTGAGCCCGCCGGCAAGGGCGGCCTTGGGGGCCGCCGACGGCTTGGCGTGGCGACCGGCAGGACGGAGCAGCGGCACGGAGGGTCCTTCCCTGACGCCTGCGGGGTGAGCTGTCGGGTTCGGACGAGGAGGTCGCCCGGCGCTCTGGCACAGCAGCGCTTCACCCCGAGGCCGGACCCCGTGACGGGGGTCGCGGCCGGTGGGACGTGTGGGTCCCCCGCTCCCGTCCCGGGAGGTGGTTCCTTCGCACCCGGGGACGGGACTCGGCGGGCGGGCGCGAAGACTGCCGTCCCGCTGCGGACAGCGGGAGGGCAGAGCAGATGGGGTTGTGCCAGGCAGGGTAACGGACAGGTCACGACCTGTCCGTGGCGCCCGTCACGTCAGGCGGGTGCCCGTGCTCCGCAGGTCCTCGCAGGCACGGACGACGCGGGCGGCCATGCCGGCCTCGGCGGCCTTGCCCCAGGCACGCGGGTCGTACTGCTTCTTGTTGCCGACCTCGCCGTCGATCTTCAGCACGCCGTCGTAGTTGCTGAACATGTGGGCGGCGACGGGCCGGCTGTAGGCGTACTGCGTGTCGGTGTCGACGTTCATCTTGACCACGCCGTAGTCGAGCGTCTCGCGGATCTCCTCGAGCAGCGAGCCGCTGCCGCCGTGGAAGACCAGGTCGAACGGCCGCTCGGTGCCGGTCGTGGCCGCGACCGCGTCCTGGATCTCCTTGAGGATGGCCGGCTTGAGCTTGACGTTGCCGGGCTTGTAGACGCCGTGGACGTTGCCGAAGGTTGCCGCCAGCAGGTAGCGGCCCTGCGTCGTGCCCAGCACCTCGGCCGTGCGCAGCGCGTCCTGCGGCGTCGTGTACAGCTTGTCGTTGATGGCGTTCTCGACGCCGTCCTCCTCGCCGCCGACGACGCCGATCTCCATCTCCATGACGATCTTGGCGTTGCCGCACTTCTCGAGCAGCTCCTGGGCGATCTGCAGGTTCTCCTCGAGCTCGACCGCCGAGCCGTCCCACATGTGCGACTGGAACAGCGGGTCGCGGCCGGCGTCGACGCGCTCCTGGCTCAGCGCGATGAGCGGGCGCATGTAGCCGTCGAGCTTGTCCTTGGGGCAGTGGTCGGTGTGCAGCGCGATGTTCACGTCGTAGGCCTTCGCGACGACGTGCGCGTACTCGGCCAGCGCCGTCGCCCCGACGACCATGTCCTTGACGGTGCTGCCGGACAGGAACTCCGCGCCACCGGTGCTGACCTGCACGATGCCGTCGCTCTCGGCCTCGGCGAACCCGCGGAGCGCGGCCACCAGGGTGCTGCTGCTCGTGACGTTGATCGCCGGGTAGGCGAACCTGCCCTCCTTCGCCCGGTCGAGCATCGCGGCGTAGACGTCAGGGGTGGCGATCGGCACGGCTGTCTCCTCGAGTGCAGGGCGGTGGGTCGACCCTAAGGGAGCCGGCCCGGGCCTCAGCGGGCGTCCGCCTCGACCGCCTCGAACGCCTTGCGGGCCGCGATGAGCACGGGGTCCCACACCGGGGAGAACGGCGGCGCGTAGGACAGGTCGAGCGAGAGCACCTCGTCGACCGTCATCTCGTTCCAGATGGCGATGGCGAGGGCGTCGATCCGCTTGGCCGCGGCCTCCCGGCCCACCACCTGTGCGCCGAGCAGCCGCCCGCTGCGCCGCTCGGCGATCATCTTCACCCGGATCGGCTGCGCCCCCGGGAAGTAGCCCGCCTTGGTGGTGGAGTCGACGCTTGAGGTCACGAAGTCGTAGCCGGCCGCCGTCGCCTCCGAGCTCGACAGGCCCGTGCGCGCCGCCTCGAGGTCGCACACCTTGGTGATGGCCGTGCCGATGACGCCGGGAAAGGTGGCGTAGCCGCCACCGAGGTTGATGCCCGCCACGCGGCCCTGCTTGTTGGCGTGGGTGCCGAGCGCGACGACCAGCCGCTGACCGGACAGCCGGTGGACGCTCTCCACGCAGTCGCCGGCGGCCCAGACCCCCTCGACCGGTGTGCGCATCCGGCGGTCGACCACGAGCCCGCCCGACACGCCGACCGGGATTCCGGCCGCCTCGGCGAGGGCCACGTTGGGCCGCACCCCGAGGCCGAGCACCACGAGGTCGGCCGGAAGCTCCCGCCCCGACGCGGTGACCACCGCGCGCACCCGGCCGTCCGCACCGGTCTCGATCGCCGCGACGCCGTCCGACATCACCAGCTCGATGCCCATGCCCCGCACGGCGTCGGCGACGAACTCCCCGATGTCGGGGTCGAAGGTGCCGATGGGGGTGGCCGACCGGTCGACGACGGTGACCTCCAGGCCCCGCACCTTGGCCGCCTCGGCGATCTCGAGCCCGATGTAGCCACCCCCGACGACGACCACCCGCCGGACCCGGCCGCTGTCGAGCTCGGTCCGCAGGGCGACACCGTCGTCGAGCGTCTGGACCCCGTAGACACCCGCCGCGTCGATGCCCGGTACGGGCGGGCGCATGGGGACGCTCCCGACGGCGTAGACCAGCTCGTCGAAGGCCTCGGTGCCCGTGCCGTCCGGGCCGCGCCAGGCGACGGTGCGCGCCTGCAGGTCGATGGCCGTGACCTCGGTGCCCATCCGCAGGTCGATCGCGTTCGCCCGGTGCTGCTCCGGGGTCCGCGCGATCAGGTCGGCCTCGGACTCCACCGCCCCGCTGATCCAGTAGGGGATGCCGCAGGCGCTGTAGGAGGTGGCCCGGCCCTTCTCGAACGCCACGATGGAGAGCTCGTCGGGTCCCCGCCGCTTGCGGGCCTGGCTCGCTGCGCTCATCCCGGCGGCGTCGCCACCGATCACCACCAGCCGCTTGGTCATGTCCGGACCGTAGCCTCGGGTGCGTGGACGTCCTCGCGCAGTCCCTGGCCCTCGGCCCGGACCTTCTCAGCCCTGATCGGATCGCCGCCGCCGGGCTGGTGGTCCTGCTGGCGGTGGTGTTCGCCGAGAGCGGCCTGCTGGTCGGGTTCTTCCTGCCCGGCGACTCCCTGCTGTTCACGGTGGGCGTGCTCGTGGCCAGCGACCGGTTGAGCATCCCGCTGTGGCTGCTGCTCGTGACGGTCCCGCTGGCGGCGATCACGGGCGACCAGGTGGGCTACCTGATCGGGCGCAAGGCCGGCCCGCGCGTCTTCCGCCGGCCCGACTCCCGGCTGTTCCGGCAGGAGTACGTGGACAAGGCGTACGAGTTCTTCGAGCGCTACGGGGCCCGGACCATCGTGCTGGCGCGGTTCGTCCCGATCGTGCGCACCTTCGCCCCGGTCGTCGCGGGCGTCTCGAAGATGCACTACCGAACGTTCATCGTCTACAACATCGTCGGCGGGACGCTGTGGGGCGTCGGCGTCACCCTGCTCGGGGTGTTCCTCGGCCGGGTCGCCTTCGTGGCCAACCACGTCGAGCCGATCATCCTGGGCATCGTGGCGCTGTCCGTGCTGCCGATCGTGCTGGAGCTGCTCAAGGCCCGCCGGCGTCAGCGCACCGGCCTGACCCCGCCCCCCGCGCGTCCCGACGCGGGCTGAGCTCACCCCGGAGGGAGCTCCAGCGAGGCCCGCTCGAGGTCGGTGAGGACCGGCACGTCGGGCGGCTCGACGCCGGTGGCCCGGGCCACCAGCGAGCTGGGGAACGTCTCCAGCCGGGTCTGCAGCGCCCGCACGTTCGCCGTGTGGAACCGGCGGGCCGCCGCGATGCGGTCCTCGGTCTCGGCCAGCTGCGCCTGCAGGTGCTGCACCGGACCGGTCTGCAGCGGGGGGAGCGCGACGAGCGCCCGGGTGAGCCGCTGCTCGGCCGGCTGCACCTGCTCCCCGCTCGCCACGACGGCCGCCTCCCGGGCCTCGAGCAGCTCGCGCAGCACCCCGCTCTCGTGCTCGGTGTAGTCGCGCACGGTCTGCACGAGCGCGGGGACCAGGTCCTGCCGGCGGCGCAGCTCCACGTCCACCTGTGCCCACGACTCCTCGACCAGGTGCCGCTGACGGACGAACCGGTTCGACGCCACCACGCCGTAGACGGCGCACAGGACGACGAGGAACGCGAGCAGCTCGATCACCGGCCGATCCTCCCCCGGGTCACGCCCGGTCCTCCCAGACGCTCTATCTCCGGTCCTCCCAGACGTAGGCCGGCACGGCATCCAGCAGGGCGGTCACGGTCTCCAGCCGCACCTGCAGCTCTGTGGGGTCCAGCCGCCCCCGGTCCCAGGAGACGGCGGTGCCGCCGAACAGGCGCAGGGCGATCTCCGGCCGGTCGAGAAGCAGCTGCAGCGAGCGGGCCGGCAGCAGGTCGTAGGCCAGGCGGGGGTCGTCAGCCGACACGAGGTACCGGTCGTTGAACTGCTCGCTCTCGAAGACCAGCCCGCCGCCCAGGAGACGCCCGACCACCCGGGGCAGCCAGCCCTTCGCCTCGATCTCCACGCACGGCAGCGGTGCGGGCAGGCCCAGCATCAGGACGGCGAAGCGGTGGGTGACCGTGCGGCGGTTGCCGTTCGCGTCCGTCGTGTGCGTCCGGAAGCTGTAGTCGAAGGCCACCAGGTCGCGTCCGCCGTGCCGTCCGGTCAGCACGTTGTCCGCCCGGCGTCCCGACCCACGGCCGAACGGCTCCCCGTCGGGCTCGTCGGCCCAGACGTCGTCGCGGGCGGTCAGCTGCCAGCCGCGCTCCTCGGCCAGCGCGCGCAGGGCCCGGATCCGCAGGTGCTCCACGCGCAGGGCCAGCCCACCGGCCGCGAGGCCGACAGCCACCGCCACGACGGCGATGAGCAGTCCGATCTCCACCGGCGCAGTCTGCCCTCGGGCGGTGGGAGCGGCTATCCGGCCGGGCGCGGGTCGGGCCGGCAGGGCTGGCGCAGGACGACGCCGCAGGCCGGCTGCGGCCCCCACCCGGTCGCCGGGCGGACGGCGGACACCGGGAGCACCAGGGCGCTCGGGTGCGCGGCGTCGTGCCAGACGGTCACGGCAGCGGGGGTCGGGTCGGTCGCGAACGCCTCCAGCTGTGGGACCACGGTCGGAGCCTCGACCCACATCCGCACCCGGCTGCCCCTGCGGACGACGTGACCGAACGGGAAGACCTCGACGCGGGCCAGCGAGGGCGTGGTGGCCGACAGCGGGTGGACATCGGCGGCCGCATGGGTCTGCACCGGCAGCAGCGCGGTGGAGCGGCGGTCGAGCTCGCGCTGGTCGGCCCGCAGCCAGCCCTGGTTGACGAACACCTCCTGACCGTCCGGCCGCAGCTCGGTCAGCGTCACCTGCAGGTCGACGCTGGGCGCGGTCGCCGTCAGCCAGAGGTCGGCCGAGGCCGGTCCGAGCAGGGCGGTGTCGTCGGCGAACGGCGCGGAGGTGTAGGCCAGGGCCGCCCCCGGGGCCGGCGCGATCGCCCCAGGTGTACTGGTCCGCCGGCAGGCCACCGCCGTACTTCGGGTTGGCGATCCCCTGCGTGCCGGCGACCGAGTGGACGTAGGTGTCCGAGCCGGCGCTGCCCGTTCCGCCGAGGGTGGCCCCGGTCGTCAGGGGCAGCCGCAGCGGCGTGGCCTGGTCGCCCCAGCCCGGCAGGGTCGTCCGGGTCCGGGGAGCCCCGGTGGCACCCTGCTCCCAGAAGACGTCGACCGGCTCCTCGCCGAGGTAGGCCGCCAGCTTCGTGCCGTCACGCAGCGTCGGCCGCTGCTCGACGTGCGCCTCGAGGAAGCGGTCGAGCTCGGCGAGCTGGGGCGCCCGCCGGTACATCCCGTGGTCACCGTTGGCGAAGACCGCCCGGTAGGGGATGCCGAGCCGGTCGAGCTCGCTGACCACGTGCGTGTTACGGCTCATGAGCTGCTCGTCCTGCCACCCGAACGCGCTGAAGACCGGCACGCGGATCCGGTCCAGGTGCGTGATCGGGGAGCGCTCGGCGAGCAGGCCGTCGAAGGTCGGGTGCTCCTGGGCCTGCAGGAAGGGGTTGGTGCGCAGGTTGGTGGCCTTGTGGTCCTGCGCCCCGAGGCACTGCTGGTCGGTCGGCGCCTGCTGCGCGGCCGCGGCATCACCCGGAGCCGGCTGGGCGACGAACGACCACAGCGACGCGAAACCGTCGTTGAACACCCCGCCCGGGAAGGCGATGTCGCGGTAGGCGTCGCCGAAGTAGTGGCCCGGCGTGATCGCCGCCAGGTGGGGCGGCTGCGCCTCGGCCGTGAACAGCTGGGTGATCCCGGGGTAGGACTTGCCGACCATGCCCACCCGGCCGGTCGACCAGGGCTGGGCCGCCATCCACTCGACGGCCTCGTAGCCGTCGGCCGCCTCGGCCGGGGAGAAGAAGTCGAAGACGCCGGTGGAGCAGCCGGTGCCCCGCAGGTTCACCCCGACGAGGGCGTAGCCGCGGGGTACGTACCGCAGGGCGTAGCCGGCGTCGGGGTTCGCGCCGGCGTCGTACCCGTCGTAGGTGAACAGGGTGGGAACGGCCGGGCCCGGTGGGGCGGACCACCTCGTAGGCGAGCTGCACGCCGTCGCGCACGGTCAGGTAGCCGGACTGGCGCACGGCGTCGACACCGCCGACCTTCTCCAGGGTCGCGCCGCTCGCAGTGGCGGAGGCCGCGTGACCCTCGGCGGCGTCGGGGACGTACCGGGGCGCCTCGGCGGGCACGCCGTCCGGGCAGTCCGGCGTGCCCGCTCGCGGGGCCTGGCGGGTCCTCACCGCCAGGCCGCACTGCTCCTGCGCGACCGGCAGGCGCAGGGTGGCCGCACCGAGGGTGGCGGTGAAGGCCGTCCCGCCGGGGTCGTGCTGCCGTCGTAGCCGGCGAGGGTCAGCCGCAGCTTCGAGCCGGCGGCGAGGGTCTTGTCGAACGGGTACGTGCGCACCCGGTGGGGGTCGGCGTGGCCCGGCGTGACCGGGACCCCACGGGTCAGGGTCTCCCGGTGCGGCAGCGGACAGGTAGCCGCGGGTGAGGGTGCGCGCGGTGCCGGCGGCCGCACCTCCGACAGCGTCATCGCCACGTGTCCGTCCGGACGGTCGAGGGTGATCAGCGCGTCCAGGTAGGCCTGGCCGGACAGGTGCTGCGGCGCGGTCAGCGGCGCGGTCTGGCGGACCAGGGAGCCGTTCTCGGCGAACGTGCGTGGCGCGGAGCCGCCGGCTGCCGAAGCGGCGCCGACGGCACGCGTCTCGGCGCCCATGCCGGCGATGCGACGGCACCGCGCGCCAGACGCCCTTCTCGTCCTGCACCTGCACCGCGGGCCAGCCGTGGGTGCCGGTGTCGAGGTCGAGCAGCTCGGCGTCGAACCAGGCGTGGACGCTGTCGTACCAGTCGTCGCGGGCCAGCGCCGCCGTCGTGTCGTAGGGGTAGTTGTGCGCCCACTGGCCGACGACGGCCCGCTTGAAGGTGGGGAGCGCGTCGAACCAGCCGTCGAGCTGGATCGGGGCGACGGTGAAGTCCGACAGGCCCTGGACCTCCAGCACGCTCGCCTGCACCCGCGCCACGCCCGGGCGGAAGTCGCGCTCGGCCCAGTAGGAGGTCTCGTCGCCGCTCGGGTCGGCGCCGTTGACGAAGTTGGCCGGCTGGCAGGTGGTGCGCTCGGCCCGGCGCGGCAGAGCCGACTGCTCGCCCGGGACGTCGAGGTCGTACAGCTCGTAGGCGGCCGCGCTCGCAGCCCCGTTGGTGCGCAGCGGGACGCCGTCGAAGTAGGCGACGTCGTACAGGCTGCTGATGCCCGCGACGACCACCATCGTCTCCAGGCCCCTGGGCTGCAGGACGGCTCCGGCCTTCTGGCTCTCGGCGTCGTAGCTCTTGCCGTAGGAGCCGACCTTGCCGTTGCTCCAGGGCTGGGCCGCGAAGTGCTCGACCAGCGTGCGGAAGTCGCGGGCCTGGTTCGCGCCGTCCTGCTCACCGCAGCCGCCGCTGTTGCCGGTGCCGCGCAGGTCCGACAGCACCACGGTGTAGCCCTTGGGGGTGAAGCGCTGCACCAGGTCGAGGCTGCGGTCCGGGCTGCCCTGGGCCACACCGTCGTAGTAGGGCGAGTGGACGAGGATGACCGGGGTCTTCCAGGCGGGGTCGCTGCTGGTGTCGGGGCGGAACACCCGGGCGTGCAGCGCGATGCCGTCGTGGGCGGTGACGTCGACCCGCTGGGCGGTGGCCACCGGGAAGCGGTCGCCGGTCGACCCGGCCGGCGCGAAGACCATCGGGCCGGAGCCCGGTCCGGTGCCGGGCAGGTCGATCGCCTGGGCGGCGACCGGTGCCAGCCCGACGAGCAGGGCCAGCGAGGTGAGCAGGGCAAGGCGACGGCGCATGGGTGCACGGTTCGACGCCGGACGCCCGGCCCCTGCCTGCGCGGCCCCCTTCTGCCGGTGCCGCCCGGCTCAGCCCTGGCGCAGCCCGAGGTCGTCGAGCGAGTAGGCGAACAGGTACGGCACGCCCTCGGCCTCGATCTTCGCGCCCGCACCGGTGTCGCGGTCGGCGATGGTCGCCACCCCGACGGCGGTGGCCCCCGCCTCACGGACCGCGGCGAGCGCCTCCAGCGGCGAGCCGCCGGTGGTCGAGGTGTCCTCGACCACGAGCACGCGCCGGCCGGCGATCTCCGGACCCTCGACCCGCTTCTGCAGGCCATGGGCCTTGGCGGCCTTGCGCACGACGAAGGCGTCGAGCTGCCGGCCCTGCGCCGCGGCAGCGTGCAGCATGGCGGCGGCCACCGGGTCGGCGCCCATGGTCAGTCCGCCCACGGCGTCGAACTCCAGGTGCTGGGTGAGCTCGAGCATGATCCGGCCGACCAGGGGCGCCGCACGTCCGTGCAGGGTGATCCGTCGCAGGTCGACGTAGTAGTCGGCCTCGCGACCCGACGACAGGGTCACCTTCCCGCGCACGATGGCGAGGTCGCGGACGAGGGACAGCAGCTGGTCTCGGTCGGTCACGCCCCGACAGTAGGACGCAACGCCCGCCGCGCCGTCACGGGTGGTCTCCCCAGGATGGCGCGATGACCGACGCCGTTCCCGCTCCGCAGGCCGCTGGCGGCCCTCAGCGCTGACCGGGAAAGCGGCTGCGCAGCCGGAGCAGGACCGCCGTGCGGGCCCGGCTCGGGATCACCCGGGTCAGCGCCACGATCGCCTTGTACTGAAGCCCCGGGACCGACAGGGAACGGCCCGCGTCGAGGTCGTCCAGGGCGGCGGCCACGACGTCGTGCGCCGTCAGCCACATCGCCGCGGGGACGCCGCTGGTGTCCATCTCGGCCCGGCTGTGGAACTCGGTGCGGGTGAACCCCGGGCACAGCGCTGTCACCGTGACGCCGAGCGGCGCGTACTGCAGGTGGAGCGACTCGCTGAAGTTGGTGACCCAGGCCTTGCTCGCGCTGTAGGTGGCGCCGCGGGCGCCCGGGGCGAACCCGGCGACGCTGCTCACGTTGAGGACCCGGCCCCGTCCGCGGCCGACCATCGGCGGCAGTGCCGCGTGGGTGAGCCGCAGGACGGCGCGCACGTTGACCCGCAGCAGGTGCTCCTCGGACTCGCGCGACACCTCGTGAAAGGCGCCGGGATTGCCCAGGCCCGCGTTGTTGACCAGGAGGTCGACGCCCTCGCCCAGCCGCCACTCCACCCGGGCGCAGCCGTCGTCGTCGGCGAGGTCGGCGGGCAGCACCTCGACCCCGGCTCCGGTGGCCCGCAGCCGCTCGGCGAGAGCCTCCAGGCGGGGGACGTCACGCGCCACGAGCACGAGGTCGTGCCCCCGCGCCGCCAGCTGCGCGGCGAACTCCGCGCCGATCCCGGCGGTGGCTCCGGTGACGAGGGCGACGGGTCGGGGAGCGCTCATGCGGCCAACGTAGGTGGTGCGGCGCCGTCCTCACCCGGTCGGGCTAGCCCCTTCGACGACGACACGTCACCGATCGGGCGGTTGCCGGGTGGCTTCGCGGCCGGGGCCTCAGCAGCGGTCGTCCCCGCCCGACCTGATCCCTACGAGCGCCACGGACCCGGCGCCCACGTTCCTGCTCCACCCTCCACGGAAGGCACCTCTCATGTCACGGAAGACCCAGGCGGCCAAGGCCGCCGTCGTCGCCGGCGCCGTCGCCGCGACCACCCTGTTCCTCGGCGGCACGGCGTCGGCCGTCCCCGCCGCGATCACCAAGGTCGGCCCGGCCCTGGCCGGCACCGACGTCGCGCTCCCCATGCTCGTCAACGGCACGGGCTTCAGCAGCAGCGTCAAGAGCGTCCTGTGGCAGTCGGTCTCCGGCGGTGCCGGCTGCGCGTCGTCGGCCGTGGTCGTGGTCAGCCCGACGGTCCTGTACGCCGTCAAGCCGGTCGAGGGCTGCGCCGCCGGCCTGCAGAAGGTGTCCCTGCACGACGACGCCACGCCGTCCGGCTCGACCCGCATCGGCGCGGTGTTCGCCGGCGTCGCCAGCAAGACCGTCACGTTCGTCACGCCGGCCGGGGTGTCCTCCGCCGAGGCCACCCCCTCGACCGGGGTCGCCGGCACGCCGGTGACCTTCACCGGGCTGTCCGGCCTGACCTCCCGCGGCCTGTCCGCGACGCTGGGCGGCAAGGCCGTCGGCTCGGTCAAGTACGTCAGTGCGACCAGCTTCACCGGCCTCGCCCCCGCCGGCATCAACAACGGCCCCGCGGCACTGCAGGTGACCAGCGGCGGCGTGACCTCGTCGGTCAAGGACGCGGCCTTCACCTTCAAGCCGAGCATCGCCGTCTCCCCCGCGTTCGCCCCCAAGGACGCCCCCGGCCAGCTCCTCGTCACCGGCCTCGGCCTCAAGCCGGCGGCGCCGGCCACCGTCGTGGTCACCGTCTGCGGCGTCGTCGCGCCCCAGGTGGCCGTCTCGACCTCCCGCCCGTGGACGGACACCAAGCTGTGGGTCACCGCACCGAGCGCCGCGGCCATCCAGACCGCGCAGACCGCCCTGCTGGCAGAGGGCGCGAGCGCGTTCGGCACCGACGGCGGCGCCTGCGCGGTCAAGGTGACGACCGACGTCAACGGCGCCACGGCCGACCAGGCCTACGCCGCGGCGGTCGAGGACGACCCCGACACCACCGAGGTCGACGAGACGGCGGCCGAGATCCCGGCGCAGGTCAACCCGTCGAGCGTCGTCACCCGGAACAGCACCTTCACGTACGCGGCCTTCTAGGCCCAGCACCCCGTTCGTCCCGAAGGCCCGGCCTCCCGCACCGCGGGGGACCGGGCCTTCGGGCGTGCGCTACTCCTTCGCCAGCGAGACGGCGGAGACCGCGCCGGACACCGTGAGGCCGCTGCGGTCCTCGCGGACGTCGACGACCACCTCGTCGCCGTCGCGCACCTCACCGGCCAGCAGCGACCGGGCCAGCGTGTCGCCCACGGCCTTCTGCACCAGGCGCCGGAGCGGCCGGGCGCCGTAGGCCGGGTCGTAGCCGGTCAGGGTCAGCCACTCGCGGGCGGCCGGCGAGACGATCAGCGACAGCCGCCGCTCGCGCAGCCGCCCCGCCAGCGCCGCCACCTGCAGGTCGACGATCGCCGCCAGGTCGTCGGCCGTGAGCGCGTCGAACACGACGATGTCGTCGAGCCGGTTCAGGAACTCCGGCTTGAAGGTCCGCTGCACCACCTCGAGCACCTTGTCGCGCCGCTGCTCGGGGTCGAGCAGCGGGTCGCTGACGTACTGGCTGCCCAGGTTGCTGGTGAGCACGAGGATCGTGTTGCGGAAGTCGACCGTGCGTCCCTGCCCGTCGGTCAGCCGTCCGTCGTCGAGCACCTGGAGCAGCACGTCGAACACGTCGGGGTGGGCCTTTTCCACCTCGTCGAGCAGCACCACGTTGTAGGGCCGGCGGCGGACGGCCTCGGTGAGCTGTCCGCCGCTCTCGTAGCCCACGTAGCCGGGCGGGGCTCCCACGAGGCGCGAGACGGTGTGCTTCTCCCCGTACTCGCTCATGTCGATCCGCGTCATGGCGCGCTCGTCGTCGAACAGGAAGGCGGCGAGCGCCTTGGCCAGCTCGGTCTTGCCGACGCCGGTGGGGCCGAGGAACAGGAACGAGCCGGTGGGGCGGTCGGGGTCGGAGATGCCGGCGCGGGCGCGGCGGACCGCGTCCGACACCGCCTCCACGGCGGACCGCTGCCCGATCAGGCGCTCACCCAGCGAGGCCTCCATCCGCAGCAGCTTGCTGGTCTCCCCCTCGAGCATCCGCCCGGCCGGGATGCCGGTCCAGGCGCTGACCACCTCGGCGACGTCGTCGGCGCTGACCTGCTCCTCCACCATCCGGTCGCCCTCGTGGACCTCGATCGAGGCGAGCTCCTTCTCGGCCGCCGGGAGGTCGGCGTAGAGCAGCCGGGAGGCCGCCTCGAAGTCACCCGCGCGCTGGGCGCTCTCGGCCTCGGTGCGCAGGTCATCCAGCCGCTTCTTGAGCTCGCCGACCCGGTTCAGGCCGGTCTTCTCGCTCTCCCAGCGGGCGTTGAGGGCCTGCAGCTGCTCCTCGCGGTCGGCGGTGTCGCGGCGCAGCACGGCCAGCCGCTCGGCGGAGGCGGCGTCGGTCTCCCGCTCCAGCGCGAGCATCTGCATGCGGGCGAGGTCGACCGAGCGCTGCAGCTCGTCGATCTCCACCGGCCGGCTGTCGATCTCCATCCGCAGCCTCGAGGCGGCCTCGTCGATGAGGTCGATGGCCTTGTCGGGCAGGAAGCGCGAGGTGATGTAGCGGTCCGACAGCGTGGCGGCGGCGACGAGCGCGCCGTCGGTGATGGCCACCTTGTGGTGCGCCTCGTAGCGGCCGGACAGCCCGCGCAGGATGGCCACGGTGTCCTCGACGCTGGGCTCTCCCACCAGCACCTGCTGGAACCGGCGCTCCAGCGCCGGGTCCTTCTCGATGTGCAGCCGGTACTCGTCGAGTGTGGTGGCCCCGACCATGCGCAGCTCCCCGCGGGCCAGCATCGGCTTGAGCATGTTGCCGGCGTCCATGCTGCCCTCGGCCTTGCCGGCCCCGACCACCGTGTGCAGCTCGTCGACGAAGGTGATGATCTCGCCGTCGCTCTCGGTGATCTCCTGCAGCACCGCCTTCAGCCGCTCCTCGAACTGACCGCGGTACTGGGCCCCCGCCACCAGCGCGGCCATGTCGAGGCTGACGATCCGCTTGCCACGCAGGCTCTCCGGCACGTCGCCGTCGACCACGCGCTGCGCGAGCCCCTCCACCACGGCCGTCTTGCCGACGCCGGGCTCGCCGATGAGCACCGGGTTGTTCTTGGTGCGCCGGCTCAGGACCTGCACGACGCGGCGGATCTCGGTGTCACGGCCGATCACCGGGTCGAGCTCACCGCGCCGCGCGCGGTCGGTGAGGTCGACGCCGTACTTCTCCAGCGCCTTGTAGGTCGACTCCGGGTCCTGCGTGGTGACCCGTCGCGCGGCGCCACGCACCTTGCTGAACGCGTCCATGAGCGTCTTGGGCAGCGCGCGCTCGCCCTTGAGCAGGTCGGCGACGTCGCCACCGGAGTCGGCCAGCCCCACCAGCAGGTGCTCGGTGGAGACGTAGTCGTCGCCCACCTCGGTCGCCTTGTGCTGGGCCACGCTCATGACCGCCATGAGCGAGCGGGACAGCCCCGGCGCCGCCACGTTCGCCCCCTGCGCCGCCGGCAGGCGGGCCAGCAGCGCCTCCGCCCGGGTGCGCACGGTGGCCGGGGCCGCGCCGACGGCGGTGAGCAGCGGTCCGGCGATCCCGTCGTTCTGGTCCAGCAGGGCGAGCAGCAGGTGTACCGGGGCCACCTCGGGGTGGCCCTCGGCGCTCGCCCGGCGGACGGCCGCGGACACGGCCTCCTGGCTACGGGTGGTCAGACGGTCGGCGTCCATCGGCGGTCCTCTCGTGCGGAGCGTGCGGGATCGACCTTCCCAACGCCCGCAGAGTTGACCCTGTTCCGCTCAACTCTGGTCGGGCCCCGACAGGACCCGGACAGGACGGAGGGCGGCCACCGCTGAACGCGGGGACCGCCCTCCGGGTCGGGGAGCCGTCAGCTCGTCGCGACACCCGGGACGAGCCCGTGGGCGACCTTCGTCACCGCCGCCGCGCCGACGGCGAGGGCCGCCGCCGCGCCGGTGGCGGCGGAGGAGGCGCCGGTGGTCGGGAGCGCGGCCTCGGCCGCGACCGGGGCGGCTGCGCTGCCGGCCGCCGCACCGCCGGCCTTGACCGTGACGGGCGCGCCCATCGCGTCGACGCCGTCCTTCTTCATGATCTCGACCGAGCGCTTGATGGCCTCGCGGATCCGGAAGTAGGAGCCGCATCGGCAGACGTTGTCGATCGTGTCGATGTCGGCGTCGGTGGGCGTCTCGGTCTTCATCAGCAGGGCGGTGGCCACCATGATCTGGCCCGGCTGGCAGTACCCGCACTGCGCGACGTCCTGGTCGATCCAGGCCTGCTGCACCGGGGTGAGCTTGCCCTTCTTCGCCAGGCCCTCGATCGTCGTGATCCGGCGACCGTCGATCTGCTCGACGTCGGTGACACAGGCGTTGAACGGCTCGGCGTCGTCGACGTGAATGGTGCAGGCCTTGCAGACGTTGATGCCGCAGCCGTACTTCAGGCCGGTCATCCCCATCTTGTCGCGCAGGGTCCACAGGACCGAGAGGTCGGCAGGCGCGTCGACGCTGACGTTCTTCCCGTTGAGCTCGAACGTGTACTTCGGCATGGCGTCGTCCTCCTACTTCTTCGGCGGCAGGTTGCTGGGGCGGCGGGTCGACCCGGTGCCCTTGGTGATGGGGTCGAAGTCGAGGTCGAAGAACAGCGGGAAGCTGCGGACCTTCGTCTTGGTCGCCCGGGCGTACGCGTTCGCGACCGCCCCGACCGCCGGGGTGACCCCGAGCTCCCCGGCGCCGCCGGGGACGTCGGCGGTCTTCGGGAAGATGTAGATCTCGACGTCCGGCGGGATGTCGCGGTTGCGGGGGAAGTGGAACTGCGAGTAGCTGCCCTCGAGGAACAGCCCGTCGTCCAGGTGCAGACCGGCCCGCAGCGTGGTCGCGATGCCGTCGGTGAGGCCGCCGAGCAGCTGCGCCTTCAGGCCGAGGGGGTTGACCGGGATGCCGTAGTCGGCGGCCATCCAGGCGTGGGTGACCCGGGGGAAGGGCTTGACGTTGGTGTCGATCTGCACGACGCAGGCACCCAGCGACTTGTACTCGTCGTGGAAGCCGATGCCCATCGCCACTCCGGCGGGCAGGGTCTTCGTGCCCCAGCCGGACATGTCGAGCACCTTCTGCAGCACGGCCCGCTGACGCGGGTCGGGCAGGCGGTCGAGCCGGAACTGCCCGGCGTCCTCGCCGAGCTGTGCGGCGAGCTCGTCGACCATGATCTCCTCGGCGCCGCGGGTGTTCGGCGAGTAGACCGAGCGCCAGGCCGCCGTGTTGAACGGGAGCGCGAGCTCCTGGATCGACTGCACGGTGGCGCCGAAGTCGTAGGGCGACTTGACCGTCGTGTAGAAGACCGACTCCGAGAACGTCAGGTTGCCGCCGGGCGAGACCGGGAGGATCTGCGGCGCGTTCAGCTGCACGCTGTAGGCACTGAAGATCTCCCCGAGGCCGTGCCGCCAGTCGGTCTCGACGAACGCGGTGTTGTGCTGGAGCGCCGTGACCTCCTTGCCGACGGCGACCAGGCGCACCCGGTGGTGCGACGCCGAACGGGCCCGGCCGTGCCGCATGTCATCGATGCGGGTGAACATGTGCTTGACCGGCTTGCCGGCCTTCTGCGAGATGCGCGCGGCCTCGAGCGCAGCGTCGAAGAAGAGCTTGCGGCCGAAGGAGCCACCTCCCTGCACGACGTGGGCGGTGACCGCGTCCTGGGCCAGACCGAGCTCATCGGCGATGGTCTGCGCCGCCACGATCGGGATCTTCATCGTCGACCAGACGTCGCACCGGCCGTCCCGGACGTCGGCGATCGCGGTGTTCGGCTCGAGCGGGGCGTGGCTGACGAACGCCCAGTCGAACTCGCCCTCGACGACCGTGACCGGCGCGCCGGGCAGGGCGGGCAGCGCCGGGCTGGCGAAGCCCGGGTTGATGCCGCGCAGCCCGGCCTTGATGTCGTCGTCGTCCTTGCCGGCGAGCGGGCCCGGGTTCCAGGTGACCTCCAGGGCCTCCTTGCCGTCGAGCGCCTGCCCGAAGGTCTCGGCCACGACGGCGACGCCGGTCTCGACGACGTCCTCCTGGTCGTAGGCCACCCGGCTGAGCTCGATCTCGAAGACGTCGACGACGCCCTCCATCGCCTTGACGGCCGCGAGGTTGTCGATGCTCTTGACCGAGCCGCGGATGTAGGGCGCGCGGCGCACCATGGAGCGCAGCGCCCCGGGCACGGGGTCGAGGTCGTTGGTGTACTTGAAGGCGCCGGTCACCATGGCAAGGGCGTCGACCCGGCGCTGCTCGGTGCCCACCAGAGGCGTTCCGGCGGCGAGCGGCGCGTCGGCCGGGGCGACCAGCGTGCGGTCGGCCGCCTTGACGGCGAGGTCGGCGTAGGACAGGCGACGGCCGTCGGCGGCGAGCACGCCACCGTCCTTGATCCGCAGCTGCGACACCGGGACGCCGAGCTCGCGGGACGCCGCGGCGGCCATCTGCCCGCGGAAGGCGGCACCGGCCGCCTTGATGGGGTCATACACCGAGCGGATCGTGTTGGAGCCACCGGTGATCTGTCCGAAGAGCAGCTCGGGGCGGGCGTCGGCGAGGGTGACCGTGACCTTGTCGAGCGGCAGGGCGAGCTCGTCGGCGATCAGCATCGCCGTCGAGGTGGTGATGCCCTGGCCCACCTCGGCGCGCGGCAGCGCGCAGGACACGCCGCCGTCGGTGCGGGCGACCAGGACGATCAGCTGTCCCTCGGTCGGCTTCTGCGCCTGGATGAGGAAGTCGCCGAGGTCCTCGGCGTCGGCGAACTCGGGGGTGCCCGGCAGCGCCATCGCGACGCCGTCGAGCAGTCCGTAGTTGACCGCGACGGCGAGCGTGGGCGCGGCCATCAGGTAGGTGAGGAAGCGGCGCCGGGTCGTGCCGGTGCCGTCGTCGTTCGGGACAGGGATCGTCGGGCTGCTCACGCGGGCTCCTCCGGGGACGTGCCGCACCGTCAGCACCCGGGACGCGAGGGGGCAGACGTGTCGTGCAGGTGACGACCAGGTTCCGGCAAGCCCTCATTTCGGTCAAGACGGGCAGGTGACCGGCATCACGCCGCTGAACTGTGCAGCGGCACAGCGTGCGGTGATGTCAGGGTGCAGTGACGTCAGGGTCGGGAGGGGCGCCAGACCACGAGCGCGCTGTCGCGCAGCGGGACGAGGTCACGCCGCAGGCTGGCCGCCGCACGGTGCTGCGCCTGGTCGGCGGCCTGCCGGGCGGCAGCGAGCTCGGTGGCGACCTCGAGCAGCCGCGACTGCAGCGCCTCCACCTGGTTCTCCAGCTCGATCACCCGCTTGATCCCGGCGAGGTTCACCCCCTCCTCCTGCGACAGCCGCTGCACCTCGCGCAGCAGGGCGACGTCGCGGGCGGAGTACCGCCGGCCCCCGCCGCCGGAGCGTCCCGGGGTGACGAGCCCGAGGCGGTCGTACTGCCGCAGCGTCTGCGGGTGCATGCCCGCCAGCTCGGCCGCCACCGAGATGACGAACACGGGAAGGTCCTCGTCCATCACCGCTCCTGCCCCGCCCTCACAGCTCCACGCTCCGCAGGTGGGCACGGGGGTCCTGGGGGGCCACCACGGCGTACGCCTCCAGCGCCGCGCGGGCCTCGGGCGTCATCTCCTTCGGCACGGCCACCTCGACCGTGACGAGCAGGTCGCCGGCCGTGCCGTCCTTCTTCGGCACGCCCCGTCCGCGGACCCGGAACGTGCGGCCCGTGGTGGTGCCCGGGGGCACCTTGAGGGTGACGCCGCCGTCCGGCGTCGGCACCTGCACCTGTGCGCCCAGGGCGGCCTCGGGGTAGGTGACCGGAACGGTCAGCGTGAGGTCGTGGCCGCGCCGGGAGAACAGCGCGTGCGGCGTGACCTTGACCGCGACGAGCAGGTCACCGGCGGCCCCGCCACGCTCGCCCGGGGAGCCCCGCCCGGCCAGTCGCACGCGCTGGCCGTCCTCGATGCCCACGGGGATCCGCACGGTGAGGCTGCGCTCGTGGGAGGTCTGCCCCGTGCCGCGGCAGGTGGGGCAGGGGGTCTCGATGACCCGGCCGGAGCCACGGCAGGCCGTGCAGGGCTCGGCGAAGGCGAACCCACCCTGGTTGCGGCTCACCACCCCCTGCCCGCCGCAGACGCCGCAGGCCCGCGGCTGGGTGCCCGGGGCCGCGCCGACGCCCTTGCAGGTGTCGCAGGCCCCCGACGTCGTGAGGCGCAGGGGCACGGTGCAGCCACGCAGGGCGTCGAGGAACGACAGGACCACCTGCGCCTCGACGTCGGCGCCCCGCCGCGGCTGCCGGGGGTTGCCCCCCCGGCGGCCGCCGCCCTGGCCGAACAGCCCGCTGAAGACGTCGCCCAGGCCGCCGGCCCCGCCCTGGCCGAACAGGTCGTTGACGTCGAAGGAGAACCCTCCGCCGCCTCCCCCGCCGCGGCCCGAACCGAACAGGCTGCGCTGCTCGTCGTACTCGCGGCGCTTGGCGTCGTCGGACAGGACGTCGTAGGCCTCCGACACCGTCTTGAAGCGCTCCTCCGCCTTGCTGTCGCCCGGGTTCTTGTCCGGGTGCAGCTCGGTGGCGAGCTTGCGGTAGGCCTTCTTGATGTCGGCGGTCGGGGCGTCCTTGGCGACGCCGAGAGCGGCGTAGTAGTCCTTGGACAGGTCACGGGCGCTCACGGCGTCACCTCCTTCGTGCTCGGGCGGACAGGGTCATGCCAGGTGCTCAGGCGGCGGGTTCGGCGACGGCGACCTGCGCCGGACGCAGCACCCGGCCGCCGACCCGGAAGCCCGGGCGGAACACCTGCGCGCAGGTGGCGACGTCGAACGTCGGGTCCGGCTCGGCCTGCATCACGGCCTCGTGGACCTGCGGGTCGAACGGCTCGCCCGGGGCTCCGAAGGTCTCCAGCCCCAACCGGGCGGCGACGGCCTCCAGGGCCTCGCCGACCGTCTTGAACGCGCCGTCGAGGTCGTCGTGCTGACGGGCGCGGCTGACGTCGTCGAGCAGGGGGATCAGCTGGGACAGCAGGCTCCCGGTGGCCTGCTCGACCATGGCCACCCGGTCGCGCTCGACCCGCTTGCGGTAGTTGGCGTACTCGGCCTGGACCCGCTGGAGCGTGTCGGTCAGGTCGGCGACCGGGTCGACGACCACGGGTTCGGGCGCCTCGTCGACAGGGCCGCCGGCCGGGGCCGGCGGCGGGGTCTGACCCACCGCCGGCTCCTGACTCGTGTCGGCGTCGTTGTCGGCGGCCGCGTCGACCTGCTCGCTCGGCCGCACCTCGCCCGTCTCCGGGTCGAGACGGCGGCGGTCGCGGACCACGACCCGCTCCGGGTCGAACTCAGTGGACTCCGGCATCGGGACTACTTGTCCTCGTCGACGATCTCGGCGTCGACGACGCCGTCGTCCTGCTTGTCGAAGCTCACGCCGTCGTCACCTGCGGCGTCGCCGCCCTCGGCCTGCTGGGCGTAGAGCGCGCCACCCAGCTCGGAGGACTTCTTGGACAGGTCCTCGGCCGCGGCCTTGACCGCCGCCGTGTCGCTGCCGCCGAGCGCGCTCTTGAGCGTGGTCAGCGCCTCCTCGGCCGACGCCTTGCCCTCGGCGGGGAGCTTGTCGCCGTTCTCGCCGAGGAACTTCTCGGTCTGGAAGACCAGGGCCTCGGCACTGTTGCGGGTCTCGGCCTCCTCGCGGCGCTTGCTGTCCTCCTCGGCGTACTGCTCGGCCTCCTTCATCATCCGCTCGACCTCGTCCTTGGGCAGCGCGCTGCCGCCGGAGATGGTCATGCGCTGCTCCTTGCCGGTGCCGAGGTCCTTGGCGGAGACGTGCACGATGCCGTTGGCGTCGATGTCGAAGACGACCTCGATCTGCGGCACGCCGCGGGGCGCGGGCGGCAGGCCGGTCAGCTCGAACATGCCGAGCTTCTTGTTGTAGGCGGCCATCTCGCGCTCGCCCTGGAACACCTGGATCTGCACCGACGGCTGGTTGTCGTCGGCCGTGGTGAACACCTCCGACCGCTTGGTCGGGATCGTGGTGTTGCGCTCGATGAGCTTGGTCATGATGCCGCCCTTGGTCTCGATGCCCAGGGACAGCGGCGTGACGTCGAGCAGCAGGACGTCCTTGACCTCGCCCTTCAGCACACCGGCCTGCAGGGCGGCGCCGATCGCGACGACCTCGTCGGGGTTGACGCCCTTGTTCGGCTCCTTGCCACCGGTCAGCTCGCGGACCAGGTCGGACACGGCCGGCATGCGGGTCGAGCCGCCGACGAGCACCACGTGGTCGATCTGGCCGACCGTGATGCCGGCGTCCTTGACCGCCTGGTTGAACGGCGTCTTGCACCGGTCGAGCAGGTCCTGGGTGAGCCGCTGGAACTCCGCGCGGGTCATCGAGACGTCCAGGTGCAGCGGGCCCTCGGGGCTCGCCGTGATGTAGGGCAGGTTGATGCTGGTCTGCTGGCTGGCCGACAGCTCGATCTTGGCCTTCTCGGCGGCCTCGCGCAGGCGCTGCAGGGCCATCTTGTCCTTGGACAGGTCGATGGCCGTTGTTGCACAGCGCGAACTGCTTGACCAGGTGCTCGACGACGCGCTGGTCCCAGTCGTCACCGCCGAGCTTGTTGTCGCCGGAGGTCGCCTTGACCTCGATGACGCCGTCGCCGATCTCGAGCAGGGACACGTCGAACGTGCCGCCACCGAGGTCGAAGACCAGGATGGTCTGCTCCTTGTCGCCCTTGTCCAGGCCGTAGGCCAGCGCCGCGGCGGTGGGCTCGTTGACGATCCGCAGGACGTTCAGCCCGGCGACCTCGCCGGCCTCCTTGGTGGCCTGGCGCTCGGCGTCGGAGAAGTAGGCCGGCACGGTGATGACCGCGTCGGTGACGGTGTCGCCGAGGTAGGACTCGGCGTCGCGCTTGAGCTTCTGCAGGACGAACGCGCTGATCTGCTGCGGCGTGAAGTCCTTGCCGTCGAGCGACTGCTTCCAGTCGGTGCCCATGTGGCGCTTCACCGAGCGGATGGTGCGGTCGACGTTGGTGACCGCCTGGCGCTTGGCGACCTCGCCGACGAGCACCTCGCCGTTCTTGGCGAAGGCCACGATCGACGGCGTGGTGCGGGCGCCCTCGGCGTTGGCGATGACGGTGGGCTCGCCGCCCTCGAGGACGGCGACGCAGGAGTTGGTGGTGCCGAGATCGATGCCGACAGCACGTGCCACGGGAGAGCTCCTTCGAGAAGTTGAGTGCGTGCCGCTCATGCTAGGCGGCACCTCCGACAACTGTCGAACCGGCTTGAGTCTTCCCGACTCAGGTCGGCCTCGGAACGGCCCGGTCATGAGGCACCAGCCGAGCCCATCGGCGCGCAGGACCCAGCGGCAGCCGGGGCCAGACCAGGAACGCCTCGGCCTCCAGCGCCGCCAGGGCCACCCGCGGCAGGTCGCGCGAGCCGGGGAAGCAGACGTAGCGCGGCTCCCAGGCGGGACGGAACTTGGCGTTGAAGCGGTACAGCGACTCGATCTGGAACCACCGGGAGGCGAAGACCAGCACCGAGCGCCAGCCCCGCAGGACCGGCCCGGCGCCGAGCCGCTCGCCCTGCTCGAGCGCCTGGCGGAAGACCGCGAAGTTCAGCGACAGCCGGCCGATCCCCAGCTCCCGCGCCGCCCCGACCGCGCGGACGATGAGCAGCTCGTTGAGGCCGTTCTCACTGGTGCGGTCCCGGCGCATGAGGTCCAGCGAGAGCCCGTCGCGTCCCCAGGGCACGAAGTGCAGCAGCGCCCGCAGCACGCCGTCCTGCTCGGCCGTGACCAGCACGCAGTCGTCGTCGGCCGGGTCGCCGAAGCGACCGAGCGCCATCGAGAACCCGCGCTCGGTGTCGGCCCCCCGCCATCCGGCCGCGGTGTCCCGCACGCGCTGACGCTCGCTCTCGGGGATGTCGCGGACCCGGCGCACGCGCGTCGTGTAGCCGGCCCGTTCCACCCGGTTCACCGCCTGCCGCACCCCGCGCATCTCCCGGCCCTCCAGCGTGAAGGCGGCCGTGTCGACGACCGCCTCGTCACCGATCTCGAGCACGCTCAGCCCCGCCCTGCGGTACGCCGTCCCGCCCTGTTCGCTGCAGCCCATGACGGACGGCACCCAGGCGTGCCGGTCGGCCAGCGCGAGGAAGACCTCGATGACGCCGGGCCAGGCCTCGGGGTCGCCGACCGGGTCACCGCTGGCCAGCGCCACGCCGCTGACGACGCGGTAGGCGATCGCCGCCTTGCCGCTGGGCGACCAGACCACGGACTTGTCGCGCCGCAGCGCGAAGTAGCCGAGCGAGTCGCGCTCACCCTGACGGGACAGCAGCTCGCGCAGCCGCCGCTCGTCGTCGGCGGTCAGGACCGGCCGTGGCTCGGCCGGACGCAGCGCGAGGTAGGCGGGCACCAGGACGGTCATGGCACCCAGCCCCGCGAGCGTCGCCGTGACGACGTCGGCGTCGCGGTCCGAGCGCAGGCGCAACGGTCCGACCACACCGACCAGCCCCAGAAGGACGTGCTGCACCTGCTGACCCAGGGAGTGGGGTCCGGTCGCGGCATCCAGGCGCAGCCGGACCACGAGCAGGCCCAGCACGAGGCTGGTCAGCACGAGCCCGGCCAGCGCCCCCACGGCCCGCCACCGCGTGCGGGGGTCGCCGCTCGCCGAGAACTCCGCGCGCCAGGCCACCAGGCCGAGGAGCAGGGCGACCGAGACCAGGGCCTCCTCGACATCGAGGCCCTTGACCACGTGGAAGACCACGCTGATCCCGAGCAGCGCCACCGTGGCCCGCCAGGCCCGGCGCTTGCGGCGCTTCAGCGCGTGGGCGAGCAGCAGGAGCAGCACGCCGCACACGGCGGTGGCCGCGGTGGCCGCCGACGACAGCGCCCCGGGGACGACATGGGTGAGGGCCTGCAGCCGCGGTTCCTGCGCCCGGGTGAGCGCGCTGGCCAGGTCCAGCGCGCCGGCTCCCGCGACAAGGAGGCCGGCCAGCGCCGGGATCCGCACGCCGGCCACCCGACCGGCCGGCGGCGTCACGCGGCGGCTCCACCAGGGCGCACCCGGGTCAGGACGGCACCGACGCCGGCACCCAGCACACCAGCGACCAGATGCCCCCAGGCGGTGAAGGTGGGTTCTGCCAGGACCGCGCCGGCGAGGACGACGACCACGAGCCCGGCCCACCGCAGGCCCCGGACCCGCGTCGCGGCCAGCGCCCCCAGGACGGCGAGGGCCCCGTAGCTCGGACCGACGTCGACGGCGGACGCGACGTCGACCGCCCGCACGCCCGGCAGGACGTCGGCCTCGAGCAGCCCGGCGACCACCAGGCTCGAGCCGACGTGGCCCGCCAGGAACACCGCCGGGGTACGCAGCCGCCCGAGCAGGACCTCCGCCGTCCCGAGGGCGACCGCCGTCGCCGCGACCCGCAGGGTGGCCCAGTTCTCCAGCACCAGGGCGCTCGCTGCGAGCACCGACCAGTGCCCGGCGCGCAGGTTGGCCAGGTTGGTGCTGGCCGCCCGCACGACGTCGACGCCGCTCCGGTCCGTGCCGAGGACGGCCCCGGTCGCGAGCGTCCCCGGACTCCCGAGCGTCCCCAGCCAGAGCGACGTCGCGATGAGCAGGCCCGTGTACGACGTCGCGAAGGGCACCCGCAGCAGGGCTCCCCTCATGCCGGTGCCGCCATGCCGGGCAGCGCCCAGGCGAGGGCCTCGGCCAGGGCGGGCCGCCAGACCCGGAAGGTGTGCGCTCCGGGACGCACCCTGAGCCGGACCTGCAGTCCCCGCGCGGCGAGGATCCGGGCCAGGCGCTCCATCCCCGGGCGGACGTCGCCGTCGTGCGCGCCCGTGTCCAGCCACACCCGGGTCACGGGTCCGGCGCTCAGGTGGGGCGCGTAGGCCGACGGCGTGTCCACGGCGGCCCGCGGCGCGGCGTCCGGACCGTAGAGGGCCTCGACGCCGCCACGGTGGGTCGGGGCGGTCAGCCCGGACAGGTCGAGCACGGTCGCCACCTCGTTCCGATGCTCCAGCCCCAGGTGCAGCGCGCAGTAGCCCCCGGCCGACATGCCCGCGAGGGCCCGGCCGTCGCGGCTGGCGAGGGTGCGCAGCTGCGCGTCGACCGTCGGCACGACGTCGGACCAGAAGTGGCTCTCGACCTGCTCCTGCACGCCGTCGACGCACTCCGGGTCGTCGAGCCACCCACGGCTCATGCGCGGCACCACCAGGATCGCGGGTCGACCCCTGCGGGCCAGCGCGAGGCCGGTGTCGGCGGCCTCACCGCCGCGCAACCAGTCGGCCGGCACCCCGGGGCTGCCGTGGAAGAGATAGACGACGGGGAAGCGCTCGCCGGTCGAGGCGAGGTACTGCGGCGGCAGCCACACCAGCGCGGAGGTCGGGCCGAGTCCGCGGCCGTCGTCCGGGACCGCCAGCGTGAGCACGCCCCCGCGGGGGTGCCGGGCGGCCGCCGCGGGGTCGTGGACGTCGGTGGCGGCCAGCACGTCCCAGGTGTCGCGAGTGCCGGTGACACCCCCCACGTCGCCCAGCCGGGGGAGGTAGCCGTAGTAGGCGTCCGCGCCGTCGCCGGCCGCCAGCAGGGACAGCAGCACCGACACGAGCACCACCGCAGGACGCCGTCGACGCCGTCCGCCTGCGGCCGTCCAGGCCAGCAGGGCGAGCCCCGTGAGGGCGAGCAGGAGCGCCGGGGAGGTCACCGCCCAGCGCGCCATGGCACCAGCCTGGCACCGCCTGCGCGTGGCACCCTGAAGGAGTGCTGAACTCCATGCGCGACTCCTCCGGCGGACCGAACCTGCGGATGAAGCTGCTCGCGCTGGTCGTCGCGCTGCTGCTGGCCGGACCCCTCACGATCGCCGTGGTGCGCGGCGCGGCTGCCGCGCTCCGCCTGGCCGTCTGACGAGGCCGCCGGTCCGTCCCGCGGGGCTTTCGGCGGTGGGAGTCGGCGGTGGGCGGCGGGGTGGGCCTCGGGGGGGTCGGGTCGGCGGGGTCTCGGGGAGGGTCGGGAGTCGCGGTGACCCCGGGAGCGACCCCCCTCGGCGCGACTGTCGCGGTACGCCCCACCCCGACCGACCCCGAGGGGCGCAGCGCGACAGTCACGGTCGGGGAGGTGCCTTCCGGGTCCCAGTCAGCTCCCGAGCACGCCCGGGCAGCGGACCCCGGGGCACCCACCGCGACTGTCCGGTACGCCCCTTCACCCCACCTTGCCGGCGCGACTGTCGCGGTACGCCCCACCCCGACCGACCCCGAGGGGCGCAGCGCGACAGTCACGGTCGAGGAGGTGCCTTTCGGGTCCCGGTCAGCTCCCGGACACGCCCGGGCAGCGGACCCCGGGGTTCGACCCCACCTTGCGGCGCGACTGTCGCGGTCCGCCCCGCCCCGACCGACCCCGGAGGGGCGCAGCGCGACAGTCAGGGTCTAGAGGGATTCGCCGAGGGGCGCAGCCCGACAGTCCCGGTCGGGGAGTGCGCCCGCTGAGACCGCTCCAGTGGGAGTCCACCGCGAGGCCGGTCAGCTCGCCGAGGCCCGCCGCACCGACCCCACCCGGCCCCGCGCGACCGCCGCACCGACCCCACCCTCCCGCGCGACTGTCGCGGTACGCCCCACCCGGACCGACCCCGAGGGGCGCAGCGCGACAGTCACGGTCCAGAGCGACCCCCCGAGGGGCGCAGCGCGACAGTCACGGTCCAGAGCGACCCCCCGAGGGGCGCAGCGCGACAGTCACGGTCCAGAGCGACCCCCCGAGGGGCGCCGCGCGACAGTCACGACCAGGGAGGGCCCGCAGCCCCTGGCCAGCCCCCTCCCGGCGGCGAACCCCCGCGTCACACCCCGACCTCCGGCGACGCCGAGGCACCCCGCCGTGCACGACGTCGGGCCGCACGGGAGGATGACCCCGCCGATGCTCGTCGCGTCCGGGGTTACTCGTGAGTAGCCCCGTGCCGCGACCAGACGTAGGCTCCTGCGCGCGCGCAGTCTGGCTGCCCTGTACCTGGAGGACCCCGTGGAAACGCACATGATCGTGCGCCTGGTCGTCGGTCTGACGATCACCCTTCTCGCGGGGGCGATCGCCGCCCGCCGCGTCTACTTCCTGTACCGCATGGTGGCGGCCGGTCAGGCGTCGCCGGGGCGCCTGGACGACTGGCAGAAGCGGGCCGTCTCGCAGGTCGTCGAGGTCTTCGGTCAGCGCCGGCTGCTGAAGTGGAGCGTCCCCGGCGTCGCCCACTTCATGACGTTCTGGGGCTTCATCGTCCTGGGCTTCACCGTGGTGGAGGCGTTCGGCGCGCTGTTCGACGTCAACTTCGCCATCCCGCTGGTCGGCCACTACGGCTGGTTCGGCTTCCTGGAGGACTTCTTCGGCGTCGCCGTCCTGCTGGGCATCATCACGTTCGCGTTCCTGCGCCTGCGCAACAACCCGGAGACCCTCAAGCGCGACAGCCGCTTCTACGGCTCGCACACCGGCGCCGCCTGGGTCGTCCTGCTGCTGATCTTCTTCGTGCTGTTCACCATGTTCGGGATCCGCGCCGCGCAGCTCAACACCGGTGTCAGCCCCTGGCAGGACACCCCGGGAGCGGTCTTCTTCTCGAACCTCATCGCCCAGGCGATCGAGCCGTTCGGCGAGCGCGCCAACGAGGTCATCGAGGACGTCATGGTCCTGGGCCAGGTCGCCGTGATCATGGGCTTCCTCGTGCTGGTCACCTACTCCAAGCACCTGCACATCTTCACCGCGCCGCTGAACGTGCTCACCAAGCGCTACCCGGAGCGCACCGCCCTCGGTCCGCTGCTGCCGATGATGAGCAAGGGCAAGGTCCTCGACTTCGAGGAGGCCGACCCCGAGGTGGACACCTTCGGCGTCGCCAAGGTCGAGGACTTCACCTGGACCGCGATGCTCGACATGGCCACCTGCACCGAGTGCGGGCGCTGCCAGAGCCAGTGCCCCGCGTGGAACACCGGCAAGCCGCTGAGCCCCAAGCTGCTGATCATGAACCTGCGTGACCACCTGTTCGCCAAGGCGCCCTACATCCTGGGCGACAAGGACCACCCCGAGGACCACGTCCCGAACTTCCACGACGCCGGTACGCACTCGGGTCAGCACGTCCCCGAGGACGGCTACGCCCGGGTCATGGGCACCAACCCCGACCAGGCCGTGCGTCCGCTCGTCGGGACGGCCGAGGAGGGCGGGGTCATCGACCCCGACGTCCTGTGGAGCTGCACCACCTGCGGCGCCTGCGTCGAGCAGTGCCCGGTCGACATCGAGCACGTCGACCACATCCTGGACATGCGCCGCTACCAGGTGCTCATCGAGAGCGCGTTCCCGAGCGAGGCCGGCGTCATGCTGCGCAACCTCGAGAAGAACGGCAACCCCTGGGGCCTGAAGCCCACCATGCGCGACGAGTGGTACGCCGACCTCCCGTTCGAGGTGACGGTCGTCGAGGACACGATCCCCGAGGGAACCGAGTACCTGTTCTGGGTCGGCTGCGCCGGCGCCTTGGAGGACCGCAGCAAGAAGGTCACCCGGGCCTTCGCCGAGCTGCTGCACACCGCCGACGTGAACTTCGCCGTCCTGGGCTCGAACGAGTCCTGCACGGGTGACCCCGCGCGCCGCCTCGGCAACGAGTTCGTCTTCCAGGCCCTGGCCCAGCAGAACGTCGAGGTGCTGAACGAGGTCGGCGCGGGCCGTCCCGGCATGAAGATCGTCGCGACCTGCCCGCACTGCTTCAACACGCTCGCCAACGAGTACAGCCAGGTCGGTGGCGACTACGAGGTCGTCCACCACACCCAGCTGCTCGGGCACCTGGTCGAGACCGGCCGGCTCGTGCCGATCACCCCGGTCGACGAGAAGGTCACCTACCACGACCCCTGCTACCTCGGCCGGCACAACCGCGTCTACAGCCCGCCGCGCGAGGTGCTCGCCGCCATCCCCGGCCTCACCAGCCAGGAGATGCCCCGCTGCAAGGAGCGTGGCTTCTGCTGCGGCGCCGGCGGTGCGCGCATGTGGATGGAGGAGAAGATCGGCAAGCACATCAACGTGGAGCGCACCGACGAGGCCCTGGGCGTCGACCCCGACCTCATCTCCACGGCCTGCCCCTTCTGCATGGTCATGCTGTCGGACGCCGTCACCGCCAAGCAGCAGTCCGGCGAGGCCAAGGAGGGCGTGCAGGTGCTCGACGTCAGCCAGATCCTGGCCAAGTCGCTGGTCGGCGCCCCCGCCCTGGTCGGCGCCGGCGCACCGGTGCCGGCCGGCGAGAACGCCATCACGCCGGACGTGACCGTCGAGGCCCCGAAGCCGGTCGAGGCCGACCCGGCCCGCACCGAGGTGGCCGACTACCCGCAGCTCGCCCAGACCCAGGGCGAGCCGGTCCGCACCGCCGAGGGCTCCGGCCCCGCCCCGACCGCTGCCCCCACCGGCAGCACTGCGGGCGACGCCCCGGGCGGTGCGAGCGAGGGTGGCAACACCGGCACCGCCGGTGCACCGGAGCGGCCCGACCCGGCTCCGTAGCAGCCGTGGACGACGACCGGGGACGCCCCCGCCCGGAGCACCCGGCGGGGGCCCCCGGCCCAGCGGGGGACCACGCCGTGCCCGACCTCTGGGAGCTGGCGGTCTCGCGAGCCGCCGAGGCGGACCCGGTCCCGGGCGACACGCCGCCACCGCTGCCCCGCCTGCACGTGGGGCCGTTCCGGGTCGGTCCGGTGGGGTTGCTCGTCGGTGTCGTCCTGCTCGTCGGCGCGGGCACCCTGGTCCGCTTCGGCGGGGACCGCACCCCCGTCCTCCCCCGCTCCTGCACGGAGCCCGGCCTGGCCCTGTCGGTCCAACGGGTCCGCCCAGGAGGCCTGGTCGAGTACGCGCTCCGCGGCGCAGACGGCGAGGTCGCCCTCTCGGTGCACCCGCGGTCGGCGTCCGGCGCCCTGGGTGCGGCTCAGCAGGTGCTCCCGCCGGTCCGCCTGACGCGCTGCCGGGCCAGCGGCCGCCTCGGTCTGCAGGCGCCCATGGGCGAGTACGCCGTCGTGGTCACCCGGGCGGGCCGCGAGGTGGCCCGGGCCGACGTGACGGTCACCGACCCGCGCGACCCCGTCGTCGGCTGATCCCGGGCGCGGCCGACGTCAGTCGGCGCGCGCAGCAGTCTTTCCGGACGCGCCCGTGGGCGCGTCGTCGTCCGTGCTGAGCGTGACCTCACCGCCGGGGTGGCTGGTCCGCTGCCGCGCGAAGTACTGCGCGATCGGCACGTCACTGGAGGAGTGCACGAGGATCGACAGCACGACCGTGAGGGCGATCAGGTGGAACATCTCGTCGGCTCGGAGCGCCCCGCTGTCGAGGACCAGCAGCCCGTAGACGACCGAGGCGAACCCCTTGGGACCGAACCAGGCGACGGCGGCCTGCTCCTGCCAGGGCAGCCGGCTGCGCAGGAACGACAGAGCGATGGCGACCGGCCGCGCGAACACCAGCGCCAGCACCACGAACACGTAGCCACCCAGGTTCACCTCGCCGAGGAAGGCCGGGGAGATCAGTGCGCCGAAGACGAGGATCGCCGCGAGCTTCAGCAGCTCGGTGACGAGCTCCCCGAACTGGTGGAAGGAGTCACGCAGCTCCGGCGCCACCGTGGCCAGGGTGATGCCGGCGGAGAAGGCGGCCAGGAACAGGTTCGCGTGCGCGACCTCCGCCAGCGACAGCACGAGCAGTCCGATGGCCACCGACGACAGCGACTCGTACGTGGACGTCGTGGCGGTGAAGCGGCTCCGCAGGGCCAGCACCGCCAGCAGGGGCACGACCACGCCGATGACCACGCCGAGGCCCAGCTCGATCCCGAGCTCCGCGGTCCCCACCTCCGGGCCCCCGACGGCGGCCAGCAGGACGAGCACGACCGGGAGCGCCAGCCCGTCGTTGAGGCCCGACTCGACGTTGAGCAGGTGCCTCAGCCGCCCGGGCACCTCCTCCCGCCCGACGATGGCCGCCGCGAACACCGGGTCGGTCGGCGCCAGGACGGCCGCGACGATGAGCGCCTCCGGCCAGGGCAGTCCCGCGACGACGACGCCGACAAGCCCGGTCAGCGCGAACGTCAGCGGCATCCCCAGCAGCAGTGCGCGTCCGGGAAGACGCCAGGCCGAGCGCAGGTCACCGAGGCCGACCCGCTGCCCGTCGGTGAACAGCACCGAGAACAGGGCCAGCTCGGCGAAGCCCGTCACCACCTCGTCGCCCGGCTGCAGGTCGACGACCCCGAGCACCCCGTCGCCCAGGACGAAACCGGCCACGAGGAACAGGACCGCGGTCGACAGCACGCTGCGGTCGGCCAGGCCGGAGAAGAGCACGGCCAGCAGCAGGACGGCCGAGAACGCGAGCAGCAGGGTCACCGGGGCACCTCAGCCCGCCAGGGCCAGGACGGCGCCGCTGCCGAGCCCGAGCAGCACCGACGCGACGGCGGCCGCCACCGCGCAGACCTGGGCGATCGGACGGACGGAAAGTGGGGCGGCCTGGGCCGAGCCCTCACGCGCGAACACCGGAGCGAGCCATCGCAGGTAGTAGAACAGACTGGCCACGGTGTTCAGCGCCGCCACGACCACCAGCCAGCCGAATCCGCCTTCCAGGGCCGCCCCGAACACGGTCAGCTTGCCGACGAAGACGCCGGTGGGAGGTGTGCCGACCAGGCCGAGCAGCAGGACCAGGAGCGAGATCCCCAGCACGGGACGGGTGGACGCGAGGTTGCGGTAGTGCACGAGCCGGTCGGCCTTCGGGAGCGCAGCCGTCACCGCGAACGCCCCGAGGTTGGTTACGGCGTAGGCCGCCACGTACAGCGAGAGCGAGGGCAGCGCGAGCTCGCTGCGCCCGGCAACCGCCACGGCCATGAGCAGGTAACCGGACTGGCTGACTGTCGACCAGCCCAGCAGCCGGCGTGGGGACTCCTGCGCGAAGGCGGCGAGGTTGCCCAGCGTCATCGTGACGGCCGCCAGGACGGCGATCAGGAGCGGTGCGTCGACGACGTCGTCCGGAACGGCGTCGAGCACCCGGTAGGCAGCCAGCAGGCCGCCGATCTTCGGCACCGTCGTGAGCAGGGCCGCGGCCCCCACCCGGGAGCCCTCGGCGGCGTCGGGAACCCAGAAGTGGCCGGGAACGAACCCGCCCTTGAAGGCGAGCCCGGCGAGCAGCGCCACCAGCCCGACGGCGACGACGGGCCGCTGAGCGGTCTCGACCGCGGCAAGCAGCCCGTACCCGGTGCCGCCCGAAGCCCCGAACAGCAGGGTGATGCCGAGCAGCATCACGATGCCGAGGAAGGCCCCCAGCAGGTAGGTCTTCAGGGCCGCCTCGGTGCCTCGCCGGTCGCGGGCGGAGCCGGCGAGGGCGTAGAGCGGGACGCTGGCCAGCAGGTACGCCACCGCGAGCACGATCAGGTCGGCGCTCCCGGCGAGCACGTTCGTGCCGAGTACGGCGAACAGTACGAGCACGTACTGCTCGCTCTCGCGCCGGTCGCCGTGCACGTCCTCGGACAGGAGCCCCAGCACCAGCAGCCCGGCCAGCGCCCCCACCAGCCGGGCCGTCCCGGTGAGGGCATCGACCGCGAAGGTGTCGTCGTAGACCAGCCGGTCCGGGCTCCCTACCGCGAGCGCCGCGGGAACGGCCGAGCCGACCAGGACGCCGGCCGTGACCAGCCGCGCCACCCACTGCCGCTGCCGCGGCAGGAAGCTGCCGAGCAGCAGGACGGCGGCCGCGCCGAGCAGCAGGACCAGCTCGGGCAGCAGGGCGCCGGGAGCCTCGTTCACCGCCGGCTCACCGGCCGACGAGCCCGACGACCGTTGCGGCGGCCGGTTCGATCACCGCGAGCATCGGTCGCGGGAGCACGCCGAGCAGCAGCGCCAGCGCCAGCAGCGGCACGATCCCGGCCAGCTCGCTCGGTCGCAGGTCGCCCACCCGGGCGGTCAGCCGGCCCGGCTCCCCCAGCAGCAGCCGGCTGATCGCCCACAGGAACAGCCCGGCCGTCACGAGCAGGCCGAGCAGCGCGACGACGACCCCGACCGGAGTGGCACCGAGAGACCCGGCGAGCACCTGGAACTCGGCCAGGAAGCCGGTGAACCCCGGCAGCCCCAGGCTGGCGAACGCGGCGACCGCGAACAGACCGGAGAAGCGCGGCGCCGTGGAGGCCAGCCCGCCGTACGCCTCGAGGTCGTAGCTCTCGGTGCGGTCCTGCAGCACCCCGGCGAGCAGGAACAGAGCTGCCGTGATGAACCCGTGGCTCACCATCTGGGTGACGGCCCCGGTGACGGCGATCGTCCGCGCCTGCTCGTCACTGCCCCCGGTCATCCCGGCGGCGCCGACCGCCAGCAGCACATAGCCCATGTGCGCCACCGACGTGTAGGCGATCATCCGCTTGAGGTCGGTCTGGGCCAGCGCCACGAGCGCGCCGTAGAGGATCCCGACCGCTCCCACGACGACGGCGACGACGGCCCAGGCGCGCCACGCGTCGGGGAGCATCGGCATGGCGATGCGCACGAAGCCGTAGGTGCCCATCTTCAGCAGCACCCCCGCCAGGATCGCCGAGCCGACCGCGGGGGCGTCGGTGTGCGCCGGAGGCAGCCAGGTGTGGAACGGCACGGTGGGCGTCTTGACCGCCAGCCCGATCCCGACGGCGAGCAGGGCCAGCCCGCCGGCCAGCGGACGGCCCTGCAGCGGCGGCTGCTCGGCGAGCTTCACCATGTCGAAGGTATGCGGGTCGGCCCCGCCGAACAGGGCGAGGAAGCCGACCAGCAGGGCCAGGCTGCCCAGGAAGGTGTACAGGAAGAACTTCAGCGCCGAGCGGGCTGCCTGCCCATGGCCCCAGCCGGCGATGAGGAAGTACATGCCGACGATCGACAGGTCGAAGAAGACGAAGAACAGGATGAGGTCGAGGCTGGCGAACACCCCGAGGCAGGTGGTCTCCAGGAACAGCAGCAGAGCCGTGAAGGTGCGGGGCCGAAGCTGC
Source organism: uncultured Actinomycetota bacterium (assembly GCA_963761695.1). GTDB lineage: Bacteria > Actinomycetota > Actinomycetes > Mycobacteriales > SCTD01 > RYN-122. The sequence goes on along the minus strand of CAVXIB010000014.1, from coordinate 50,926 downwards.
TCGCGCCAGGCGTACAGGGCGCAGCAGAAGAAGACGGCCGCGGTGAGCAGCAGCAGCGGCAGGGACAGCCCGTCGACTCCGACGTGGTAGCCGCTGTCCACGGTGGGGATCCACCGCAGCGTGCGCTCGTAGGCGATCCCGTCGGTCACACCCCCTCCCGGCTCGTAGCCCGCCCAGAGCCCGAGCGCCAGCAGCAGCTCCACACCCGTGACGCCGACCAGCACCCCGAGGGCGGTGCGCCCGGGCAGACGCGGCAGGGCGGCCACGACGACGGCGGCCACCAGGGGCAGGAACACCAGCAGGTCGAGCACGGTCACCGTCCAGTCAGGAGCAGAAGCAGGGTGGCGGCGACCAGGAGCGCAGCGGCCTGGCCGTAGTACTGGTGCAGCTGTCCGGTCTGCAGGCGCCGGGCCTGCCCGCCGAGCCGCCGCGCGGTGGTGGCCACGGAGGTCACGGCCCCGTCGACGCCGCCGAGGTCGAACCGACCGGCGGCTGCCGCGGTCCGCGCCGTCGCGGCCGCGGAGCCCTCCACCGCCCGGTCCAGGACCCGGTCGTCGGCCCGGCCGAGTCCGGTCGCGAGCCGACGCACCGCCGGGGCGGTCGCCAGCACGGCCCGGTCCAGGATGCGGTCGTCGAAGCGGGCGGCCGCCCGCGACAGGGCCAGCACCGGCCGCACCCCGAGGGCCAGCGCACCCGCCTCCAGGTGCCACCAGGCGCGCGCCGACTCCGGCAGGGCGCCGGCCACGGTGTCGCCGTAGCGCCACATCCCCGCCAGGACGGCGACGGCGATCGCCCCCGAGACCGCCAGCCCCAGCGGCTCGACCGCTGCCGGATCCGCACCCAGGAACCGCGCGAAGCGCTCACCGGTGCCGCCGATCGCGAGCAGGCCCAAGCCGGCCGCCCCCACTCCCAGCGGAACGAGCGGACCCCAGGTGCGCCCCGCGAGCCGGACGTCGTCGTCGCCTTCGTCCGGAACGGCCAGCACGACCGCCAGGGCTCGACCGGCGTACGCCGCCGACAGCGCTGCCGCCAGCAGACCGGCGGCGTACAGGGCGACGCCTCGCTCATGCGCCGCCGCGAGAACCGCGTCCTTGGTTCCCCACAGCGCCAGCGGCGGCAGCCCGCCGAGCGACAGCAGCCCCACGACCGCCAGCACCCCGACGGCGGGCGCGCGGACGGCGGCGCCACGCAGACCGTCGAGCTGCTTGGTCCCGAGCCCGTGCAGCCACAGCCCCGCGGACAGGAAGAGCAGGCTCTTGACCGCGGCGTGGGCCACCAGGTGCGCCCCTCCCGCCGCTGTGCCGCCGACCCCGGCCGCCAGGACGACGAAGCCGAGCTGGCTGGCCGTGCTCGCGGCCAGCAACTGCTTGAGGTCGGTCTGGGCCAGAGCCACCACGCCGAGCACGATGGCGGTGACCACACCGGTCCAGGCCGCGGCGTCGTCGGCCCACCCGCTCGCGGCGAGCAGCGGTGCGGTGCGCACCAGCAGGTAGCCGCCCATCGCCACCATCGCCGCGCTGTGCAGCAGGGCGCTGACCGGGCTGGGGCCGTCCATGGCGCGGGACAGCCAGAAGGACACGGGCAGCTGCGCGGCCTTGCCGAGCGAGGCGGCGAGGACGCCCAGGGCAGCGAGGTGCAGGGGCCAGCCGGTCACCCCCGGCAGCTCGTCCAGGGCCAGCGTGCCCGCCCCCGCCAGCGCAGCCCCGGCGGCGGCGTAGAGGCCGACGTCCAGCGAGCGGGTGGTGAGCAGGGCGGTGGTCGCGGAGCGGACGGCCCGGCGGTCATGCAGGTCGTGCGCGATCAGGACGTAGGACGCCGCCCCCATCAGCTCCCAGCCGACCAGCAGCGCCAGCAGGTCACGGGCGAGCAGAGTGAGCAGCACGGACGACAGGAACAGCAGCAGGAAGCCCGCCAGCCGCCCGCGCCGGTGCTCCACCTGCGACGGGATCGACAGCAGCACGCAGAGCGTGACGATGCAGACGGTGACGGCGAGCGCCAGTGAGAGGCCGTCGATCGCAAGACGCCACGGCAGTCCGCGCAGGAACGGGACCTGCTGCTCGTCCTCCCGCCCGAGACCGACGACGCCGGCGAGCGCCGCGAGGACCACGGTGCTCGACAGGGCCGGGGCGCTCCGGTCCAGGCGGGGTCCGGCGAGGACGAGGACCAGGCCGGCGAGCGCCGGGCCGACCAGCAGCCAGATCATCCGGACAGCTCCGTCGCCGTATCGGTGAGCTCGACCTCGCCGGCCCGGAAGATCGCGGTCTGTACCGCGAAGCCGAGCGCCATCTCGATGGTCATGGCCGACACGACCACGAGCACGAGCACCTGCCCGTCGGGGCGTGCTGGAGCGACGAAGTACCAGAACCCCGCCGCCGCCACGATGACGCCGTTGAGCATCAGCTCCAGGCCCATCATCACCATGACGATCGACTGTTGCGACAGCGCGCCGTAGAGGCCGATCGAGAACAGCGCAGCGGCCAGCACGAGCAGTGCCTGCAGGGTCATGCCGCGTCCTCGCAGCCGCTCATCGGCCGACCCCGCCGGGGATCGGGTCCGTGGCAGGGCGGGCCCGCAGGTCGTCACCGAGACGGTCGTATCTGCCCCGGGCGGTCGCCAGCACGAGACGCGGACACGATGGCGGCCAGGATGACGGCGCCGATCCCCATCATGACGAGCATGTGGCTGCCCATGATGCCGCGCCCGGCCTGCTCGGTGACGTCCTGCGGCGGGACGCCCTGCCGCTCCGGCCAGTCGACGAGCAGGGCGCCGCCGGCCAGCACCACGAAGGTGCCGACCGCCACGCTCATGGCCTGCGGCTTGCCGTGGTACATCGACATCGGCATCAGCCCGGCCGGGTTCATCATGTACGCGATCATGAAGACGGCCATGATCGCCATCTCCATGACCATCATGACCACCACGACCAGGCCGAGGTAGTCCAGGTCGAGCAGCAGCAGCACGGCCGCCGACAGCCACGAAGCTCAACCCCAGGGAGAACGTCGCGCGGGCCATTGAGTCGACCCGGAAGACCAAGTAGCCGGTCACGACCGCCAGCACGGCCAGCACGGCGAAGCCGACCGTGGTCACGTGGCCACCACCAGGACGAGCACGCTGGTCAGCAGCAACTGCAGCAGGGTGAGCGGCACCAGCAGCACCCAGCCGACCTCGGCGAAGCGCTCCGGCCGCAGCACCGGCAGCCGGCGGCGGACGACGACCAGGACCGCCAGCACAGCGAGCGTCTTGAGCAGCTGCCACGTCCAGGCGGGCAGCAGCGGGCCGGAGCCTCCGCCCAGGAACAGGGGCACCGCGAAGGCGGCGCCGGCAACGACCAGGGCATGCCGGCCGGCCAGCAGCAGCAGCCGGTCCACACCCGACGTCTCCGCGAATGCCCCCCCGGCCAGATCGGCTCCCGACCGGCGCCCGGAACGGCCCCCACATCGAGAACGCCGCGACGCAGGCGAGATACACCAGGAACGCGATCGGCATCTCCACGACGAACCATCGACCGTCCTGCGCCGCGACGACCTCCCCGACGTCCAGGCTCCCCGCAGCCACCGCCGGGGCGGTCAGGGCGAACATGAGCGGCAGCTCGTAGGCCAGCGCCTGCGCCAGGAAGCGGTAGGCCCCGACGAGCGCCGTCGCACTGGCCGCCCCCCAGCCCAGCGTCCACACCAGCGCCCAGAGCAGGACGTCCATGGCGTTGAACCAGACGATGCCGACCGGTACCTCGAGGACGGACCGGTCCCCGATCGGCACCACCGCCACCATGAGCGCGGCCGCGACGAGCAGTCCCGCGCCCCCGGTCCGCCACAGCAGGGCGTCGGGCGCCGTCGTGGTGCGCCGACGCTGCACGAGCAGACGCGCCACGTCGGGCCAGGGACTGAGGTCGCCGAGCCGGGGCCGACGGCCGGACCCATGCGCCACCAACGCCCGGTCGGCCGCGACCGACGCGGAGGCGAGGGCGAGCAGGAGCAGCAGCGCCAGCGGTGCAAGGAGGACCTCAGACACGGGCCGCCCTCCCGGCCAGAGCCCCGTGGGCCGTGACCAGCAGCGCAACCGCCCCAAGATCGAACCCGACGACGTTCCGCGCCAGCCGGTCGTCGTCGCCGAGCGGCAGCTCGGCTGTACCGCGCGCGGCGTCGACCAGGCGGTCGAGCAGCGCCACCAGATCCAGGCCCTCGGGGCCGGGGAGGCCACGCAGGCTCCACCGCAGCAGGCGCGCCCGACGAAGACGGCGCAGCAGGTCGTCGGTGTGCGGCCCGGCACCACCTTCGGCCCGGGCCCGTCGCGCTCGCCGCGCCCCGTCCGACCAGCCGGCGGCCTGCAGCAGCAGCGCCAGCGCGTCCAGCGCCAGGACCCGTGTCGGGGCAGCCGCCTCGGGCGCGCCGTCCAGGCGGGCGACCTCGGCGCTCGTGATGACGTCACCCGACAGGCCGACGTCCAGGCGCAGCCCGGCCGGCCACGACGGCAGCAGCGGCCCCAGCGACAGGTGCAGCCCCTCCAGCCGCAGCCCGTCGCGGTCCTGCATGCGATCGGCCATCACCAGCCCGCCGGGCAGGTCCATGTCCATCCCGCCCATGTCCATGCCACCCATGTCGTGGTCCATGCCACCGCCCATGTCGTGGCCACCCATGTCGTGGTCCATGCCACCGCCCATGTCGTGGTCCATGCCACCGCCCATGTCCATGCCGCCCATGTCGTGGCCGCCCATGTCCGTCCGCGGCGGCGGGCACCGTCGGCGTCCGACAGCCGGGGCTCCGGCCGGTCCAGGGCGTCGCGGCGCTGGGCCTCCACGTCACCCAGCCGGCGAAGCGCCTGGTCCAGCGCGACGTGCAGCGCGGACGCGCTCTCGGCGGTGGCTCGGGCCCGAGGTCCGGGCATGGCGTTCCAGGCGACCTCGACGTGCACCGCGAGCTCGGGCCCGGGATCGCCGCAGCACAGCAGCACGTCCGCCTCGGCCGGTGACGACGCCCGGGACCAGCCGCGTTCGTCGAGCAGGTCCTCGGCCGCCCAGCGCACCTCGGCTCGTCCGGGGACAGGCACGAGCAGTACGTGCGGACGGCGCAGGGCCGCCGACCTCAGGCCCACCGGAACGCCCCCTCCCGCCAGGCGTAGACGACGCCGACCAGCAGCAGGGTGAGGAACCCGAACATCTCCACGACTGCGGACAACCCCACCTGGGCGACCACCAACGACCACGGGTACATGAACAGCATCTCGAGGTCGAACGCCAGGAAGACCAGCGTCATGGCGTACCAGCGCACGTGGAAACGGGAGAGCGGGTGCTCGACCGGGAGCGGCCCGCCGCTGAAGGGCGCCGCGCGCAGGGGCTCACGCCGCAGGCCGGCCCGCTGCCCGACGAGGTGCAGACCGGTCACGAGCGCGACCACCAGCACCAGCAGAGTGAGTGCGCCCACGTACTTCTCCACACCCACCTCCGACCGAGTTTCGCGACGACGACACCTGGCGCGCCACCACCGGTGCCCCTGCCCAGCGCTCGCACAGCCATGCCCGGCAGATCCACGGGACGTCGACTCCGGGCCACGGCCTGCCCAGGCGCTCGCGGCCGAACCCGACGGCCAGGGCCGACTAGGTCGTGGCGGCGCGGGTGAAGCGCAGGTGGGACTTGCTCGCGGTCGGGCCGCGCTGGCCCTGGTAGCGCGAGCCGTACCGCTCCGAGCCGTAGGGGTTCTCCGCAGGACTGCTGAGGGGGAGCACGCAGATCTGCCCGATCTTCATCCCCGGGAAGAGCATGATCGGCAGGTTGGCCACGTTGCTCAGCTCGAGGGTGACGTGCCCGGAGAAGCCGGGGTCGATGAAGCCGGCGGTGGAGTGCGTGAGCAGCCCGAGCCGGCCGAGGCTGCTCTTGCCCTCGAGCCGGGCCGCGAGGTCGTCACCCAGGCTGATGACCTCGAGGGTGGAGCCGAGGACGAACTCGCCGGGGTGCAGCACGAACGGCTCGTCGCCGTCGGCCTCGACCAGCTCGGTCAGGTCGTCCTGTGCGATCGAGGGGTCGATGTGGGTGTACCGGTGGTTGGCGAACACCCGGAACAGCCGGTCCAGGCGCACGTCGATGCTGCTGGGCTGGATCATCGCCTCGTCGTAGGGCGAGAGCCCCAGGCGCCCGGAGGCGAGAGCGGCCTTGAGATCGCGGTCGGAGAGCAGCACGGGGCCACGCTAGTGCTCTAGGATCACCCTCAGCACCATGCGGGCGTAGTTCAGCGGCAGAACATCAGCTTCCCAAGCTGAGAACGCGAGTTCGATTCTCGTCGCCCGCTCCACCTGTTCTGAGGGACGACGGCACCGGGCAGACGACGGCGCATCGCCCTGCTCGCCATGTCGGACAGCTGCGCACTAGGGTCGTGCCCCGCGAGAAGAGCATTCTCGCCGAGCGTCAGGGGTCTGCATGTCGGTCGTCGTCATCACCGGAGCCGCCAGCGGCATGGGCCTTGCCTGCGTCGAGCGCCTACGCGGCACGGCCGACGTCGTGCTGGCGGCCGACCTCGTCGCGCCTGAGCTCGACGGCGCCGAGGGCATCGCCTGCGATGTGACCAACCCGGACGCCGTCGCTGCGCTCGCGGACCGCGCCGCGGCGAACGGCCCCATGATCGCCCTCGTCCACGCGGCCGGCATCTCGCCGACCATGGGCGACCCGAGGCGGGTCTTCGACGTCAACCTGGTGGGCACGCAGCGGGTGGTCGACGCGTTCACGCCCCTGGTGACCGCCGGCTCGGCCGCGGTGCTGCTGTCCTCGCTCGCCGCCTACCAGATCGCCCCGTACGTGACGCCGGAGATGGATGCCCTGCTCGACGACCCGCTGGAGCAGGGCTTCCTGGACGCCGCCGCGGAGCAGTTCGCCGACTCCGGCCTCGCCTATGGGCTGTCCAAGCGCGGCGTCGTGCGCGCCGCGGCCCGGGCCGCGGTGGCCTGGGGTCCCGCAGGCGGCCGGGTCAACTCCCTCGCGCCGGGCACCATCGACACCCCCATGGGTCGGCAGGAGCTCGCGCAGCAGCCCGTCATGCAGGAGATGCTCGACAGGACCCCGCTCGGCCGGATCGGTCGGGCCGAGGAGATCGCCGGCGTCGTCGCGTTCCTGCTCTCGGACGCCGCCTCCTACGTCACCGGCGTCGACCTGCTGGTCGACGGCGGGACGCTGCAGGGCATGTCCGCCGTCTGACGTACACGTCCGGCCCTCAGGCCGCAGCACCGCCCGCTCCGCGCCGTCCCGCGGCAGGGCGGCGAAGCCCAGGCGCGACCTGTCCGCGGGCCGACGGTTCAGCGGCCCTTCAGGTGGCACCTCCTTCGCTGTCACCGATCACAGCAAGCGGCCTCCGCACAGGACCGCCTCGGACGGGGAGCCGTGGACGACGAGACGACGACGGGCCATCGCGACCGGCGGGTCCTCGCGGCCCTGGCCGGCACCGCCGTCCTGCTCCGGCTGGTCCCGTCCCTGCGGGTGCCGGCCGGGCCGGACGAGGCCGGCTACCTGCTCGTGGCCGGCCAGGCGCACGGCGGTGGGCCCTTCCTCTACGGCGACCTGTGGGTGGACCGGCCACCGCTCCTGCTCGCGGTCTTCCGCACCGCGGACGCCCTCGGCGGGTTGCTCGCGCTGCGGCTGCTCGGACTGCTGGCGGTGGCCCTTGCTGTCGTCGCCGCCGGGGTGGCCGGCCGGGCGGCCGCCGGGAGGCGGGGCGGGCGGTGGGCCGCCGTGGTCACCGCCGGGCTGCTGGTCTCACCGCTGCTCGGCTCGCCCCAGGTCGACGGGGAGCTGCTCGCGCTCCCCCTGGTGCTGTCGGCCCTGGCCGCCGGACTTCCGGCCGCCCTCGGCACCTCACGCAGCCCCGGTCGCGCGCTCGCGCTGGCCGGGCTCCTCGGCGGGGCCGCCGTCATGGTCAAGCAGAACGCCGCTGACGGCCCGGTGCTGCTCGCCGTGGTGCTCCTCGTGTCCGTGCTGCGCGGCGAGCTGCCTCGACGTCGTGGGTCCGCGCTGCTGGCGGCGCTCGTCGCCGGCGCCGTGGTGCCGGTCGCCCTGGTCGGCGCCTGGGCGCTGACCGTCGGAGCCGGGGTCGGACACCTGTACACCGAGCTCGTCGCGTTCCGGCGGGCGTCGCTGCAGGTCCTCGCCTCCTCGCCCGCCCCGGTCGTCCGGGCCCACGAGCTCGCCCTGCTCGCGGTGGCCAGCGGGATCGTGCCGCTCCTGGTGGTCGGGACGGTCCAGGGGCTGCGCCGGTGGCGGGCCGCCCGACCGCTGCCGGTCGCCCTGGGCCTGCTGGCGGTGCTGGACATTCTGTCGGTGGTCCTGGGCGGAAGCTTCTGGCCGCACTACCTCCTGCAGCTCGTCCCGCTCTGCGCGCTCACGGCGGCAGCCCTGGCCCGACCCGTGCCCCGGCCCGACGGCGTGCGCGGAGCGCTCGCCCTGGGCGCCGCCTCGGCGCTCCTGCTCGGACTGACGGCGTCGCTCCTGCCGGCCCCGGGCCGCTGCGGGAGCGGAGCCGCCCGCGCCGAGCAGGTCGCCCGCTGGCTCGCCGACCAGAGGCGGCCCGGGGACACCGCCGTCACCCTCTACGGCAGCGCCAACACGCTGTACCGCAGCGGGATGTCCCTGCCCTACCCCTACCTGTGGAGCCTCCCGGTCCGCACCCTCGACCCCGACCTCCAGCGGTTGCACGAGACGCTGTCGCGCGGTTCCGGCGTCGACTACGTCGTCCTGCGCCTGCCCCTGCACACGTGGGGCCTGGACCCCGACGGGCGGCTGGAGCGCCTGCTGGCCCGGGACTACCGGCCGGCCGCCGTCGTCTGCGGGCGGACCGTCCTGACCCGCCGCAGCCGGGACTCGAGGTCGACCGCTGCGGGCCTCACGTCGCCGACCGGCTCCGCCCCACCACCCGGCGCACCCGTACCCACCAGACGGTGACCGCCACCGCGGCGACCACCACGACGAGCACCCCGATGCTGCGGCCCAGCACGTGCTGCAGGTGCTCGTAGGAGGTGCCGGCCGCGTAGCCGAGCAGCACGACGACGACGCCCCAGAGCAGCCCGCCCATGGCGTTGAAGGCCAGGAACCGCCGGTAGGGCATGCCCGCCATGCCGGCCAGCGCGGGTGTCACCGCCCGTAGGAACGCCGTCCAGCGGCCGAGGAAGACGGCCGGTCCGCCCCGGCGCGCGAGGACCGCCTGGGCCGCGGTCAGGCGCTCGCCGTGCCGGGCCAGGACCCTCCACCGGAGCAGGCGCGGACCGAAGCGCCGTCCCACCTCGTAGCCGACGACGTCGCCGAGCACCGCCGCCGTGACCACCACGGCGAGGACAGCGGTCAGGGGCACGTGGCCCAGGCGCGCGGCGACCCCGCCCAGCACCGCAACGGTCTCGCCGGGCAGCAGGAACCCGACGAACAGCGCGTCCTCGGCGAACACGATCACGCCCACCACCAGGCAGACCAGCCAGCTGGGGGCGTCCAGCAGCTGTCGCAGCGGGCCGATCACGCGTGTCCGGCCGGCAGCAGCGGCGGGGCGGACGGAGGTGGCGTGGTCACGACCCTCCCGAAGGCAGCACGCACGAGTGGCAGCCCGCGCAGGCGCCGCGCCAGCAGTGTCAGCGCCGGGGCGCCCGCCGTCCAGCCCGCCAGCGCCACGGCCGCGCCGAGGGCGAGACCGGCCGCGACGTCCCAGGGGTAGTGCGCTCCGAGGTAGACCCGGGAGGCTCCGACCAGCAGGGCCACCGCCGCGGCGGCCAGCCCGAGCCTGCGCGACACCAGGAGAAGGCCGGCAGCGGCCGCCCCGGCAGCGACGGCGTGGTCGCTGGGAAACGAGAAGTCAGCCGTGCGCGGGGCCAGGACGAGCAGGGCGGGGTGCGTCGTGTAGGGCCGGGCCTCGGCCACCAGACGGCCGAGCGGCTGGTTCGCCGCGACCGCGAGCAGCGGTGCGAGCCCGGCCCAGCCGGCGGCGGCAAGGCGGCGCGACGCCCCGCCCCGGACCGTCACCAGTCCGGCCAGCAGCAGGGCCGCCAGGAGCACGACGCCGTAGCTGGTCACGAGCAGGGCCGGCCGGTGCAGCCACCCGGTGTGCCGGGCGAACGCGTTGGTGGCGAGCAGCAGGCGGTCATCGAGGCGGCGGAGGCCGTGCATGGTGGTGCTCCTGGCGAGAGTCGGCCGGTCCGAGGCGCGTCCCGGGCTCGACCCAGACAACGTCCGGGCCGTCCCGTGTGGCAACGTCGGCCGTTCAGGGCGCTCTCAGCAGGACCCGCGCACGGTGTCGCCGGTGCGGACCAGACAGCAGCAGACCGCCCAGCGGCAGGGAGGCCAGGACGTGCGGATGCTGGTCGTCGAGGACGAGGTGGCCCTCGCCGAGGCCATGCGCGACGGACTGACCGCGGAGGGGTTCGCCGTCGACCTGGCCCACGACGGCGAGCAGGGACTCGAGCTCGCCCTGCTGCACCCCTACGACGCGATCGTCCTGGACCTCATGCTCCCGCGCCGGCACGGCTACGACGTCTGCCGGACGCTGCGGCAGCGGGGGGTCTGGACGCCCGTGCTGATGCTCACGGCCAAGGACGGCGATTACGACCACGCCGACGCGCTCGACCTCGGCGTGGACGCCTACCTGGTGAAGCCGTCGTCGTTCGTCGTCATCCTCGCCACGCTGCGGGCGCTGGTGCGCCGCGGCGCCGTCGAGCGGCCGACCGTGCTGCGGGTCGGGCCGCTCGAGCTCGACCCGGCCGAGCACCGGGTGCGGCTGCGGGGAGAGGAACTGGCCCTACGGCCACGCGAGTACGCGCTGTTGCACTACCTGATGCGCCGCCCGGGGGAGGCGGTCAGCAAGTCCGACATCCTGGCCAACGTCTGGGACGAGTTCTTCGAGGGCGACCCGAACATCGTCGAGGTCTACGTCAGCTACCTGCGCAAGGCCTTCGCCGCGCCGCCCGACCGACCGTTGATCGAGACGGTCCGGGGGGCCGGCTACCGGCTCTCCCCCGACGGGGGGTGACGTCGGCAGACGGCGGGTTTCGCTGCGGCCGGCTGGGGTAGCCGATGCCGGATGGCGTGACGGTATCGTCGCTCCGCGTTATCTCCCTCTGTCAGGAGTCCCGTGAACAGGCTTCTCGCCACTGCCGTCGTCCTGGGGGGTCTCGCAGCCACGACGGGCGGGTCGCCCGTCCAGGCCTCGCAACCCTCCCTCGTCCGGGTCGTGGTGCAGTCGACCGGTGACGTGGCCGACGCCGGCCGCGCCGTGCGCGCCGCGGGGGGAACGGTCACCCGCCGGCTGCCCATCGTGGACGGCGTCTCCGCCACGATCAGGGCGTCCACCCGCGACCAGGTGTCCTCCGCCCCCGGGGTCCGCGCGGTCACCGACGACCTGCCGGTGGGGACGGCCGAGGCCAAGGGTGCTCCGGCCGGACCGGCACCCGCGCCGCATGCGGTCCTGGCCTCCACCGGGGCCGATCTGCTGCAGCGCTACGGCGTCGACGGCCGTGGCACCACGGTCGCCCTGATCGACACCGGGATCAGCGCCGTGCCCGACCTCGCCGGGCGCATCCTGGCCGTGTCCGACCCCGACGACACCGGCGCGGCAGACGTTGCCTGTGTCAACTTCTCCGGCGAGCCCACCTGCGAGGACGGCTACGGGCACGGCACCTTCGTGGCCGGGCTCATCGCCGGCGACGGCCGGGCCAGTGGCGGCACCTACCGCGGAACCGCTCCCGGCGCGTCGCTGATCAGCCTGAAGATCGCCGGCCGCACCGGTGCCTCCGACGTGACCAAGGTTCTCGCCGCGATCCAGTGGACGGTGTCGTTCCGGGAGCGCTACGGCATCGGCGTCCTCAACCTCTCGCTCGGCACCGACAGCAGCACCGACCCGGCGATCGACCCGCTGAACCGGGCGGTCCAGCGGGCCACCGAGGCCGGGATCACCGTCGTCGTCGCGGCCGGCAACAGCGGCACCGGGCCCGGCGGGAAGGGCACCGTCTTCAAGCCGGGCGACGACCCGAGCGTGCTGACCGTCGGAGCCGTCGACGACCTGATGACCGGAACCCACGACGACGACCGGGTCCCCGCCTTCACCAGCCGGGGGCCGACCGCGCAGGGGCTGCGCAAGCCCGACCTGGCCGCGCCGGGCGCCCACCTGGTGTCGCTGCGGGTTCCCGGATCCTTCGTGGAGGAGAGCGCGCAGGGGGCGGGGGTCGTCGACGCCGGCTACCGACGCGGCAGCGGCAGCTCGTTCGCCACGGGGGTCGTCAGCGGGCTCGCGGCGTCGTTGCTGCAGGTGCACCCCGACTGGCGGCCGGAACGCGTCAAGGCAGCACTGGTCGCGACCGCCGACCCGGCCAGGCTCGGCCAGCCCGATGCGGTCGGCGCGGGCACCGTCTATGCCCCCTTCGCCGTCTTCAGCGGCGCCACCGGCGTCACGGTCCCGGTCTCGGCGGCCGATCTCGGCCTCGTCGACGCCGCCCGCGGCACCGCGGTGGTCGTGCGCACCAGCTGCAGCAACCTCGAGCGCACCCTCGACCGGCGCTGCACCGACGGCATCCGCGGCGAGACCACCTCCCAGGGGCGGACCCTCCCCGCCCGGTTCGACCCGACGCAGTTCCAGCAGCCCTGGACCCCCACGACCTGGTACGACAGCCAGTGGTCGGGCAACTCCTGGCTCGGCAACAGCTGGCTGGGCAACTCCTGGCTCGGCAACAGCTGGCTGGGTAACAGCTGGCTCGGTGACGACTCGGGCGGCAGCAGCAGCTACGGCTCACCGCGCAGCGGCTCGGCCTTCTACGGCACCGCCCAGTAGCCGAGCGCCATGGCGGAGGGGGGCGGGCGCAGCGCGCGCACAGGGGGGTCGGCCGGCGTCGTCGTCCTGGTGTGCGCCCTCGCCGTGGGCGCGCTCGCCCTGGTGCTCTCCTCCGCCCACGTACGACCCCCTGGCAACGGCGAGCCGGCGGTGCTGCCGGTGCTCGCCGGCGTGCTGTTCGCCGCCTCGCTGCTGGTCGTGCGCTATCGGCACGGCCGTGAGGTGGACGGCATCACGCTCGTCGAGGCCGCCCTCGCGCCGCTGCTGTTCGCCTTCCCCGTACCCGTTGTCGTCGGGACGGTCGCGCTGGCCGAGACCGCCGTCGCCCTGGTCCGCCGCGGGGGCGCGCTCAAGGGCGCCTTCAACGTGGCCCAGTGGTGTTTTGCCGCGGCGGCCGGCGCGGTGGTCGTCGGGCGCAGCCCGCTCCCGCCGCTGGCCGCACTCGTGCTCGCGCTCGCCGTCGTGGGCCTCGGCAACAACCTGGCCTTCACCGCTGTCATGGCTCTCGTCGGACGGCAGACGCCCCGGACCACCCTGCGCGGCCTCGCCCCGGTCATCGTCCCGGGCTGGCTCGTGGGCTTCGGCGTCAACCTGCTGCTGGGCCTGCTGTTCGTCGCGGCCTACGTCGGGACGCCGCTGTCGGTCCTGCTGTTCCCGGTGCCCGTCGTCGTGGCCCACCTGGCCTACCGCGGCTACGCCGCCGTCCGGACCGACCGCCAGCGCCTCGCCGGTCTGCACCGGGCCTCCCGCCGGCTCGCCGCCCCCCTGGACCCGCTGGACGCCCTGCCCGACTTCCTCGAGGAGGTCGCCGCCACCTTCGGCGCCCGGGTGGCGGTGCTGCTGCGCGACGGGCAGGTGCACCGGCACGACGGCGCGGCCCAGCCTGCCTACGCCGTCGAGGAGCCGGGGCCGCTCGGACTCGCCCTGCTCACGCTGCGCGACCCCGTCCACACCCGACGCGGCGACGCCGGGATCCTCGGCGACCTGCTCCGCGGCACCGACGCGTCCGACCTGCTCGCCGCACCGCTGCTGCAGGACGACGACGTCGTCGGGGCGCTGGCCGTCCTGGACCGGGGCGGGGTCGAGGGGCTGCCGAGCGGGGAGCTCGACGTCCTGGCCGCCGCGGCCCGGGAGGCCGCCGCGATCCTGACCCGTGGCCGCCTGCTCGCCGACGTCCTGGAGGAGCGGCGCAAGCTCGACGAGCTCGTGTCGACCACCTCCGACGGCATGCTGAGCCTGGACGCCGCCGGCGTCGTCCGCTCCTGGAACCCGGCGCTGGAGCAGCTGACCGGCCTGCCGGCCGACCGGGTGGTCGGCGTGCCCGGCGCCCTGCTGCCGCTCCGGTTGCGCCGGACCGACGGCGCGCCCGTCACCCCGACCGGCCTGGCCGACGACGGCGACCGCCCGGCCGAGGTGGTCCTCGACACCCCCTCGGGGGTGCGTCGGGTGGCCTGCTCCTACTCACGGGCCACGGGCACCGACACCCTCGTCGTGGTCGCGCGCGACGTCACCCCGGCCCAGGAGTTCGCCGAGCTGCGGGCCCAGTTCGAGCGCCTCGTCGAGGCCGAGGCCGCGCAGCGCGTGGTCGTGGAGCACCTGCAGAAGGCCGTCATGCCACCGCTGCCCGCGCTCGCGGGCTCCGAGCTGGGGGTGCGCTACGTGGCCTCCGACCCCAGCGAGCCGACCGGCGGCGATCTCTACGACTGCCTGCTGCTCCCCGATGGCACCGTCCACCTGGCGGTCGTCGACGTGCTGGGTCACGGCGTGCAGGCCACCCAGCACGCGCTGTCGGTGGCACACACGCTGCGCGCGGTGGTCCTGGACGGAACGCCCCTCGGCGACGTCGTCGCGCGGGCCGACGTGCTGCTCGGCCGGCAGGACCCCGACCTGGTGGCGACCGTCGTGCTCGGCCGCTACACCCCGGCCACCGGGGCGCTGCAGCTGGCGGGCGGGGGACACCCACCGCCCATCGTGGTCTCCGCCACCGGCGAGGCCCGGCAGGTCGAGGTGCAGGGCGGCGCGGTCGGCTGGCCGCTGGCCGGCTCGGACGGGACCGTCGAGACCGTCCTGGAACCCGGAGGAACGCTCGTCCTGTACACCGACGGGCTCGTCGAGGCCCGCAAGGACATCGTCCAGGGGCTGGCGGAGCTCTCGGCGCTGGCCGGCACCCTGGTCGAGCTGCCTGCGGCCTCTTTCGCCCAGGCCCTGGTCGACGACGCGCTGCGCGGCGCGGACCGGCGCGACGACACGCTCGCCCTGGTGCTGCGCCGCGACCCCGGCCCGCTGGCGTCGGCCGCCCGGTGGCAGCTCGAGCCACGGGTCGACCAGGTCGGTGTCGTCCGCCGGCAGGTCACCGGCTGGCTCGACGAGCGCGCGCTGGCGCACGACGACGTCGCCCTGGTGGTCGGTGAGCTGCTGGCCAATGCGGTCGTCGCCGCACGCACCACCGTGCTGGTCACGGCCCGGCTGGAGGATCGTCCCGACGCGACCCTCGTGCACCTCGAGGTCTGCGACGACGGCTACGGCCTGGAGGCGCTCCCCCAGCAGCCTCGTGCCTTCGGCGAGCGGGGCCGCGGGCTCCTGCTCGTGCGGGCGCTGTCGAGGGACGTGCAGGTGCGGGGCACCTCCTCGGGCACCTCGGTCACGGCGGTCATCGCGGTGGGCCAGCAGGCCTAGCCCCGGTGGGCGGGCAGGGGGAGTCCCGGTGTGCACGGAGAGCGCGGCGGCGACGCGGCGCACGGCGCGCCCCGGACGCGCGCGCCGCACTGGTCCGAAAGGACCAGGGTCGGTTACTCTGCCCGGGCCCGCCGCTCGGCGGGTGTCGCCGCGCGCAACGCCGAGTCCTGCCCGCGTGGGGCGTCGTCCGACCGGTTCTCCCCGCGAGAGCCGGCCGTCGCCGCGTCCGGGCAGGAGCGGGGGACCCACTCTTTCCGGGGCTCCTCGTCAGGAGCTCCTCGGGGTGAAGCCGGTGCTCTCGCAGCACCGGCCGGGCCTCCCCGGCCCGAACCCGACAGCTCACCTCGTAGGCGTGCGGGGAAGAGCCTGTCTTGTCGCACGTCCGCCTCCGTCTGCTCGCGCTCGTCCTGGCCGTCGTCGCACCGCTGGCCGTCGTCGGCGCCGCCGCACCGGCCACCGCCTCGACCCCGGCCGCCGGGACCGCCCTCGGCCAGAAGGCCGACGCCGAGGCCCGCCGCCACCTCGGCAAGCCCTACTCCTACGGCGCCGCGGGCCCCTCGCGGTTCGACTGCAGCGGCTTCACGTCCTACGTGTTCGCACGCCTCGGCAAGAAGCTGCCGCACAGCAGCAGCGCGCAGTACGACGTCGTGCGTCACCTCGCGCGGAGCGAGAAGCGGGTCGGCGACCTCATCTTCACCCGCCGGAGCGGCCGGATCACCCACGTCGGCGTCTACGCCGGCGGCAGCGACATCTGGTCACCGGTCCAGTCCGGCGACCACGTGCGCAAGCAGTCCTTCGCCGGTCGCGACTACCTCGTCGGCCGGGTGGGCTGACCTCCCTCCCGCCTCGGCCCCGGGGTAGACAGGTCGCATGACCGCACACCCCGGCTCCCTGCGATGAACGTCCTCGTGCTCGGCGGCACCGCCTTCGTGGGCCGCGCGATCGTCGACGAGCTGATCGCCCGCGGCCATGGCGTGGCACTGTTCGGGCGCGGCCGGACCGGAGCCGACCTGTTCCCCGGTGTCGAACGGGTGCTCGGCAACCGCGAGACCGGCGACTACGCCGCCCTCGCCGGCCGCACCTTCGACGCCGTCGTCGACGTCAGCGGCTACGTGCCTCGACACGTGCAGCAGGCCGCCGACGCGCTGCAGGGACGCGGTGGCCGGTACCTGTTCATCTCCACCGGCTCGGTCTACGACCGCAGCCGGGCCGGCGAGCAGGTCACCGAGGCCACCCCGCGGCTGGCTCCCGAGCGCGACACCGAGCAGATCACCGGTGACACCTACGGACCGCTCAAGGTCGCGTGCGAGGACGACGTGCTGGCCCGGCACGACGCGGCGACGATCGTGCGACCGGGGATCGTCGCCGGTCCGTTCGACCCGACCGACCGGTTCACCTGGTGGGTCCGCCGAGCCGCCCGCGGTGGACGGCTGGCCCTGCCGGGCCGCCCCGACCAGCCGGCGCAGGTGGTCGACAGCCGAGACCTGGCCCGCCTGGTCGCGCAGCTGCTGGAGGACGACCGCGGTGGCACGTTCAACGCCGTGGGTCCGGCCGAGCCGGTGACGCTGCAGCAGCTCGCGCAGGCGTGCGCCCGGGCGGCGGGCACCGAGGTCGAGGTCGTGCCGGTTCCGGAGGTGACGGGCTTCCCCCTGGTGCTGCCGGACGCGACCTGGGACGTCATGTTCGGCCGCAGCCGCGTGGCCGCCGAGGCGGCCGGCCTGACCTCGACGCCGCTGGAGACGACCGCGGCCGACGTGCTGGCGTGGGACCGCGACCGCGGCGAACCAGAGCTGTCGGTGGGCTTCACCCCTGAGCAGGAGGCCGAGGCGCTGGCTGCGCTGTAGCCACCCGCGCCGCGGGGCGTGCTGGGGCCGTCCGCCTCAGGGCTCGCCGTGCGTGCGCCGTCCGGCGACCCAGGTGCCCGCCACCGTCATCTCCCGGAGCACGGCGGCTGCCTGCGCGGCGTCCTGCCCGGGCGCCAGCGGATCGGCGTCGAGCAACGCCACGTCGCCCCGGGCTCCCGGACGCAGGCGCTGGCCGTCGGTGCTGGCCGCCAGCGCCTCGCACGGGGTGAGGGCCTCGGCGGGGATCCACGCCGGTCGCTCGTCGGCCGAGCGGTGGACCGCCGCCGCCATCGCCAGCCATGGGTCGAGCGCCGCCACCGGCGCGTCCGAGCCGAGGGCGAGCTCGGCGCCGGCGTCGAGCAGGGACCGCAGCGCGAACGACCGCTCCTGCCGGTCGGCCCACAGCGACGTGGTCACGTCGCGGTCGTCGAGCAGGTGGGCCGGCTGCACGCTGGCCCGGACGCCCAGCCGCCCGAACCGGGGCAGGTCCTCCGTGGCCACCAGCTGCACGTGCTCGACCGACCCCCGGGCGGCCGCCGCCTCCAGCGCGTCCAGGGCAAGGGTGCCGGCGGCATCCCCGATCGCGTGCACCGCCACCTCCAGGCCACCGAGGGTCGCCCGGCGGCACAGCTCGGTGAGCTCCTCCACGGACAGGTTGAGCACGCCCCGGCCCTGGCCCGCGGCTCCCGGGTAGTCGTGGCAGCAGAAGGCGCTGCGGGTGTTGAGCGACCCGTCGAAGATGACCTTCACCGGTCCGGTGGTGACCAGGCCCTGTCCGCCCGGAACGGGGTCGCCGGCGCGCAGTCCGGTGGCCAGCAGGGCGTCGAGACCCTCGGCGTAGGTGGCGGGGCGCACCCGCAGCAGGTCGATCCCGGCGGCGACGCGCTCGGGCCACGCCAGGCGGCCGGTCTCCCACTCCATGTCGACGACCCCCACCACGCCCTGCGCCGCCGCGGCCTCCACCGCCGTGCGCAGCGCCGGGCCGGTGCCGCCCTCCTGCTCCTCCAGCCGGGCCAGCACCGCGAACCAGGGCACCTCCTCGACCGGCCCGGGCGACGGCGGGAGCCCGAACATCCGCAGCGCCGCGGAGCTCATCCACCCGTGGTGGGCGTCCGCACTGACGAGCACCACCGGCTGCTCCCCGCACACGGCGTCGAGGCCGGCCACGGTCGGCGCCTCGGCCCAGGTCGCCGACCGGTGGCCGTAGCCGACGAGCAGCCTCGGGACCGGACCCGCCGCCAGCCGGGCCGCGACGCGCGCCGTCACCTCGGCCGGGCCCGAGGTGCCGCTGACGTCGAGCCGCTGCAGGGTGCGGGTCCACTGCTGCAGGTGCACGTGGGCGTCCCACAGCCCGGGCACGGCCCAGCGGCCGTCGGCCTCCACGACCTCGTCCGCGCGTCCGCGCGGGAGGTCGGGCGCGACCGCGATGACCCGTCCCCCGGAGATCCGGACGTCGACGACGTCGGGAACCGGCTCGCCGTCCAGGGGGACGAGGCGGACGTGGCGGAGCAGCAGGTCGGCAGCGGTCACCCGGGCATTGTCCAAGAGACGGGCGCCACCCGGTCGCGGGCGCGATCCCTCACGGGGCCGTGGTCGGGAAGACCGGGGCGCCGGGGATCTTCCGGTTGATCTCCCGGGCCTGTTCGAGGGTCTGCCGGGCCACCTCGAGCAGGTCGCGCTGCAGGCGGGCGGACTCCTTCAGCGTCACGAGCGTCTCGCGCGCCACCGTCAGGGCCTGCTGACCGGTGACCAGCGTCCGGTCGGCCACCGCGAGGGCCGCGGTCGCCAGGCGGACCGCCTCCTGCACGTTCGGCACGAGAGTGCGAAGGCCCTGGAGCGGCCCCAGGGCCCGGGCCACCTCGCGGACGGTCTGCAGCGCAGCCTCGGTCTGCGCCCGGATCGCCGTCGTGTCCTGCTGCGCCGCCTGGGCGATCTCCAGTCCCTGCTGCTGGATCACCAGCGAGCGCTCGGCGTCGGCGAGCTGCGTGCGGACGACGTCGAGGGTCTCGCGGCCCGTGCCGAGCGTCCCGTAGATCGCCCGCTCGCTGCTCGCGAGGTCGGCCTGGGTCTGCCCGATGTCCTGCCGCAGGCCCCTGGCCGGCCCGAACAGCAGGACGAGGGTGCCGGCCAGCAGCACCGCAAGGGCCGCCAGGAGCACCCCGCCCTGCCGCCTCGACATCACCACGCCCACCACCCGTGCCTCCACCCGTGAGGTCGCTCCGACCCCTGCGACCGGCTGCCCGGTCCGGCGTGCCCGACGCCGGCCGACCTGCACCCCCGGCCGCCGTGCCGTCCCCCACACCCGGGGGGGCGGCTCAGGTGGGAAGGAGCAGCACCTGCTGGGTCCGGTCCCGCTGCGGCCGGGCCTGCCGGTCGCTGGCGAACACCACGGCTCCCTCGCAGGCAGCCGGCCAGGTGGCGTTGCCGTCGCCGGTCAGGCGCTGCGCCGGCCCCCAGGCCCCGCCGTCGAGCACCGCGCGCTGCACGCTCCAGCGCCAGTCCGCCGAGCGGGTGTCCTGCCAGACCACCGCGGTCCGGCCCGGGCCGGCCGGCGCCAGCCGGGGCCGCTCGGACATCGCCTCCGCCAGGGCCCCGACCGCGACGGCGGCCGACCAGGACCGACCGCCGTCGGTGGACCTGCTCGCCTGCACCGACACGTTCGCTCCGGACGCCCGCAGCTCCTTGGTGTCCCAGACGACGACGAGGTCCCCGGCGTCGTCGTAGACCACGTCGGGGTGGCGGTCGGCCCGGGCGGAGTCGGGGGCGACGCGGACCGGCGCGCCGAACGAGCCCCCGGGGGGGCAGGTCGCGACCAGCACCTCCCAGTCGTCGGGGGCGGTCCCGGCGACGCTGCACTGCGCCCCCGGGCAGGAGTCCGGCAGCACCGGGACCGGCGAGTCGTCGTCGAGCCGGGACAGGTCGGTGTGGCCGGTGAACAACGGGTCGGGGTCGTAGCGGTTGTCGCCCCAGACCACGGCCACCGAACCGTCGGGCCCGAGGGCGAGTGCCGGGAACAGCGACGCCGGGTAGCGCGGCGAGCGGGAGTCGGCGGGGCTGCCCGGGTCGACGAGCTTGCCGGCAGAGGACACGTTCCGCGCGGCCGCCGGGGAGCCGATCTCCCGGACCAGCACGTCGAAGGCGCCGGTCCCCGCGTTGTCCGACCAGGCAGCCACGGCCCGACCGGAACCGGCCGCCACCACGGGGTGCACCGCCCGCCCGGCGCCCGAGCTCAGGCGCTCGGCCGGCTGCCAGGTCCGGCCGCCGTCGTCGCTGCGTCGGCAGTAGACCGCCGGCCGTCGCGGCACCTGGCCGGCCCGCTCGTCCTGCCAGACCACGAAGGCCGTCACCCCGTCGGCCGCCACCCGCGGGAAGCGGGCCGAGGCCGAGTCGGGGGCCAGGTCGGTGACCGTCCCGTCCGGCCCGACCGCGACGACCCGGGTCGTGCCGTCGGCGTGGACCTCGGCGACGGTGAGCAGGCCGTCCGGCACCCGCGCGACGTCGGGGAAGCCGGCGAACCGGCCGCTCCCGCCGACAAGGGGTACCGCGGCGTCGCGCAGACCGAGCGGCGGAGGCACGGGCAGCGCGGCCAGCGGCGCGGCCGGTCCGTCGGTGGTCGTGAACAGCGGCGAGACCATCGCCAGCAGACGACCACTGACCGGGTCGACGACGTCGGCCCGGAACCACGCCCGGCCCTCGGGCACGGTCACGACCCGCTGGAACGTCTCATCCGGACCGGTGGGCGTCAGCGTGGCCACCGGACCGGCCGAGCGCCCCGGCGCGGCCCAGACCTGCACGCTCAGCCCGGGGGCCCGCTCCACCCGCACCCGCAGGGTGATGCTGCCGCCGGCGGGGACGGCCACCTCGTCGCCGCCCATGGCCACCCCTCCGCCCGGCAGGTCGGCCAGCAGCGTGACGACCGGTCCGAGCGCGGCCGCCGACACGGTGGTACGGCCGTCGGCCAACGCGTCCAGCAGCGCCCGCTCGGTCCGGTCCCGGGCGAACACGCGGGTGGCGGGCTGGCCGGGCCCGGCCGCGGCCCAGAGCTCCTTGAAGTGGCTGTCACTGGCGGCGACGACGCCGGTGCGCCAGCCGGCGTTCCAGCGGTCCTCGGCGTAGGCGATCTTCACGGCGCTGTCGCCGGAGTTGAGGATCTCGATGTTGTGCACCCCGAGCGTCTCGGCGTTGGGGTTGACCTCGACGGACCCGTCCGGGCGCACCGCGGCGACCTCGCCGTCGTCGGGGTGGGCCGTGGTCCAGACGGCGTCCTGGCTGCGGATGTCCCAGACCGACTGCTGCACGTGCCGGTAGCCCGCGCTGCCGGGCGGGTTCGCGCCGTCGACCCGCTGCTCCACGTGGCCGTGCACGGTCGCGTGCGGACTGCCGTTGGCCTCCTCGCCAGGGACCAGCAGCAGGACGTCCGAGCGCCAGTCCGGCATCCAGTGCTGGTCGTAGCTGCGGTGATCGGTCAGCGGCAGCCAGTCGAGCCCGGCCGCCTCGGCGAACCGGATCTGGTCGCTGCTCGGCACGTTCCCGGGCAGCGCCTGGTTGGAACCCTGCCGCGGGCCGCTCCCGTCGGAGCTGTGGTCGGTGTGCACGTGGGTGTCGCCGAGCAGCCACGACCCGACCGGGCCGTCCACGGCAGCCGTGGCGCCGGGCAGCGAGGAGGGGAGCAGGTCGGCGGCGGCGGGGCGGGCGGCGAGGGCGACGACGCCGGCCCCGCCCGCCTTCAGGGCGGTGCGACGGGAGATGTCCATGCCACGCAGTTCGGGACGGTCGGCGCCGTTCCTGCCGCTGCCTCAGGACGTCGTCGAGCGTTCACCCGGCGGTTCCCGGTCAGGCCGGCGGCGTCTGCCGGACTCGCCGGCTGAGCGCCGCCGCCGCAGACACGCCTAGGGCCAGTACCGCCGCCCCCCGCGCCCCGCCGGTGGCCGGCAGCATCCCGGCGGCGGGACGCGCCCGGCCGGCACCCGGGTGCGCTGCCTGGCCACCTGCCGGGACCACCCGCGGGGCCGGTGGCTGTGCGGGGCGGTCGGGTCGGGCCGCGCTGGCCGGGCCACCGGCGGTCAGCCGCTGGGTACCGCGGACGACCTGCCAGGTGGCGTCCAGGCGCTGGCCCGGGGAGGGCTCGGCGACCGTGTCGACGAACAGGTACTCCGCCTGCACCCGCTCGGCGGTGACGTCGAGCAGGAGCCATCCGTTGCTGTCGAGCTCGACGTACTTCGTGCTCGGGTTCTGCGCCCGGATCGCCGCCTCCAGACCGATCGAGGTGGTGCGCGGCGGCACGCCGAACTGCTCGTCGAAGTTGCTGCTCGTCACCGACGTCGTCACGAATTCGACCGCGACCGGCGGGCGGTCGACCCGGAACGGGTCCTCGGTGAGGTCGTTGGCCCAGGAGGGTGCCCCCGCTGCAGGTCCGGATCCAGCTTGTACCGGGCGTACCGGCGGCGGTACTCCGCGACGGTGTAGGTCTCGGTGAGGGGGTCGGGGAAGCGGTCGCCGGGCGCCTGCTCCTTGCTGGGCTCCTCGTACAGGTAGTCGCCCAGGTGCAGCACCGCGTCGACGTCGGCCTCGGCCATGCGGGCGTAGGCGTTGACGTAGCCCTGGTCGTACTTCGCGCAGCTGGTGACCGCGAACCGCAGCCGAGACACCGCCTGGGTCGCCGACGGCAGGGCCTCCTTGCCTTTGTTACTCATCGGTAGCATCCTGTTGTTACCGGCGAGTACACCCGTGCTCCGCCACCGTCCCCTTCGGGAGCACCAGGCACATGGGTCATTACAAGAGCAACCTTCGTGACATCGAGTTCAACCTCTTCGAGGTCTTCGGCGCCGAGCGCGCGCTGGGCGCCGGGCCGTTCTCGCAGCTCGACGTCGACGCCGCCAAGGACGTGCTCAAGGAGGTCGAGCGCCTGGCCACCCACGACCTCGCCGAGTCCTTCACCGACTCCGACCGCAACCCGCCGGTGTTCGACAAGGACGCCGGCACGGTGGCCCTGCCCAAGAGCTTCCTGAAGAGCTACCAGGCCTACGCCGACGGCGGCTGGGACAAGCTCGACCTGCCCGAGTACCTCGGGGGCATCGGCGCCCCGCCCACCCTGCGCTGGGCCGCCAACGAGATGCTCCTGGGGGCGAACCCCGCCGTCTACATGTTCGGCTCGGGCGCCGGCTTCGCCACGATCCTGCACCGCAACGGCACCCCCGACCAGCAGCGCTTTGCCGAGCTCGCCATCGAGCGCCAGTGGGGCGCCACCATGGTGCTCACCGAGCCCGACGCCGGTTCCGACGTCGGTGCCGGGCGGGCCACCGCCCACCAGCAGCCCGACGGCACCTGGCACATCGAGGGCGTCAAGCGCTTCATCACCTCGGCCGAGTGGGACTGGCCCGAGAACATCTTCCACCTGGTGCTGGCCCGCCCGGTCGGTGTCGAGGGCCACGGGGGTCCCGGCACGAAGGGCCTGTCGCTGTTCCTGGTCAGCAAGTACCACGTCGACCTCGAGACCGGTGCCCTCGGCGAGCGCAACGGCGTCGTCGTCACGGGCGTCGAGAAGAAGATGGGCCTGAAGGTCTCCACCACCTGCGAGGTCACCTTCGGCGAGAAGACCCCCGCCGTCGGCACGCTGGTGGGCGACGTCCACAACGGCATCGCGCAGATGTTCCAGGTCATCGAGAACGCCCGCATGTTCGTCGGTGCGAAGGCCATCTCGACCCTGTCGACCGGCTACCTCAACGCCCTCGAGTACGCCAAGCAGCGCGTCCAGGGACCGGACCTCGCGAAGATGACCGACAAGGCAGCCCCCCGCGTCACCATCACGCACCACCCCGACGTCCGGCTCATGCTCATGCGTCAGAAGGCCTGGGCCGAGGGCCTGCGTGCGCTGGTCTTCTTCACGGCCAGCCAGCAGGACCAGGTGGAGCTCAGCGCCCACGCGGGTGAGGTCGACGACGCCGCCGTCCGCCTCAACGACCTGCTGTTGCCGATCGTCAAGGGCTACGGCTCGGAGAAGGCCTACGAGCTGCTGGCGACGTCGCTGCAGGTGTTCGGCGGATCCGGCTTCACCCAGGACTACCCCATCGAGCAGTACATCCGCGACAGCAAGATCGACACGCTGTACGAGGGCACCACGACGATCCAGGGCATGGACTTCTTCTTCCGCAAGATCGTCCGTGACCAGGGCCAGGCCCTCGGGGCGCTCACGGCGCAGATCCAGGAGTTCGCCAAGGGCGACGCCGGCAACGGCGCGCTCACCCGCGAGCGCGACCTGCTGGCGACGGCGTTGGACGACTGCTCGGCGATCGTCAACCACATGGTCAACGACCTCATGAGCTCGGTCGAGGAGCCCGACAACGTCTACAAGGTCGGCCTGAACACCACCCGCGCCCTCATGGCGCTGGGCGATCTCGTGGTGGGCTGGCTCCTGCTGCGCCAGGCCGCCGTCGCGCTGGGCGCGCTCCCCACGGCGAGTTCCCGCGATCGTGCCTTCTACGAAGGAAAGGTCGCCGCCGCGAGGTGGTTCGCCGGTGCGGTCTTCCCGTCCCTGACGAGCGCACGGGCCATCGCCGAGGCCACCGACCTGGCCCTGATGCAGCTCGACGAGGCGGCCTTCTAGACGACCTTCGTCACCCAGCGTGACGGCAGCCGGACCCGGAGGTGTGATCGCGGGCGCGTCCGGGTACCCCCTGCCCCAGCGCGTCGGGACCCCGGCGCCCACGCACCTCGGAGGGGAACCACCATGGGCATCGGCGTCAGCATCTTCCTGCTCGCACTCGGCGCGATCCTCGCGTTCGCCGTCGACGCGACGGTCAGCGGCATCGACATCAACACGATTGGCATCATCCTCATGGTCTGCGGCGCTCTCGGCCTGCTGCTGACCATGCTGGTGTTCGGACGGGACCGCACCGGCGTGTCCACCGGCGTCGTCACCGAGGAGCGCGTCGTCCGCGACCGCGACGTCTACTAGACCCCGTCCCGACGAAGGCCCGGCCGACTGGCCGGGCCTTCGTCGTGTCCGGACCGGCTGACGGTCAGCCGTCCAGGCCGTTGAGCACGAGCGCCACCCGGGCCGGTGCCCCGTCCACCACCCGCACCGGGATGCCCCAGTCCTGCTGCGTCACGTGACAGGCCGGATGCTCCACGCCGTCATCACAGCTGGCCGCGGTCGCCGCCACGTGGAGTGTCCCCGTGCCGGGCGCCAGCACGATCCGCCGGGTGAGCTCTGAAGCGGTCCCCCCGCCGTCGAGCAGGAGGCCGTCGGGGGAGGCGCTGACCACGAGCCGGGTCGACGGGCCGTACCGGTCGTCGGCCTTCTGACCCGGAGGCGGCACGAAGACCACCTCGAGGGTGACCTCTCCCGGGGCGACGTCCTGCGAGGGCCGCTGCGTGCGCTGCGCCCGCCCCTGGACCCGACGCATCTGCCCCGGCGCGACCGGACGCTCGAGGCGGTGGGCGGCACTCGCCACCACCACGAGGTCTCCGTCGACCACCACCGCCCCAGAGGGCTCGCGCACTCCGGTGGCCAGCGTGGTCACCTCACCGGTGACGGGGTCGTACCGGCGGACGGCGTCGTTGTAGGTGTCGCAGACGGCCAGGCTGCCGTCGGGCAGGAGCGTCACCCCGAGCGGGTGCTGGAACAGCGCCTCCGACGCCGGGCCGTCGTGGAAGCCGAAGTCGAACAGCCCCGTGCCGACGGCGGTACCCACCTCGCCGGCCTGCCACCACCGCAGCGAGCTGGTCTCGCTGTCGACGAACCACAGCCGCTCCCCGTCGGAGGCCAGGCCGCTCGGCTGGGCCAGGTAGGCCCTCGTGGCCTCGCCGTCTCGCAGGCCCTCACCGGTGGTGCCGGCGATCACCTCGAGCGACCCGTCGCGCAGGCTCCACAGCTGGTGCGTGCCTGCCATCGCGATGACGACGGCGCCGTCGTGCAGGCACACGTCCCACGGCGTCGACAGCCGCACCGACGTCGGGTCGCCGACGAGCGGGTCGCCGGGACGCCACTGCTCTCCGGTGCCGGCGACCGTCGTGACCATCCCGCTGTCGAGGTCCAGGCGGCGCAGGGCGTGGTTGACGCTGTCGGCGACCAGGACGGTCCCGTCGTCGAGCAGGCACAGCCCCTGCGGCTCGGCGAAGGTCGGCGCGGCGCCGTCGAGCAGGCCGCGCTCGCCCGTGCCGTACCGGCGCACGACGTCCTCGCCGGACATCCGGACCAGGCTGTGGTGGGCGGTGTCGCTGACCAGCAGGTCTCCCCCGGGCAGCAGCGATCGCCTTGCCGGGGAACAGCAGCTCGCTGTCCGCTGCGGGGGGCGCCACGTAGGGCGTGTCACCGCGGTGCAGCGTCCCCTTGGCCTCGTGCTCGGCCACGAGCTGCTCGATCAGCCGGGACAGCCCCTCGGCGTGACCCTCGCCGGACGCGACGTGGACGAGGTAGCCCTCGGGGTCGACCACGCAGAGCGTGGGCCAGGCCCGCACGGCGTACTGCGACCAGGTGAGCAGGCCCGGGTCGTCGAGCACGGGGTGGTGCACCTCGTACCGCTCCACGGCGGCGACGACGGCGTCGTGCTCGGCCTCGTGGGCGAACTTCGGGGAGTGGACGCCGACGACCACGAGGACGTCGGCGAAACGCTCCTCGAGCGGCCGCAGCTCGTCGAGGACGTGGAGGCAGTTCACGCAGCAGAAGGTCCAGAAGTCGAGCAGAACGATCTTCCCGCGCAGCCCCGCGAGGGTCAGGTCCGTGCCCCCCGTCCCGATCCAGCCGCCGGCCCCCGCCAGCTCTGGAGCGCGGACACGGGCCTGGCGCTGCGGCGTCGTCGTCACGTCGTCCAGTCTGCCGGAGCAATCGTGTGCGGACTCCACGGGCGTCCGGGCTACGTTCCGGGCATGACCCTGCGCGACGACCTCGGGACGGCGCGCTTCGTGCTGCTGACCACCTTCCGGCGCAGCGGCGCGCCCGTGCCCACTCCGGTGTGGATCGCCACCGACGAGCAGGGTCTGCTGGTCCTGACGCCGCGCGGTAGCGGCAAGGTGTCCCGGCTGCGCGACGATCCTCGCGTGGAGCTGCGTCCCTGCGGACGCTTCGGGGCTGTGGCCGACGACGCTGTGACCCGCACCGGCACGGCCCGGATCGTCGAGGACCCGGGTCCGGCCCGTGCGGCCATCGCCGCCAAGTACCCGATCGAGCATCGCCTCGTGCTGGGCATCGAGCGCGGGATCGAGCTGGTGAAGCGACAGCCGCGGACCGAGCGACTCAGTCTGAGGATCACCCTCGACTGAGCCGGGGACCGGCTGCTACAGGCGCGTCGAGAGGGCGAGCAACTCGTGGCGCGCCTCGGGGGTGGGGGCCGAGGCGAGGGCGCGCGCGAGGGCGCGGCGGGTGCGGGTACCGGTCACGGCCTTGGCCGGGCGGGTGCTGCGAGCGGAGCGGAACAGGCTCATGGTGGGCCTCCTTCAAGGTTCGACACCCGGTACAACGCCCGGAGGGCGCCGGTGATCGCGCCGCCGGCCGTGACGTCGGTCCATCTCGTGCCTCACAGACCTGCGCCACAGGCGGTGTGACCGCTTCTGCGGTGATGGCCCGTCCGCGGTGATCCCCGGTGCGGTGATCCCCAGCCGCGGTGCCCCTGTCCCCGGTGATCTTCCGCCCCTGGCGGCTCCCCCCGGCGTGTCCACCACCGCCCAGGGAAGATCACCGCAAGGACGACCCCCGCCCACACCCCACCCGCGGTGATCTTCCGCCCCTGGCGGCTCCCCCCGGCGCGTCCACCACCACCCAGGGAAGATCACCGCAGAAAGGGGGGAACTCGGGGGCCCGCCACCCCCAGGCACCACCCCCCAGGGACCACCCCCCAGGGACCACCCCGCGAGATCACCCCCCGCGGTCGCCCCCGTGCCAGGCCGCCCCGGGAACCCGAGTCAGGCCCAGAGCAGCGCCGTCGTCGGGTCGGACAGCACCCGGGCGACGTCGGACAGGAACTGCGACCCGAGCTGCCCGTCGACATTGCGGTGGTCGAAGGACAGGGCCAGCTGGGTCACCTGCCGCACGACGATCTGGTCGTCCACCACCCACGGGGTGGGCCGCACCGCGCCGAAGCACAGGATGGCCGACTCCCCCGGGTTGAGGATCGGGGTCCCGTTGTCGACCCCGAAGACGCCCACGTTCGTGATCGTGATCGTGCCCGCCTGCAGGTCGGCCGGAGCGGTCTTGCCCGCCTTGGCGGTCTCGGTCAGCTGCTGCAGCGCCTTGGCCAGTCCGAGCAGGTCGAGGGTGTCGGCGTCCTTGACGTTCGGCACCATGAGCCCGCGGGGAGTGGCCGCCGCGATGCCCAGATTCACGTAGTCCTTCACCACGATCTCGTCCTCGGTGAAGGTGCTGTTGATCTCCGGGTTGCGGGAGACCGCGAGGAGCAGGGCCTTCGCCACGAACAGCAGCGGCGTCACCTTCACGCCCTGGAACTCCGGCAGCGCCTTGACCCGGGCCATCAGCTCCATGGTCGGCGTCATGTCCAGGGTGATGAACTCGGTGACGTGCGGCGCCGTGAAGGCGCTCCCGACCATCGCCGACGCCGTCAGCCGGCGCACGCCCTTGACGGGGATGCGCCGCTCGCGGGTCGCCGGGTCCACAGCCGGCGTGGCCGCTCCCGCGGGGCTGGCCGAACGCGCCGTCGCGGCGTCCTGCACGTCGTTGCGGGTGACCGTCCCGCCCGGACCGGTCCCGGTGAGGGCCGCGAGGTCCACCCCGAGGTCGCGGGCCAGCTTGCGGACCGGCGGCTTGGCGAGCACCGTCACGGCGCCCTCGGCGCGGCCCACCCGCACCTCCGCGGCCCGACCGACCTGGCCGGCGGAGGTCCGCGCGGGCTCCGGGTCGGGCTGCGCCGCCACGGGGGCGTCGCCCCCGCGGGCCCGGCGCTTGGCCACGGTCTGCTTCGGACCGGGCCCCACCAGGGTGGCGGTGCGCCCGTTGGCCCCGACCTCGCCGATGAGCGCGCCCTCACCGGCGGCCTTGGGCGCCGGTGAGCCCTCGATGCCCGGCTCGAACGCACCGGTCGGCACCATGTCGCCCACCTCGGGGTGGTCCCCGACGGCCGACACCCGGCGCGGGGCCGCCGACTCGACCGGGTTCGCCGCCGCGCCGGCGGCCGCGTTGGCTGCTGCCTGCTCGAGCGGACCGGCCGACGGGTCGGTGTCGAAGGCGATGATCGGCGCCCCGACGTCGACCGTCTCGCCGGCGGCATGGAACAGCCGCGTGACGACGCCGGCGAACGGCGACGGCACCTCGACCGCGGCCTTCGCTGTCTCGACCTCGACGATCGGCTGGTTCAGGGTGACGACGTCACCGACCGCCACCATCCACTGCAGGATCTCGCCCTCGGTCAGCCCCTCGCCGAGGTCGGGCAGGGTGAACTCACGGATGCGGGACACGCTCAGAACCCCAGGCTCTTGTCGACGGTGAACAGCACGCGGTCGAGATCGGGGAGGTACTCCTCCTCCAGCCGCGACGGCGGGTAGGGGATGTCGTAGCCGCCGACGCGCAGCACCGGCGCCTCCATCTCGAAGTACAGCTCCTCCTGCAGCCGGGCAGCCAGTTCGGCGCCCAGGCCGAGCGACGTCGGGGCCTCGTGCACGACGACGCAGCGTCTGGTCCGCCGCACGCTCTCGAGCACGGTCGTCATGTCGAGCGGGCTCAGGCCGCGCAGGTCGACGACCTCGATCTCCTTGCCCTCCTCGGCAGCTGCCTCGGCCGCCTGCAGGCAGGTCTTCACCATCGGGCCGTAGCAGAGCAGCGTCACGTCGCGGCCGGGCCGGGCGACCGAGGCCGAGAAGCGGGAGCCGGTCGGTGCCACGTCGAGGTCGACGTCGGCCTTCTCCCAGTAGCGGCGCTTGGGCTCGAAGAACAGGACCGGGTCGGGGCTGGCGACCGCCTCCTGGATGCCCCAGTAGGCGTCGGCCGGGTTCGAGACGGCCAGCACCTTCAGGCCTGCGGTGTGCGCGAAGTAGGCCTCGGGGCTCTCGCTGTGGTGCTCGACCGCCCCGATGCCGCCCCCGAAGGGCACCCGGATGACGACGGGGACGGTGATCTGCCCGCGGGAGCGGGAGTGGAGCTTCGCGAGCTGGCTGACGATCTGGTCGTAGGCCGGGTAGATGAAGCCGTCGAACTGGATCTCGCAGACCGGCCGGTAGCCGCGCATGGCCAGCCCGATGGCCGTGCCGATGATGCCGCTCTCGGCGAGCGGGGTGTCGAAGACGCGGTCCTCGCCGAAGTCCTTCTGCAGGCCGTCGGTGACCCGGAAGACGCCGCCGAGCTTGCCGATGTCCTCGCCCATGAGCACGACCTTGGGGTCGCGCTCCATCGCAGCCCGCAGGCCCTCGTTGACGGCCTTGGCCAGGGTGAGCGTGGGCATCAGTGGGCCGCCTCTGCGGAGAATCCGGCGTGGTAGGCGAGGAACTCCTCGCGCTCGCGCCGCAGCAGGTCGGTCTGCTCGGCGTAGACGGCGTCGAACATCGACACCGGGTCGGGGTCGGCCATCTCCAGGCAGCCCTTGCGGACCCGGGCGGCGAGCTCGTCGGACTCGGCCTCGAGCCCCTCGAAGTAGGCGCTGTCGACGATCTGCTGCTTGTACAGGAACGCCTTCATGCGTTCGAGCGGGTCCTTGAGCTTCCACTGCTCGAGCTCCTGCGAGAGCCGGTAGCGGGTGGGGTCGTCGGAGGTGGTGTGCGCGCCCATCCGATAGGTGAAGGCCTCGACGAAGGTCGGGCCCTGCCCGGTGCGCGCGTCGTCGAGCGCCTTGCGGGTGACGGCGTAGGTGGCCAGGACGTCGTTGCCGTCGACCCGGACGCCGGGGAAGCCGAAGCCCCGGGCGCGCTGGTACAGCGGGATGCGCGTCTGGGTCGTGGTGGGCGTGCTGATGCCCCACTGGTTGTTCTGGCAGAAGAAGACGACGGGGGCGTTGTAGACGCTCGCCCAGATGAACGCCTCGTTGACGTCGCCCTGGCTGCTGGCGCCGTCGCCGAAGTAGGCGATGGCCGCCTCGCCGGTCTCGGGGTCGCCGACGGCGCCGTCCTTCTGGATGCCCATGGCGTAGCCCGTGGCGTGCAGCGTCTGCGAACCGATGACGATCGTGTACAGGTTGAAGCGCTTCTCCTGGGGGTCCCAGCCGCCGAGGCTCGCGCCGCGGAACAGGCCGAGCAGCTTGAGCGGGTCGACGCCCTTGCACCAGGCGACGCCGTGCTCGCGGTAGGTCGGGAACGCGAAGTCCTGGGTGCGCATGGCCCGGCCCGAACCGACCTGCGCCGCCTCCTGGCCGAGGAGCGCCGCCCAGATGCCGAGCTCACCCTGGCGCTGCAGCGCGGTGGCCTCGACGTCGATCCGGCGGACCAGAACCAGGTCGCGGTAGAGGTCGCGATACTCCTGGTCGGTCAGGTCGAGGGAGTAGTCGGGATGGGTCACCCGCTCGCCCTCCGGGGTGAGCAGCTGTACGAGCTCGGGCCCGGCGCTCGTACTGGTGGCGACCTGTGTGGCCTCGGTCTGCCGGGCGATCGCGTCCACCGACGGGGTCGTCATCGACTGCTCCTCGTGCGCTCGGACCCGGTCCGGGGTGGCCGGACGGGTGCACCTCGTCCCGACCCCGGACCGGCCACGGGTGGTGATCGGCCCAGGAGGGGGACGGCGCCAGGGGACGCCGTCGACCATGGTGTCAGACCTCGGGCCGGCCTGTGACCTGGCTCTCAGGAGGCGGCGTCGGCGCTCTCGGCGTAGGCCTTGACCTGCTCCAGTGTGCGCTCCATCGACGTGCCGGCGAAGGCCTCACGGTCGGGCGTGCCGGTCACCCGCGCACCGATCGCGCTGATGAGCGCGCCGCGGCGGTCCAACCAGGTCTCGGTCACCCGGCAACCGGCCTCGGTCGGCTCGATCAGGTAGCTCCAGCGGGCCACCTTCAGGCCCACCGAGGCGACCTCGAAGACGAAGCACCGGCCGGGCTCGGCCTGCACGACCGTCGCCCGGGTGCTCCAGGTGCGGCTCCCGTTGGCGTTCTGCCCCCGGAACACCGCCCCGGCGACCGGCCCGCCACCGCTGACCCAGCTGCCTCCGGTCGCCTCGGGGCTGAAGCGCCCCATGCCGGGCAGGTCGCTCACCAGCTCCCAGACCCGCTCGGGTGACGCCGCCACCTCGGTCGATCGCTGCACCTGTCCGCCGCCGCTCATGGACCGGACGCTAGAGCACCTCACACCCGGATCACACGCTCCGTGGAACGATCCCCGCGTGACGACCTCCCGCACCCGCCCCGCCCGCCTGCGCCTGCCCGCGCTCCTGCTGGCCCTGCCGCTGGCCCTGGCAGCGTGCGGCGGCGAGAGCGAGCAGACCACAGCGCTGCCGTCCGCCCCCCCGGTCAGTGCCGCGGCGTCGGCGTCGGCAGCCCCATCGGTGGCCCCGTCCGCTGAGGCCCCGACGCCCGACGACGCCACCGGGGTGACGCTGACCGTCGTCGGCGGCAAGGTCACCGGCGACACCGGGCGCGTGCCCGTCAAGCTCGGCGACCGCGTGCGCCTCACCGTGACCGCCGACGTCGTCGACGAGGTGCACCTGCACGGCTACGACCTGCACGTGGACACCACCCCCGGGCAGGCGGTCTCGCTGGACTTCGTCGCGGACCGGGCCGGGCGTCTTCGAGGCCGAGCTCGAGGAGTCGAAGGTGGTGCTCACGCGCCTGCAGGTCCAGTGACCGCACGCTCCGACGTCGTCGTGCTCGCGCACGGCGTCGGCACCCGGGCCGACCTGCCCGTCCCCCTCGGTCTCGCGCTGACCGGTGCGGCCCTCGCGGTGCTCGTCTCCTTCGGTGCGCTCGGCCTGCTCTGGCCCCGGTCGCGCCTGCGGGGCGATGCTGGCGGCCGGCCCTTCCCGACAGCGCTGCAACGGGTGGTCGACGACCCGGTGCTCACGTGGGTCCTGCGGCTGCTCGTGCTCGGGGTCACCGGCCTGCTCGTCGCGCGTCGCCCTCGTGGGCCCGGTGGAGCCGCCGGAGAACCTGGCGGTCTACGCCTTCTACGTGACGTTCTGGGTGGGGCTCGTGCCCGCCAGCCTGCTGCTCGGCCCGATCTGGCGCCGGGTCAACCCGCTGCGCACCCTGCACCGCCTGCTCGAGGTGCTCACCGGCCCCGCTCCGGCCGCCGACCGGATGGACCGGCTCGGCCTGTGGCCGGCCACCGGCTTCCTGCTCGCCTACGCCTGGCTCGAGCTGGCCTACCCCGAGCGGAGCCGCCCCGCCTCGGTCGGGCTGTTCCTCGTGCTCTACGGCGTGGTCCAGCTCATCGCCGCCCTGTGGTTCGGCGCCGGATGGTTCGCCCGGGGCGACGCCTTCGAGGTGTACAGCACCCTCGTCGCGCGGCTGTCACCGTTCGGCCGGCGCGACGACGGTCGCCTGGTGCTGCGCAACCCGCTCGACGGCGTCGACGGCACCCCCCGCGTCCCGGGCCTGTCCGGCTTCGTCGTGGTGCTCGTCGGCAGCACCGCCTTCGACGGCGTCACCCGTACGCAGTACTGGCAGAACGGTCCGGGCCTGCAGGGCGACACCGCCGCGCTCCCGCCCACGATCGGCCTGGTCCTGCTGGTGCTGGCGGTCGGCGGCCTGTACGCCGGGGCCACCGCCCTGGCCGGCCGCATCTCCGGCACCGGCGAGGGCCCGCCGCAGTTCGCGCACTCGGTGGTGCCGATCGCCGTGGGCTACGCCATCGCGCACTACTTCTCGCTGCTGCTGCTCGACGGCCAGCTCACCTGGATCCTGGCGAGCGACCCGTTCCAGACCGGCCGGGACCTGTTCGGTACGGCCTCCAACGCCATCGACTACGCCGCTGTCTCGACCACGACCATCGCCTACGTGCAGGTCGCCGCGATCGTCATCGGTCACGTGCTCGGCGTCGTGCTGGCCCATGACCGGGCGGTGCGCCTGAGCTCCGGGTCGGAGGCGCGCACCTCGCAGTACCCGCTGCTGCTGGTGATGGTGGCGTTCACGGTCGGCGGCCTGTACCTGCTGCTCGGATGAGCCGCCCCGAGTACGACGACGTCCCCGACGGTCGTGATGCGCAGGAGGTCGACCCGCACTGGCAGGAGCTGCACCGGCCCGGGGTGCTGCCCGCGGCCTACCTGCCCCCGTCGATGCCGGGGCAGGCGAGCGGCTGGCGCCGGGGCGCGGCCTGGGTGCTCATCGTCATGCTGGTCTCCGCCACCACCGGTGGCGTCTGCCTGACCTACGGGCCGGGCGAGCTGTTCGCGCTGTTCCGCAACAGCTGACCGCGCACGGCCGGCCACGACGCGGCGAAGCCGGGGTGCAGCACGAGGTGCTCGACGTCGTCCACCGCCACCCACGCCACGGCGGTGCTCTCCCGGTCGAGGGCGTGCACCTCGAGCAGCCGGGGCGCCCGGGCCAGGACCGTCACGTAGCGCCAGCCGCCGTGGTCGTCCGGATGCTCTCCGTCGACGACGACGGTGGCGGCGTCCAGACCGGTCTCCTCGGCGGCCTCGCGCAGCGCCGCCTGTACCCACGACTCCGCCCCGTCGCGCGCACCCCCCGGCACACCCCAGGTGTCGCCGTGGTGGGAGAAGGCGGCCCGGTGCTGCAGGAGGACCCGCAGTCCGCCGGCCTCGTCGCGGGCGGTCAGCAGCAGACCCGGCCGCACCGTGCACCCCCCAGTGGCGGTGCCCCAGGGCGCACCGCGCCCAGCCGTCCCCGTCTCCCCGCACCGCCCGATCCTGCCCCGCCGGGGACGCTCCGGCACGCCCGGCGCGTCCTGCTGCGAGACTGGAGGCAGAACGGCGCCTACCACCGGTCGTCGCAACGCTCGAGAGCAGAGGCTGGACCCATGACGCGAGACCGACACCACCACCGATCCGGCCGCGGGCGCCGAGCAGGAGGTCGACGAGGTGTCGGCGCAGGTGCAGGCCGGCGTCGACGCCGCGGTGATCGAGATCGACCGCCGGTGCGCCGCCGACCCCGAGCTCGTGCACGGCGACGTCGTCGAGATCGTCG
The DNA here is from genome assembly GCA_963761695.1 of uncultured Actinomycetota bacterium. Classification (GTDB taxonomy): domain Bacteria; phylum Actinomycetota; class Actinomycetes; order Mycobacteriales; family SCTD01; genus RYN-122. Next base: position 15,628 of record CAVXIB010000014.1, on the reverse strand, counting down.
CGCTGGAGCAGGACGACGTCGAGGTGGCCGTCCACCTGTGCGTGCAGACGATGGACTTCGTGCCCGACACCGTGCGTCAGCGCATGTTCGAGGCCGAGCACGCCGACACCATCAGCGCCGCCGCGATCGTCACCGCCGAGAAGGACGCCGCGGCCCAGAAGGCCAAGCAGCGCTCGGCCCGCGCCGCCGCCACCCGCGCGGCGACCCTGGCGGCCGAGGCCGCGGTCAACACCGCCGCCATCAAGTCGGCCACCTGCCCGTCCTGCTTCCAGGTGCGGTCGCCGTCGGGCGTCTGCGGCTGCGACGAGTAGTCCGACCTCAGACGGTCGTCGCGGGGCACTGCGGGCTGCGGGGGGCGGGCAGCCGCAGGGGCGCGGCCCGCTCGATCTCCAGCACCAGCTCGGCGGCCGGCCGCGCCAGGTGGAAGCCCTGGACCAGGTGCACGCCCAGCCGCGTCAGGCAGGCCAGCTCGGCCGCGGTCTCGACGCCCTCCGCCACCAGGGCACGCCCGCTGCGGTCGGCGAAGGCCACCAGCGAGGCGATGAGGTCGGCCCGGGTCCGGTCGCCCTCGACGGCGGTGACGAGCTCGCGGTCGAGCTTGATGACGTCGGGCTCGAGCAGCAGGACGTGCCGCAGGCTCGAGTGGCCGGCGCCGGTGTCGTCGACCGCCAGCCGCATCCCGGCCGACCGCCAGGGGGCGAGCAACCGGTTCAGCGCGTCGTAGTCGTGGACGGCCTCGTGCTCGGTGATCTCCACGACGAGCGCCGGCAGCAGCCCGGAGGCCTCCACCTCACCGAGCAGCGCGGCGGCCTCGGGATCGGCCAGCGCCGCCGGCGAGAGGTTGACGGCCAGGAAGCGGCCGGAGCCCGCCAGCTCGGGGAGTGCGCGCAGCGCGGTGCGACAGGCCGCCAGCTCCAGCCGCACGCCGGTGCCGTGGCGGGCGGCCTCCAGGAACCAGGTCAGCGGGCTGCGGCCGTCCGGGAAGCGGGTCAGCGCCTCCACCCCCACGACGGTGAGCCCGTCAGTCGCTACCACCGGCTGGTAGACCGCCTGCGGTCCGCCGCAGGCGAGCAGCGCCGCCAGGTCGTCGTGCGCCCTGCGTCGGTCGCTGGTGGCCTCCAGCTCGGCCTCCACGTGCTGCCCGAGGGCGTCGGCCACGACCTGCAGCACGACGGCGTGCCGGGGGGACAGTCCGGTGGTCGGCGTCGACGACAGGACGCAGACAGTGCCGTAGACCCGACCGTCGGACAGCCGCACAGGAGCAGCGAGATAGCTGCCCACCAACCCTGCCCGCACCTCGGCCACCTCCTGCGCCGCAGGGTGCTGGGCGGCGTCGCCCATGAGGGCGGGAAGGACACCGTCGACGATGCGGCGGCACAGGCTCTGCGCGGCCGCCTTGCGGGAACCGGCCTGCAGGGGGAAGCCCGGCGGAGCGACGACGTGCCGGAACACCTGCTCGTCGGGGGTGAGCTCGGACAGGAACGCGATCTCCTGGCCGAGCTGGAGGCGCGCCTGGTCCAGCAGCTGCCGCACGCGTTCGGCCGGGGCTGCGGCGAGCGGGGACGACCCCGGTGCCCAGCGGGCTCGGCGCAGGCTGCGCTCGGCGTTGGCCAAAGCAGAGCGCAGGCTGCGCCCGGGACCTGACGTCGCCGTGCTGCTGCGGTGGTCGACCCCGGCCCGGCCGAGCGCCGCTCCGAGTGCGTCGGCCCGGGAGCAGGCCTGCTCGACGCCGGCGTCGACGAGCAGCAGGGCGAGCGCCCCGGTACCGGACCGCACCATGCAGTCGCCGCCCTGCAGCCCCTCCATGAGGGCGAGCAGCACCTCGGGCGTCGTCACAGGGGTCCGCAGGTCCACCAGCAGCATCGAGCAGGTGGCCCCGAGCCGGGCGCAGCGCTGCTCGTGGTGGTCGACCTGGCGCTCCCAGGCGGCGTCGTTCAGCAGTCCCGTGTGGCGGCCGAGGTCGGCGTCCGGAGCGAGCAGATCACCGCGCGCCCGGCTCGCCGTGAGGGCGAGGTCGGCGCCGAGCAGCGCGCCGCAGGCCTCGGCCAGCGCCCGGAGCAGGGGGCCGGACCGCAGCAGCCCGGGCAGCACCTGCGTCGACCAGCCGCACAGGGTGCCGAGCAGGGCGCCGGCGTCGTCGTGCAGGGGGACGCTGACGTAGGAGCCGATGCCGATGCCGAGCTCGTGGGCCCGGCTGCTGAGCAGCTCCTCGACCCGCAGGTCGGGCACCAGCGAGGGTGCCAGTCCGTCCACCACGGCGGCGCACAGGGTCCGCGACCACGGCACGTCCAGGCCGACGGGGAGCGCGGACGCGGGGTCGGACGTCTCGAGCACCACCCAGCGCGCGTCCTGCCGGCGTACCAGCAGGACGCCGTCGAGCCCGGCCTGCTCGGCCGCGAGGAGCAGCAGCGGCCGGATGGCGGCCGACACCCCGGCCGTCACCGCGACGCCCCGGGGAGGGGGCACGCAGGCGGGTTCCGGTCCATGCGAGCCCATCGTCGCAGGTGGGGGGTGCGTGGATACCCCGACCGGGTGGTGACGTGGGCCGGCGGATCAGTGACCGCCGAGGCGTCCGCCCAACCGGTCGTGCATGGTCGCGCTGTGCGGGTTCAGTCCCACGATCTGCACCGTCTTGCCGCGCCGGGCGTACTTGGCCGTGATCGCGTCGAGCGCCGCCACCGAGCTGGCGTCCCAGACGTGGGCGCGGGTCATGTCGATGACGACCCGCTGCGGGTCGTCGGCGTAGTCGAACTGGTAGACGAGGTCGTTGCTGGACGCGAAGAAGACCTGGCCGTCGACGGCGTAGACGACCTCGCCACCGTCCGCGGACCGCGTGCTCGAGACCTCGACCAGGTGAGCCACCCGGCGGGCGAACAGCATGGTGGCGGTCAGCACCCCGGCGGCCACGCCGTAGGCGAGGTTGTGCGTGGCGACCACGACCGCGACGGTCACGACCATCACCGACGTCTCGCTCTTGGGCATCCGGCGCAGCGTCGCCGGCGCCACGCTGTGCCAGTCGAAGGTGCTGATCGAGACGAGCACCATCACCGCGACCAGCGCCGCCATGGGGATCAGCGCGACGACGTCGCCGAGCACCACCACCAGCAGCAGCAGGAACACCCCCGCCAGGAAGGTGCTCAGCCGGGTCCGCGCTCCGGACTGCTTCACGTTGATCATCGTCTGGCCGATCATGGCGCAGCCGCCCATCCCGCCGAAGAAGCCGGTGACGATGTTCGCGACGCCCTGCCCCCACGACTCGCGGGTCTTGTCCGAGTGGGTGTCGGTGATGTCGTCGACGAGCTTGGCGGTCATCAGCGACTCGAGCAGCCCGACCAGGGCCAGCGCCACGGCGTAGGGCGCGACGATGCGCAGCGTCTCGAAGGAGACCGGCACGTCGGGCAGGCCGAACAGCGGCAGGCTGTCGGGCAGCTCCCCCTCGTCGCCGACCGTCGGCACCACGATCGCCGCGGTCACGGTCAGCGTGGTGAGCACGACGATCGCCACCAGCGGCGCCGGGACCGCGGTCGTGATGCGCGGGAGCCCGTAGATGATGCCCAGGCCGAGCGCGACCAGCGGGTAGACCACCCAGGTCACCCCGATCAGGTGGGGCAGCTGGGCGACGAAGATGAGGATGGCGAGGGCGTTGACGAAGCCCACCATCACGCTGCGCGGCAGGAAGCGCATGAGACCGGCCACGCCCACCAGCCCCAGCACGATCTGCAGGAGGCCGCCGAGGATGACCGCGGCCACCAGGTAGCCCAGTCCGTACTCCTTGGCCAGCGGCGCCACCACCAGGGCGATGGCGCCGGTGGCCGCACTGATCATGGCCGGGCGGCCGCCGGTGAACGCGATGGTCACCGCCATCGTGAACGACGCGAACAGCCCCACCCGGGGATCGACCCCGGCCAGGATCGAGAACGAGATCGCCTCGGGGATCAGGGCGAGCGCCACCACCAGGCCGGCCAGCACCTCGGTGCGCAGCACCGTCGGGTTCGCCGCCCAGGACGGCAGGCGCGGGGAGGGCGGGGACGAGCGGACGGGGCGCAACGCAGGGGAGGTCATGAGGCCTGTCGGGTCGGGCCGGGAGGTCGGACCGACTGCACGACGCTGACCCCGGCTCCGCCGAACCTACCCGGGGTCGGCCCAGAGCCCGGCCGCTCGCGTCCCCGCCGGGGCGCGGACGCGTGTGCGGCGACGCCGGGGGCACAGGGACCGGGACCGTTCCTCCCCGAACAAGGAGCCTGTCCGTGGCCTCGCTGCGCTCGACCGTCCGGATCGCCCGCCCCGCCGACGACGTCTGGAGGGTCGTGTCCGACGCGGCCGGCATCTCGGCCTGGTTCCCCGGCATCGAGCAGGCCACGGCGGGTGACGGCACCCGCACCTGCACCTTGGCGGGCGGCCACGAGCTGCAGGAGGACGTCGTCAACGTCGACGCCGAGCTGCGCCGCTTCCAGTACCGGATCACCGGCGGCCTGCCGGTGGAGCATCACCTCGGCACGGTCGACGTGCTCGAGGACGGCGACGGCACGCTGGTCGTCTACAGCACCGAGATCACCCCGGACGAGCTGTCGGCCATGGTCGGTCCCTCGATCGAGGGCGGCGTCCAGGGGCTCAAGCAGCACCTCGAGTCGGGCAGCTGACGGCCGTGGGCAGGCCGCAGCTGGTCGTCCTGGACGTCAACGAGACGCTGTCGGACCTGGAGCCTCTGCGGGCGGCGTTCACCGCGGTCGGGGCGCCGGCTCACCTGCTGGAGACCTGGTTCGCCGGCGTCCTGCGTGACGGCTTCGCCCTGGCGGCGAGCGGGAGCGCGCGCACCTTCCCCGACGTCGGGGCCGCCGGACTCACGGGCCTGCTCACGCACGAGGCGGGGCTGACCCGACCCGTGCCCGAGGCGGTCTCCGACGTCCTGTCCGCCGTGCGGAAGCTGGACGTGCACCCGGACGTCCCGGCGGGTCTTTCCGCCCTGGCCGAGGCGGGCGTGCGGGTGGTGACGCTCACCAACGGGTCGACGAGCCAGACCGAGGGCCTGCTGGAGCGCGCGGGAGTCGCCGACCTGGTCGAACGACGGCTGTCGGTCGACGACGCGGGACGGTGGAAGCCGCATCCGGACGCCTACCGCTACGCCGCGCGCGAGTGCGGGGTGGCGCTGGCGGCCTGCGCCATGGTGGCCGTGCACCCGTGGGACCTGCACGGGGCGGCAGCCGTCGGCATGACGACGGGGTACATCGACCGACGGGGCACCCCGTGGCCCGACGTGTTCACGCCGCCGAGCGTGACCGGACCCACCCTGGCCGACGTCGCGCGCGGCCTGGTGGACACGTGACGTCGCAGGTCACCGTGCAGTACGTCGACGGCTGCCCCACCTGGCACCGCACCCCGCCCTCGGGCGAAAGGCCGTGGGTGCGGCCGGGCTGCCCGACGAGGTCGTGACCCTGCCTGGTCGACCCGCCGCGCCGCCCCGAGGCCAGTGGCTCCGAGATCCGCGGACCCGAGGTCAGCGGCCCTTGACCGGACGCAGCTCGTACGCGCCCCAGACCACGAGGAGAACGACGTAGACCCAGGTCGAACCGGCGAAGGGCTTGGTCCCCTGCTGCTCCAGGAGCGCGAAGACGCCGAACAGCAGCACCGGCATCGAGATGCTCATCGCCGAGACCGCGAAGCCCTTCACCTGGCCGAGCAGCGAGGCCAGGACGCCACCGAGCCCGAGGGCCATGACAGCCAGCGCGACGAACTGGAAGCTGTCGACGGGGCGACCGTCGCGCAGCCACAGTGCCGCGGCGACGCCGACAGAGGTGATGACCAGGCCCGGCCCCCACAGGGTGCCCCGGCTGCGCCCAGCGGCGGCCGCCGCGAGGTAGGTCAGTCCGGTCAGGGCCGGGAACCAGTACCGGGCGACGATCTCGGTCTCGACCAGCAGGGCGATCAGCAGGCCACCCACGATGAGGGCGATGCCGCGGGCTCGCCGCGACGTGGTCTCGTCGGCGAAGGAGCCGTCGGCGGTGCCGGTGCTCAGCGGTCGGCGGGTGGTCGTGTCGCTCATGGTCGTCCTCCTACAGGGGTGCGCCGGGTGTGGCGCTCACCGGCTGGGACGCGCGACCGGAGGCCGTGATTGCACGGTCCCTTGCCCGGCTGCTCGGCACCGCTGCCCGAACGGCTGACTGCACGCAGAGCCGTCGGCTGAGCGACCGCACTGGGACCAACCCCGACACGCCGGCCGGAGGGGGTTGCGTGGTGGCGGCCGGTCCGCTGCCCAGGGGTGCAGGCGTCCGGAGGAGCGGCTCGGACGAACCACCGTCGTCGGAAGTCCGCGGACGGGGGAGGTGCAATCAGTGGCCAGGGTGCGGCGTCCGAGTGTGCAGGCCGCCGACGTGCGCGACCATGACGGGACATGCGATGACGGTGAGTTCCTCGACGCGCTGCACGAGCACCTCGACCGCCTGCACAACCTCGCCCGCGGCCTCACCCGCACTGCGCAGGACGCCGAGGACCTCATGCAGGAGACCTGCCTGCTCGCCCTGCGCGGCTGGCGTCGCGACCGGCCGACCGACGCCGGGGCCTGGTTGTCGACCATCTGCCTCAACGCCTCGCGCAGCGCGCACCGGCGTCGGGCGGCCCGGCTGGTCGAGGTGGCGGCTGAGGACTGGATGCTCGACCGGGCCGACGCCGGCGCCGGCACCGCCGAGCTGGCCCTGGCCGAGCTCGACGGCTCCCGGGTGCGCGCCGCCCTGCAGCAGCTCCCGGGCGTGCAGCGTGACGCCATCACGCTGATGGACCTGGCGGGTCACACCGCCGCGCAGGTAGCGCAGATCACCGGCTCCCCGCGCGGGACGGTGCTCGCACGGGTGCACCGCGGGCGCAAGGCCCTGGCGGTCCTGCTGGACGACCGGGAGGTGGGTGGCGATGCACGATCCCGAGGCTGACGCCGCCCGCTACCTCGGCGACGACCTGTCCGCCGGTGAGCGCGCCGTCTTCTCGATGCACCTGCTCAGCTGCGACGAGTGCCGCAGCGAGGTCGAGCAGGGTCGGCGGGGGCGCGCGCTGCTCGAGGCCCAGCGCTCCGTGGTGCCGGTCGACGTCCGGGACCGGGTGCGGGCGCTGGTCGCTGCTGCGTCGACGGAGCCGGCCGAGTCGGGACGATCGCGTTCCGGACCGCGTGCATGGCCCCGGTTCGTGCCCGTGGCGGTCGCCGCCGGGCTGGTGGGCGCTCTGCTGCTGGGTGGGCTGACGGTCGGCGCGGTGCCCGGCCGGTCTCCGCAGCGCGCCGAGCCGGCCGCCCTGGCCGAGGCCGTTCGCGACTTCACCGCCCAGAAGTTGCCCGGGTCGGGTCTGCCGCAGGCGGTGGCGCCCGACCTGACCTCGCTGCGCCTGCAGCAGGTCGGCGCCGGGGGCGGCAGCTACGACGGTCTGGCGGTCGACGGCTACGCCTACCGCGACCCGGCCGGGCGCCGGGTGGTGCTGTATGTGTCCGACGAGCCGTTCCCCGAGGCGCCCGACGCCCAGCGCCTCGCCGGGGCGGACGGCCCCTGGATCGCCGAGCGCGACGACGTCGTCATGCTGTGCGCCCGGCTCCCACACGCCCTGCTGGTGGTCGGTCAGGACCGGGACCTGGTGCGGGCCGCGGCCTCGGAGCTCGAGGTCCTGTAGAGCGCCGACGGCGGCTCGGCGGGGCCGGAGAGGCGACCTGCCGTATCGCGGTGCAGACCCGCCGCGGTGGGCAGGACACCTTCGTGTACACACAGCGGACCGGTTCAGGTCGCCCCGTGGTCCTCGTCCCCGGCGTGGGCGCGGACGGCAGCACCTGGAGCCCGGTGCTCGCCGGGCTCGAGGCCCGTCGCGAGGTGGTGCGGCTGGACCTGCCCGGCTTCGGCCGGACCCCGATGCCGGTCGGCGACTACACCCTCGCCGCTGTCGCCGACGCGCTCGAGGCCCACCTTCGCGCCGAGGATCTCGCGGGCGCTGATCTGGTCGGCAGCTCCATGGGAGCCCGCCTCGTCCTGGAGATGGCCCGCCGCGGGGTGGGCCGTCGCGTCGTCGCCCTGGACCCCGGAGGCTTCTGGAGCCCCACGCAGAAGAAGGTCTTCGGCGCGACGCTCCAGGCCAGCGTCGCCCTCGTCCGCGCGCTCCGCCCGGCCCTGCCGGCCCTGCTCGCCACGCCCGTCGGGCGGACAGCACTCCTGGCCCAGCTGTCCGCGCGACCTTGGGCCGTCGACCGGTCCTACGCCGTCCGCGAGGTGCAAGGCCTGGCCGATGCGCCTGGCACCAGTCCGGCCATCCGGGCGCTGTCGACGGGGCCGGACCAGGAGGGCGCACCCGCCGGTTCGCTCCCGGGACCGGTGCTGGCCGTGTGGGGGGCGCAGGACCGCGTCACGCTGCCCAGCCAGGCGAAGACGCTGCAGCAGCGCTTCCCCGACGCCGTCGTCGAGGTGTGGAAGCACTGTGGCCACTTCCCGCACTGGGACCAGCCCGGCCGGGTGGTCGAGACCGTCCTGCGCCACACGGCGTAACGCCCGCCACCCCGCGGCCCGCGCGCCTGAGAGCCGCGGGAGCCACACCGCTGCGGACCCACCGGGACCGCGGGGTCACCATGCAGAGCCAGTCCCTCGTTCCGCTCCCCGAAAGGCACCGCATGACCGAGTACAAGGTCTATCCCGACGTCCTCGAGGGGGCCTGCCCCTTCGGCGGCGACACGATCGGCGGGGCGTACACCGCGAAGCCCACGCTCTCGGACTGGTACCCCAACCGGCTGCGGGTCGAGCAGCTGCACCGTGACGGCGCGGCGGCCAACCCCCTGGCGGACGTCGACTACGAAGCGGCGTTCAACGCCCTGGACTTCGACGAGCTCAAGGCTGACATCAAGAACTTCCTCACGACGTCGGTCGCCTGGTGGCCGTCGGACTACGGCAACTACGCCCCGCAGATGGTCCGGATGGCCTGGCACGCGGCCGGCACCTACCGGATCGCCGACGGCCGCGGCGGTGCCGGCGAGGCGCTGCAGCGGTTCGCACCGATCAGCAGCTGGTGGGACAACGGCAACACCGACAAGTCCCGCCGCCTGATCTGGCCGATCAAGAAGAAGTACGGCAACGCGCTGTCGTGGGCCGACCTCATGGTGCTCACCGGCAACTGCGCCCTGGAGATCATGGGTCTGCCGACCTATGGCTTCGGCGGCGGTCGCCGGGACGCGTGGGAGGCCGACGACGCCACGTACTGGGGCCCGGAGTACCTCGACAACACCCACCCCGGCTCCTACGACGCGATGGTCATGCGCGACAAGCGGTGGACCGGTGAGCCCGGCGACGCGACCTACCAGCTCGAGCAGCCGCTGGCCGCCACGCACCAGTCGCTGATCTACGTCAACCCGGAGGGCCCGAACGCCGAGGGCGACCCGGCCGCGTCGGCCGTCGACATCCGGATCGCCTTCGGCCGCATGGCCATGAACGACACCGAGACCGTGGCCCTCATCGCCGGCGGGCACGCCTTCGGCAAGAGCCACGGCAAGGTGGCGGCCGACCGGATCGGGCCGCCCCCGGAGATCGCACCGCTGGAGGCGATGGGTCTGGGTTGGCACAACCCCGAGGGCTCCGGGCATGCCGAGCACACGATGACGAACGGCATCGAAGGCGCCTGGACCCCGCACCCCACCCAGTGGGACAACACCTACCTGGAGAACCTCTTCCGCTTCGCGTGGGAGAAGACCACCAACCCCGTCACCGGCGCCACGCAGTGGAAGCCCATCGACGACGCCGCGCCGAAGACCCCTGATGCGCACCTGGACGGCGTCGAGCACGACCTGATGATGATGACCAGTGACATCGCGCTGAAGGTCGATCCGGTCTACAACGAGGTCTGCCGGCTGTTCCTCGACGACTTCGAGCTCTTCACGCAGGAGTTCTCCAAGGCCTGGTACAAGCTCACCCATCGCGACATGGGACCGAAGACGCGCTACCTCGGCCCCGAGGTCGCCGCCGACGACCTCCCCTGGCAGGACCCGCTGCCGGCCCGGAAGCACGAGCTCCTCGGCGAGGCCGGGGTGGCCCGGCTGAAGTCGGCCATCCTGGACGCGGGGCTGTCGGTCTCCGACCTTGCCTTCACCGCGTTCTCCTCCGCCGTCACCTACCGCGACACCGACAAGCGGGGCGGCGCCAACGGTGCCCGGCTCGCCCTGGCGCCGCAGAAGGACTGGGTGGTCAACCGCCGCACGCGTCCTGTGGTCCAGGCCCTGCGCGGGGTCATGGACGAGTTCAACGCCTCGGGCGAGGGCACGGTCAGCCTCGCCGACCTCATCGTGCTCGGTGGGTGCCTCGCGGTCGAGCAGGCCGCCAAGGCGGCCGGCCACGAGGTCGAGGTGCCCTTCACGCCGGGCCGGGTCGACGCGACCCAGGAGCAGACCGATGTGCAGAGCTTCCAGTGGCTGGCCCCGGTCGTCGACGGGTTCCGGAACTTCGTCATGGACGGCTTCGCGGAGATCGCCCCGAACGTGCCGCCGGAGCAGATGTTCCTCGACCGGGCGGCGCTGCAGAACCTGTCCGCGCCCGAGTGGGTCGCCCTGACCGGGGGGCTGCGGGCGCTCGGCTGCAACCACGACGCCTCGGCCACCGGCGTCTTCACCGACCGCGTCGGAACGCTCACCACCGACTTCTTCGAGACGGTGACGAGCATGGACTACGTGTGGACCAAGGCCGACGACGCGGGCCTGTCGTTCACGCTCGACGACCGCGAGAGCGGTGCCACGGTGTACCGGGCCACCCGGAACGACCTGCTGTTCGGAGCGAACTCCCAGCTGCGGGCCGTGGCCGAGGCCTACGCCGGCAGCGATGGTTCCGCGCTGTTCGTCCGCGACTTCGTGCGGGTCTGGGACAAGGTCATGATGGCCGACCGGTACGACGTCAAGGCCGGCTGAGACCCGCCGCGCCGTCGAACGACGCAGCGGGCGTCGGTCCCTCGGCAGGGCGGGCGGAACACCAGCGGTGGGCGGCCGACTTGTCCCCTGCATGAAGGCCATCAGCTACTCCCGCGCCGGCAGCTCCTCCGTCCTGCAGCTCGTCGACCGTCCGTCCGCCGAACCCGGCGCGGACGAGGTGCGCGTGCGCGTCGTCGTGTCGGGGGTGAACCCGACCGACTGGAAGGCGCGGACGGGGGGATACGGGCCGCTCCCGTTCGCCGACAACGTGCCGAACCAGGACGGCTCCGGCGTCGTCGACGCGATCGGCGCCTCGGTGACCGGGCTCGCCGTCGGTGACCGCGTCTGGGTGCACCTCGCCGCCCACGAGCGCCCGACCGGCACCGCCCAGGAGCTGACCGTCCTGCCGGCCGACCGGGTGGTGCCGCTGCCCGACGGCGTCTCCTTCGAGGTCGGCGCCAGCCTGGGCGTCCCCGCGATGACGGCCCACCGGGCGCTGACCGTGCACGAGCACGGGCCGACCCGGCTGTCGCCGGGCGCGCTGGCCGGCCGCACCGTGCTGGTGCAGGGCGGCGCGGGCGCCGTCGGGCACGCCGCGGTCCAGCTCGCCGCCTGGGCCGGCGCCACGGTCATCGCGTCGGTCAGCAGCCAGGCCAAGGAGGCGCTCGCGCGGGCCGCCGGCGCGCACCACGTCGTGCGCTACCCCTCCGACACGCTCGCCGCCGACATCCTCGCGGTCGCTCCAGCGGGCGTCGACCACGTCGTGGAGGTCTCGCCGGGCAAGAACGCTGCCCTCGACGTCGAGGTGCTCGCGAACCACGGCAGCGTCGGCTACTACGCGAACGACGGCGGCCCCGACTTCACCGCCCCGATCGTCGCGAGCTTCGCCAAGAACGTCCGCTGGCAGGGCCTGCTGCTCTACACGGTCGGCGTCGAGCCCCTGCGCCACGCCGCCGAGGACATCACCGCCGCCCTGCGCGACGGCGCGTTGCCGGTCGGCGAGGACGCGGGACTGCCGCTGACGTGGTTCCCGCTCGAGCAGACCGCCGCCGCGCACGACGCCGTCGAGCAGGGCACCGTGGGCAAGGTCCTCATCAGGGTCAGCGAGGGCTGATCCCGATCCCGCTGGACCTGCGGCTCCGCTGAGGTCGGCGCCTTGCTCACCCTGTGTGGTCAGTCCGCGTAGGTCCCGGACGCCTTCTCCCGGGTCACGCGGACGTGGGCTGCGCCTGTCGGCGCAGGTCGACGTGCGCGGGGCGCAGCCGAGGAAAAAGCGGCGAATGACTGACAAAGCAGCACAGGCGTCTGCGATGGGCAGCAAGATGCTGCCGAGCCTCCGCCTTCCTGAAGGGCATCGCCAGCCACGTGGACCTGACAGCCGGCCAGAACGTGCCGCTTCCCGCAGACAGCCTGAGCCTCCGATTGTTCCAGCCCCCGGACTGGCAAGCGGACCTTGTCGCGCTGCTCCTGGACGCTCAGGGTCAGGTGAGCGCTGACGCTGACTTCATCTTCTACAACGCCGCAAGGCACCCCAGCGGTGCGGTCGCGCTCGACGGGCCCCTGCTACGGGTCAACCTGGAGGCCATCCCGCCTACGGTCGAGCGAATCGTGGTCGCAGCAGACCGCGGCGTAAGTGGGGACCTGGACGGAGTCGCGATTGCCCTGGAGGGCGGAGAGCCCTTGACCTTCCGGCCCCCCGGACTGTCCGGCCTGTCTACGGTGGTTCTGCTCGAGGTCTACCGGCGCGGGGAGGCGTGGCGGCTTCGTGCGGTCGGGCAGGGTTGGTCCTCCGGTCTCGCTGGCCTCGCGCGGGACTACGGAGTCAATGTCGAAGCTCCCGGCGAAGGTGACGGCGGATCGCCCCCTCTGCCGGACCCGCCAGCAGCGTCCCACCACAGCAGCACCGAGCACAGACTTGAGCCGCTCACCGCGAGACGCGACGCGCTTCTGGAGGAGCTCGCCGGGCTGGAACAGAAGGTGAGCGCGGCTCGGGCCGCGCTCGTGGAGACCGACGAACTCCGGCTGCTGCAGCAGGCCGGCTATTACCAGTTCCGCCACCCGCTCGATGACGTCCTGACCTCCAAGCGACGCTTGGACGCCCTACGCGCTCACATCAAGACCGCCATCACCAAGCGCACAGCGGTGCGCGGCACGTCCGGCTGGATGGTGAACGGGTCCTCAAGGAGGGCGCGGCCCTGGTCCGCCAGTTCGGCGACCTGATGTTGCGCACATACAACATTGAGGCCGACAATTGCGTCCGAACTGTGCGCGCGCACACGGTGGACACCGCGAAGAAGCGGCTGGACCAGACCCGCGAGGCCATCGTGGCCAACGGCAGCACGATGGGCGTCGCCATCGACGAGGGGTTCCACGGGCTGAGATTGGAGGAGCTCCAGCTCACGGCAGACCACTACCTGCGAGTTGAGCAGGAGAAGGAGGACGCCCGTGAGGAGCGGCAGCGACAGCGGGAGGAGGCCAAAGACCAGGAGGAGTTCAAGCGGCGCAAGAAGGAGCTGTTGAAGGAGCAGTCGCACTACCAGAGCCTGCTGGAGCGCTCACGGACCAACGGCGACGAGGCCGGGCTGCGCGAGGCCCGCCAACGGCTCGCCGAGATCACCGAGAGCATCGAGGAGGTAGAAGAGATGGCTGCGAACATCCGCGTCGGATACGTCTACGTCATCTCCAACGTCGGCGCCTTCGGTGAACGGGTCGTCAAGATCGGCATGACCCGCCGCGAGGACCCGATGCAGCGGGTCTACGAGCTCGGTAGCGCTTCAGTGCCCTTCAAGTTCGACGTGCACGCGCTCGTCTTCAGCAACGACGCCGTCTCCCTCGAGACTGCACTGCACCGCGAGTTCGACGCTCGGCGGGTGAACCAGGTCAACCGGCGCAGGGAGTTCTTCCGCGTGAGTCTGCCGGAGGTCCGAGCCGCCCTCGAGAAGGTCGGCGCCAACCACGTCGTGGAGTTCCACGAGCTCGCCGAGGCCCCCGAGTGGCGCCAAAGCCAAGCGCAACACCCCGCCGACGGCCATGTCGGCGTCGACCTGAGCCGGTAGGAGCGACAGACATGGCCCGTCGACGCGGCGTACTCGCCACGTTCGTGCAGATCCAACGGGAGAACGAGCGGGAGCGGGAACGGCTCGCCAGGGCCGCAGGCAAGCGGTACCGGCAGGAGGCCGCTGCCCGTACCCGCGCCTCGGTGCAGGATCAGAAGGTCCGGGACCGGCTGTACGCCGAGGAGCGGACTCAGGAGGCTGCCGACGACACCGCACAGCTCGACCAGCAGGTCGAGCTCCTGCAGAACGTCCTGGTCGCGACGCTCGCCGTCGACGACCACCTCGACCTCGAAGCGCTCAAGCAGGCTCCGCCGACCCCAGCCTTCGACCCGTCGATCGCCGGCGTACCTCCTGCGGCGCCCGAAGCCTGGGACTTCACCGTCGAGGGCCCGTCGGCGCTCGGCCGTGTGTTCGCCGGCGCAAAGCACGCCGCCAGGGCCCAGCAGGTCCAGGCGGACTACCAGCAGGCCCTTGACGCACACGCCGTCGCGGCGCAACAGCACGCCGACCGCGTAGGGGAGGCGCGCCGACGACACGACGCGGAGGCGGCCCGACGAGCCGAGGAGCACCGGCAGCACGTCCAACAGGTCAGCGAGTTGCAGCGCGGTCTGGCGGAACGTCGACCTGACGCGGTCGTCCGGTACCTCGACCTGGTGCTGGAGGCAGCCGAGTACCCGGACGGCTTCCCGCACTCGTGGAGCCTGACCTACGCCGCAGGCTCCGCTCACCTCAAGATCGATTACGAGTTGCCTGGCGTCGCTGTCGTGCCTGCTGACAAGTCCTACAAGTACGTCAAGAGCACCGACAGCGTCACAGCAGCCCCTCGACCGGCAGCGCAGATCCGCAACCTCTACACGGATGTCCTGCGGCAGACCGCTTTGCGCGTCGTGCACGAAGTCCTGGAGTCCGATCGAGCGGCCCTCGTTCGCACCGTCGTCCTCAACGGCTACGTCAGTGGTACCGACCCCGCCACCGGCCGAGAGGTCCGCCCCTGCATCATCGCGTTCGCAACCAGTCGTGAGCGATTCCTGGACGTGGACTTGGCACGCGTCGACCCCGCGGCCTGCCTCACGCATCTCGAGGCTCGGGTCAGCAAGGACCCGACCAAGCTTCTTGCCGTCGACCCGATTGTCGTCGACAGCTCGCTGGAGGCGGACTTCACGCTCGACACAGGCTCCGACGAGGGTGACGGCGTGGCGTCAGCGGTGGTTGTCCAGCCGACACCTGACGATGCACCGGCGCCGGCAGGCAGCGAGCAGGGCCAGCAGCAGTTGGTTGCCGGACAGAACGTCCCGCTCTCCAGCACACGCGTGCAGATTGACCTGCAGGCCGGTCAGGCCGATCTGTCGGTGCTCCTCGTGGGCGCCAGCGGGCAGGTGGAGAGGGACGAGGACTTCATCTTCTACAACAACCCGAACAGCAGCGGGGGTGCCGTGGTCCTGAACGGCGCGAGCGCGCTCGTTGACACCGCCCTGCTGACGGGGCAGCACGAACGCGTTGTCCTCGTCCTGAGCTCAGGCGACGCCCCCTACGTAGAGAACGCCGCGGCGGTGCTCCGCCAACGAGGCGACGGCGTCGAGCTTCGCTTCCACCCCGTGGACTCGACGCAGGTCGCCGCACTCGTCTGGGGCGAGCTGTACCGGCGCAACGGTGGCTGGCGCTTCCGCGCCGT
>CAVXIB010000013.1:0-541229 GCA_963761695.1 uncultured Actinomycetota bacterium | reverse complement strand
TGAGGGAGTACGGGGAGTCCACGAGACCGTCCAGGGTCAGGGACCACGTGCTCGGGTCGACCTGCGGCACAACGAGGGCGGTGTCGATCCGGTAGAAGGCCGCGTTGGGGGTCAGGACCGGGGACACGCCGGGGACGCCGAGGTCCGCGGCGGCGAGGTCGCCGGGTGCGCGCCGCACCGGGACGGGCAGGCCGACGGCGGCGCGCAGCGCGTCCACTCTGGCTGACTGCGCGAGGTGCCGGACCACTCCACCGCCGACGAGGACCGCCGCGGCCGTCCAGGCGCTGCGCGCCAGGAAGGTGCGGCGCTCGGTCATGGCCGGCCCGCGCAGCGGTCTGCGCGGGCCACCCGTGAGCAGGAGCCGCAGCACCAGCGCTGCGGCGACGGCCAGTCCGAGGGCGACGGCGGTCGCGCCGAGGACGTGCGTGTCCGGCTCAGGCAGCTGCGCCAGGAGCGCGAGGGCGGCCAGGACCCCCAGCAGGACGCCGGTGGCAGCGGGCCGATGCCGGGCCTGGGCGCCACCGACCGCAGCCAGGACCGCGCACACGAGAAGGACACCCGTGAGCAGCAACGGCTTGTCCGCTGTCCCGACCGAGCTGATCGCCGACCTTCGTAGCCCGTCCGGTGTGAGGTCGACGACGCGGTTCGCGACGGCCAGGACCGGGCTGTGCCCGCCTGGGACGAGCCGGCCAAGAAGCTCGCCGGCGACCAGGCCCGACGCGCCGGCGAGCAGGCCGGCAGCCGCGCCGCGCATCCTCACGAGGAGCTGCCCGCGGGTCGCCGTCGCCACCAGGACAGGCCGAGCGCGCTGACCGCCGTCGTCGCGACGACGACGGCCAGCGCGACGAGCAGGCCGGCTGTGTAGTCGCGCGGCAGGTGCGAGGGGTTGCCGGGCTTGACCCCGAAGCGGCCGAGGAACGGGACGGCCACAAGCGTCAGGACCGCGCCGACGAGCAGAGCCCCCTGCACCGGCGTCCGTACACTACCGGGAACGACGCGCAGCGCGCGCCCGACCAGCAGCACGACCGGGACGAGGAGCAGGTCGTGCGCGAGGGCACCGCCCACGAGCCACGTCGCCCAGCCGACGGCGTCACTGCCCGGGTCGCGGACCACGCCCTGCAGGCCGTAGACCGCCATGCCCGTGCCGGCCACGTACAGCAGCCACCTCACCGCGCCGTCCCGCCGGCCCGTCACTCGCCGGTGGTCGTCACAGGACCACCACCCGCCCGACCCACTTGGTCTGCAGCACGCCCGGCCGCGACGGCGTGATCAGGCGCAGCGGGTACCCGTGGTCGGGGTGCAGGCGCTGACCGTCCAGGCGCAGGGCCAGCAGGCTCTGCGGGTCGCGCACGTGCGTCGTCGGGACGACGGAGGACCGGTAGGGGCCGCCGCGCTGCAGCGAGTCGACGCGCACCGGCGGTCGCCCGGTCACGCCGACCAGGTCGAGCAGGTCGCTCAGCCGGACGCCGGTCCAGACGGCCGACGCGCTCCACCCCTCCACGCAGGCGATCGCGATCTCGTGCGACACCTGGGGCAACGCCTCGAGGTCGGCGAGGGTGAGCTCGAGCCGCCGTGGGCCCTCGACGACGAGGCGGTAGTCGCCGCCGACGACGGTCGTGCCCGCCGCCGCCGCGGTCGTGTTCACCGGCAGCCCCTGCGGGCCCGCGGTCCGGGCGGCGCGGTGACAGCACCGAGATGTCGCGCAGCGCCGGGACCGTCTGCCCGGCGGTCGCCAGCACGACGGCGCCGCTGGCTGCACCGGTCACGCCCAGAAAACCTCGCCGTGACAGTCCGCGCGGACCGCCGTCGGCGGGCCGAGCGGCGCGGCGAGCCCTCGACGGGCCGCGGTCAGCTTCGCGCCGATGTGCACGAGCAGCGCGCCGATCGTGATCCACGCCGACCAGTAGTGGACAACGGTGAAGAAGAACCCGAACGCGTACCAGCCGGCGATGTTCATGACACCTGTGACGAGCATGCTCACCGAGCCGCCGACCAGCAGCAGCAGCGAGCCGCGCTCGACAGCGTTGCCGACGTCCTTGGCAGGCGGCCAGGCGAAGAAGCGGGGGTAGACGGTGAACAGTTTCGCCAGCAGGACCGGGACCGACGCGAGGCCGGTGAGGACGTGCAGCCCCTGGGTCCAGCGGTACAGGTCGACCGGACGCGACGGGTAGGCGAACCAGGACGGCGGGTGCTGCACCAGGTGGCTGAACAGGCCGGTGAGGAAGCACGTCGCGAACAGGATCCCGAGCACCCGCCCGAGCCGGGCGGCGACGGCCTCGTCGTGCAGCCGCGAGCGGAACGAACCCTCTCGGAACGGTCCGACGCGCAGCGCGTCCGGAGGGGTGGGGAGCGGCATCTCGGACAGGCGGCTCACGCGGCACCGACCGTGTTGCGCCCCGACCAGACCGGGACCGCCGGTCGTCCGGCCACAGCCAGAACCGCGAACCACCGGCCCGCGGTGCACTGGACGGCGCCCGCGACATCGAGCCCGGCGCCCTCGCCACCTCGCCGACGTCGGCAGCCGACAGGTTCGCCCAGGGGAACCATTCGCTCCCGGGGCCTCGCCGGCGCGCTCCAGGCACACCAGGTGCGTGCGGCTGCGCACTGTCGGCGCCGACAGCTCGACCACCACGCGGCCACCCGGTGCCGCCAGCTCCGCGCAGCGCCGGAGCAGGGCCGCCGGGTCGCCGCCGATCCCGATGTTCCCGTCGGCGAGCAATACGGTCCCCCACGCCCCGGTATCGGGTACGGCCCCGAACACGTCCAGCTCCAACGCGTCGGCGCCGCGGGCCCGGGCGAGCGACACGGCGACGGGGGCCACGTCGATGCCGAGCGCGGCCCCCCCGGAACGGTGCAACGCTGCGGTCAGCCTGCCCGGACCGCACCCGACGTCGAGCACGGTGCCCGCGCACAGCGAAAGCAGCGCGTCGTCGCCAGGTCGTCGGTCGCACGTCCAGTCGGTGACGGGCAGGGGGAGGGCCCCCCGCCCGGCCACGCGCAGCAACCAGCCGCGCCCGCCTCGTGCAGGCTCCGCCCGAAGGCCTCCAACGTCCTCGCGTCCCTGAGCTCCACGCCCAGGATCCTCCGGGTTCGGGGCGGGGACGGGCCGTTCGCGATATTGCAGGGTCCTTACGCCGGGGAGCGGCCGGCGCCAACGACCTACGCTCCGACCATGGGCCTCGATGCTGCACCCGTGCGCCCCGGAACGACGCCCCTGCCCGCTTCGCCGGCGCACGTCCTGGTCGTCGACGACGACGCAACAGTGCGGGAGGTCGTGGCGCTCTACCTCCAGAGGGCGGGGCACACGGTCGAGCAGGCCGCGGACGGGCTCGAGCGCTGGAGCGGGCGGCCCTGCGCCGACCCGACCTGGTCGTGCTCGACCTCATGCTGCCCGGGCTCGGCGGTCTGGAGGTGCACGCGCGGCTGCAGCAGAGCGGGCGTCTGCCCGTGGTGATGCTGACCGCGCTGGGGGAGGAGGAGCACCGCCTCGCCGGTCTCGAGACCGGCGCAGACGACTACGTCACGAAGCCGTTCTCGCCCCGCGAGCTCGTCCTGCGGGTTGCAGCAGTTCTGCGTCGCACAGATCGGACAGCGGGTACGGCCGCGCGCACAATGCTGCTCGTCGACGGCGACCTCGTCGTCGACCGGGACGCTCATGAGGTGCACCGCGACGGCCGCGTCCTCGCTCTGACCGGCCGGGAGCACGACCTGCTCGCCTACTTCCTGCAGCACCCGCGGGCCGCTCTCAGCCGCGAGCACCTGCTGGAGCACGTGTGGGGGTGGACGTTCGGCGACCCCGCGACCGTCACGGTGCACGTGCGCCGGCTGCGGGAGAAGGTCGAGCGCGATCCCGCCCGCCCACGCGGATCGTGACGGTCTTCGGCGTCGGCTACCGCTACGAGCCGGTGAGTGGGTGATCAACGCGTGACGCCCGACGAGGTCGTCATCGTGGAGATCGCCTCCGTCTGCGCGGCGCTCGTCGCCCTGGCCGGGGCGCTCCTGCTGCGCGCCGTGCGACACCAGTCGCTCGCCCTCTCCGTCGTCGTCGTGGCGCTGGTCGGGGTCGGGGCGGTCGTCGCCGGGGCGCTCGGCACGGCCAAGGCCATGTTCCTGTCGCCGCACGACTTCTCCGTCCTGCTACTGGTCACGGCCGTCTCGGGCACCGTCGCACTGCTGTCGGCGCTGGCCCTCGGCCGCGGCCTCGTCCGACGCGGCAAGGACCTCGCAAACGCCGCCGGCCTGCTCGGGACCGGCGACTACGTGCCCGGTCGGTCGGGTCCTGCCGCACGAGCTGGCGCAGGTCGACGCCGCCCTGACCGACGCCGGCGG
Source organism: uncultured Actinomycetota bacterium (assembly GCA_963761695.1). Taxonomy (GTDB): domain Bacteria; phylum Actinomycetota; class Actinomycetes; order Mycobacteriales; family SCTD01; genus RYN-122. The sequence continues at coordinate 536,900 of CAVXIB010000013.1, read as the reverse complement.
GCAGCTGGCTGCGGCACGTGCCCGCGAGCGCTCGCTGTCCGAGAGCCGGCGGCAGCTCGTCGCCGGGATGAGCCACGACCTGCGTACGCCGCTGGCGGGGATCCGGGCGATGGCCGAGGCGCTCGAGGACGGCGTCGTCACCGGACCGGACGACGTTCGCCGCTACCACCAGGGCCTGCGCCGCGAGGCCGACCGGATGACCGCCATGGTCGAGGACCTGTTCGAGGTCGCCCGCATCGACGCGCACAGCCTGCAGCTGGACCTGCGTCCGCTGGACGTCGCCGAGCTCGTCTCGGACGCCCTGGCCTCCGCCTCGCCGGTCGCGCGCACCCGCGGCGTGCAGCTCGACGCGAGCCTCGCCGGCGCTGCCCAGGCTGCGCGGCTCGGAGCCCGAGCTCGGCCGGGTGCTGAGCAACCTGCTCGGCAACGCCGTGCGGCACACACCGGCCGGCGGCTCGGTCTGCGTGCAGGCCCGGACCGGCGTGGCCGGCGTCAGCATCCTGGTCACCGACGGGTGCGGCGGCATCCCCGAGGAGGACCTCCCGAGGGTGTTCGACCTCGGCTTCCGCGGCTCTGCCGCGCGCACGCCCGCCGCTCCCGGGGACGGCAGCAGCGGTGCCGGCCTCGGCCTGACCATCGCCCGGGGACTCGTGGCGGCTCAGCAGGGCGAGCTGACGGTGCACAACACCGACGGTGGCTGCTGCTTCACGGTCGTGCTCCCCATGGCAGTGCCGTGACATGAAGTGCCGGGCACCGCGCTGCGGTGCCGTCCAGGTGTTCGTCGGAAGTGGCTGGTCGCTGGGCGGACTACCCGCCAGGGCGTTCGGAACGGTCCTGCGCCCGCTGCGGCCGCCTGCCGTTGACAGCCGGGGGTTGCCGGCAGGAGAGACCGGACGGGTGTGAGCAACCCCGTGAGCAGAACGGCCCGAGAGACGACTCTGGCCCTCTCGCCACGAGGGACGAAAGGCCAGGTCAGAGGCTGTGCGCCGCCAGGGACTCGAACCCCGGACCCGCTGATTAAGAGTCAGCTGCTCTAACCAACTGAGCTAGCGGCGCAACGTGCCCCGAAAGACTAGCAGGACGAGAAGGGCTCCTGTCCGCGACAGGGCTGCCGATACGACTGGCAGCCGCACCTCCCCGGGGCGGCCCGACTGGAGGACGGACGCCATGACCGCTCCCGCTCAGACCTCGCCCGTCTCCCTCGCGGTCACCGACCGCTGCGACCGCTGCGGCGCCCAGGCGTTCGTCCGTGTGGTGCTGCGCACCGGTGTCCTGCTCTTCTGCGGCCACCACGGCCGTGAGAACGCGCTCGCCCTGCTCCCGGTCGCCCTCGATGTCGAGGACTTCACCGGCACGATCAACGTCAAGCCGAGTCCGAGCGCCTACTAGCCGCGCAGGCCCTCGGCTCGACGGGCAGCGGCGAGGAGCGTCTCGAACTCCTCCGGATGGGACTGCGACAGGGCTTCGTTCGCGGCCCGCCTCGCCCGGCGCTCCCGCACCTCGTAGTCGCCGCTGCCGGCGACACCGAGCAGGGGCTGACGAGGACCCGCCTCGGTCGGTGCCGGGGTGGCCCGCGGGGCGACCGCCTTGCGTGTACGCGTGACGGGACCCGCCTTGCTCGGCTTGGGAGCCCCGCCGACGGGGGTCGCCAGGCAGTCCCGGCAGACGGCGCTGTCGTCGTCGTACTGGTCGCCGGCCAGCACTCGCCGGCACCTCTCGCACCGCCGCCAGCCGCTCATCGGTCGCTCCCGGGTTCCGCGCTGTCGCTGATCATCGGAGCCCACGCTACGGCGCCCCCCGATGGGCTCAGGCGTCGGGTTCGACCACGGCGAGCACACTGCCGGCGTCGACGGTTGCACCCGCCTCGACGTCGACCGATTCGACCGTGCCCGACGCGGTCGCGCGCACCGCGTGCTCCATCTTCATGGCCTCGAGCACGAGCAGGACCTGTCCCTGCTGCACGGCGTCCCCCGGGGCGACGTCGATCCGCAGGACGGTGCCGGGCATGGGGGCCGTGAGCGCCCCCGCGGCCAGGGCAGCGCCGGGCAGCGGGAACGGGTCGTCCTCCACCAGGCGGCTGCTCCCGAGGGCGCTGTCGACGTCGGCGATGCCGTCGTCGTGGAGGGCCACCAGGTACCGGCGTCGCAGACCGTCGACCTCGAGGTCGACCAGCGTGGGCGACGCCGACAGGACCCGGACGTCGAGGGGCTGGTCGTCGACCGTTACCTGAACCCCGCCGCGGCCGGGCAGGTAGCCGACGACGACGCCGTCGAAGGACGTGCGCTGCGGCTGCGAGGTGACGTTGCGCCACCCGCTGGGCAGTCCGCGCAGCACGCGGGCCTCGGCGCGTCGTCGGGCTGCGCCGGCCAGCGCGGCGGCAACCAGGTGCAGCGGCCGGTCGGCGGCGGGCAGCAGCGGCGCCCCCAGCTCGGCGACGTCGGCGCGGTCGAGGTGACCGGTGTCGACGGCGCCGTCGCGCCAGGCTTCGCTGCGCAGGACCCGGACGAGCAGGTCGCGGTTGGTGGTCACGCCGTGCACGCGGGTCCGGGCGAGGGCGTCCGCCAGCACCGCGGTCGCCTGCTCGCGGGTCGGCGCATGCGCGACGAGCTTGGCGAGCATCGCGTCGTAGTGCACCGACACGTCCGAACCGGTCTCGACGCCTGAGTCGACCCGCACGGTGTCGGGGACCTCGAAGCAGCTGAGCCGGCCGGTGGAGGGCAGGAACCCCGCCGTCACGTCCTCGGCGTACAGCCGAGCCTCGACGGCATGCCCCACCACGGGTGGTGCCGCGGGCAGACGTCCACCCTGGGCGACGAGGATCTGCAGAGCCACCAGGTCGAGCCCCGTGACGGCCTCGGTGACGGGGTGCTCCACCTGCAGGCGGGTGTTCATCTCGAGGAACCAGAACTCGTCCCCCTCCAGGACGAACTCGACCGTGCCCGCTCCGCGGTAGTCGACCGCCCGGGCGGCCTCGACGGCCGCGGCGAGCAGCCGGGTGCGCACCGCCGGCGTCACGGCGGGGGAGGGAGCCTCCTCGACCACCTTCTGGTGGCGTCGCTGCAGCGAGCAGTCCCGCTCGCCCAGGGCGAGGACCTGTCCGTGGTCGTCTGCGAAGACCTGCACCTCGACATGGCGGGGGCGGAGCAGGTAGCGCTCCAGGAACACCGTGCCGTCGCCGAACGCCGCCAGGGCCTCGCGCTCGGCAGAGGTGACCGCGTCGGCCAGGTCGTGCGGGTCCACGACGACGCGCATGCCCCGTCCGCCACCGCCTGCGCTCGCCTTCACCAGCACGGGATAGCCGACCTCGGCCGCAAGGTTCGCGGTGGCCGGTCCTCCGGGCAGGACGGGTACGCCGGCTGCGGCCATCAGGCGCTTGGCCCGGACCTTGCTGGCCATGGAGCGCATCGCGTCCGGGGGAGGTCCGATCCACACGAGACCGGCGTCCAGCACGGCCTGAGCGAAGCCGGCGTCCTCGGAGAGGAACCCGTAGCCGGGGTGCACGGCGTCGGCGCCGCACCGCAGCGCGGCCTCGACGACGAGGTTGCCGCGCAGGTACGTGTCAGCGGGGGCAGCTCCGGGCAGGCGGACGGCGACGTCGGCCTCGACGACGAAGGGCGCGTCGGCGTCGGCGTCGGAGAACACGGCGGCGGTGCCGATCCCGAGGTCCCGGCAGGTGCGGAAGACGCGGCGCGCGATCTCGCCCCGGTTGGCGACCAGGACCCGGGTGATCCGACGGGTGGTGGTCACATCCGGAAGACCCCGTAGCCCCCCTTCACCCCCTGCACGGGTGCGTTGGCGACGACCGACAGGCACAGGCCGAGCACGGTGCGGGTGTCACGCGGGTCGATGATGCCGTCGTCGTACACGCGCCCGGAGTTGGCGAGCGCGAGGGACTCGGCCTCGATCTGGGCCTCCACCAGCTCGCGCATGGCGAGGTCCTGGTCCTCGTCGTAGGGGAGCCCGCGGGAGGCGGCGGACTGGCGGCTGACGATGGACAGGACGCCGGCCAGCTGGGCCGGACCCATGACGGCCGACTTGGCGCCCGGCCAGGAGAACAGGAAGCGCGGACCGAAGGCGCGGCCGCACATGCCGTAGTTGCCGGCGCCGTAGGAGGCACCCAGGACGACCGTCAGGTGGGGGACGCTGCTGTTGCTGACGGCGTTGATCATCTTCGCACCGTCCTTGATGATGCCGTCCTGCTCGTACTGCTTGCCCACCATGTAGCCGGTGGTGTTCTGCAGGAAGACCAGCGGGGTGTCGGCGCTGTTCGCGAGCTGGATGAACTGGGCGGCCTTCTCGGCCTCCTCGCCGAACAGCACGCCCCGGGCGTTGGCCAGCACGCCGACGGGATAGCCGTGGATGCTCGCCCACCCCGTGACCAGCGACGGCCCGTACAGCGGCTTGAACTCGTCGAAGCGGGACCCGTCGACCACCCGCGCCAGGACCTCTCGGGGGTCGAACGGCACCCGCAGGTCGGCGCTCGCGATCGCGAGCAGCTCCTCCTCGTCGTAGACGGGCGGGTCGGCGGCCTGGGAGGGCGCCGGCCCGAGCTTGCGGCAGTTCAGGCGGGCCACGATCGAGCGACCGAGGCGGATCGCGTCACGCTCGTCCTCGGCGAGGTGGTCGGCCAGGCCGGAGGTGCGGGCGTGCATCTCGGCGCCGCCGAGGCTCTCGTCGTCGCTCTCCTCACCCGTCGCCATCTTGACCAGCGGCGGCCCGCCCAGGAACACCTTGGCGCGGTCCCGGACCATGACGACGTGGTCGCTCATGCCGGGCACATAGGCACCACCGGCGGTGCTGTTGCCGAACACCAGGGCGATCGTGGGGATGCCGGCCTGCGACAGTCGCGTGAGGTTGCGGAACATCGCCCCGCCCGGGATGAAGATCTCCGCCTGGGTGGGGAGGTCGGCCCCACCGGACTCGACCAGGTTGAGGAGCGGCAGCCGGTTCTCCCGGGCGATCTCCATCGCCCGGCCGACCTTCTTGCTGCTGTAGGGGTTGCTGGCGCCGCCGCGCACCGTGGGGTCGTTGGCGATGACGAGGACCTCGACCCCCTCCACGACGCCGATGCCGCAGACGACGCTCGCGCCGACGGGGAAGGTCGAGCCGTACGCGGCGACCGGCATCAGCTCCAGGAACGGGCTGTCCCGGTCGAGCAGCAGCTCGATCCGTTCCCGGGGCAGGAGCTTGCCGCGCTCGTGGTGACGCTGCACGTACTTCTCTCCGCCCCCACCGCGCGCGAGGGTCACCTGCTCCTCGACCAGGGCGAGCTGGGTGAGCAGGGCGGCACGGTTCTCGGGCGTACCGCGCTCGCGGCTGACCAGGACGGGCATGTGCGGAACGTAGCGCAGCGTGTGAACGACGGTTAGCATCCCTGCCCATGCAGCGCACCCTGTTCGAGCCTGAGCACGACGCCTTCCGGTCCAGCGCCCGCGCGTTCCTGGCCAAGCAGGTGGTGCCGTTCCACGGCGAGTGGGAGAAGGCCGGCATCGTCGACCGCGGTGTCTGGCTGGAGGCAGGCAAGCAGGGCCTGCTGGGCTTCGATGTTCCGGAGGCGTTCGGCGGTGGCGGTGAGAAGGACTTCCGCTACAACGTCGTGCTGAACGACGAGGTGGTGAGGGTCGGCGCGAGCGGCCTGGGCTTCACCCTGCACAACGACGTCATGTCGCCCTACATGGTCGACCTCACGACCGAGGAGCAGAAGGCCCGCTGGCTGCCCGGCTTCTGCTCCGGCGAGCTGATTACGGCCATCGCCATGAGCGAGCCCGGTGCGGGGTCGGACCTGCAGGGCCTGAAGACCACAGCCCGGCGCGACGGCACCGACTGGGTGCTGTCGGGGTCGAAGACCTTCATCACCAACGGCATTCACGCCGACCTCGTGCTGGTGGTCGCGAGGACCGATCCCGAAGCGGGGGCCCGTGGGTTCAGCCTGCTCATGGTGGAGCGCGGCATGGCCGGCTTCGAGCGTGGCCGCAACCTCGACAAGGTCGGCATGAAGGCGCAGGACACCGCCGAGCTGTTCTTCGACGAGGTGCGCGTGCCGGCGCAGAACCTCGTGGGGAACGAGGGCGGCGGCTTCATCCACCTCATGGAGAAGCTGCCGCAGGAGCGGCTCTCGATCGCCGCGACGGGCGTGTGCGCCGCGAGGGCGGTGTTCGACCTGACCCTCGAGTACTGCAAGGGGCGCACGGCGTTCGGCAAACCGGTCGGCAGCTTCCAGCACAACCGCTTCGTGCTGGCCGAGATGGCCACCGAGCTCGAGATGGCCGAGACCTACCTGGACAAGGCCGTCACCGAGCACAACGCCGGGCGGTTCGACGTGAAGGACGCCGCCATGGCCAAGTGGTGGTGCACCGAGATGCAGAAGAACGTCGTGGACCGCTGCGTGCAGCTGCACGGTGGCTACGGCTACATGATGGAGTACCCGGTGGCCAAGGCGTTCATCGACAGTCGCGTGCAGACGATCTACGGAGGCACGACGGAGGTCATGAAAGAGATCATCGGCAGGACCCTCGGTGTCTGACCCGGTCCGTGAGCACCTCGCGTCGATCCTGGACCAGGTCGACGCACAGGCCCTGCCGCCGCACTACCCGACCTGCCTGGGGTGCGGCCCTGACGCCGAGCACGGCTTCCGCCTGGTGGCCCACCGGACCGGCGACGTGGTCGAGGCCACGCATGTGTTCACGACGGCCCAGAGCGGGGCCCCCGGCATCGCGCACGGGGGTGCGGTGGCCACCGTCGTCGACGACCTGCTGGGGTACCTGCTCTACGTCGTGCGCAAGCCGGGGGTGACCCGCAAGCTCGAGGTCGAGTACCTCAAGCCGGTGCTGCTGGACCGCCCCTACGTCCTGCGCGGCCGGGTCGACTCCCTGGACGGCCGCAAGATCTGGGTGTCCTGCGAGGGTCACGACGCCGACGGCGTGCTCACGTTCCGCGGCTCCGGCCTGTTCCTCGAGGTGTCCCTCGACCACTTCCGCAACGCCACGTCCGGCGAGGGTCGCAGCCCGATCGCGCTGTAGCAGCCTCAGCGCGACAGCAGGGTCGCCAGGGCGGTCCTGCGCAGCAGCACCTTGAGGCGGGCCGGCGGCACGTCGATGTCGGAGACCGCCGTCGCGTTCAGCAGGGCCAGCGCCGCGACGACGACGACGGCGGCCTCCTGCGGGGACAGGTCCTCGCGCAGGGCGGCGGCGGGCCCGCGCCAGACCTGCTCGTAGTCGCGCTGCCGACGGCGCAGCGACCGGCGGACGTCGTCGGACAGCGCCCGCTGCTCGCGCACCCAGACCCCGAGCAGGGCGCGTTCGTCGACGGCGAAGGCCACGTGCAGGTCGACCAGGGCCTCCAGCGCAGCCGCCGGCTGGTCGTGGTCGGTGGAGGTGCGTCGGGCGCCCTCGAGCATGCGGGTCATGGCCCGGTCGCACAGGGCCTCGAGCAGCGCCTGCTTGCCGGCGAAGTGCCGGTAGACGCCGGGGCCGGTGATCCCGGCGGCCGCACCGATCTCGTCGACGCCCACCGCGTGGTAGCCCTGCGCGGCGAACAGGTCGGCGGCGGCCGACAGCAGCAGCTCGCGGCGCGGAGGTGCGGACGTTGACACCCCGTCACGCTAACGTCCGTTCACATGGCGGACGTGCAGACACTGCTGGAGGACCTGCGCGACGAGCAGGCCGACCTCGCCCGGCTGCTCGCGGGAGCGGACCTGCGCGCCCCCACCCCCGCGACGGGCTGGGACGTCGGGGACGCGGTCGCACACCTGCGGGGCAGTGACATCGAGGCCCGCAAGGCGCTGCGGGAACCGGACCGGTTCCTGGCCGAGCTCGAGGGCATCGCCGGCGACATCGAGGGCTTCCTGCAGGGTCAGCTCGACCAGGGGCGGGCCCTGGGCGACGGTCTCGTCGTCGACGCGCAGGCCCGTTTCGAGGCGCTGCTGCTCGCCCTCGGCGAGGCCGACCCCACGCGCAAGGTGCCCTGGTACGGCCCGCCCATGAGCACGGTGTCGTTCGCGACGGCCCGGCTCATGGAGTACTGGGCGCACGGTCAGGACGTCGCGGACGGCCTCGGCGTCGAGCGGGCACCGACAGCGAGGCTGCGCCACCTGTGCCACCTCGGGGTCCGCACCCGGGGCTTCTCCTACGTGGTCCGCGGGCAGCAGGTGCCCGAGGGCGACGTCCGGGTCAGCCTCCTCGCCCCGGACGGCACCACCTGGGAGTGGGGCACGGGCGAGGACGCCGTCACCGGTCCGGCCCTCGACTTCTGCCTGCTCGTCACGCAGCGCCGGCACCGGGACGACCTGGCGCTCGAGACGACCGGGCCGCTGGCTGCGTCGTGGCTGGCCGTGGCCCAGTGCTTCGCGGGCCTGCCCGGACCGGGCCGCGCGCCGCTGAACTCATGAGCAGCCCGTGGGAGACCCCCGAGCGCCGGGCGCTGCGTGCGCTGTGCCGGGACATGGTCGCCAGGGAGGTCGCCCCGCACATCGGGCAGTGGGAGCTCGACGGTGAGCTGCCGCGCGCGCTGCACCGGACCTTCGCCGACGCGGGGCTGCTCGGACTGGCGTTCCCCGAGGCGGTCGGGGGCAGCGGGGGCGACAGCATCGACGCGGCGATCCTCACCGAGGAGATCCTGCTCGGCGGCGGGTCGGGCGGCGTCGTCGCCTCGCTGCTCACCCACGGCATCGCCTGTCCGCACCTGGCCCGCAACGGCACGCCGGAGCTGGTCGACCGGTACGTGCGGCCCACCCTGGCCGGTGAGCGCATCGGGGCCCTTGCGGTGACCGAGCCCGGTGGAGGCAGTGATGTCGCAGGACTGACCACGCGCGCCCGCAGGGAGGGAGAGGAGTACGTCGTCGACGGCAGCAAGACCTACATCACGAGCGGCGTCCGGGCCGACTTCGTCACCGTGGCGGTCCGCACCGGGGGACCCGGTCACGGCGGGATCAGCCTGCTCGTGGTCGACCGCGGCACCCCTGGCTTCACGGTCAGCAAGCGGCTCGACAAGATGGGCTGGCGCTGCAGCGACACGGCCGAGCTCGCCTTCGACCAGGTACGCGTGCCGGCGTCGAACCTCGTCGGCGCCGAGGGCAGCGGCTTCGTGCAGATCATGCAGCAGTTCCAGTCCGAGCGTCTGGGCCTGGCCGTGCAGGCCTATGCCACGGCGCAGCGCTGCCTGGACCTCACCCTGGACTGGGTGCGGGCCCGTGAGACGTTCGGACGACCGCTGGCGGGTCGGCAGGTGGTGCGGCACAAGGTGGCGCGGATGGCGCGACGGACGTGGGAGGCGAAGACCTGCACGCGGGCGGCGATGGAGCTGTGGTTGTCCACGGGTGACGCCGTCACGGAGGTGAGCATGGCCAAGAACACCGCATGCCTGGCCTGCGACGAGGTGGTCGACGAGGCGGTTCAGCTGCACGGCGGCATGGGCTACATGCGGGAGGCCGAGGTGGAACGGCACTACCGCGACAGCCGCATCCTGCGCATCGGTGGCGGCACGGACGAGATCATGGACGAGGTGATCAGCAAGCGGCTCGGGCTGTAGCCCCCGAGCCGCCTGCTGCCCGCGACTCAGACGGGGTTGGTGCCGCCCTTGGCCGCGGAGGTGTCGCTGGCGGCGCCGTCGTGCTCCTGCTCGAAGGCCTCCTCGACCGCGAGGTCGCTGCTGGTCTGCTCGGCGACCTCGGCCGACATCTCCTGATCGCTGACGCCGGCACCCGCGGGCTCGGTGGTGCCCGCGTCGGTGGCGGGGGTGGTGGTGGGCTCGGTCATGGCGCTCCTCGGAAGAGAGTCGGTGGCGGTGCTCCCCGGACCTACCCCCGTCCGGGCTGCCACCACACCCCGGGGCCGCCGAGAGCCCCGGCACACCGCTGCCCCGTCCCACGGGGCAGGATCGGCGCCATGCACGTCGCCGCAGCTGTCACACACCCCGGTCGCGTCCGCGGGAACAACGAGGACGCGTACGCCGTGGGCCCCGATGTCTGGGTGGTGGCCGACGGGATGGGTGGCCACGCCGGGGGCGAGGTGGCGGCACGGGCGGCGGCCGACGCCGCGGTCGGAGCCGAGCCCGCACGCGTGGTCGAGGTGGCCCACGAGGCCGTCCTGGCCGTCACCACGCACGATCTCGCCGACATGGGCACCACCCTCGTCCACGCGGCCGTGGTGGGAGGCCGGCTGGAGGTGCGGTGGGCCGGGGACAGCCGGGCCTACCTGCTCGGTCCGCACGGCCTGGTGGCGCTGACCCGCGACCACAACCAGGCCGAGCAGCTCCTGGCGGCCGGGCGGATCACGGCGCAGCAGGCCCGGGTGCACCCGGGCCAGTACCGCCTGACGCGCGCCCTCGGCCTCGGCGCCCCGTCGTCACCGCAGCCGGGGGAGGCGGCCGCGGCGGCCGTCGGGCGCCTGCTGCTGTGCACGGACGGGCTCACGAGCGAGCTCGAGGACGACGTGGTGGCGGTCCTGCTCGCGGACGGCACCCCGGAGCAGGCCGCGTCGGCGCTCGTGGATGCGGCGGTGGACGCCGGGGGCCGTGACAACGTCACGGTGGTCGTCGTCGACCTGAAGCCGCCGCCGGAATGACCGCAGGCGCCTGAGGTCAGCTGCGCAGCCCGGACAGCACCGGGACGAGCACGTCGAGAAGCTCCCTCGCCAGGTAGCCCGTCCGTCCGAGGTCCGCCGCGAGGCGGTCGCCCGAGGCGGCGTGCACGTACTGCCCCCACACGGTCGCCTGCTCGGGCGGGCACCCGCGGGCGAGCAGCCCGGCGACGACGCCGGCCAGGACGTCGCCCGACCCCGAGGTGCCCAGACCGATGCCCCCGGTCTGGGAGTCCCAGCGCCTGCCGTCGGGAGCGGCGACCTCCCTGGCGGCCGCGACGACCGCGCCGTAGCGCTCGGCGAGCGCCGGCACGTCCAGCTCCTGTCCCGCGGCAAGCGCCTTGACCTCGCCGGCGTTGGGGGTCAGGACCAGCCGCCCCTGCAGGCTGCGCGTGAGCGCCGGGCGAAGAGCCAGGGCCGACAGGGCGACGGCGTCGAGCACCACCGCCGCATGCTCGATCCGCGGCAGCAGCTGCTCCAGCAGCTCCAGGGTCTGCTCCTTGTCGTAGAGCCCGGGGCCGATGACCACGACCGCGGCCCGCTCGGCGGCGACACTGCAGTCGTGCGCCGCCTCGGGGGCGAGGGAGTCCTGCCGGCCCGCGGGCAGGCCCAGGACGGCCGCCTCGGGCAGGGCGATCCCGAGGGCGGTCTGCGAGGCCGCGACCGTGGCCACCTGCAGCCGGCCGGCACCGACCCGGAGGGCGGCGAGGCCGGCCAGGAGCACCGCGCCCGGCGTCGACGCGGCACCGCCGACCACCAGGACGGTGCCCCGGTCGTGCTTGTCGCCGTCGTCGCCGGGCTCGGGCAGCGGCCACCGGCGCAGCAGCGCCGGGGTGACCACGACCGGGTCAGCGGGAACCATGCGGCACGTCCGGCTCGGCCGTGGTGGGGGCGTCCTGCTCACCGACGGCGTTGTAGCGGGTCAGCTCCGGCGTGCCCGCCGGGAAGGCGTAGGAGGTGACGGAGCAGTTGGCGACCTCGCCCTGCCGGTCGACGTCGAGCACCTGCGCCTCCGACATCCCCTCCAGGACGTAGCGGGCCACCAGGACCACGACCTGGTGCGCGACGACGAGGACCCGTTCGCCCTGGCAGTCGCTCCGGATCTCGTCGACGACGGCACGCAGCCGCAGGGCGACGTCGGCCCAGGACTCCCCACCCGGCGGGCGGTGGAAGAACTTCCCGAGCCGGGCGCGGCGCTCGGACTCCTCCGGGAACAGGGTGGTGATGCCGCGCCGGGTGAGGCGGTCCAGCACACCGAACTCGCGCTCGCGCAGTCGCTCGTCGAGGCGGATGGGCAGGTCCAGGTCGGCCGCCTGCAGCGCCAGCCGGGCGGTCTCCTGCGCCCGGACGTAGGGCGAGACCCACACGGTGGTGGGCCGGTCGTCCTGTACGGCCAGCCACCGGCCCAGCGCCGCCGCCTGCTGCTCGCCGAGTGACGACAGCGGGACGTCCATGTCGCGTTCGGCGATGTCGATGCGCTCGAGGTCACCGTCCTCGGCGAGGTCGCGGGCGACGTTGCCTGCGCTCTCGCCGTGGCGCACCACCCACAGCCCGTCCGGCCAGCCCCGTGCGTCCACGGGGACCTCCCTGCCCAGGTCGGGCGAGGTCACACGGCAGGTCGACATCGGGCCTGCGGCGGTATCGTCGGACCATGCGCTCCGGCACCTACCGCCGCCTGGTCACTCCTGGCTGGCTGGTGCTGCACCTCGTCGCCGTGGCCGCCGTCGTCGCCCTGTTCGAGCTGGGGCGCTGGCAGTGGGGACGGGGTGTCGCGCTCGGCCGGCTGCAGAACTACAGCTACGGCGTCGAGTGGTGGTTGTTCACGGCGTTCGCGGTCTTCCTGTGGGTCAAGACCATGGCCGACTCCCTCGAGGAGCGCACACAGGAGCCGGAGCAGGGCGAGGCCGTCGCGGCTGCCCCGACGGTGGACCCGGCGGCCGGGCAGGACGACGACGACCCCGAGCTCGCCGCCTACAACCGCCACCTGCGCGCCCTGCACGCGCAGTCCCAGGACCAGGGGTGAGAGGCGCGCTGCTGCGCTACCGGGTGCTCGCCTACCTGGTCGGCGTCCTGCTCGTGGCACTCGTGTGCGTCGGTGTGCCACTGCGCTACGCGGCGGGTATCCCCGAGGTCTCCCGCACGATCAGCCCGATCCACGGGCTGGTCTTCGTGGTCTACCTCGTGTCGCTCGCCGACCTGGCCCGACATGCGGGCTGGGGGGCCAGGCGGCTGGTGCTCCTGGCCCTGGCCGGGGTGGTGCCCTTCCTGTCGTTCTTCACCGAGCGGAGGGTCACCCGTGAGGTCCAGGCGCGGCTGTAGGCCCGGACTCCTCGCCGCCGTCCTGGTCCTCGCGTCCGGGTGCAGCCTGCTGCCGCAGCATCCGGTCGCCGCGCCCGGCGCGGCCGTGCCGGTCGCCGCGTCGGCGGCTGCGACGCGCGCCCCGCAGGCGATCGACCTCCTGGCCGGCCTGCGGGTGCAGGGCAGGGGCCCGCTGACCAACTACGACCGGTCCGCGTTCGGGCAGGCGTGGGCAGACGCCGACCGCAACGGGTGCGACACCCGCAACGACATCCTGCGGGCACGGCTGACCGACGTCGAGCTCGACCCGCGCACCCACGGCTGCGTGGTCCTGCGCGGCACCCTGCTCGACCCCTACACGGGGCAGGTCCTGCTGCACGAGCGCGGCGGCGGCCAGGTCGAGATCGACCATGTCGTCTCGCTCTCGGACGCCTGGCAGAAGGGGGCCTCGACCTGGCCGTGGAGCAAGCGGGTGGCCCTGGCGAACGACCCGCTCAACCTCCTGGCGACGGCGACGGCGGTCAACCGGGCCAAGCGCGACGCGGATGCGGCGTCCTGGCTGCCTCCGCTGCGCTCGGCCCGGTGCGCCTTCGCCGCCCGACAGGTGGCGGTGAAGGCCAAGTACGGCCTCGGGGTCACGGCGGCCGAGCACGACGCCCTCGGTCGGCTGCTCGCGCCCTGCGCGGACAGGGACGTGCCGACCAGCGACGCGCCGACCCTGGCCCCGTTGCGCGAGCCCGGCGCGGTCTAGAGCTTGTCGTCGGCCGCCTCGACGGTGGCGACCAGGTCGGCGAGGGCGAAGAAGGTCGGCGCCCACAGACCGACGAAGATGCCGAAGCGCTCGGCGTGGGCGGCGTCGCCCGACTTCTTCGCGCCCCGCCACGTGAGGATGCTGCCGGCGATCGAGGCCAGGGCGGCGAGGTGCAGGACGTCGCTGGTGAGACCGACGGTGTGCAGGCGGCGAGCGATCATGGTTCCTCCGTGGACGAGCGTCACGACCGGGGTCCCGGGTCGTGGGTCGACCGTGTCACCGGTCGGCACGTGCCGCCACCCGGGGGACGCGACACGGCGTGGCAGCATCGGACCGGTGAACCGTGCCGGTCTGCTCGTCCTGCCCGCGCTGCTCCTCGCCCTCGCAGCCTGCTCCGGCCGGCCGGACCCGCAGGTTCCGACGGCGACCGCCTCCAGCGCCCCGGCCGCCCCCTCGGCGTCCGAGGACCGCGCCACGGTCACCCTCGGGCGGGTCGGAGCGGTCCGGGCCGAGATCGCCGACACCCCCGACGAGCGTGCGGTCGGCCTCATGGGCAGGACGTCGGTGCCGCCGGGCACCGGGATGGTCTTCCTCTACGACGCTCCGTCGACCGGTCGCTTCTACATGTTCCACGTGCCGGTACCGCTGACCGCGGTGTTCGCTTCCGAGGGCCGGGTGGTCGGCGTCGTCGAGATGGCCCCCTGCCCGCTGAGCGACCCCGCGGCCTGCCCCACCTACGGTCCGGACGAGCCGTTCGACACCGTGCTGGAGACGGCGCCGGCCACCGTGGCCGGCAAGGTCGCCATGGGAGACCCGCTGGACGTCGTCCGTTGACCGAGGACCTCGCGGACCTGCGCCGGGAGCTCGACGGCCTGGACCGCGGACTGGTGGACCTCGTGGCCCGCCGGCTCGAGGTGGTGTCGCGGATCGGTCGGGCCAAGACCGACAGCGACCACCCCGTGCGGGACCTGCCGCGTGAGCGTGCCGTCCTGGACCGGGTGGAGGCACTGGCCCGGGAGCGCGGGGTCTCGCCCGAGCTCGTGCACCGGGTCTTCCGCGAGATCATCGGCCATGCGGTCGACCGGCAGACCGGGGCGCTGCTGGTGCTCCCGGAGGAACCGGTGGGCGTCGCCGTCGTCGGGCGCGACCGCGCGGCGGCCCTGGCCGCGCGCAAGTACCTGTCGGGGCTGGGGGTGCAGGGGGTGCTCTCCCTGCAGCGCTCACCGCGGGCGGCCATCGAGGCGGTCCAGTCCGGCCGGGCCGCTCTGGCGGTGCTCCCGGTGGAGAGCTCGACCAGCGGCACGATCGGGCTGGTCCACGAGCTGCTCGAGCGCAGCACGCTGTCGGTCGTCGGCGAGGAGCTCTGGCGGGGCGAGCACGGCCTCGTTGCGGACCGCCCGCTCGATGCCCAGCAGGTCCGCACGGTGCTCCTGACGGAGGCGGACGAGCAGGCCTGCACCGGGTTCCTGGCCACCCTGTCCGGGGCCGAGCGCAGGACCGTCGCGACCCCGGCGCTCGCCCTCGAGGGCCTGGACGGGGCGGCAGGCCAGGTCGCCCTCGTGCCGCTCGACGCGGTGGAGGAGGACGGCCTGGTGGTCCTGCGGACCCGCCTCGCGGACCAGCAGGAGGTGACCCGGCTGCTCGTCCTGGCGCGCGAACCCGTGCGGGTGCCGCCCCGGGTGCCGTGCAAGACCTCGCTGCACCTGGTGACCGGGCACGCCGAGGGCGCGCTGCTGCGCTGCCTGTCGGTGCTGTCCGCCGCCGGCGTGACCATGACCCGCCTCGAGTCGCGCCCGGTCGCCGGCAGGCCCTTCGAGTACGCCTTCTTCGTCGACGTCGAGGGCAACATCGCCGACGCCGGCACGCGACGAGCGGTCGAGGAGCTGCGCGACGTCGCGCGCTCGGTACGTGTCCTCGGCAGCTACCCGGCGAAGCTGCTGCACGGCGACGCTGCGACCATGGGCTGAGCACTCGACCGAGGGGGAGCATGGCAGCGGGACCTGTACGGCAGCGTCTGGCGGTGGTGGCCGACGCCTTCCGGAGCCGGATCTGGCCGCTCCCGACCCTGGGCATCCTGGTGGCCGCCGTGCTCGGGGTCGGGCTTCCCCTGCTCGACCACCGGGTCGACGACGACCTGGGCCAGGTGCTCGGCCGCTACCTGTTCACCGGGGGTCCCGACGCGGCGCGCTCGGTGCTCAGCGCGATCTCGGGATCACTGGTGACGCTGACGTCGCTGACCTTCAGCCTCACCGTCGTCACGCTCCAGCTGGCCAGCAGCCAGTTCTCCCCGCGGCTGCTGCGCACCTTCAGCTCCGACCGCTTCGTGCACCTGACCCTCGCGCTGTTCGTCTCGACGTTCACCTACTCGCTGACCGTGCTGCGCACCGTGCGCAGCTCGACGTCGGACGCACCACCCTTCGTCCCGCAGATCTCGGTCACCGTCGCGCTCGTGCTGGCCCTGTCCAGCGTGCTGGCCCTGGTGCTGTTCCTGGCCCACCTCGCCTCGGAGATCCGGGTCGAGACCATGCTGCGCCGCGTGCACAACGAGGCGCGGGCCACCATCCTGCGGGTGCTCGACGAGCGCGACGGCCCGCACGTGCCGGCGGTACTGCCGACACCGCCGGCCGACGCCGTCCCCCTCCTGGCGCCGCGCTCGGGCTTCCTCACCTCCACCGACGAGCAGGCCCTGCTGGCGGCGGCGGCGGAGACCGGCACGGTGCTCCTGCTGGAACGACCTCCGGGCAGCTCGCTCGTGGTCGGCACCCCGATCGGGTGGGGCTGGCCGCTCGACGGCGGCGCCCTGGCCGACGGCGCCGCCGAAGAGCTGGCGCGGGCGCTGGGGAAGGCCATCAGCACCGCGCACGAGCACACGTCGGCGCAGGACGTCACCTACGGGTTCAAGCAGATCACCGACGTGGCCGCCAAAGCGCTCTCTCCCGGCATCAACGACCCCAGGACGGCGGTGCACGCCCTGGGGCACAGCGCCGCCCTCCTGGCGCTGGTCGCCGGCCGCGACTGCGGTCCGAAGCTCCTGCGCGACGAGCAGGACCGCCCCCGCGTCTACCGGGACCTGCCCGACCTCGAGCAGCTGCTCGACCTCGCCATCGCCGCACCCCGGCGCTACGGGGCGGCGGACCCGGACGTGCTCGCCAGGTTGCTCGCCCTGCTCGCCGAGGTCGCGTGGAGCACCGACGTCCGGGCGCACCGCGACGCCGTCCGGGGTCAGCTGGCCAGGCTGCAGCGGACGGTGTCGGAGCAGTCGTTCGACGACGTGGAGCTCCGCCGCCTCGACGAGCTGGCGGAGACCGTGCGGGCCGCCCTCCTGGGCCGGCACCGCAGCCCTGCCCGGGCCGTCGTGTCCTAGGGGCGCCGGCCGCTCAGCCTGCACCGCGGAGCAGCCCCGCTTCACAGGTGCCGCACAGGCAGGTCCCAGCGTGCTGGCCGGTGGCCGGATGAACCTTCCTGCGTGCAGGTGAGGCGCCTGCCCCCGGAGGGACGCCATGACGACGACGACGGACAGGCCGCAGCACGCGGTCCCGAGGGCGCCGCGACGGGGGACGCCGGCGTGGTGGCGGACCTCCTCCCGCGACGCGCTCGTGGTGAGCCTGCTGCTGGTGTCCGGGCTCTGGGCCGTCCCCTCGGGCCTGGCCGACCTCACGGCCGGGCCGGCGTCGGCCCTGACCTCCCTGGGACGGCTGACCGGTCTGGTCGGCTCGGACCTGCTGCTCGTGCAGGTGCTGCTCATGGCCCGGGTGCCGGTCCTGGAGCGGGCGTGGGGCCAGGACGAGCTGGCCCGGGTGCACCGCGTCGTCGGCGTCGGCTCGTTCTCGCTGGTGCTCGCCCACCTCGCCCTGACCGGGCTGGGCTACGCCGGCGCGGACGGGCGCGGCTCTCTCGGCCTGGTCGGTGAGCTCTGGGTCATGACCTGGCAGCTCCCGGGCATGCTGCTCGCCGCCGCCGGCACGCTGTGCCTGGTCGTCGTCGTCGTCACGAGCGCGCGGCGGGCCCGGGCCCGGCTGCGGTACGAGTCCTGGCACCTGCTGCACCTCTACGCCTACCTCGGCGTCGGCCTCGCCCTGCCGCACCAGCTCTGGACGGGGGCGGACTTCGTGGCCAACCCCCTGGCCACCGCCTACTGGTGGACGGCCTGGGCGGTGACCGTGCTGGCGGTCGTGGTCTTCCGCCTGGGGCTGCCGCTGCACCGCACGCTTCGGCACCGCCTGGTGGTGCACACCGTGGTCGAGGAGGTCCCCGGGGTGTGGTCGGTGCACCTGGCCGGGCGTCGCCTGGACGAGCTGCCCGTCCGGGCCGGTCAGTTCCTGTCGTTCCGCTTCCTCACCGCGCCGGGGGCCAGCCGGGCCCACCCCTACTCGCTGTCGGCCGCGCCGACGCCGACCCTTCTCCGCATCACGGTCAAGGACCTCGGCGACGGCAGTGGTGCCGTCCACACGCTCCGCCCGGGCACGCGGGTGCTGGTGGAGGGCCCCTACGGACGTCTCACGTCCGAGCGGCGGACCGTGCGCAAGGTGCTGCTGCTCGGTGCCGGCATCGGGATCACACCCCTGCGGGCGCTGGCCGAGGAGCTGCCGCAGGGCCCGGGCGACGTCGTCGTGGTGCACCGGGTTAGGTCGGCACAGGAGGCCGTGTTCCGCGGTGAGCTCGAGCGGCTGGCGCAGACCCGTGGACTGCGGTCCGTGCTGCTCGCCGGTCCGCGTGGGCCGCGCGACTCGTGGGCCCCCGCGTCGGCCGGTCCCGACGGGGTCGCCGCGCTGAGGGCGCTGGTCCCCGACGTGGCCGAACGCGAGGTCTACGTCTGCGGCCCCGACCCCTGGACCGCGTCCGTCCTGGCCGCCGCACGTGCCGCGGGTGTCCCGGCCGGGCGCCTGCACGCCGAGCGCTTCACCTGGTGATCCCCGTCAGCGCCTCCTCCGAGATCGGAGCCCCCCGCATGCGCCGCATCCTCCTCGCTGCCATGAGTACCCTCGCCGCCGTCGTCGTGCTGTTCGGCTACCGCACGAGCAGCCCGGTGCCGACGTCGACCGCCGTCGCCTCGGCCGGGGCCGCCGACGACCCGGGGGCGACCGACGCGACGACGCCGGCAGCCCCCGTCGCCTCGACCGTGCTCGGTCAGGTCAGCCACACCCGGTGGGGGCCGGTGCAGGTGCAGATCACGGTGTCCGGCAGGACCGTCACTGCGGCCACCGCCGTCCAGGTGCCGAACGAGAACCGTCGCGACGTCGAGATCAACGCCCGGGCCGTTCCCGTGCTCGAGCAGGAGGCCCTGCAGGCCCAGAGCGCCGACATCGACGGCGTCTCCGGGGCGACCCTGACCAGTGAGGGGTACGTGGCCTCCCTGCAGTCGGCGCTGGACCAGGCGGGGCTCTGACCGCCGCCGGCCGCCGCTCCTGGGTGGAGCAGGTGATGGGTCTGCCGGTCAGCGTGGTCGTGCGGGGACCCCTCGCCCGTAGCCACCAGGTGGAGCGTCGGGTGGCGGCGCTCTACGCCGAGCTGCGCCAGGTGGACCGGCGGTTCAGCACCTACCGGCCGACGTCGGAGGTCAGCCTCATGCGGTCCGGTGCGCTGCCGCGCGCCCTCGCCGGAGCGCAGCTCGACGAGGTGTTGCGGCTGTGCCGGCAGGCGCGCGCGCTGACCGGGGGGCACTTCGACGCCGAGCTCCCGCAGCCGGATGGCAGCCGTGCGCTGGACCCCTCGGGACTGGTCAAGGGCTGGGCCGTGGAGCGCGCGTCCGCTGTCCTTGGCGACCTGGCCGGGACGGACTGGCTGGTGAACGCCGGTGGCGACCTGCTCGGCTCCGCCGTGCACGGCCCTGCCTGGCGGATCGCCGTCGAGGACCCCCGTGACCGCACCCGGGTGCTGCAGGTCCTGCCACTTCGTCGCGGTGCCGTCGCCACCTCCGGCACGGCCGCCCGCGGTCACCACCTGATCGCTCCCCGCACCGGGCTGCCGGCTCCGGACACGTTGCTGAGCGCCACCGTGGTCGGCCCGTCGCTGACCTGGGCCGATGTGCTCGCCACGGGGGCGTTCGTGGAGGGTCCGGCCGCGCTCTCGCGGGTGCGGGCCCTTCCCGGCTACGAGCTGCTGCTCGTGCACGCCGACGGCGCGATCTCGTGCACCGAGGGGCTCGCGCGGCCGGCAGACGCCGCCACGGCCTGATCTCCGGCAGCTGCGCGGACCGCAGCCCGTCGGCCTTCGGGCGCAGGTGAGGCCGCCGGTCAGCTGCCGATCGCGCTGAACCCGCCGTCGGCGTAGACGATCGAGCCGGTGGTGACGGGCATCCAGTCGCTGAGCAGGGCGACCACCGTGCGGGCGACGGGCTCGTGGTCGGTGACGTCCCAGCCGAGGGGCGCCCGGTCCTTCCAGGCCTGCTCGAACTCGCCGAAGCCGGGGATCGCCTTGGCCGCCATGGTGCGCAGCGGGCCGGCTGCGACGAGGTTGGCCCGCACCCCGTGCCGGCCGAGGTCGCGCGCCAGGTACCGGTTGGCCGACTCCAGGCCCGCCTTCGCGACGCCCATCCAGTCGTAGGCGGGCCAGGCCACGCGGGCGTCGAAGTCGAGCCCGACCACGGAGGACCCCGGCCGCAGCAGCGGCAGGCAGGCGTGCGCGAGCGCCGGGTAGGACCAGGTCGACACGTGCAGGGCCGTGCCGACGTCGGCCCAGGGCGTGCCGAGCACACCGTTGCCGAGCGCGCCGGCGGGGGCGAACCCGATGGCGTGCAGGACGCCGTCGAGACCGTCGACGTGCTCGCGCACCCGGCCCTCCAGGGCGGCGAGGTCCTCGGGGGAGGTGACGTCGAGCTCGACCACCGGCGGCTCGCCGGGCAGCCGTCGGGCGATCCGCCGGGTCAGCGACAGGGAGCGGCCGAAGCCCGTGAGCACGAGCTCGGCCCCCTGCTCCGCCGCGGCGCGGGCCACCGAGAAGGCGATGGAGGACTCGGTGAGGACACCGGTCACGAGCAGGCGCTTGCCGTCGAGGATCACGTGGAGAGCTCCGGAGTCAGGTGGTCGGCGAGCAGGGTCTGGGCGGTACGGGAGTCGTTCCAGAAGACGCCGCCCGGTGCCAGCACCTCGAGCGTCGACTGCGGGAGCGACGCGGCGAGGTCGCGGGCCACCTCCACCCGGTGCAGGGGGTCACCGTCCTGGGCGAGCACCAGCGTCGGGGCGGTGACGGCCTGCAGCACCGACCGGGTGGGCACGGGGTGCTCGCTCAGGGCGGGGCGCGGCGCGGGGCGGGCGCACAGGCTGGCCGCCCGCCGGGTCACCAGGCTGCTGACGCCCCTCCGGTCGCGCCAGTGCGCCGGGACCTCCTCCAGCAGCAGCCCCGCGACGGTCGGGACGTCGCCGGCGTCGATGGCGTCGCCCAGCAGGCGGATCTGCGAGGTGGCGCCGTCGGGACGGTCGGAGTCCAGGCCAGCCGGCAGGACGAGCGCGAGGCGGACGAACCGTTCGGGGTCCCGGGTCAGCGCCCGCAGCAGGGCGCCGGCGCCGAGCGAGACGGCACAGGCGCGGTCGGCCCCTACGGCGTCGGCCACCGACAGGAGGTCGTCGGCCAGGGCGTCGTAGGTCCAGCCGCCGTCGTCGAGGGCGTCGCTGCGGCCGTGCCCGCGAAAGGTCAGCAGCACCCGGGTGCCCCGCAGGCGGGCGGCCAGCGGCCGGGTCTCCGCGGACGAGCCGCCGAGCCCGTGGGCCAGCACCGTCACGGGCAGGCCCTCGCCGACGACGTCGACGGCGACCCCGCCCACCCGGTCCGGGCTCGCGGTCATCATCGGGGCCGCCGGCGTCGTGGGCCGGGACCGTGCAGGACGCGCACGGGCCTGGGGTCTGTCACAGCGGGCCGTTGCGGTGCACGCCCCGGCGGTCGCCCAGGGCCCGGAGCGCTCCGGCGAGCGCCGCACGGGTCTCGCCCGGCGCCACGACCCGGTCGATGACGCCGGTCTCCAGCGCCCGGGCGAGTCCGCCCGTGGTCGTCTCGTGGTGCGCCGCGAGCCGCAGGACCAGGGCCGCGCGGGCGGAGGGGTCGCGCTCGGCAGCCAGCTCGCGCCGGTGGAGCACCTCGACCGCTGCGGTCGCGCCCATGACATCGACCTGGGCGCCGGGCCAGGCCAGCACGAGGTCGGCGCCGAGGCCCTTGCTGCCCATGGCGATGAAGGCACCTCCGTAGGCCTTGCGCAGCACCACGGTCAGTCGCGGCACCGACGCGCCGGCGTAGGCGTGCAGCAGCTTGGCGCCGCGGCGCAGCACGCCGTCGTCCTCCTGGCCGACGCCCGGGAGGTAGCCCGGCACGTCGACGAGGAACAGCAGGGGGACGCCGAGGCTGTCGCACCACTGCACGAAGCGGCCGGTCTTGTCGCCGCTGTCGGCGTCCAGGCAGCCGGCGAGGGTCTGCGGGTCGTTGGCGACCACGCCGACCGTGCGGCCGCCGAGCCGACCCAGCGCGGTGACGGCGTTGGGGGCCCAGCCGGCGTGCAGCTCGAGGACGCTCGCGCTGTCGAGCAGCGCGCGCACCACGGTCCGCACGTCGTAGGACCGCCGCGGCTCGCCCGGCACGAGCGGGCCCGGGTCGGGGCGCTCCTCGGGCCGTTCCGCGACGGTCCCCTGGTCACCGAGCAGCTGCACCAGGCGGCGGGCGGTGTAGAGCGCCTCGTCGTCGGTGGGGGCGCTCAGGGCGCTGACGCCGCTGCGCCGGGTGTGGGTCTCCGGACCGCCGAGCCGAGCGGCGTCGACGTCCTCACCGGTCACGCGGCGGACGACGTCCGGTCCGGTGACGAACAGCCGTCCGGCCGGCCCCTGCACGACGACGTCGGTGAGGGCGGGACCGTAGGCGGCTCCGCCCGCGGCCGGTCCGAGCACGACGCTGATCTGCGGGACGCGGCCGCTCGCGCGGGTCTGCGCGGCGAAGACCCGGCCGACGGCGTCGAGCCCGGACACGCCCTCGCGCAGCCGCGCCCCGCCGGAGTGCCACACGCCGACGACGGGCAGGCCGCGGCGGACGGCATGGTCGGTGGCGGCGGCGATGGCGCGGCCGGACTCCTCACCGAGCGCCCCGCCCTGGACGGTGGGGTCGGTGGCGAACGCGAGGACCGGGACACCGCGGACGGTGCCCTCGACCACGCGCACCCCGTCGACGTCCTGCAGCACGTCCTGGCTGTCGAGCAGGGCCGTCAGCCGCTGCACGACGACGGGGGCGCTGCGGACGGGGGTCAGGGTCATGGCCGGTCGCCCCTGGTGAACGCCAGCGAGACGTCGTGACCGCCGAAGCCGAAGCTGGTCGACAGCGCCGCGTCGTGCCGGTGCTCACGGGGGACGACGCGCACGGCGTCGACGTCGGCCTCGTCGTCGAGGTCGTCGAGGTTGCGCACGGGAGGGACGACGCCGTCGCGCAGGGCCACCACGGTGGCGACCGCCTCGACCGCTCCGGCCGCACCCAGCAGGTGGCCGGTGCAGGACTTGGTGGCGGTCACGGGCGGCCGGTGCGTGCCCAGCGCGAGCCCGAGCGCACGGGCCTCGGCCACGTCACCGAGCGGGGTGGAGGTCGCGTGGGCGTTCACGTGCCCGACGTCGGTGGCGACGAGCCCGGCGTCGCGTAGGGCCAGGTCGATGCTGGCGGCGGCGCCACGACCGGACGGGTCGGGAGCGGTGGTGTGGTGGGCGTCGGAGGTGGTGCCGGCCCCGGCCAGCAGGGCGTGCACGCGGGCCCCGCGGGCGCGGGCGTGCTCCTGCGTCTCGAGCACGAGGATCCCGGCCCCCTCGCCCAGCACGAACCCGTCACGGCCCTTGTCGTAGGGGCGCGAGGCCGCCTCGGGCTCGTCGTGCCGGGTCGAGAGGGCACGCATCTGGGCGAACCCGGCCATCGGGAGCGGGTGCACGCAGGCCTCGGACCCGCCGACGACGACGACGTCGGCCAGACCGGTGCGCAGCAGGCGCAGGCCCTGGGCGAGCGCCTCGGCACCGGACGCGCAGGCGCTGACCGGGCAGTGCACCCCGCCGCGGGCGCCGAGCTCCAGGCCGACGGTGGCGGCCGGACCGTTCGGCATGAGCATCGGCACCAGGTGGGGGCTGACGCTGCGCGGGCCCTTCTCGCGGAGCCGGTCGTGCTGCTGCAGGATCGTCAGGGCCCCGCCGATGCCCGAGCCGACGACGACGGCCAGCCGCTCGGGGTCGACCTCGGGTGCGCCGGCGTCCGACCACGCCTCGCGGGTCGCGACGAGGGCGAGCTGCTGCACCCGGTCCAGGGTGCGTGCCTCGAGCCGATCGAGCCGGCCGTCGAGGTCGACGGTGGCCGCGAGGCGCACGGGCTGGTCGGCGAACGCCTCGTCGGTGAGCAGGCGGACGCCGGAGCGGCCGGTGAGCAGCCCCTCGGTGAGCGCGGCCACGTCGGGCCCGAGCGGGGTGAGGGCGCCCAGCCCCGTGATGGCGACCGCTGTCACGCGCCGGCGCCCAGGATGTACTCGACGGCCTCACCGACGGTGGTCATCTGCTCGAGGGCCTCGTCGGGGATGCGGATGCCGAAGCGCTCCTCGCAGGCGACGACGACCTCGACCATGGTGAGGCTGTCGACGTCGAGGTCAGCGTCGAACTTGGCCGAGGCCACCACCTTGTCGGCGGGGGTCCCGGCGACCTCCTCGAGGACCTCGGCGAGGCCGGCGGTGATGTCGGCGGGGGACAGGGTGCTGGTCATGGGAACTCCTGGTGGGTTGCGGGGGACGGGCGGGGGAGGGGGAGCGGGCGTGCGGGGGGCGGGCGTCAGGGGCACCGGACGACCTGTCCGGCGGCGGTGAGGCCGGCGCCGAAGCCGAGCAGGAGCACGGGATCGCCCCGTCGCACCTGACCCAGCTCGAGCAGCCGGGCCAGGGCGAGCGGCACGGAGGCGGCGCTCGTGTTGCCGCTGTCGACGACGTCGCGGGCGACGACGACCGACGCGGGCAGGCGCAGGCTCCTGACGAGAGACTCGGTGATGCGCAGGTTCGCCTGGTGCGGGACGAACGCGGCCAGGTCGTCCAGCGCGACGCCGGCCCGGTCGCAGGCCTCGCGGGCGAGCGGCGGCACCGTCGTGGTGGCCCACCGGTACACGGCGCGGCCGTCCATGCGGACGACCGGCGGGTAACCCACGGTCTCGAGGACGCCGGCGGAGGCGCCGTCGCTGCTCCAGACGACCGGTCCGATGCCGTCGGACTCTGCGGCGCTGACGACCGCGGCGCCGGCGCCGTCCCCGAACAGGAACGCGGTGCTGCGGTCGGTCGGGTCGATGACGTCGCTGAACTTCTCCGACCCGACGACGACCACGTGCCGGGCCGTTCCCCCGCGGACGAGGTCGGCGGCCACGGCCAGCCCGTAGGTGAAGCCGGCGCAGGCGGCGCCGAGGTCGAGCGCTCCGGACCCTCCCGTGCCGAGCAGGTGCGCGACCGACGCCGCCCCGCCGGGCACCGCGTGGGTGAGGGTGCACGTGGCGAGCAGCACGAGGTCGACGTCGGCCGGGTCGACCCCCGCGGCCGCGAGGGCCTTGGCGCCGGCGGACGCGGCCATCGTCACGACGGTCTCGTCGGCGCCGGCCAGGCCCCGGGTCACGATCCCGCTGCGGGACCGGATCCACTCATCGCTGGAGGCGGTCTGCTCGGCGATCCGGCTGTTGTCCTCGCGGTGCGCGGGCCGATGCGCCCCCAGCCCGGTGAGGGCGGCGCCCGTCATGCGTCCACCGTCTGCACCGCAGTCAGGTCGACCAGCTCCGACGGCTCCCGTAACGGGAGCAGCGGCACACCCGGCAGTGCCCGCTTGGCCAGACCCGACAGCGTGCCGGACGGTGCCAGCTCGACCACCTCGGTCACCCCGAGGTGCGCCAGGGTGGTCAGGCACAGGTCGAAGCGGACCGGGGAGACCAGCTGGGCCAGCAGCCGGTCGAGCAGGACCCCGCCGTCGCGCAGCACGGCGCCGTCGGCGTTCGCCACCACGTCGCACCGGGCCGGACGGCGGGGGAGGGCGGCCAGTGCAGCCCGGAAGTCCTCGCCGGCCGGCGCCATCGCGGCAGTGTGGAAGGCCCCGCTGACCTCGAGCCGGCGGACCCGCGCCCGGGCGGGCGCGTCGGCGGCCAGCGCGTCGAGCGCCTCGACCGGTCCACCCAGGACCACCTGGCCCGCGACGTTGACCGTGGCGACGGACAGGCCGAGGGACCCGGCGAGCGAAGTGACCTCGTCCGGGTTCCCCCCCAGCACCGCCGCCATCCCGGTCCTGGTCAGCGCGGCCGCCCGGGCCATCGCCGCGCCGCGGGTGGCCGCCAGGGCGACGGCCTCGTCCGGAGTCAGCACCCCGGCGACGGCGAGGGCGGCGAGCTCGCCGACGCTGTGGCCGCAGACGACGTCCGGACGCCGGTCAGGGACCGACAGCAGGGCCACCACGGTCAGCAGCGGCTGCGCCACCTCGGTGTCGCGGATCTCCTCGGCGGTGCCGGAGCTGCCGAGGCGGAGCAGGTCCAGGCCGGTGAGGTCGGACCACCGGTCGACGTCGGACCGGGCGCCCGGCCGGTCGAGCCAGGGCAGCAGCATGCCGACGGACTGGGCTCCCTGACCGGGAGAGAGGAGGACGAGCACGCCTACGAGAGTGCCCGGCCGTGGACGCCGGCGCGGCTGGCGACGCGGACCGAGTACCGGTCAGTACGTTGGAGGAACCCCACAACGCCCGAGCACCAGCGAGATCTGCATCACCTGCGCGTCCCGGGGAGCGGTGAGGTCCCGCCCCACCACGTCCACGATCTTGCGCAGGCGGTACCGGACCGTGTTGGGGTGCAGGAACAGGGCGCGCGCGGTGCCCTCCACCGAGGTTCCGTGCTCGAGGTAGGCCGACGCCGTCTGGAGCAGCTCGCCCCCGGCCGCCGCCAGCGGCAGGTACACCTGTTCCAGGAGCCGGCAGCGCGCCGCGTCGTCACCGAGGACGGCCCGCTCGGCGAGCAGCTCCGCCGCCGGCACCGGTCGCGGCGCGCCCGGCCATCCGGCGACGGCGCGCAGCCCGGCGAGCGCCTCCTGCACGGACGGCGACGCCGTGAGCAGGTCGGCGGCCCCCGGGCCCACCACTACGGGCCCCGGCGGCAGAGCGTCCGCGACGGCGTCGACGGGGACGGGCTGGTCGTCCAGGCCGCCGAGCACCGTCAGCAGCCCGCCGCCGGCCTCGCCGACCAGCACGTGCACCCGGGCATGCCGGGCAAGCACGCGCACCCTCTCGACCGCAGCCGCCGGCTCGGGTTCCCCCGCGGACGCGAGGGCGACCACCCAGTCGGTGCGGGACCAGCCGAGCGAGGTGGCCCGCGAGGTGGTGAGCTCGCCGACCGAGCCCCGGACCAGGGCCTCCACGACGCCGGCCTCGACTCGGGCGTCCCACGCCCCCCGCGCCTCGGCGGCCGCGGCATAGACCTCGGCAGCGGCGAAGGCGATCTCCCGCGAGTACCGGAGCACGTGCTCGGTCAGGAGGGGCACGTCGGCCGGCTCGGCGAGCTGCGGGACGTGCTCCTCGACGACCTCCACCATGATCCGGATGAGCTGGACCGTCTGCTTGAGGCTGATGTGGCGGGCGAGCTCGCTGGGCGCGGCAGAGAACACGTCCGGTCCGGCCGGGGGTCCGGCGTCGGGGTCGTGCAGCCAGTCGCCGAACACCGCCAGCGAGGCCTGCACGACCAGCCCGACGTCGGCCCGCTGCGCGGCGGGCAGGGCCTGGAACCAGGCGAGCTCCTCCATGCGCCGGACGGCGGAGGTGCTGAGCCGGGAGGCCGCCTGCTCGAGCCGCCGTGAGAGCCCGGGGCCGCCGCCGGGGCGGGGAGGGACAGAGGCCATGCGTTCAGCCTCTCGTGGGGTGAGTGACGGGGCTCGAACCCGCGACAACCGGGATCACAACCCGGTGCTCTACCAGCTGAGCTACACCCACCATGGTGCGCGAAGGAGTGTAGCGGCTAGTCGGCGGACCTGCTCGGCCGGCGCCGGGACCTCGCCGAGCGAGCGCCGCCGCGGCCGCGGCCGCCTCGACCGACGTCGGGCCCGGGCTGCGGCACGAACAGCGTCGACCGGTAGTACTGCAGCTCGGTCACGCACTCGCGGATGTCGGCGAGCGCACGGTGGCCGCCGCCCTTCTTCGGGGCGTTGAAGTAGACCCGCGGGTACCAGCGCCGGGCCAGCTCCTTCACCGACGAGACGTCGACCATCCGGTAGTGCAGCCAGGCGTCGAGCTCGGCCATGTCGCGGACGAGGAAGCCGCGGTCGGTGGCGATGGAGTTGCCGCACAGCGGGGCCTTGCGGGCCTCGGGCACCCACTCCCTGACGTAGGCGAGCACCTGCTGCTCGGCCTCCTGCAGCGTCACCGTGAGCCCGCAGCACCTCGTCGGTGAGGCCCGAGGACGCGTGCATCTCGCGCACGACGTCGGGCATCCGCTCCATCTGCTCGGCGGTCGCGCCGATGACGACGTCGACGCCCTCGCCGAGGACGTTCAGCTCGCTGTCGGTGACCAGGGCCGCGACCTCGATGAGCAGGTCGCTGCCGAGGTCCAGGCCGGTCATCTCGCAGTCGATCCACACCAGCCGGTCGCTCATGGGCGCAGCGTAGGGGGCGACGTCCGTACCGGTGAGAGCAGGACGTAACGCCGACGACACGCAGGGGTCGCCCGGCCGAGACGTGGCGCTGCCTAGCGTCCGCGGCACCGCACGCAGGACCCCGGAGGCCATCGCATGTCCACTCTCACCCACGAGCCGCTCGAGGCCGCACCCGGGCAGGGCTTCGCCGCGCGCGCGGCCGAGGCGGGGGTCGAGCTGCCCGCGACGGCGACGCTCGGGCGGACTGGTCGTCGACCTGGCCGCCTACGAGGTGTCGCTCGACGGGTCCCGCCTCGACCTCAGCCCGCGTCAGGTGGAGCTGCTCGCGCTGTTCGTCGCGGCGCCGTCCCGGGTCTGGAGCCGGACGCAGCTGCACCGCATCTGCTGGGGTGACACGGCACCGTCGCGCCGGGTCGACGTGCAGCTGTGCCGCCTGCGCGGCCGCACCGGGCCTGGACCTGTTCCGCAACGTCCGCGACCGCGGCTGGGCGCTGCGTCCCGTGGCCTAGCGTTCGGCGGACCGACTCTCCCGGAGGTCCGATGTCTGCCGACGCCGCCCGTCTCGCCGCCCTCGAGCGCCAGGTCGCCGACCTGACCGCCCGGCTCGCGCCCCGGACCGAGGAGCCGCAGCCGTCCGCGGAGCCCACCTACGGTCGCCGGAACCTGCTCCTGCGCGGCGGCGCGGCGCTGGCGACGGCCGCCGGCGCCGCGGCCCTCACCGCCCGACCGGCCGCGGCGGCGGCCGGCGACCCGGTCCTGGCCGGACGGGCGAACGACGCCGTCGGGGCGACGACCTCGCTCGCCGGTGGCACGGCCGACGTCCCGGCCCTGACGGTCACCAACCCGGCGGTGCGCGCCGCCGACGGCGGTACCTACGGCGCCGCGGCGCTGCGGCTGCCGGCCGGTCCCGGCGTCGACCTGGGGCTGGACGTCGACCGCAGCGACGCGGGTGACCTCGCCAGCGGGGGCGACCAGCTCTGGTACGCCCATGTGAAGCAGCCCACGGGGACGGTCGTCGGCTCGGTCTACACCTCAGCCTTCGCCAACCACCTCGAGTTCGTCACGCCGCGGCGGGTCCTGGACACCCGCCGGGCCACGGCCGGCGTCGAGGCGGGAGCGCCCAACGACGGCCGCTCCCGGGTCGTCGCGGGGCGGTTCGACGCCGCCGGGCGGATGCAGGCCGGCACCTCGCTCGTGCTCGACCTGTCGGGGCTGCTCGTCGGGGAGCAGGCCGGCGTGCTCGGCAACCTCACGGTGGTGACGCCGCAGGGATCGGCTTCCTGGCGGTCTACCCCACGCCCGACGGGTCGCAGGACACGGCCGGCACGGGTCGGCCGGCGGTCTCGACGGTGAACTTCACCCGGGGCGCCGCCGCGGTCGGCAACTTCACCGTCGTCGGCTTCGAGGCGGGCAACCGGCTGAGCATCTACACGACCACCGTGGCCCACGTGCTGTTCGACGTCGTCGCGTTCAGCGTCTTCGACCCCTTCTCCACCGTCAGCGGCACGGACGGTCGCGGCGCGTCCGGGTGGCGCGGACGCCGGGCCTGACCGTGTGCCGCAGCATCCGGACCCTGCACGGGTTCGAGCCCCCGGCCACCACCGACGAGGTGGAGGCGGCCGCCTTGCAGTACGTGCGCAAGGTCAGCGGGTCCGCCCGTCCGGCCAGGGACAACGCCGAAGCCGTCGCCGAGGCCGTGCAGCAGGTGGCCGAGGCCACCCGGCTGCTGCTGGACCGCCTCGTGGTGCACGGCCCGCCCAAGGACCGCGACGTCGAGGCGGCGAAGGCCAGGGTGCGTTCGGCGGCCCGCTACGGCAACGCCTCCACGTAGAGCCAACGCCCCTGCTCGCGCAGGAACAGGCTGTGCTCGTCGCAGCACCTCGGGTCGCCCGCCGCGGACGGCCCGGGCCACGAACGAGACCGTGCCGCGCGCGAGCAGGCCGCCGCCCGACGTCGACACGACCTCCAGGCCGGTCCAGCGCAGGTCGTCGTCGAGCTCGAGCAGGGCCGGCCTCGTGCTCGGGTGCCAGGTGCGCAGCAGGTGCTCGCGGTCGCCTCGGGCGAAGGCCGTGTAGCGCGAGCGCATGAGCAGCTCGGGCGAGGGGGGCTGCGCCGTCCCGCCCAGGAAGCGGCCGCAGCACGCGGGGTAGGGCGCGCCCGAGGCCGCAGGGGCAGTCCGGGTCCGGCCGTCGTCGCGCCACCTGCTCAGGCTGCCAGGCGCCTAGGGGGTCGTCAGGGTGCTGCCGGTGGGGTGCTCGGTGCGCCCGCTGTCGGTGAGCACCCACACCGACTGCCGGCCCCGGACCTGCCACGCGGTCGGGCCGCCGACCAGCGCGGTGTCCTCGTCGATGCCGACGACGGTGACCCCGGCTGGGGTGTCGACGATCCGGGTCAGCACGGCGTCGGGCAGCCAGGCGGCGAAGCGGTCGAAGTGGGGGAGCACCCGCAGGTGCGGCACGGCGCCGAGACCCGGCTGCGGCCGGCCGCAGCGGGTGGCGCAGGTCCGGCACGTGGTCGGTCAGGGCCATGGCCCCTGCGCTGCAGCCGGCGAGGGCCGCGCCGCCCTGCCAGGCCGCGTCGACGGCGCGCCAGACGGCGGTGCCGCGCAGGGTGGCGGCCAGGAACGGCGGGCTGACCCGCCGGACAGGTAGATCAGCCCGGCGCCCTCGACCAGGGCCGCGAGGTCGGGGTCGTCGGCCGTCGCCCGGTCGACGACGGGCACGACCACCTGCTCCACCCCGAGCCGCTGCGCCGCGCGCAGACCCAGGTCGTGCCAGCGGGCCAGCGACGCCGGGCCCTCGGGGGCGGCGGCCGTCGCGAGCTGGACGAACCGGGGCGGCCGGCCCTGCGAGCAGCTCGCGCTCGACCTCCTGCAGGACGGGCAGGTACTCGCCGCTGCCGACGAGGGCGAGCGGACCGGGGTCAGGGGGGCCGGGCATGGCGCCAGGGTGTCATCGTTGCGCCATGGCCTTCACCCCCGACGCCGTCGACGCCGCGGATCCTGCAGGCCCTGACGGCCGACCCGCGCCTGACGGTGAGCGAGCTGGCCGAGCGGGCCGGCGTCGTGCGCAACACCGCGCAGGCCCGGATGGAGCGGCTGCACCGCGAGGGCGTGCTCGGTCGCAACGACCGCGGCGTCGACCTGCGGGCGCTCGGGCTACGTCGTCCAGGCGGTCGTGGCGATCGCCCTGCGGCACGCCGAGATCGAGGAGGCCTGCGCGGCCCTGGAGCAGAACCCGGCCGTCCTGCTGGTCGAGGAGGTGGCCGGCTCCACCGGCGACCTGCTGGTGCGGGTGGCCTGCCGCTCCACC
Source organism: uncultured Actinomycetota bacterium (assembly GCA_963761695.1). Classification (GTDB taxonomy): domain Bacteria; phylum Actinomycetota; class Actinomycetes; order Mycobacteriales; family SCTD01; genus RYN-122. Next base: position 505,385 of record CAVXIB010000013.1, on the reverse strand, counting down.
GACGACCTCCAGCAGGTCGTGCACAGCCTGCTGTCGACGCCGGGGGTCGTGTCGACGACGACGCAGGTGGTGCTCAAGACCCGGGTGCCGTTCCGGGTGGGTGCGCTGCTGCAGGATCTGCTCAAGCCCGAGGCCTAGCGCTGAGCAGCCGCGTTGCGCATTCTGCGCAACTGTATGGCTGGCCTGTCGACGCTGAGGTCAGCCGGGTTGCATCCTGAGCGCTCCCCGAGCCCAGGAGCACGACGTGACGGCCCTCGACGACCGCCCCGACCCCGCGCACCGCCCGCTACACGCCCCGCCGACCGGCTCGTCCCCGGCGCGCGGCCGGTGCTGCTGACCGGGGTGCAGGCCATCGCCCGGCTGCTCGTGGAGCAGAGCGTCCGCGACGCCCGGGCCGGCCGTCGGGTCGCGTCGCTCGTGCTCGGGCTACCCGGGCTCGCCGCTCGGCGGGCTCGACAAGCTGCTCGCCAGCACGCCGGGCCTGCGCGAGGACTACGGCGTCCACCTCGTGCCCGGGCATGAACGAGGAGCTCGGCGCGACCGCGGTCTGGGGCAGCCAGCAGGTCCCGGGCAACGCCGACGCACGACGGCGTCCTCGGCGTCTGGTACGGCAAGGGCCCCGGCGTCGACCGCGCCGGCGACGCCCTGCGCCACGGCAACACCTACGGCGCCAGCGCCACCGGCGGCGTGCTCGTCATGGCCGGCGACGACCCGGGCGCGAAGTCCTCCACCGTCCCGTGCACCAGCGAGCGCACCCTCGCCTCGCTTCGGCATGCCGGTGCTGACCCCGCGCAACGGCACCGAGCTGATCGCGCTTCGGCCTGTACGGCGTCGCGCTGTCGCGCCTGTCCGGCTGCTTCGTCGGCGTCAAGGTGCTCGCCGACGTCGCGGACGGGCTGTGGACCGTCGACGACGCGACTTCGCGGCGCTCGACGTCGTCGTCCCGGAGGTCGCGTGGGAGGGCCGGCCCGTGGACCTACCGGCAGCTGGCCATGCGCGACCCGCGCGAGAGCACGGTCGCCGAGGCGCAGCTGCTCGGCCCGCGCTGGGCCGCCGTCGAGGCCTTCGGCGCCGCCAACCCGCTCGACGAGATCACCGTGCGCGCGCCCGGCGCCTGGCTCGGCATCGTGAGCACCGGCACGGCGTACGACGCCACCCTGCAGGCGCTGCGCGACGCTCGGCATCGACGACCCGGCCGCGGCCGGCATCCGGGTGCTGCGGGTCGGCATGCCCTACCCGCTCGGCGCCGGCCTCGTCCGCGAGTTCGCGACCGGCCTCGAGCAGCGTCCTCGTCGTCGAGGAGAAGACCTCCTTCCTCGAGGCCCAGGTCAAGGACGTGCTCTACGGCGCCACCGCGCGCCCCGGCCGTCGTCGGCAAGCGCGGCCGCGACGGCCGGCTGCTCGTCCCCGCCGACGGCCAGGTGACCGCCGACCGCCTCGACAGCCCGCTCCGCCGCGTGCTCGGCGACCGCGTCCCGCTCGCGCCGCGGCCGCCGGCGCCCCGCACGCACCTCCCGCTCGCCGTCGCCGCAGCGCACGCCGTACTTCTGCTCCGGCTGCCCGCACAACCGCTCGACCGTGCTGCCCGAGGGCTCGCTCGGCGGCGGCGGCATCGGCTGCCACACGATGGTGACGGTGTCCGAGCGTCCGGACAGCCAGGTGCTCGGCCTCACCCAGATGGGCGGCGAGGGCACCCAGTGGATCGGCCAGGCGCCGTTCACCGACGTCGACCACGTCTTCCAGAACATCGGCGACGGCACCTTCTTCCACTCCGGCCAGCTGGCCGCTGCAGGCCTGCGTCGCCGCCGGCGTGAACATCACCTACAAGATCCTGTACAACCAGGTCGTCGCGATGACCGGCGCGCAGGACGCGCAGGGCGGGCTGTCGGTCGCCGGAGCTGACCCGCAAGCTGCACGCCGAGCGGGTGGCCGGATCGTCGTCGTCAGCGACGAGCCGAAGAAGCACCAGCGTGCGCGACCTCGCGCCCGGCACCACGGTGCGCTCACCGCGACGAGCTCGACGCCGTGCAGAAGGAGCTGCGCGAGGTCCCCGGCGTCACGGTCCTCGTCTACGACCAGCAGTGCGCCAACGAGGCCCGCCGGCTGCGCAAGCGCGGCAAGCAGGAGGTCCGCACCACCCGCGTCGTCATCGACGAGGCCACCTGCGAGGGCTGCGGCGACTGCGGCGCCAAGAGCAACTGCCTGTCGGTGCAGCCGGTCGAGACCGAGCTGGGCCGCAAGACCACGATCGACCAGACCTCGTGCAACACCGACTACTCCTGCCTGGACGGCGACTGCCCGTCGCTTCCTCACGGTGCAGGTCGCCAGCGGGCAAGCCCGAGAAGCGCGGCGACGCCGGCCGCCCCGGCCGTGCGCCGAGCCGGCGCTGGCCGGCCGAGCGCCGACCTCTTCCTCGCCGGCATCGGCGGCACCGGCATCGTCACCGTCAACCAGCTGCTCGCGACGGCCGCGCTGCGCAGCGACCTCGACACCACCGGCCTGTCGGGCCTGGACCAGGTCGGGCTGTCGCAGAAGGCCGGCCCGGTCACCTCGCACCTGCGCGTCGGTCGACCGCGGCCCGGCCAACCGGGTCGGCAAGGGCACCGCCGACGTGCTGCTCGCCTTCGACCTGCTCGTCGCCGCCGACCCGAAGAACCTCGCGCTGTGCTCGCCGGCGTCGACGGTCGCGGTCGTGTCGCACCTCCGAGACGCCCGACCGGCACGCAGGTCGCCGACGCCGCACGCGCGCCAAGACCGACACTGCCGGCGCTGCTCGCGCGGGTGCGCGACCTGCGTCGCCCGGGTCGTCGAGATCGACGCCCTCGGCGCGTCCGAGGCGCTGTTCGGCTCGACGGCCCCGGCCAACCTGCTGCTCGTCGGCGCGGCCTACCAGCTCGGCGCGCTGCCCTTCTCCGGCGACCGCCGTCGAGGAGGCCATCGAGCTCAACGGCGTCGCGGTCGCGGCGAACGTCGCCGCCTTCCGCTGGGGCCGCGTCGCGGTCGCCGACCCGGCCGCCTTCGCCGCCGCCGTGTCGCCCGGCCGCCGCCGCGGCAGCGCGCGCCTTCGACCTCGGCCGCTCGCCGCTGGCCGGCGAGACCCGCCGCCTCGTCGAGGTGCCGCGCCCAGCTGCTGCGCGCCGCACTCCGGCGCCGCGGCGGCCCGCCGCTACGTCGCCGTCGTCGAGCGGGCCTGGGCCGCCGAGCGGGCCGTCGGCGCACGCAGACCGCCTACTCCGAGGCCGTCGCCCGCGGGGTCGCCCACCTCGCGGCCTACAAGGACGAGTACGAGGTCGCCCGGCTGCTGACCCGGCCCGAGCTGCTGGCGGAGGTGCAGCAGCAGGTGCCGGGCGCCACCGACGTCCGCTTCAACCTGCACCCGCCGGTGCTGCGGGCGATGGGCATGGACCGCAAGCTCAAGCTCGGCGCCTGGACGCGTGCCGCTGCTCAAGGCGATGGCCCGGGCCAAGGTCGCTGCGCGGCACGCCGCTCGACCCGTTCGGCCGGGCGCACGTGCGCGTCGTCGAGCGCGAGCTGCTCGCCTCGCACACCGCCCTGGTCGAGGGCCTGACCGCCGGCCTGGCCGCCGAGACGGCTACGCCACCGCCGCCGCGGCCGCCGGCGCCGTCGGAGCAGGTGCGCGGCTACGAGGACGTCAAGCTCGGCAACGTCGAGCGCTACCGGGAGACCCTGCGCGGCCTCGGGGTCTGATCCCCGAGAAGTAGATGCATGACGGTGGCAGGAACGTGGGTAGAGGGTGTCGAAGGAAGACCGCACGCACACCCCTGCCACGCCTGGAGCGCCGTGACTCTCGTCCTGCGCCGTCGTCCGCTCGTCGTCTCCCTCGCGGCCGTGGCCGCGGCCGTCGGCCTGGCCACCAGCGGGCTGGCGCAGGCGGCCCCCGTCCCCGGCCTACACCACCTACGCCGCGCCGTCCGACCTGGCGCAGGACGCCGGTGAGCCCACCCTCGGCGCGGACTGGAAGACCGGCGCGGCGATGTTCCAGGCGTTCACCGAGACCGTGAAGGTCACCTTCGACGACTCGGTCTCGCCGGCCACGGCGACGTGGACCGACGCGAGCTACGCCGGGGCGTCACCAGCCTCGACCCGATCCTGCACGTCGACTCCCCGACCGGCCGGACCTTCTCCTCGCAGCTGCTGGCGGCCTGCAGCATCGGCTCCACCAGCGACAACGACGGCGGCTCCTGGACGCCGTCGCAGGGCTGCGGCGTCGGCACGATCTTCGACCACCAGACCGTCGGTTCGGGCAACTACCCCGCCTCGCTGGCACCGCTGTCCAACGCCACTCTGAACAACGGCAGGCCTGGTACTACTGCGCCCAGGTGGCGCTGGCCGCCTCCTGCGCCCGGTCCGACGACGGCGGCACCACCTTCGGGCCGGCGGTCAAGACGCACGACGCCCTGCTCGACGGGTGCGCCGGCCTGCACGGCCACCTCGCCGTGGCCCCGGACGGCACGGCCTACCTGCCGAACTTCGACTGCAACGGCAAGGTCGCCAACTCCGTGAGCACCGACGGCGGCCTCACCTGGAAGGTCAAGCCGGTGACCGGCAGCACCACCCAGGACGAGAGCGACCCGTCCACGGCGGTCGGTACCGACGGCACGGTCTACACCGGCTGGGAGGAGGGCGCGAACAGCAAGGTCGGCAGCAAGCCCTACATCGCCGTCAGCCGTGACAAGGGCACCACCTGGAGCACCCCCGTCGACGTCGGTAGCGCGTTCGGCATCAACAACGTGCAGTTCCCCGAGGTGATCGCCGGTGACGGCGACCGGGCCGCCTTCGCCTTCCTCGGCACCCCGACCGCGGGCGACGACCAGGCAGCCGGCTTCACCGGCACCTGGCACATGTACATCGCCACCACCTACGACCGCGGCGCCTCCTGGACCACTGTCGACACCACCCCGACCGACCCGGTGCAGCGCGGCTGCATCTGGCTCGCCGGCGGGTCCAGCAACTGCCGCAACCTGCTCGACTTCAACGACATCGACGTCGACAAGCAGGGCCGGGTCCTGGTCGGCTACGCCGACGGCTGCATCAAGCTCTGCGCGACGAAGGCGCCGGCGAACTACACGACCGCGTCCGGTGACTACCGCGAGGACACCGGGGTCATCACGCGCCAGTCCGGTGGGCTCGGACTGTTCGCCGCCTCCGACGCCGTGCTGGCTCCGGGCGCGACGCCGCTGACGGCGCGCAAGCGCCGCTGACCTCTCGCCCAGCCTCCCCCCGGCTCAGCCGGCCGGGGGGAGGGCCAGGGCCACGAGCAGCTCCAGCACGGACTCGGGCTCGGTGAGGCGCTCGCCGTAGAGCTCGCGCAGCTGGGTCATGCGGTAGCGGACGGTCTGCGGGTGCACCACCAGGGAGGCGGCGACGTCCTCCCGGCGTCCCTGGTGGAGCAACCAGGCGCGCAGGGTCTCGGCCAGGCGCTCGGCCGTCCCCTCTCGCAGGCCCTGCAGGGGAGCAAGGACGCGGGCTCGGAGGTCGGCAAGGGCCTCGGGGTCGGCGCCCAGGACGAGAGCGGCCAGGTGCTCCTCGGTGTCGAGCAGCCCCGCCCGCGCCGGGAGGGCCCGCGCGCGCACGGCGCGCGCGAACGACGCCTGGACGTCGGTCCACGGCCGGGTCGGGCCGACCACGGCCGAGCGGCCCTGGAGCACCTTGCGCAACCGGTCGCGGCCCACGCCGTCGGCGTCCGGGACGAGCAGGACGGCGTCGTCGGCATCGACCCCGACGACGTCGCCGGACAGCACCAGCGTGCGACCGTCGAGCAGGGCGACCACCCCTCGGACCTGCGCCGACGGCAGCAGCACCGCGGTGAGGGTCGCCGGTGGCTCCCAGTCGGCCCGCGCGGCGCCGGCCCGCAGCGTCTCGCCGTCGGCCGGACCCAGCAGGTCGGCGGCCAGACGCTCGAGGTACTGCTGACGCACTCGCCCCGAAGTGGCGAGCTGGTCGGTGTGGCCCGCGGCGCTCGCCGCCGACAGCTGGTCGATGTAGGCGAAGACCAGCTCGGCGAACTGCGCCACGGTGGCCGCCTGCAGGCCGGCGGTGACGGCCTGCGCGGACAGCTCACGCCAGGACACCCGCGCCCCCAGGCGGTACGCCGCCAGCAGGGCGTCCATCGTCCGTCCGCTCCGGGCCTCGCCGCGCCCGAGGGCGTAGGCGCCGTCCAGGGCCGGTCGCAGGGGGGTGGCGGGGTCGTCGGAGGTCTGGGCCGCGAGGCGCAGGAACGCCCCCAGGGCCGTCTGCACGGCGTACTGGATGGTCCGCCCCATGTCGCCGCTCAGGGCCCCCGCGTAGTCGGGCACCTCGTCGGTGATGGCCCGGACCGCCTCCTCGGCGATCATGGGCAGGCTGCGCTCGAGAGCCGCGACGATGTCCGGATCGAGGGCGATACCCCCGGTATCGCTCATTGACTGTTCCCTGCGAACAACAGCGTCGGACTCGGGTCACTCCCCATGGGCAGGATACTAACCCGCAGGGAGGGGATGCTTGCCCCATGACCGCTCCCGCCCTCGCCGGCCTCCGCAGCCGCGCCGTGCGCCTGGCCGAGCTCGTGGCCACGCCCCTCGTGCCGTCCGACTATCTCGACCTCGTCGACCCGCTCCGGTCGGCCACGTCGCTGCGGGCGCGTCTGGTGGAGGTGCGCCCCGAGACCCGCGACGCCGTCACCCTCGTCCTGCAGCCCGGTCGCGGCTGGGCCGGGCACACGGCCGGTCAGTACCTGCGGATCGGCGTCGACGTCGACGGCGTGCGCCAGTGGCGGTCGTACTCCACGACGTCGCCGAGCCGCCCGGACGGCCTGGTGACCATCGCCGTCAAGGCGATCCCGGACGGCATCGTCAGCAACCACCTCGTGCGACGGGCGCGTCCCGGCCTGGTCGTCCAGCTCGACCAGGCTGCGGGCGACTTCGTGCTGCCGACGCCCCTGCCGGCCAAGGCGCTGTTCCTCACCGCCGGGAGCGGCATCACGCCGGTCATGGGCATGCTGCGCAGCGCCCGCCTCGCCGACGCCGTCCTGGTCCACTCCGCTCCGACCCGCGACGACGTCGTGTTCGGCGACGAGCTGCGCGCCCTGGCGGCTGCCGGCGACCTGACCCTCATCGAGCGGCACACCGACGCCGACGGCATGCTCGGCGTCGACGAGCTGGCGACGCTCGTGCCGGACCTGCTCGAGCGCGAGGTCTGGGCCTGCGGGCCGACCGGCATGCTCGACGCCGTCGAGGCCCACTGGGCCGGGCTGGACGGCGCGGGCCGCCTGCACACCGAGCGCTTCCGCCCGCGCATCCTCGCCGGGGGCGCCGGCGGCACGGTCACGTTCGGGGGCGGCGGCACACCAACCGTCGTCGAGGCCGGCCCGGCCACCAGCCTGCTCGACGCCGGAGAGTCCGCCGGTGTGCTCATGCCGTCCGGATGCCGCATGGGCATCTGCTTCGGCTGCGTCCTGCCACTGCGCTCCGGCGCGGTGCGGGACCTGCGCGACGGAACCATCACCACGGCCGACCCCGGCGACGACGTCCGGATCCAGACCTGCGTGTCGGCGGCTGCCGGCGCCTGCGACCTCGACCTCTAGGAGAGTCCCCGTGACCGCGATCCAGAAGAAGTCCGACAACCAGCTCGCCCACCTCACCGACGACGACATCGCCGCGATCGGGCGCGAGCTCGACGCGCTGCGCGAGGTCGTCCTGGCCAGCCGTGGCGAGAGCGACGCCGCCTACATCCGCAAGGTCATCACCGCCCAGCGCCGGATCGAGCTGGTCAGCCGCGGGCTGCTGCTGGCCTCGCTGTTCCCGCCGGCCTGGCTGCTCGGGACGGCCGGCCTGTCGATCTCCAAGATCCTGGAGAACATGGAGATCGGTCACAACGTCATGCACGGCCAGTGGGACTGGATGCGCGACCCCAAGATCCACTCGACCGAGTGGGAGTGGGACAACGCCTCGCCGTCGAGCATGTGGAAGCACTCCCACAACCAGATCCACCACACGTTCACCAACGTGCTGGGGCGCGACAACGACCTGGGCTACGGGATCATGCGGGTCGACGAGGACCAGCGCTGGTCGCCGTTCTTCCTCGGCCAGCCGCTGTACAACTTCGTCAACGCCTGCCTGTTCGAGTACGGCATCGCCGCCTACGACCTCGAGATCGGCAAGGTGCTGAAGGGCCGCAAGGACAAGGCGGTCTTCCGGGCCGAGCTGGCCGAGGTCATCGCGAAGGTCAAGCGGCACGCCCTGCGCGACTACGTGCTGCACCCGCTGCTGTCGGGCCCCTCGGCGCTGCCGACCCTGGGCGCGAACGTCGTCGCCAACCTCGTGCGCAACCTCTGGACGCACTCGGTCATCATGTGCGGCCACTTCCCGGACGGCGTGGAGACCTTCGAGAAGGCCTCGATCGACGGTGAGACGCGGGGCGAGTGGTACGTGCGTCAGATGCTCGGCGCCGCGAACATCACCGGCGGACCGCTGCTGCACCTCATGACGGGCAACCTCAGCTACCAGATCGAGCACCACCTGTACCCCGACCTCCCCAGCAACCGCTACAAGGAGATCGCGCCCCAGGTGCAGGAGCTCTTCGACCGGCACGGCCTCACCTACGCCACCGGGTCGCTTCCCCGGCAGCTGTTCTCGGCCTGGAAGAAGGTCGTGCGGCTGTCCCTGCCCAACGGCGGCCTCGCAGCGCTGACCCGCAAGGCCCTGCCGGCGCCGGTGGTCGCTCTGGTGAGCGCCCCGCCGCGCGAGACCGAGCTCGCCGCGTAGGAGACGGTCCGGGGAACGCCGCGCGCCTGCCCGCTGCGTTCCCCCGCTGTCAGCTGCGCTCGAGCCGCCGGACGAGGGCGAGGCGGCGCTCGCGGCGTCCGGCGCGGACCCGCAGGACGCGGGCAGCCCGCTCCGGGGTCAGCTCGGGGGCCGCGGTGGTGCTCATGCCGCCTCCAGGACGTCGAAGACGCCGTCGAGTCCGGCCAGCGCGAGCAGCCGGTGCGCCTGCGGCGTCAGGCCGCGCAGCGAGAACGTCACGCGCCGACGCCGGGCCACCCGGTGCGCCTCCAGCAGCGGCACGAGCGCCTGCGAGTCCAGGAAGCCGCACCTGCTGAGGTCCACGATGATCGCGCGGGGCCTCAGGTCGAGGGCGTCGGTGAGGTGCTCGCGCAGCCGGGGCACCGTGCTGATGTCGAGCTCGTCGCAGAGCTCGAGGGTGAGGGTCATGTCGGGGGCGGCGAGGTCGAGCGGGCGGTCCTGCACGGCGGTCACGGGAGCTCCTGACGGTGGGGGACGTTGCCTGCACGACCCTGCCGGGACGTGATGGCGAGCACCCTGCGAAGTCATGACAGTCCCGTGACAGCCTCCGCCGGCCCCGTGCAGCGGCTCCGGGGCCCGTGGCGGACCAGGGCAGGATGGTCCCGTGTCCACCAGCCGCCTGCTCGTCGTCGAGGACGACGACCGCATCCGCCTGTCGCTGCAGATGGCCCTGGAGGACGAGGGCTACGAGGTGGACGTCGTCGCCACCGGGGAGCAGGCGCTGCTCCGGCAGCAGCAGCAGCCGGCCGACATCATCCTGCTCGACCTGATGCTCCCCGGGATCGACGGCTTCGACTGCCTGCGTGAGCTGCGGCGCACCAGCGAGGTGCCGGTGGTGGTGGTGAGCGCCCGCGAGGACACCCACGACATCGTGGCGGCCCTCGAGGCCGGCGCCGACGACTACCTGGTCAAGCCGGTCGCCGTGAAGGAGCTGTCCGCCCGGCTTCGGGCCCTGCGCCGCCGCGCCGCCGGGGCCGCCCAGGCACAGGGCGGGGCGATCGTGCTCGGAGACCTGGAGCTACGCCCCGACGCGGGGGAGGTGCTCCTGTCCGGGGTCGAGGTGCGCCTGACCCGTACCGAGTTCCGCCTGCTGTGCGAGCTCGCGGCCAACCGCGGCCAGGTGCTGTCGCGGGCACAGCTGCTGCTGCGGGTCTGGGAGTACGAGTTCGGGGACGAGCGGCTCGTCGACGTCCACGTCGGACGGCTGCGCCGCAAGGTCGAGAAGGACCCGTCCGACCCGCAGCACGTCGTCACCGTCCGCGGGCTCGGCTACAAGATCCGGTGAGACCCCTCGGTCTGCGTGCCCGGGTCACGGCCGCCTTCGGAGCCGGCAGCCTGGTCCTGTCCGCCTCCCTGGCGGGGGCCACCTACGAGCTCACGCGCAGCAGCGCCCTGGAGGTGCGTGAGCGGGCATCGGTCCGGGCCGCCTACGCCGACGCCCGGGTGGTGAGCCGCGCCCTGTCGTTCCCGGAGGCCGACGTCGTGGAGGCGCTCCGCACCCTGGACACCGGGCGCACCCGCCTGCCGCTCCTGCGCCGGGACGCACGCTGGTTCGCGCGGACCGCCGACGACGGTCTCACCGACGCCGTGCCACGGGCGCTGCTGCGCCGGGTCGAGGCCGAGCGCGAGCCGTCGGTGCAGCGGGTGCGCGTGCAGGGCCATCCCGCGCTGGTCCTGGGCGTCCCGCTCGAGGAGCCCGGCACGGCGTACCTCGAGGTCGACGACCTGAGCGAGCTCGACCGGACGCTGCGCACGCTCAGCACGGTCCTGACGTTGGCTGCGGCCGCCACCACCGCCGCGGGCCTGGCGCTCGGAGCCTGGGCGGCGCGACGCCTGCTGCGCCCGGTACGGGCGATGGCGGAGGCCGCCGCCCGGATCTCCGCCGGCGACCTCCAGGCGCGGCTCAGCCCGATCGGGGACCCCGACCTGGCGCCGCTGTCGGCGTCGTTCAACGGCATGCTCGACGACCTCGGGGTCCGGCTCGAACGCGACCGCCGCTTCGCCGCTGACGTCAGCCACGAGCTGCGCTCGCCCCTGCAGACGCTCACGAACGCCAGCGCCGTCCTGCAGAACCGGACCGCGGAGCTCGACCCCCGGGCCCGGGCCGCCGCCGAGCTGGTCCAGAGCGAGGTGGCCCGGTTCAGCGCTCTGGTGCAGGACCTGCTCGAGCTGGCCCGCGAGGAGCAGCCGGTCCTGCGGCAGGACACCGACGTGCACGCCCTGGTCCGTGAGGAGTGCGTGCGCCGCGGCCTCGAGGCCGACCGCCTCGACGACGCCTCGGCTCCGGCGTCGTGGCCGGCCGAGGCCCGGCGACTGCGCGGCGTGGTGGCCAACCTGCTCGACAACGCGGCGCGGCACGGTGGCGGCGTCGTGGGGGTGCGGCTGGCGCAGGAGGGCGAGGAGCTGGTGCTGGAGGTCGACGACGCCGGCCCCGGGGTGCCGCCCGACGAGCGGGCCCTGGTCTTCGACCGGTTCGGCAGGGGACGGATGGCCTCGTCCCGTCGCGACAGCGACGGCACCGGACTCGGGCTGTCGCTGGTGGCCGCCCACGTGACGGCCCACGGGGGGAGCGTCGAGATCGACGACCGACCGGGCGGCGGCGCCCGCTTCCGGGTCCGGCTGCCGCGATGACGGCTCGCGCGAGGACGACGGCGGCCCGGACCGCCGCTGCCGGGCCCGCAGCGGCACGGTGGCTGGTGGCCGTCGCCGTGGCCCTGAGCTCAGCGTGCGGCCTGCCCACCGAGAGCGCCCCGCGCGACATCCCGGCGCAGGAGCTGACCCCCGCCGATGCTCCCGCGCCGGTCCCCGGGGTCCGGCCCACCACCCTGTACCTCGTCCGCGACGGTGCACTGGCCCCGGTGACCCGCCGTACGGCGTCGACCGGCTCGCCGCGCAACGCCCTCCAGCTGCTCGTGCGCGGTCCGAGCGCCGGGGAGAGCGCCCAGGGGCTGAGCACCGCCCTGGGGCCGGACTCCGTCGTGCTCGACGGCGTAGGCGTGCGCGGGAGCACGGTCACCGTGGCCCTGGCCGACACCCGGGCGGGGCTCGGCCGCAACGACGAGGTCCTCGCCTACGGGCAGGTGGTCGCGACCCTCACGGCGCTGCCGGGGGTGTCGGCGGTGCTGTTCGTCCGTGACGGAGCCGAGCTGTCGGTCCCCCGCGCGGACGGCTCGCTCGCCGAGGGGCCCCTGACCCGGCGGGACTACGCCGAGCTGCTGTGAGGGAGGCGCCGTCGCGGTGCGCCCGGTTGGGTTCGAACCAACGGCCTGCCGCTTAGAAGGCGGCTGCTCTGTCCAGCTGAGCTACGAGCGCAGGCCCCCATGGTGCCACCCGGGTGAGGGTCGGTCGGGGCACCGGTGCGAGGACCGGCCCGGCCGTCCGTTGAGCAGGCGACGGCATCACCCGGACGCCGTCCCGTTCCCAGGAGCCCGCGTGCCCGCTCGTCCCCTCGTCCTGGCGCTGACCGCCGCTGCTGCGCTCGGCGCCGCAGGTCTGCCCTCGCCGGCTGCCGCCTCCGCCGGTCCCACCGCTTCCTACATCGTCACCACCGCCGGCGCGCCCGACGCCGCGGCGGCCCTCGTCGACGGCCTCGGCGGTCAGGTCACCCACGTCTACCGGCACGCCCTGACCGGCTTCTCGGTCCGCCTGCCGCGGGCGGCCGCGTCGGCGCTCTCGGCGCTGCCCGGCGTGACCGCCGTGGAGGCCGACGCCGTGGTGCGGGCCTCGGCCACGCAGTCGCCCACCCCCAGCTACGGCCTGGACCGGATCGACCAGCGCGCGCTCCCGCTGTCGGGCAGCTTCACCACGGGGGCGACCGGAGCGGGGGTCACCGCCTACATCGTCGACACCGGCATCGCGTTCGGCCACACCGACTTCGGGGGGCGGGCCGTCAGCGGCTTCGACGCCGTCGACGGCGGCACCGCGGATGACTGCAACGGACACGGGACGCACGTGGCGGGCACGACCGGAGGCACCGACCTACGGGGTGGCCAAGGCGGTCCGGCTCGTGGCGGTCCGGGTCCTGGACTGCGGCGGCTCGGGGGCGACCTCCGGCGTCGTCGCCGGGATCGACTGGGTCACCGGCGACCACGCGCCGGGCGCCCCGGCGGTGGCCAACATGTCGCTCGGAGGGGGCGCGTCCACGGCCCTCGACGACGCCGTGAAGCGGGCCATCGCCGACGGCGTCACCTTCGCGGTCGGCCGCCGGCAACGACGGCGGGACCGTCGGAGAGGTCCTCGGCTCGGCCAACGCCTGCAACGGATCGCCCTCCCGGGTGCCCGCGGCGATCACCGTGGGGGCCACGGACGCGACCGACGCCCGCGCGTCCTACTCCAGCCGCGGTACCTGCCTGGACCTGTTCGCCCCGGGCACCGACATCACCTCGGCCTGGTACACGTCCCCGACGGCCACCAACACCATCTCCGGCACGTCGATGGCCACCCCCCACGTCACCGGCGTGGCCGCGCTCTACCTGTCCACGACGCCGTCGGCGACGCCGGCGCAGGTCGCCCAGCGGCTGGTCTCCACCGCCACCGCGGGTGTGGTGAAGAGCCCCGGGTCGGGGTCTCCCAACCGGCTGTTGTTCACCGACTGAGCGACGAGCACCGCACCGGTCGAGGGCGAGGTCCCTACACCGGGCCTGCGACAGAGCCGCCGCCGTCCACAGTGACCGCGGCGGCTCTGTCGTGCGGGGCTCCCGTGGCAGACCGTGGGCGCAGCGCGGCGGACGGTCCGCCGCCCGTCCCCTGGAGCATCCCGTGCAGCACCCCTCGATCACCGTCACCGGCAACCTCGCCGCCACCCCCGTCCTGCGACGGACCCCCGCCGACCTCGCGGTCAGCTCGTTCCGGATCGCGAACACGCCCAGCCGGCTGGACCGCGCCTCCGACACCTGGGTCGACCAGCCCACCACCTGGTTCACCGTGAGCTGCTGGCGCGGGACGGCCGAGAACGTGGTGCGGTCGCTGCGCCAGGGCGACCGGGTGGTGGTGACCGGGCGCCTGTCGACCAGCACGTGGACGACGTCGGAGGGCGAGCAGCGCAGCGGCCTCGACATCGAGGCCACCCATGTCGGGCTCGACCTGTCTCGGGCACCGGCCCGGGTGGTGACGGTGCCGCCGCTGCAGGTCGGCAGCGACCCGGGCGAGCGGCCCGACGAGGCCGCCGAGGAGCTGGCGCGTCTGGAGGACCTGCTCGGAGGACCCGTCCCTGACCGGTCCCGGAGCCGACTGAAGCGGCCGGGGCCGCCGCCGGGGTCTGCAGGCCCCGGCGGCCGGTCCGCTCCCCGTAGGCTGGCCCGCATGGCGCAGTTCATCTATCAGATGCAGAAGGTCCGCAAGGCTGTCGGGGAGAAGGTGATCCTCGACGACGTCACGCTGGCGTTCTTCCCGGGCGCCAAGATCGGCGTCCTGGGCCCGAACGGCGCCGGGAAGTCCACCGTGCTCAAGATGATGGCCGGGCTGGACCAGCCGTCCAACGGCGACGCGCGGCTGAGCCCGGGCTACAGCGTGGGCATCCTCATGCAGGAGCCGGTGCTCGACGAGACCAAGAACGTGCTCGAGAACGTGCAGGACGGCGTCAGGGCCATCCGCGACGTCATCCTGCGCTACGAGGAGCTCAACGAGAAGATGGGCGCCCCCGACGCCGACTTCGAGAAGATCCTGGAGGAGCAGCAGCCCCTGCTCGACCAGATCGAGGCGGCCGACGCCTGGGAGATCGACAGCAAGATCGAGCAGGCCATGGACGCGCTGCGCGTGCCGCCCGGCGACGCCGACGTGAGCGTCCTGTCCGGTGGCGAGAAGCGCCGGGTGGCGCTGTGCAAGCTCCTGCTGGAGGCGCCCGACCTGCTGCTGCTCGACGAGCCCACCAACCACCTCGACGCCGAGAGCGTGCTGTGGCTCGAGAAGCACCTGTCCGCCTACCCGGGCGCCGTCCTGGCCGTCACCCACGACCGGTACTTCCTGGACAACGTCGCCGAGTGGATCCTCGAGCTCGACCGTGGCCGCGCCTACCCCTACGAGGGCAACTACTCCACCTACCTGGAGAAGAAGCAGGAGCGGCTCGCGGTCCAGGGCAAGAAGGACGCCAAGCTGAGCAAGCGCCTCAAGGACGAGCTCGAGTGGGTCCGGATGAACGCCAAGGGGCGCCAGACCAAGAGCAAGAGCCGCCTCGCGCGGTACGAGGAGATGGCCGCAGAGGCCGACAAGACCCGCAAGCTCGACTTCGAGGAGATCCAGATCCCGGCCGGTCCGCGGCTGGGCTCGGTGGTCATCGAGGCCACCGACCTCAAGAAGGGCTTCGGCGACCGCGTCCTCATCGACAATCTGTCGTTCTCCATGCCGCGCGGCGGGATCGTCGGAATCATCGGCCCCAACGGCGTCGGCAAGACCACGCTGTTCAAGACCATCGTGGGGCTCGAGCAGGCCGACGGCGGGGGAGTGCGGGTCGGCGAGACGGTCAAGCTGAGCTACGTCGACCAGAACCGGACCAGCCTGGATCCCGCCAAGTCCGTCTGGGAGATCATCTCCGAGGGCAACGACTACATCCAGGTCGGCTCGCAGGAGATGCCCAGCCGCGCCTACATCGGTGCCTTCGGCTTCAAGGGCCCGGACCAGCAGAAGAAGTCCGGCGTCCTGTCCGGCGGGGAGCGCAACCGGCTCAACCTCGCGCTCACGCTCAAGGAGGGCGGCAACGTCCTGCTCCTCGACGAGCCCACCAACGACCTCGACACCGAGACGCTGGGCTCGCTGGAGAACGCCCTGCTGGAGTTCCCCGGGTGCGCCGTGGTCATCAGCCACGACCGCTGGTTCCTCGACCGGATCGCCACGCACATCCTGGCGTGGGAGGGCGACGACACCGACCCGAGCAAGTGGTACTGGTTCGAGGGCAACTTCGAGTCCTACGAGAAGAACAAGATCGACCGGATGGGGCCGGAGGCGGCGCGCCCGCACCGGATGACCCACCGCAAGCTGACCCGCGACTAGGACGCGTGAGGTCCGAGGACGCAGGAGCAGGGGTCGGCCGACTGGCCGGCCCCTGCTTCGTCGTCGTGCTCCTGGCCTCCGTCTACATCCTGTTCGCCCCGAGTCCGGCCGGGCCGCAGGGCCCTCCGGGCGCCGACAAGGTGGTGCACCTGCTGCTGTTCGGCCTGCTGGCGGCGACCGCCCGGTGGCGCTTCGGGCGCCCGGGTGTCGTGCTGACGACGGTGCTCGGGTATGCCGCGCTGTCCGAACTCGTCCAGGCCCTGTTCCTGCCGCACCGCAGCGGTGATCTGCGTGACCTCGTCGCCGATGCCGCAGGAGCGCTGCTCGGCGGCGCGCTCACGGGCCGGGCGCTGTCCGGACGCCGCGGCCCTGCGCGCTGAACCTTCGGACCTCCGGGCCGACCCTGCTACCCGTCCGGGTGGTCCCGACCCCCATGCGGGAGCCGATCAGAGGGCAGCGGGACATCCTCCCGCGGCCGCGCGGGGGCTACCCCTCCGGCACCGGGCGGGCCATGCCCGTACCACCCAGACGGACCCCTGACGTCCGGTCCCGCGCGGACGACCAGGACAGAACGGACGGACCGCGCAGGACCCGCGCTCGCGGGCGCCGTCCGGGTGGTCTGTCCATCTGGTCAGCGCGGGCCATTCAGGGCTCGTCCCGGCGGGACGAACTTCTCCGTGTCAGCCCCCGGACGTCGGGGGCGCCGACCCGACGGAGGACGTTCGTGAGCTCCACGACCCAGGCAGTCGCGACCGCCGCGCCGACCGCTGCGGCCGACGTCCCCGAGCTGGTCTTCGCGTCCGGGCTCCCGGGCTTCCCGGGGGAGCGCCGCTTCGCGCTGGTCCGCTGGGGCGCCTTCGAGGGCCCGTACTCGCTCATGGTGGACCTCGACGACAACGACATCCGCTTTCTCGTGATGCCGCCCTACGTGTTCTTCCCGGACTACGTCGTCGACCTCGACGACATCGTCGCCGCCAAGGTCCACCTCGAGCGGCCCGAGGACTGCCTCCTGCTGGTCATCGTGACCCTCGGCAGCCGGCCCGAGGACGCCACGGCCAACCTGCTGGGTCCGATCGTCATCAACCTGCAGACCCGCGAGGGCGTGCAGGCGGTGCTGGCCGAGTCCGGACACAGCACGCGCGTGCCCCTGCGCGCCGGCTGACCCGCTCGCCCCCACCCGCTCCGCCCCGCCCGACCGGCCTCCACGGAAGGAACCCGCTGTGCTCGTCCTCACCCGCCGCAAGAACCAGAGCATCGTCATCGGCGACGACATCGTCGTGACGGTGCTCGAGGTCAAGGGCGACCAGATCCGACTCGGCATCACCGCGCCCCGCAACGTCCAGGTGTACCGCGAGGAGCTTCTCGCCGCGCTCAAGGACGCGAACACCTCCGCCGTGCTCTCCGAGGGCGCTGCACCGATGGCCCCGCCTGCCCCACCGGCCGCCAGCGGCTCGGCCCAGCTGCGCACCCTGCGCACCGGGCTCGCCGCCCGACGCCGCGCCGCCTAGCTCAGACCGCTGCTCCACCGCTCCACCTGCTGTCCTGCCGAGCAGTCCGCCACGAGGAGATCCGATGTCGTCGACCACGCCGCTCAGCCCGCAGGCCAAGGCCCTCGTCGAGGCGCACCTCCCGCTCGTCCGTCACGTCCTCGCGGGCGTGGCCGCGCACTACCCCCGGCACGCCGACCGCGAGGAGCTGGCGCAGGCCGCCACCCTCGGGCTGGTCGAGGCAGCGGCGCGGTTCGACCTCGAGCGTGGCGTTCCCTTCGAGCGCTGGGCCTCGCTGCGCGTCCGCGGAGCGATCGTCGACGCCGTCCGCGCCCTCGACTTCGCTCCCCGCACCCTGCGCAGCGCAGCCCGCGAGGTGGAGCAGGCCCGGACCGACCTCGAGAACGAGCTGGGCCGCACCCCGACCGCCGACGAGGTCGCGGCCCGCGCCGGCATCAGCCGGTCCGAGCTCGGCTCCCTGCAGGGCCGCGTGCACCGCAGCCTCGTCCTGTCGCTCGACGCCCCGTGCGGGGAGGAGGACGGCGACCCCCTGACCCTCGGTTCCTCGATCGTCGACGACGCCCAGCTGACCCCGTCGGAGGTGCTCGAGCAGCGGGAGCGGCTCACCTACGTGCGCGACGCCCTCGCGGTGCTCCCCGACCGCCTCAAGGACGTCGTCGTCGGCTACTTCCTGGACGGTGAGAGCAGCGCCGACCTCGCTGCCCGGCTCGGGGTCACCGAGTCGCGGGTGTCGCAGATGCGCACCGAGGCGCTCAAGCTGATGCGCGGGGGCATCGAGGCGCAGTACCAGTCGCCCGCGGCGGAGTCGACCGCCGCCGACGACCGTGGCCGACAGGCGTACCGGCAGGCCGCCTACGCCGCAGCCCTGGCGGCCCAGAGCAGCTACGCCAGCCGCCTCGGCCGGGTGCCCGTCCAGCGCCACGCGACAGACGGCGCGCCCGTCGCCGTCTGACCGGCCCGCGCGACGTTCCTGTCTGACCGCCGCGCCGCAGGTCTCAGCCCGGGGGCGCGCCCGCAGTGCTCGCGACCGGCCCGGTCAGGCGTCGGGGCGCTCGGGCTTCGGGTCCGTCGCCAGCCGCGCAGCACCCGGTCCGACGAGCGCCCGGGCCAGCGGGACCCCCACCCGGTCGACGACGACCAGCACCAGGATCGCGATGCCCACCCGCAGGGCGGCCGAGCCGATGGTGATGCTGCCGGTGAGCAGCTGCAGGGCCACCGCCCCGACGGCGAGCAGCCCGAGGACGGCGAGCAACGAGCTGGTCAGGCGCATCCTTCGCCGCCGCCCGTGACGTGGTGGCGCAGCACCAGGGCGAGCTCGGTGGGGGTGGCCGCAGCGGTGCGGCCGGCGTGGGAGATCGTGCCCGGGGTCAGCCCACGGCTGCCGGCGTCGAGCAGCGCGACAGCCCCGACCACGCCGTGCCCGTGGACCACCGCGGGGTGCTCACCGGTGGCGAGCGCCGCCGGGGCCGGGACGACCGCGGCGATCGCGGCCGTGAGGGCGACCACCCAGCCGAGGTCGTCGGTCGGCGCCGTCGCCGGCAGCTGGGCAAGGACGGCCGGGGGGACGCCCAGCGCGGCCAGCGCGTCGCGGCTCCAGCCGGTCGACGCACTGCCCGGCACGGGTGCCGGCGGGGAGGTGCGGGAGCGGGTCCTGGTCGCGCGGGACGGCGCCGGCGCTGGGTCCACGGCTCGGGAAGCGCGGGTTCGGGGCGCGGCTGGCGGTGACGCCGGCAGGGGCGTCGCCGGCACCGCGGCGGTCGTCGCCCGACGCCGGCGCGGTGGGGCGCCGGGTGACGGCCGTCCGGTTACCACCCTCGCCGTCGCGGGCGGCTGGTCCACCGGCGCCGCCTCGTCGGCCGCTCCGCCGTCAGGCGCCTCGGGACCGGCGCCTCGATGACAGGGGCGTCGGCGCTCGACGCTGCGACCACGGGGGCCTGTGCCGCCGGCTCGTTATCCGCCGCTGTCGTGGCCGAGGCCTCCGCGGTGACGAGGGCGTCGGCCACAAGGGCATCGGCCACAGGCACGTCGGCCACGAGCGCGTCGGTCACAGGCGCGTCGGCAAGGGCTTCCTCGGCAGGGACGACGTCGGCCGGGGCTCCCTCGGCAACGCGTGCGTCAGCCCGCGAGCCCACGGCAGCCGCGTCCGCGATCGCGTCCGCCGGCGTCGGGGCGGCCTGCCGGGCTCGACGCCGCGCCGGAGCGGCCCCGTGCTCGGCCACCTGCGGGTGGGGGTGCGGCTCAGCCGGACCCCGGGGAGCCCGCCGACGTGCAGGAGCCGCGGCGGGGCCGGCGTCGCCGGGCGCTGCGCCGGTGTCCGGGGCCGGCGAGGCGCCGCCCCGGGGGACGGCGTCGGGGGCAGGCCGAGGTGCTCCCGCCACCGCCTTGGACGACGGACCGCCGGAGCGGGCCGACGGCACCGATGCGGTCCGGGCGGGCTCGGGGAGCGCAGGCACCGGGGGAGCGCTGCGGGCCGCGGCGCTCCCGGCCTCGCGCTCGTCGGCTCCCGCGAGGAGGGCCTCGAAGGCGTCCTCGACGGCGTCACCGCCGGGAGCGGCGGACGGCGGGGAGTCGGTCGACGGGACCGCGAGCACCTCGTAGCGGTCCCGCCCGAGCAGGCCGCGGACGCCGGCGCGCACCTTGCGGGCGCGTCGTACGGCCAGGTCGGGGCCGAGGGCCTGGACGGCGGCGGCCATGGCCTCCTCCAGGGTGTCGCCGGTGAAGACCTCGACGACCTCGCCGTCGTCGGCGGACGGGTCAGGCTGCGACGCGCTGGGCAAGCTCGATCACTCCCACGGGCTCGACGGTCAGCGAACGGGACAACTCGGTGTAGGCCAGGACGGCCAGGTCGGGACGGCCGGTCGACAGCAGGCGACGCACGGCCGGCCGCAGCTGAGCAGAGCACACGACGCACGGGGCGGTGTCCAGCAGCCTCGGCCGTCGTGCACCGCGTCGCCGATCCCGGTCGACCAGCTGCTCCATGCGCATCGGGTCCAGGGCGAGCCACGTGCCGCCGTCGCCGGTGCGGACCGCCTCGAGCAGCGACTGCTCCAGCAGCGGGTCCAGGGTGAGGGCAGCCAGGCTTGCCGCCGACGGCCGCGCCGGCGCAGATGGTCGGCCCGAGGACGCCGCGGGCGGCCTCGACGAGCGCCTCGGCGCCGCGGGTCTCGCGGGCCTTGCCGGTGACCGCCTCCAGGATCCGGGTCAGGTCGCGCACCGGCACGCCCTCGGCGAGCAGGTCGCGCAGCACGCGCTGCACCTCGGCCAGCGACAGGCGGTCGCCGCCGACCTCGGCGGCCACGACCGGGCTGATGGTCTTGACGGCGTCGACCAGCACCTGGACGTCCTGGCGGGTGAGCAGCTCCGGGGCGGCGCTGCGCACGACCTCGGACAGGTGCGTGACGATCACCGACGCCCGGTCGATGACGGTGGCGCCCTCGGAGGCGAGCACCTCGGCGAGCTCGTTCTGCACCCAGGTGGCGGGCAGTCCGAAGACGGGGTCGACGGTGGCGCGGCCGGGCAGGCCCGGCGGCGTCCTCGCCGAGCACCATGGAGTGCCCCGGAGGCGCCTCGCCGCGGGCGGCCTCGACGCCGTGCAGCTTGACGACGTAGGTCGAGGGCGGCAGCGTGGCCGGGTCGTGGGTCCGCACCGGCGGCACGACCAGGCCGAGGTCGGCGGCGATGCGCTTGCGCAGGGCGCGCACGCGCTCCATGAGCGAGCCGCCGCGGGCCGGGTCGAGCAGGTCGAGCAGGTCGGTGGCGAGCTGCGAGCTCGAGCGGCTCGACCCGCACCTGCTCGAGCATCACCTCGGTGGGCGCGCTGGCGTCGTCGTCCTCGACCGCGGCCGGCAGCACCTCGCCCTCCAGGGCGTCGGCCTTGGCGGCCCGGGCCGCCAGCACGAACAGCACCGCCGCCAGGACGAAGAAGGGGAGCTTCGGCATGCCGGGCACCAGGGCCAGGGCGACCAGCGCGCCGCCGGCGATCCGCAGGGCGACCACGCTGCGGAACAGCTGGGTGGTGAGGTCGTGACCGAGGCCGCCGTCGCCGTCGCCCTGCGACGCGCGTGACGATGATGCCGCTCGCGACCGAGATGAGCAGCGCGGGGACCTGGCTGACCAGCCCGTCGCCGACGCTGAGCACCGAGTACCGGGCGATCGCCTCGCCCATCGGCAGGCCCATCTGCAGGACGCCGATCGCGAAGCCGCCGATGAGGTTGATCGTCACGATGATGATGCCGGCGATCGCGTCGCCCTTGACGAACTTGCTGGCGCCGTCCATCGAGCCGAAGAAGTCGGCCTCGCGGGCGACGTCGAGGCGTCGCTGCTTGGCCTGCGTCGTCGTCGATCAGCCCGCTGTTGAGGTCGGCGTCGATGGCCATCTGCTTGCCGGGCATCGCGTCGAGGGTGAAGCGGGCCGCGACCTCCGAGACACGTCCGGCACCCGCGGTGATGACGATGAACTGCACGATCACCAGGATGAGGAAGACGACGAGGCCGACGACGAGGCTGCCGCCGATGACGACGTGGCCGAAGGCCTCGATCACCTTGCCGGCGCGACCCGTGCGTGAGGATCAGCCGGGTCGAGGAGATGTTCAGGGCCAGGCGCAGCAGGGTCGTGACCAGCAGCAGGGCGGGGAAGACCGAGAAGTCCAGTGCGCGCTGGGCGGTGACCGCGGTCAGCAGGATGATGACGGCCATCGTGAGGTTGATGGCCAGCAGCAGGTCGAGCAGCACGGCCGGCAGCGGCACGACCATCAGCAGGACGAGCGCGATCATGAGCGACGGCACGCCGACGGTGGCGGTGCGGGTGCTCTTGGTCGATGCCGATGGCGCTCATGCGAGGACGCTCTCTCGAGTGGCGGGCGGGGCGGTGCCGGTGCGCCTGGCGGCGTAGACGATGGCGAGCACCTCGGCGACGGCACGGAACAGCTCGACCGGGATGCTGTCGCCGACCTCGGTGGCCCGGTAGATGGCCCGGGCGAGCGGCTTGTCGGCGATGACCGGCACGCCGCTCTCGCGGGCCACGGCCTTGATCCGGTCGGCGACGGCGCCGGCGCCGCGGGCGACGACGACGGGGGCCGCCGATCCCGGGCTCGTAGGCCAGGGCGACGACGAGGTGGGTCGGGTTGGCGAGCACGACGTCGGCCTTGGGGACGGCCTGGATCATGCGGCGGCGCGACGCGGCGAGCATGCGGGAGCGGATCTGGCCCTTGGTGTGCGGGTCGCCCTCGGACTGCTTGTGCTCGTCCTTGATGTCCTGCATCGACATCTTGGCCTGCTTGTTGTAGCTGTGCCGCTGCCACCAGGCGTCGGTGACGCCGACCAGCAGGGCCAGCGCGGCCACCTGCCAGAGCAGGGTCGGCGGCGACCGAGCCGACGACGCTCTGCAGCTCGGTCCAGTCGCCACCGGAGGCCAGCAGCCGGGCGTAGCCGTCCTGGCAGACCGGGAACGCCACGCCGACCAGGAGCAGCAGCTTGCTGACGTTCTTGGCCAGGTCGACGGCCGAGTGCGGGCTGACCATCCGCTTGATGGTGTTCTTGGGGGACAGCCGGTCCAGCCGGGGCTTGAGCGCGTGCGGGTTCGGCGCCGACCGCGTGACCGCCATGCCGGACAGCAGCGCGGTCATCCCGACGATGGCGATGCCCGGGGCGATGGCGCGGACGCAGTCGCTCATGGTCTGCAGGGCGTAGGCCTTCCCGGCGGCGACGCCGTCGACGTCGGCGCTGCCGAGCACGAGGGTGAGGTCCTGGCGCAGCGCGCCGAACAGCCGCTGCGACCATGCCGGGCAGGACGAGCACGAGGGCCAGCATGGACACGCCCTGCGGCAGCTCCATGGACCGGGCTGCCTGGCCCTTCTTGCGAGGTCGAGCAGCTTCTTCGGAGTCGCCTTCTCGGTCTTCTCGCCACCGCCGCCCCCGCTCACGGCTGCAGCACCTCGTACGGCAGGCGGACGGCGGGGTCGACGAGCTGCGGCGACCTGGCCCGGCAGCAGCGCGAGGGTCGTCGCCGCCAGGCCCAGGGCCACGAGCGCCCTTGACGGGCAGGGCGAGCGCCAGGGTGCCGGCCTGCGGCACGAGGCGACCGGCGAGCCCGAGGGCGACGTCGGTGAGGAACAGGACGCCGAGCAGCGGCGCCCCGACCTGCAGCGCGCTCGCGACGATCTGCGTCGCGGCCGAGCCGAGCACGGAGGCGGCGTCGACCGAGAGCGTGGGCAGGCTGTCGAGCGGGATCGCGTCGAAGGAGCGGACGAACCCGCCGACCACCTGCAGGTAGGCGTCGGTGACGAAGAACAGTGCGCCGAACATGAGCGAGAACAGCCGGGAGAACGCCGCGGCGGGCTGGCCGGAGAGCGGGTCGACGATCGAGGCGGCGGAGAAGCCGCCGGAGGTGTCGAGCAGGGTTCCGGCCACCTCGAAGGCGGTGAACAGCAGCTGGGTCAGCATGCCCAGCGCCAGGCCGACCGCGACCTGCGACGTCGCGGCGACGACGAACGGACCGAGCTCTCCCGGCACCTGCTCGAGCGGGACGAGCGGGGTGCAGAACAGCGCCAGCGCGAAGGCGACGGCGAGCCGGCCGATGCGTGACACGCCCTTGGCCGACAGGACCGGTGCCGTGACGACCCACGCGCCCGTGCGCGCGAGCACCAGGAGGAACGCGTAGAGCGTCTCCGTCCCGAACGGCAGGGTCTCCATGCTGACGCGCTAGCCGACCAGCTCGGGGATGCGGTCGAACAGCTCGCGGGTGAAGTCGACCGAGATGTGCAGCATCCAGCCCCCGGTCAGCGCGAGGACAGCACCGCCGAGGGCGAGCTTGGGCACCGTCGACAGCGTCTGGTCCTGCACCTGGAAGACGGCCTGCACCAGGCTGATGACGACGCCGCTGACGAGCGCGACCAGCA
Organism: uncultured Actinomycetota bacterium; assembly: GCA_963761695.1. Lineage (GTDB taxonomy): Bacteria > Actinomycetota > Actinomycetes > Mycobacteriales > SCTD01 > RYN-122. Next base: position 481,196 of record CAVXIB010000013.1, on the reverse strand, counting down.
ACAGCGGTCCGGCCAGCTTGGCGGCCAGGACCAGGGCCTGGGAGCAGATCTGGACGACGTCGGTCTCGGTCACGGGTTCGGCCTCTCGCCGGGGCGCGCGGTCGTCATGTGGTGTGTGTCGACGCGACCGTCGACCGCCACGACGCTTGCGGCGTGGTCAGAACGGGTGGTCTTCAGTGGAACGACCTGACCAGGCTGGACACCAGCAGGTACCAGCCGTCGACGGCGACGAACAGCAGCAGCTTGAACGGCAACGAGATGAGCGACGGCGGGAGCATGGCCATGCCCATGGCCGACAGGGCGGCACTCACCACGAGGTCGATGACGAGGAACGGTATGAAAATGATGAAACCGATGAGGAAGGCGGCGCGGAGCTCGGAGATGACGTAGGCCGGGATGAGCGTGGTGGTCGGCACGTCGGCGGCGTTCTTCGGCTGGCCCTTCTTGGACAGGTCGACGAACAGCTCGAGGTCCTGCTGGCGCACCTGCTTGAGCATGAACTCCCGGAAGGGCTGCAGCCCCTTCTCGAAGGCCTGGCTCTGGCTGATCTCGTTGTTGAGGAACGGCTGTACCGCCTGCTCGTTCGCCTGGCTGAGGGCCGGTCCCATGACGAACAGGGTCAGGAACAGCGACAGGCCGATGAGCACCTGGTTCGGCGGGGTGCCCTGGGTGCCGAGGGCGCTGCGGGTCAGCCCCATCACGATGACGATCCGCGTGAAGGCGGTGATCATGATGAGCATCCCCGGCACGAGGGACAGTCCGCCGAGCAGCAGGACGAGCGAGACGGGCTGGGTGAGCCCGCCCTTGCCGTCGCGCAGCTCGAGCGATCCACCCTGGCCGGCCGGCAGCACGGCCTTCGGCGCTGCGCCGTCCACGGAGGTGGGGGCGACCGGGCTGATCGCGCCGATCCCCGGGACGACGACGACGGGTGCGACCGGGGTCGCCGTGGGAGCCGGTGCAAGCGACAGCGCGGACGCCGGTGCGGCCAGCATCACCAGGCCGAGGAGCGAGCCGACCAGGAGCAGCAGGGCACCCGGTGCGGTCAGCCGACGGCCACGTCCAGCTCGCTGCTGCGGGCGGAGGGCCGGCGGGACCGGGTCCACGAGTGCTCCTGGTGGCGCAGGGCGTCCGTGCGGTGCCCGGCGCGGCGTGGCGCGTCGGGGGAGATGGGCGTCGCGGATCCGTCCGGGACGACTGCGGGCTGGGAGACGTTCTCGGTGCTGACGCGCGGCGTCGGCAGGTCGGCGCCGTCGCCGCGGACGAAGGCCAGGGCGGCGGTCACGGCGTCGGCCGACAGATCGGTGCTGGCCGCCGGGCGACGACGGGCGACCCGGTAGGCGGCGCGCAGGAACTCCGGCACGGAGGGAGGGACGGGCGGCTCGTCGGGCCTGCCGGCGGAGGCTGCGCCGGTGAGCCGGGCTGCCAGTCGCACCCCCAGGGCCGCAGCGAAGTCGGGCGGACGGGGAACGGCGACCGCGGACGCCACGACCGTGGCCGGTCCGTCCAGCGGGAGGCGCTCCTCGGCAGGGCTGTCCACCGTCTGCTCGCCCGACGGAGCGGGGGTGATGAGGGTGACGCTGTGGTCGGTGATGCCCAGCACGTACTCGGCGTCCCCGATGCGGACCATGGTGAGCGAGGCCCCCTTGCCGATCCGGGTGCTGCCGAGGACCTGGACGGGGTTGGTGCGCCGGGCGGCCCGGAAGCCCTCGGTGCGCTTGAGCACCGTGAGCACGGCGACAGCAGCGCGAACACGCACGCCACCCGCAGTCCCAGGCCGAGGACCTGCATCAGCGCTCGACCACCGCGGTGACGCGCACGCCGAACTCGCCGTCGATGACGACGACCTCGCCGCTTGGCGACGAGGCACCCGTTGACGAGCACGTCGACCGGTGCGTCGGCAGCTCGGTCGAGCTCGAGCACGGCACCGGGTCCGAGGCCGAGCAGGTCGCGCAACGGCAGCTTGACCCGGCCGAGCTCGACCGCCAGCTCGACCTGCACCTCCGACAGCAGCCGCAGCTCGCGCGCCTCGCCGCCGGGTGTGCCGGGACCGAGGTCGGGCAGGTCGGGACGGTCCAGCGGCGGGAGGTCGGTGGCGGCCGCTCCCATGCGCGGGCCGCGCGGTCCCGGAACGAGGTCGCTGCAGAGCGGCCTCGACCGTGCTTGCCTCGGAGTCGGGAGCCCGCGGCGCCGGGCGCCTCGATCGCGGGCTCGGCGGCCACGGCGGCGGCCGACGCGTGGTCGGCGGCCCGGCCGGGGAACGCGTCGAGGAACTCGTCGGGCAGGGTCATCTACAGGCCTCCGAGTAGGTCGTGCACGACGACGGCGCGGCGCTTGCCCCGACGTCCGAGGGATGCGGTGAGGACCACGACGTCGCCGTTGCCACCGGGCAGGACCCCGAGCAGGGTCGCGACGGCGTCGGCGTCCAGGTGCAGGACGTCACCGGGGACGAGGTCCTCGACGTCCTCGGCGCTCACGGTCAGGGCCGGCAGGCGCAGGGCGACGTCGACGCAGACCTCGCGCAGGGCCCGCTCGGTGGTCGAGGTGGGGGCGAGCGGAGCGGGGCCGGCGTCGGCCGGGCAGCAGGGACTTGGCCGGCAGGCACAGGGTGACCTGCGCGGTCGCGCCGGACGGCAGCAGCAGCTCGACCGGGACGGCGACGACCTCGCCGAGGCCGGTCGGCAGCGGCTGGTCGCTGACCGGTCCGCACGTCAGCCCGGTCACGCCGTGGTCGGCCAGGGCGAGGACCACGGGGTGCAGCGCGGGCACGAGGTGGCGGACCAGCAGCTCCTGCTCCATGGCGGAGCTGTCGCGGTCCTCGGGCTCGCCGGGTCCGCCGAGCAGCAGGTCCGCCAGGGCCACGGCGTCGCCGCGGCTGACCAGCAGCAGGCCGGGCTCGGGCAGGCCGCAGGCAAGCGGCGCCCAGACCGTTCCGGGGCCGGCGACCTCGACGAGGGCGGCGCGGCGGACACCCCGGCAGGAGCCGACCACCTCGCGGCCGCAGGCGAGTCCGACCAGCAGCCCGACCCGGGGGGTGGCCGCCGCCACCGCGGTGACGAGCCGGCTCGCCCCCGTCGGCATGGGCAGCGGGCCCGAGAAGTCGAAGAGGCTGGCGGTGGGCACGCCCTTTCATCGTCGCCGCGAGCCAGGCAGCGCATGGTGCTGCGGTGCCATGTCCGGAACCACCCGGGCTGACCAGACCGGTCTAGTGCGTTGCCGTCCCGGTGGTCGCGTCTGCTACCGCCTTCGGCGCCGTCGCGGTCACCTTGGGGGCCTCGACGACGATCTCCACGCGCCGGTTGGCGGCGAACGCCTCGGCGGTCGGGAGGTCCTTGCGTGGCCGGGTGTCGGCGTAGCCCGCGATGCTCACGCGGTCCCGCGACACCTGGCCGACCTCCATCAGCTGCCGGGCCACCGAGGTGGCGCGCAGGGCGGACAGCTCCCAGTTGGAGGCGTAGCGGGCGCTCTTGATCGGCCGGCTGTCGGTGTGGCCCTCCACCACGAGGTCGTTGCCGACTCCCTTGAGGACCGGTCCGACGGCGTCGAGCAGGGCGCGGCCCTGGGTGCTCACCTCGGCCTGCCCGGAGTCGAACAGCAGGGCACTCGTGACGTAGAGGACGAGTCCGCGGCCGTCGATCTTGGCCTCGATCCGGTCCTGCAGGCCGGCCTTCTTCAGCTGCACCTGAACCTTGCGCTGCAGCTCGGTGAGGGCCTCGGGGTCCAGGATGGTGCCGCCGGTGTTGGCCGACCACATGTCCGCGTTCGCCTGCGGGACGTCCTCCGGGGGAGCCTTCGCCTCGTCGGTGATCTCGCCCTCGGTGGGCACGCCCTCGCCGGGCAGGGACGGCAGCGTCGTGCCGGTCCCTTCGGCGAACGCCTCCTTGAAGGTCTGGAACTTCTTCAGGTCCAGGCTGGAGATGGCGAACATCATGAGGAACGTGACCATGAGCAGCGTCATCATGTCGGCGAGCGCGATGAGCCAGGCCTCGCTGGCGTGCTCCTCGTGCTCCTCGTGGTGCTTCCTGCGCCGGCCGCCGTGGCTGCCGTGGCCGCCCGACACCGCTAGGCCGCCTTCTTCTCGCCGACCGACTCGCGCACCTTCGGCGCCAGGTGGCTCTTGAGCTTCTCGCCCACGGCGCGAGGACTGACGCCGGCCTGGATGGCGAGGATCCCCTCGACGATCATCTGGCGGTGCTGGGCCTCGCTGGCGCTGACCCGCTTCATCTTGTTGGCCAGCGGCATGAAGAACACGTTCGCGATCCCGATGCCCCACAGGGTGGCGATGAAGGCCGACGCGATGGCGTGACCCATCTCCTCGGGGTTGTCCATCTTGCCCAGGGCCAGGGTCAGCCCCAGGACGCAGCCGACGATGCCGATGGCGGGCGCGTACGCGCCGCAGTCCATGTGGAACTTGGAGGCGACCTTGTGACGCTCGCGCATCGCGGCGATGTCGGCCTCCAGGACCTCGGCCACCTCGTCGGAGTCGGTCCCGTCGATGACCAGCTCCAGCCCGCGCTTGAGGAACGGGTCCTCCACGGCCTTGGCCTTCTCCTCGAGAGCGAGCAGGCCGTCGCGCCGCGCGGTGTCGGCGAACTCCATGAGCTCGGCGACCGCGGCCGCTCCGTCGAGCTTCTTGCCGGGGAGCATCATCTTCATGGTGGCCTTGAAGCCGGGGCCGATGTCGCTCATCTTGTTGCTGGCCATACCGACGCCGATGGTGCCGCCGATGATGATGATGATGGCGGAGGGGTTGGAGAAGGCCACCATGGGGCTGCCGCCCTCCATGATGAAGGCGACCGCGATCATGACGACCGCGATGACGATGCCGACGGGGGTGGCGACCTCCACGTCAGCGACCGCCGTCCGCGTCGGAGGTCGGGCGCAGCACGAGCAGCCGGCCCTCGGGCTCGGGGCGCTCGGCCTCGGCGACGGTCGCGTCGATCATCTGCTCGGCCATGGCCAGCACGGTGGCCCGGTAGCGGGTGATCGACTCGACGACCTCGGCCGCGGTGTCCCGGACGACGTAGGTCCGGCCGTCGACCAGCGTCACGACGGTGTCGTGGTGGGACTCGACGGTCGCGATGAGGTCGGCGTTGAGGTGGACCTCACTGCCGTTGAGGCGTGACAGACGGATCATGGTGCCGCCCTCCTCCTGAGGGTCCGGCCGCCGAGGCGGCCCGCGCGGGCGTCCTGCTCGCGCACAGACCACATCGGCGGTCCGGGTCCGACGTTGAGCACGGGGGGCGGTCCGAACGGGTGACGTCCGGCCCCCGGTACCCCCTGCGCGAGGGCCCGCGACACGCCGACGCCCGCCCGAGCGGACGCTCGGACGGGCGGAGGGCGGATCTGCGCGTGCGGGTGCGGGGCGCGCGTCAGCGCTTGAGGTTGACGAGCTCCTGCAGCAGCTCGTCGCTGGTGGTGATCACCTTGGAGTTCGCCTGGAAGCCGCGCTGGGCGATCATCATGTTCGTGAACTCCTGTGCGAGGTCGACGTTCGACATCTCGAGCGAGCCGGCCGCCAGTGTCCCGGCGCCGCCCGCGCCCGCGGTCTGGAAGGCGCCGGCCGGGTCGGTGCCCGCGGCCGCGGCGTAGCGCAGCCGCCCGTCGCCGCCCTTGGTGAGCCCCGCCGGGTTCTCGAACACCGCCAGACCGACCTGGGCACCCGGGACGGTCGCGCCCTGGGCATCGACGGAGCTCACGCGGCCGTCGCCGCTGATGGAGAACGAACGACTGCCGGTCGGGACGGTGATCTCCTGGCCGCCCGTGTCGAGCAGCACGCCGCCGGCCGGGTCGACCAGGCGCCCGGTGTTGTCGAGGCTGAACGAGCCCGACCGGGTGTAGGAGGTGGTCCCGTCGGCGACCCGGACCGGGAAGTAGCCGGCGCCCTGGATGGCGAGGTCCGAGGCCCGGCCCGTGCTCTGGATCGCGCCCTGGGTCATGACCGAGTCGATCGCATTCAGCTTGACGCCGAGACCGACCTGGGCGGCGTTCGTGCCGCCTGCCGCCGCGGCGGTCCCGGCTGCGCCGTCGCGCACCATCTGGCTCAGCGTGTCCTGGAAGACGACGCGGCTGGCCTTGAAGCCGGAGCTGTTGACATTGGCGATGTTGTCACCGATGACATCCATCATCTGCTGGTGGCTTCGCATGCCGGACACTCCGGCGAACATCGAACGCATCATGCTGGCGGACCTCCACGAGGAGAGTGACCGTCCGTGGTGGGAGAGGGGCGCCGTCCTGGCGCTCCGGTGGTGCGGTCCGTCAGGTCGACGGCGTGCCGGCCGGGGAGGCCGTCGAGCTGGTGGTCACGGGGCTGGTGGTCGGGGAACCGGGGTGGCGGTCGTGACGGCAGGGGGACGGGCGGCGTCGGCCTGCTGCACCCGCTCGACGGCGCCCGCCGCGAGGGTCGTGCCGTCGCTGAGCTCCAGGACGGCGCCACCGGCGGCGTAGCGGACGCCGACGACCGTGCCGGTGCGGGTGGCGCCGTCGGTCGTTCCGGTGACGCTGCGGCCGACCAGTCCCTCGGCGCTGACCCGCTGCTGCCACTGGATGGCGTCGGCCTGCGCCTTGACCAGCTGGTCGAGCTTCTCCACCTGCGTGAAGGTCGCCATCTGCGTCATGTAGGCCTGCCCGTCGGTGGGGGCCATCGGGTTCTGGTACTTCAGCTGCGCCACGAGCAGCTTCATGAAGGCGTCCGGGCCCATGGCGCTCTCGCCGGCCTTCGTGGTCGAGGCGACGGCGCTGGCCGTCGAGGACGCCGTACCGATCGGTGTGGTCACGGGTTCCTCCTACAGCCAGGTCGCGGCAGGGGCGCCGTCGCTCGAGGTGGTGGCGGTGCCGGGCGGCCCGCCGGTGCCGGGGGCACCTGCTGTCCTGTCGGCCGATCCGGCGGCGTGGACAGTCGCCCGATCGGGGGACGCGCGGCGCCCGTCCGGCTGCTCACCGGCCCCCGCGGACATCGGCGCGTGCTCGACGTCGAAGGACGACAGGTCGAGTCCGTAGTCGGCCAGCGTGCTGCGGACCTCCGCCGAGGCCTGGGCCAGCCCGACGGCGGCGACGGCCTCACCGGTACGCAGCTGGACGTCGACCCGGCCGTCGCGCACCGTGAGGCGCACCACCACCGGACCGAGCTCGGGGGGGTCGAGTCGGATCACCAGGCTCGCGCGGCCACCCCCGACGTCGCGCAGCCCCCGGGCGAGCTCGGCGACGGCAGGTTGCACCTGGGCCGGGGAGGACCCGACGGAGACGTCCGGCGCGGCGTCCCCAGGTGTCGTGACCGTCGGTGCTCCGAACGCCGGGGGCACCTGGTCCGCGGTGAGCGCGGACGTCGGGTCGCCAGGAACGGCGGGTGCGGGTGCATGGGTGCAGGTGCAGGTGCAGGTACATCGGTCGGGAGGGGCGCGTCCGGCCGGACGGTGTCCTCGGCCCCGCTCACGGCGGTGGCTCCTGTTGCGTCGAGGCTCGCGAGTGGGCCGTCGGTCTCGGGGCCTGCAGCCGCAGGAGTGGTCGCAGTGATGACCGGAGCGGCGACCGGAGTGATGGCAGCGCCCAGCCCCAGCTCGGCAGCAGGGAGCAGGACCGGGACGGCGTCCGGGAGCGGCTCCTGGCCGCCGTCGTCCGACCCGGTCCGGCGGGGCGGCGCCCATGAGGCCGGGCCGGCCCCGGACCGCCGCTGTCTCGACCGGTGCACCTCCCGTAGCGAGGGTGGGTGCCGCGTCGAGGGACGCCGGCCGCGGCGCGGGGGGCGGCGACGCGGCGGCAGGCGCGGACGCGACAGGGGAGGCAGAGGCGTCGCCGTCGGGCGTGTCCGGGGAGGACGTCGACGCCGAAGCAGCGACAGCCGGGTCCGGAGCGACCGCGATCGAGGCAGTGGCAGTGGCAGTGGCCTCGGGGACGGCGGTCCCGGTGGGTGTCGCGGCGTCGAGAAGGCCGGCGAAGGTGCCGTCGGGAGTCGTCGTCCCCGCACCGGCCGTCGGGCCGGCCGTCGCGACGGCGGGGGAGCGCAGCAGGGCGGGCAGGGTCACGGGGTGCCTCCGAGGGCGCGGAAGCGGTCGAGCACCGTGGTCACGTACGTCCGGGTCTCGGCGTAGGGCGGGACCCCGCCGTGGCGGCGGACCGCCGTCGGCCCTGCGTTGTAGGCGGCGAGCGCGAGGGTCGGGTCCCCGCCGAAGGCGTCGAGCTGGGTGCGGAGGTAGGCGGCGCCGCCCGCCAGTGACTGGGCCGGGTCGGTGGGATCGGCGACCCCCAGGCCGCGGGCGGTGGCCGGCATCAGCTGGACCAGCCCCTGGGCCCCGGCGCCCGACCGGGCCGTGGGGTCGAAGCCCGACTCGCTCCAGGCGAGGGCGGCGAGTAGCCGCGGGTCGACGCCGGCCTTCTGCGCGGCCTGCTCCACCAGGCCTGCGTAGCGCTGCCCAGCGGCCGGCAGTCCGGCGCTCCAGCCCGCCGAGGTCCGCAGCGAGGAGGCGGGGACGCCGTGGTCGGGCAGGATCCGGCGGATCGTCGTGGCCTGGCTGAGGTCGACCGCCTGCAGCTTGACCACGTCGCCGGTCTTGGGGGCGACGACCCACTGGCCGTTCCCGGCGTAGAGCCCGATGTGGTCCGGCCGCGGGGCCTGCCGCTCGAAGTAGACGAGGTCACCGGGCTGGGCCTGTTCCGGCGGCACCGGCCGGCCGGCCCTGGCCTGGTCGGAGGAGACCCGGGGCAGGTCGATGCCGTGCTGCTTGTAGGTCCACTGCACCAGCCCGGAGCAGTCGAAGCCGCCCTCGGACACCGACTCCCCACCCCAGACGTAGTCGCGACCGAGCTGCTGCTTGGCCGTCGTCACCACGTCGGCCCCGGTCGTGGACGCTCCGGTCGAACCGGCGAGCAGTGCGGTGCGCCCGGTCAGCGGCGCGAGCGGAACGGGCCCGGACGCCTGGACGGCACCCGCGCCGGTCGCCGCTCCGGCAGTGCGGGCCGAGGGGGTCTGCAGCGTGGCGGTCTGGAGCGTGGCGGCGAAGACGTCGGCAGCCGGTCCGGCCACGCCGAGGGTGCCCCGTCCGGGTCCCCCTGCGGCGAGCGCCTGCAGACGCTGCTGGATCTCGGCGGCACGCGCCTGCACCTGCTGCAGGCTCATCGCGTGCCTGCGCGGCGTCGACCCGAGCTGAGGTCGTCGGCGAGCGCCTGGGCCGAGCGGATCTCGTCGGCCTCCCGCTCGGCGCGCACCCGGGTGTCGAGCTCCTCGAGCAGGCGGTGCCGGCTGCGGGCGGCGGTCCAGCCCGCGAGCGCCCCTGCCCGGGCCGCCTCCGCGGCCCGCGTGTCCAGGTGCGCCTGCCCGACGGCCTGCGCGCGCAGCTGCTGGAGGGCGCGGGCCCGCTGCAGGCTCGCGGGGTCGCCGACGGCCAGCCGGGACGACGCGAGCAGCTCGCTCCGCTCGGCGTGCACCGCCCGGGCGTCCTCGACGGCGACGGCGGCCCGCCCGGCCTCGGCCTTGGCCAGGCGCTCCTGCAGCGCGGCGACGCGCAGGACGGTGACGAGTCGTCGGCTCACGGTGCGGTCCCCACACACGGGATGTCGTCATCGATGCTCCGGGCCTGCAGGGGTGCGGCCTCGTCCTTTGGAGTCATCTGCGGACTACGCCAGGACCGCGGACAGCTGCGCCCAGCTGTGTTCGGGGTCGGCGACTTCGTCGACCGGCTGCCGCAGGAAGCTGGTGAGCATCTCCTTGCGCGCCAGGGCCTCGTCGACGAGCGGGTCGCTGCCGGGTACGTAGGCGCCGATCTCCACGAGGTCCTTGGCCTCGGCCGCTGCAGCGAGCAGCCTGCGCAGCCGCGCCGCCATCTCCAGCCGGGGCCGTGGCGTCACCTTCGAGGCGGACCGCGACACGCTGTCGAGCACGTCGACGGTGGGGAAGTGGCCTGCGGCGGCGAGCTTGCGCGACAGGACGACGTGCCCGTCGAGGATCCCGCGGGCGCTGTCGGCCACGGGGTCGTTCATGTCGTCGCCTTCCACCAGGACGGTGTAGACGGCGGTGATGGTCCCGCGCTCCCCGGGTCCGGCCCGCTCCAGCAGCCTCGGCAGTTCGGCGAAGACCGACGGCGGGTAGCCGCGGGTGGCCGGCGGCTCCCCAGCGGCCAGCCCGATCTCGCGACGCGCCATGGCGAAGCGGGTCAGGGAGTCGACGAGCAGCAGGACGTCGAGGCCCTGGTCGCGGAAGTGCTCGGCGATGCGCGTCGCGGTGTAGGCGGCCCGCAGGCGCATCAGCGGCGGCTCGTCGGAGGTCGCGACGACGCAGACGACCTGCTCGCGGCCGCCCGGGCCCAGGTCGTCCTCGAGGAACTCGCGCACCTCGCGGCCGCGCTCACCCACCAGCCCGACGACGACGACGTCGGCCTTGGTCCCGCGCGCCATCATCCCCATGAGGGTCGACTTGCCGACGCCGGAGCCCGCGAAGATGCCGATGCGCTGACCGCGTCCGCACGGGGTCATCGTGTCGAGGCAGCGCACCCCGAGGGGGAGCGGCTCACTGATCCTCTGGCGCCGAAGCGGATGGGGGGCCTGGGCGTCCAGCGAGACCAGCTCACCGGTCAGGGCGGGTCCGTCGTCGAGCGGGCGGCCGAGGGCGTCGACCACCCGGCCGATGAGGTCGGCGCCGACCCGCAGCTGCAGACCCGAGCCGGTCTTCTCCACGGCCGCGCCGGGGCTGACGCCCTCGAGATCGCCGTAGGGGGCCAGGAGCAGGGCGTCCTCGCGGACGGCCACCACCTGGGCGGGGACCGCGCGCTCGCCGACCCGGATCGTGACGAGGTCGCCCAGGGCGCCCCGCAGACCACGGCACTCGGCCTCCAGGCCCACGACGCGGCTGACCGTGCCGCCGGCCCGCCACGGCGTCAGGTCAGCCAGGATCTGCAGGGGGGACGCTGCCGTCGACAGGGTCGCGCTCACGGGGCCGGGTCCGGATCGGTGAGGTCGAGGGCCTCGCGGGCGATGCGCAGCGCCGCGGCGATGCTCACGTCGATGCTGCCGGCGTCGGTCTCGACCGACGCATCGCCCGGCGAGAGCGCCGCGTCGACGACGACGGTCGTGGTCGGTCGCGTGGCGGCCCACTCCCGGACGGGTGCGGCGTCCTCGGCGGCCACCAGCACCCTGGTCCCGGGGGAGGGCAGCAGCGCTCCGGCGCTCTCCTGCAGGCGGGCGAGCAGGCTGCGGCTGCTCTCGGAGACCTCGTGGCGCAGCACCCACTGGGCGATGTCGACGGCAGCGGACAGCAGCGTGCGACCCGTGGCGGCCACCTCCTCGGCGTGCACCCGGGCCACCTGCTCGAGCAGCGCCTCCAGGGCGGCGGCGCCCCTGGGGGCGGCGTCGGCCCCCCGGGCGACCGACCGGCGCACGCCCTCCTCGACGCCGGCGGCGTACGCGACGGCGATTGCCTCCTGGCGTTCTGCCTCCGCGCTGAGCTCCGCGGTGCGCTGTTGCGCCTGCGCGTCCCGCAGTCCGGCGACGCTCCCGGCCTTGACGACCCGCACTAGCCCTCGTCCTCGTCGTCGGCGCGGGTGAGGACCAGCTGGCCCTCCTCCTCGAGCCGCCGCGCCGTGGCGACCACCGCGTTGCGGGCCTCGCTGACCTGGGCGGCACGCACCCCGCGCAGGAGCTCCATCTCGTCGACCAGGGTCTCGCGGGCCCGCTCGGACATGTTGCCGAGGACCTTGTCCTTGAGGACCTGCTCCGCGGTCGACAGGGCCACGGCGAGCTCCTTGCCGTCGACGCTGCGCAGCAGCACCTGCATCGAGCGCGCCTCCAGCGAGCAGGCGTCCTCGAACGTGAACAGCGCGTTGGTGGTGGCCTCGGCGAGGGCTGGGTCGGATTCGGCCAGCACCTGCAGCAGCTCGCGGCTGGCGTCCCGACCGGCCTTGGACAGGACGCCGGCCAGCAGCGTGGGCCCTTCGACCTTGCGGGTCTGGGAGCGCAGGACGTCCTGCACGCGGGCCCGCAGGCCCGCCTCCACGTGCGCGACCGTCTCGGGGTGGACGCTGCCGAGCGCCGCGATCCGCCCGGCCACCCTCGCCCGGTCGGCCTCGGGCAGGCGCACCAGCAGCCGCGCGGCCGTGCGGGGCTGCACGTGCGCGAGGGCGAGCGCGACGGCGCCGGCAGCCTCGGTGGCCAGGGCCTTCGCGGCGGCGTCGGGGTCGGCCTCCTCGAGCCAGGCGAAGGGAGCGGGCACGTCCAGCTCGGCGCAGGCCAGCTCGCCGCGCTCGGGGCCGAGCGCCCGCCGCAGGAGGTCCTTGGCGAACCGCTTGCCCGGCGCGGGGAGCAGGGCGGCGCTGCCGAGGCCGCGGGCCAGTTCGCTCATGGTGTCGCGGACCTCGTCCGGCGTGACGGGACCGAGGTTGGCCACCTCGGCGGCCAACGCCTTGACCTCGTTCTCGTCCAGGCCGCGCAGCACGTTCGCCGCCCGCTCCGGGCCGAGTGCCACCAGGGCGACGGCGGCCTTGCGGCGTCCGCTGGCCACCGCGGTCGTCATCGGTCACCGGCCGTGCTGGACAGCCAGCCGCGGAGCATGCCGGCGACCTCGTCGTCGTCGTCGAGCCGGCTGAGCAGGTCGTCGTCCGCGGACCTGGGCGCAGGGACCGCGCCGGCCGGCAGGGCGACGGGTGCGGCGGCGCCGACCGCGGCACGGGCGCCGGACCGGTCCAGCGCGGCCGTCACCTCGGCCGCCGACAGCTCGGTCGACACGCCCCGCCGGAGCGTGCGCAGCAGCCCCAGGCTGACCAGCAGGAGCAGGATGCCGCCGAGCACCTGCGGCGCCAGCGCGGTGAGGCGGCTCGGCGCGCCGGCGGCGGCGTCGGTGGCGGCGGCGTTGGTGTCGGCCTGCAGGAACGACGGCGTAGTGACCGAGATCGTGTCCCCACGCGCCGTGTCCAGACCGACGGCGTTCGCCACCATGGCCTGCAGCTCGGCAGCGCCCGGGGCGTTCTTGGCGTTGCGGTCCACGGCCACGGCCACCGTCAGCCGCCTGATGCCGCCGGGTGCGACCACCTGGCGCTCCACCGTCCGGCTGACGCCGTTCTGCAGGTTGGTGGCGGTCTTGGCGTAGCCCTGGCCGGTCAGGGACTCGTCCACGGGCGTCGCGGGGTTGTCGACCACCCCGAGGGCCCGAGGGCTGCCGGAGGGCACCGGGGTCGAGTACGTCTCCGACGTCGTCGAGGACGACAGCACCGACTTCTTGGTGTCGTCGAAGGTCTCGCTGTCGACGGTCCGGTTGGCGGTGTCGATCTCGGCGTTGACCCGGACCACGGCCCGGCCCGGGCCGAGCAGCTGGTCGAACATCGTGGTGGCCCGGGCCTCGAGCGTGCCCTCGAGCTCGGTGCGGGCCTTCGCCACGCGGTCGGTGCCGGCGGTGCCGCCGTCGGAGGTCAGGAGCCGTCCGCTGCTGTCGGTGACGCTCACGTCCGACGCCGACAGGTCGGGCACCGAGCTGGCCACCAGGTGGGTCACGGCGTCGATGGCGGCGTCGTCCAGGGAGCCGTCGGTGGTGAGCAGCACCGAGGCGCGCGCAGCCTTCTTGTCGTCGGTGAACAGCCTCTTCTCGGGAAGCGCCAGGTGCACCTGGGCGCTGCGCACCCCGTCGATCTCGGCGACGGCGCCGGACAGCGTCGACTCCATCGCGCGCTGGTAGGCGACCTGCTGCTGGAACGACGACGACGTCAGGCCGGTCTTGTCGAACGCGGCCCAGCCACTGTCGGTCTTGCCGGCGGGCAGCCCGTCGGCGGCGACCGCCAGCCGCTGCGCGTCCATGACCGAGGTGGGGACCATGATGGTCGAGCCGCCGGCACTGAGCTTGTAGGCCACGCCGTCGGCGTCGAGCTTGGCGATGACCGCGCTCGCGTCCTGGGCGTCGAGACCGGCCAGCAGCACGCCGTAGGTCGGCGCGGTCACCCACGTCAGGAAGGTGACCCCGCCGACCGCGGCGACGACCGTCAGCAGGCCGATGATGACGAGCTGGCTGGGCGAGAAGCCCTTGAGGAACGCGGTGGCCCGCGTCTTCACGGCCTCGATGTCGAGCGCTGCCATCAGACCTGCATCCTCATGATCTCCTGGTAGGCCTCGACCGCGCGGTTGCGGAGGGCCACGGTCAGCTCCACGCCCAGCTGCGCCTTGGCAGCGGCGGCGGTGAACTGGTGCACGTCCTGCAGGCCGCCGGTGGCGACCCCCTGGGCGAGCGAGTCGGCCTTGTCGGTCAGCCCCTGCACCGACTCGAGCGACTCGGCGAACGCGCTCGGCTTCGCGGCTCCCGCGGCGCCGCCGGCGCCGCTCGCGCCCCCGGCCCCGAGGGTCGGCGGGACGAACGGGGTCACCGCTGCGGCGCCCACCCCCATGACGCTCACGACTGACCGATCGACAGGGCGGCCTTGTAGCTGTCACGCGCCTGCTGCATGACGGACAGGTTCGCCTGGTAGAGCCGGCTGGCCATGAGGATGTTGGTCATCTCCTCGGTCAGGTCCACCTTGGGGCGGGTGACGTAACCGTCGGCGCCCGCCAGGGGGTTCTCCGGGTCGTAGACCACCTCGGGCGGGCCGGCCCGGTCGACGATGCGCTCGACGTCCACGCCCTCCTGCCCGGCCCGGGCGCGGGCGACCACGAGGCGGGCCCGGAAGGGCTCCTCTCCCGCCGGGCGCACCGTGTTGAGGTTCGCGACGTTGTCGGACGTCGCGTCGATCCACGTGCGCCCGAGGGCGACACCGGAGCTGGCGGCGTCGAGCGCACCGAACATGCCCATGTCAGCGGACCGCTGCGCGCAGGACGCTGTTGCGGTAGTTGGCCGCCTGGACCAGCGCGTCGAACTGCAGACCCGTCCGCATCAGGCCGGTCGCCTCGGTCTCGAGGTCGACGTTGTTGCCGTCCTCACGGGAGGCGGCGCCGGTGCCCATCACGTCCAGCGAGACCGCGCCGGGGTCGCCGCCACCGCTGATCGCGCTGCTCAGCGCGTCCTCGAACTCGACCTTCTGCGCCTGGTAGCCCGGCGTCATCGCGTTGGCGACGTTCTGGCTGGCCACCCGCTGCCGCAGGGCCACGCCGTCCATCGCCCGCTCGAGCGAGCGCTGCACGCCGTCCGTGAACAGGGTCATCGGAGTCCTTTCGGGAAACGCGAGAAGGGAAGCGCCGCCTCGTCGCCGTGGGCTCCTGCCCGGTGCGATGAGGTGCTCTTCCCTGAGGTGGTGCGGCCGTACGTCCGTGTGACTACTACGTCGGGAGGGGGGGTCGGAACCTGTCGTCTTCCCACGGGCCATCTCGCGATCTGGCCCGTTCGGGTGGTCCGCCGTGGCGCCGCGGGCTAGTCCCCACGGTCCGCGGGCGCGCTCAGTAGCGGCTGTAGGCCTGGCTGTGCCGGAGGTCGACGGCCCGACGGGCGGCGGCCTGCTCCACCTGCTGAAGGGCCTGCAGCGCCGTCGCCGCCCGCAGCCGCAGCGCCGCAGGCAGCGGGCCGTCCGGTGCGCTCGCCGGCCCGGGCAGGTCGGCCAGGTGCTCGCTGCCGCTCTCGATGAGGTCGCGCGAGCGGCGCAACCACTCCTCGAGGGCGTCGAGGTGGTCCGCCCAGGGCAGCACCACCGCCGCGGGCGCGAGGGGCGACGCGTCCGCGGGAGCCGTCATGCCGCCAGGGTGCAGCAGGAGCTGCGCCAGGCGCTCTGCAGCGGCTCGAGCACGGCCAGCGCCTCGAGCGTGGCCTCGCGGTCGCGGCGGACGTTCGCCGTGACGAGGCGGCCGAAGGCGTAGGTGTAGAGGGCGTCGAGCTGGGTGGTCATGGACCCGGCCGCCGGGTTGAGCGTCGAGCGCAGCTCCAGGACGATGTCCTGGGCCTTGAGCAGCCGCTGACCGGCGACGGCGTGGTCACCGGACTCCTGGAGCCGGGCCGCGGCACGCAGCGCGCCCACGCAGGCGTCGAAGAGCATGGCGGTCAGCTCGGCCGGGCTCGCGGTCATCACGCGCTCGGTCAGGTAGCGATCGGCGGCGGCGCTGGGGGAGGTCATGGAGGTGAGGGTCCTTCCTCGTCGGGTGGTGGGGACCGTCCGTGGTCTCCTGCTCCATCGGCAGGCCATCGCGGGGGATGAGCCGGTCGGAGGCGTCGCGACGGCGGGGAGTCCCCCCGCCGGATCAGGTGTTGTTGGTCGTCAGGCTGCCGAGGGCCGAGGAGATGGCCGAGCGCTGCGAGGTGAGGCGGGCCATGGCCGTCTCGAGGGCCGAGAACTGGGCCTTGTAGCGCTTCTCGGTGGCGGCCAGTCGGGTCTCCATGGCGTCGTACTGCGTCTGGCGGGCGTCCGCCTCGGCCTGGGCGCCGTCGCGGCGGCTCGTCATGAGGCCGCCGGTCTGGGCGGTGGTCTTGGCGTAGGTGGCCACGGCGTCGGCGAAGCCCGACAGGACGTTGGCGACGCCGTCCGCGTCCTGGGTGAGGGCCTTGGTGAGGACGTCGCCCTTCAGCTCGAACCGTCCGTCGCGGGTCGTCTCGATGCCGATCTGCGACAGCGCCCGCCAGGGACCGCTGCCGGGGGTGGACGAGGCCTTGGAGAACAGCGTCGACGACATCGACCGGGGGGTGCTGTCGCCGACGAGGGGTCCGCCGGACCTCGTCTTGACGTCGTACCTCGTGTCGACGGCGACCTTGCCCAGGAAGGCGTTCAGGCTGTCGACGAGCGCCTTCGCCCGGTCGGCGGTACCGGCGCTGTCCCGGGCGACGGTGACGGTGCGGGGGAGGCCGTCGGCGGGCTTGAGCGCGAGGTCGAGCGTCACGCCGGGGAGCAGGTCGCTGATCGTGTTGGAGCTGCGGGTGACGGTCAGGCCGGCCACCGTCACCACCGCGTCCCGCGCCTGGAGCGTCTCGGTGAACACCCCCTGCAGGACCGGATTGCCGCCCTGGATGGTCAGTGTGCCGTCGCTGCCCGTCGCCGTGCTCGACAGCACGAGCGTGTTCGTCGACCCTTCCGCCACGAGGGCGGCTCCGGCCGGGCTGCCGGTGGCGTTGAGCATCCCCTGGAGGTCGCCCAGCGTGGTCGTGTCGGTGGTGACGAGCACGTTGACCCGGGTGGTCCCGGTGCGCAGGCTGGTGCCGACCGCCAGGGTGATGCCCGAGTCCCCGAGCGACTGCGCGCGGGACGAGGTGCTGCCCTCGGGCTCCGGGTCGATCGTCGTGCTCACGCCGTCGACGACGACGACGGCCGCCTGCCCGGTGGCGACCGTCGTGGGCAGGCCGAGCGCGGTCGCGGCGTCGCCGGCCAGCTGCAGGGTGCGGGTCGAGCCCTGCGACCGGGAGGAGACCTGCAGGCGACCGGCGACCACGGTGGCGACGGCGTCCGGCCCGAGCTGGTCGTTCAGGTCGCTCAGCAGGTCGGCCTGGTCGGCGTGGTGCGCGCGCAGGGTGAGCGTGCGGGGGGCGCCGCCGTCGACCGCCAGCGTCATCGACGTGGGCAGGGCGCCGACCACCGGCGTGCCGTAGACGACGGCCGCGCTGGAGGCACGCGTGACGGCGACGGTGTGGACCCCCGCAGTGGCGGCCGTGAGGTCGAGGGCCGCGGGATCGGTCCCGGCCAGCACGTAGCTGCGACCCGCACCGACGGTCATCGACAGCGGCCCGAGGCCGGTCAGCTTCTGCTGCTGGGCCGTCGCCAGCTGCCCGACCGTCACGGCGTACTGGCCCGGGACCGCGTCGGCGGTGGCGGTGGCGCGCAGGGCGTCCTTGTCGCTGGAGGTCGCGAGCGAGCCGAGGGCCTTGGCCGGCGTGCGCAGCGCCTCGGCCGCCGTCTGGATCGCCTGCATCTTGGTGCGCAGGTCGTTCCACGAGGTGACCTGCTTCGTGGCGGCCTGCTGACGTGCCGTGATCTTGGTCTGCGGGAGCCGTTCGGCCTGCATGAGCTGGCTGACCAGCCCGGCGGTGTCCAGGCCCGAGCCCAGACCGCTGACGGAGAAGCCCATGGGGGTCCTGTCTGGTCGGGCCGTCGGGCGGCGGGATCACGGCGGCGGCTGCGGGGAGGTGCGGGAACCCGACGAGCCCGGTGAGGACCGCGAAGGTCCTCACCGGGCGTCGGCAGGGGGTGGT
Source organism: uncultured Actinomycetota bacterium (assembly GCA_963761695.1). Lineage (GTDB taxonomy): Bacteria > Actinomycetota > Actinomycetes > Mycobacteriales > SCTD01 > RYN-122. The sequence continues at coordinate 463,138 of CAVXIB010000013.1, read as the reverse complement.
CCGTCCCCTGCTGGCGACAGGGGCGGGACCTACTGCAGCAGCTTCAGGACTCCCTGGCTGCTCTGGTTCGCCTGGGCGAGCATCGCGGTACCGGCCTGGGCGAGGATGGAGTTGCGCGACTGGGTCGTCATCTCCATCGCCATGTCGGCGTCGCGGATGCGGGACTCGGACGCGGACAGGTTCTCCACGGCCACGCCCAGGTTGGCGATGGTGTGCTCCATGCGGTTCTGGAACGCACCGAGGTCACCGCGGGCCGCGGACACGAGCTGGATCTGAGCGTCCACGTCCGAGATCGTCCCCGAGCCGCCGGCGAGCAGGCTGTCCAGGGACGTCTTGACGCTGTCGAGGTCGAGCGTCACGCCGAGCGTGACGGTCTCCCCCTGGTTGGCGCCGACCTGGAACTGACCGGCGTAGGCACCGTCCAGCAGGGTCTGCCCGTTGAACTTGGCGGTCTCGCCGATGCGACCCACCTCGGCCGACAGCGAGCTGATCTCGGCATCGATGGCCGCCGAGGCCGTACCGCTGTTGCCGCCGGTGTTCTGCTTCTGGACGGTCAGGTCACGCACGCGCTGCAGGATCGAGGTGACCTCGTTCAGGGCACCCTCTGCGGTCTGGGCCACCGAGATGGAGTCCTGAGCGTTGCGGGTGGCGACCTTCAGTCCACCGACCTGGGCGCGCAGCGCCTCGCTGTTGACCAGGCCGGCAGCGTCGTCCGCTGCCCGGTTGATGCGCAGTCCGCTCGACAGCTTCTCGAGGGACTTGTTCGACGCGTTGTCCGTCGCCGTGAGGTTCCGGTACGAGTTCATCGCCGAGATGTTGGTGTTGACGCGAAGAGACATGGTGGAGCTCCGTCCGTGGAGGTGGTGATCGGGGGTGACACCCGGCGTCCGTGCTGGGCACAGTCCTCATCGGACCGGCTCGCGCACCTGTGAGGCACTCGATCGGGTGAACCACCGCCGTCCCGGGACAGGACGCGCCGGAGGCCGGCCCCCTGGGGGACCGGCCTCGGACGAGCGGACGGCACGAGCGGGGCCACGGCCCCGTGCGGGTCGGCTAGCGGAGCAGGGCCAGCACTCCCTGGCTGCTCTGGTTGGCCTGCGCCAGCATCGCGGTGCCGGCCTGCGACAGGATCTGGCTCTTGGAGAAGGAGGTCATCTCCATCGCCATGTCGGTGTCGCGGATGCGGGACTCGGACGCGGACAGGTTCTCCACGGCCACGCCCAGGTTGGCGATGGTGTGCTCCATCCGGTTCTGGAACGCACCCAGGTCACCGCGGGCCGACGACACGGTGGTGATCTGCGTGTCGACGTCGGTCAGCGTGCCGCTGCCGCCCGTGAGCATGCCCTCGACCGCGGTCTTGACGGCGTCGAGGTCCAGGCTGACGCCGAGGGTGACGCTCTCGCCCTGGTTCGCACCGACCTGGAAGACCCCGTTGTAGGAGCCGTCGAGCAGGGTCTGGCCGTTGAACTTCGTGGTCTCGCCGATTCGACCGATCTCGGCGGCGAGCGAGCTGATCTCGGAGTCGATGGCCGAGGCGGCCGTGGTGCTGTTGCCACCGCTGTTGGCCTTCTGCACCGACAGGTCGCGGACGCGCTGCAGGATCGAGGTGACCTCGTTCAGCGTGCCCTCAGCGGTCTGGGCGACCGAGATGCCGTCCTGGGCGTTGCGGGTGGCGACCTTCAGGCCACCCACCTGGCTGCGCAGCGCCTCGCTGTTGACGAGACCGGCCGCGTCGTCGGCGGCCCGGTTGATGCGCAGACCGCTGGAGAGCTTCTCCAGCGACTTGTTGGTGGTGTTCTCCGTGACCGTGAGGTTGCGGTAGGCGTTCATGGCAGCGACGTTGGTGTTGACGCGCAGAGACATGGTGGGGGCCCCTTCCTGGGGTTCGCTCGTCGTTCGCCTCACGTCCTTGCGAGGTAAGACTCGTATCGGGCCCCCACCGGCCAGGTGTAGCCGCGGCGACGGTTCTTACCCGGTCGGGTAGCCGCCCGTGGGCCGGCTCATCCGGGTCGACCGCAGCGCGTCGGTGAGCTCGTCCACGGTGGCCCGGAGCGCGTCCGGGACCTCCCCGACGCCGGCCAGCAGCGCCCGGGCGGTGTCGCGGTCGCCCGCGGCCGTCGCGAGCGCCACGACCACGAGCAGGTCTGACAGGTCCAGCGCCGCCGGGTCGAGCCCGTCGACGGCGCCGACCGCCTCGTCGGTGCGGTCGAGCAGCAGCAGGCACCGGGCCCGGGCCACCCGGTGGGGGGCGGCGTCGGGGAGCCGTTCCCACAGCGACAGCGCTGCCGCGGGGTCGGTGTCCTCCAGGGCGAGCGCCGCAGCGCGGACGGCAGCCGGGTCGTGGCCGTGCAGGGCCTCGGCGAGCCGCCGGGCGTGCACCGCCTCGGGGAGGTGCGGCTCCGGGTCGACGCCGAGCGCCCGCAGGGCCGTGAACAGCAGGGCCCGCTGCGGTCCGTCGAGGCCGTCGAGCGCGGCGAGGGCCTGCGCGGGGGCGCGGGCGACCTGAATGGCGAGTGTCGCGGCGCCGTCGGTGCGGCCCTGCAGCGCCCGGTGCAGCAGCCCCCAGTCGAGGGCGTCCAACCGGTCCGCGGCGAGCGAGAGCAGCAGGTCGGCCGCCTCCTCGCCGCGGTCCAGGGTCACCAGCAGGCGCGCCCGCAGCAGGGGGAGGTCGACCTCCACCTTGCCGCGGTCTCGTACCGGTCCGGTCGTCGTGAGGGGGCCGTTCACCAGGGCCAGCGCCTCGGCGTGGCGGTCCTGCACGGCCAGGACCTGCGCGAGCACGAGCAGCAGGCCGGGATCGCCCCCGTCGACGGCGAGACCCTCGCGGGCCGCCTGCTCGGCCTCGGGCAGACGGCCCTGGTGCGCGAGGGCCGTGGTCAGTCGGACAGCGGCGTCGCAGCGCAGGTGCGCCAGGCCGGGTGGCATCCGGGCGAGGGCCTCCCGCAGCAGGGCCTCCACCCTGGCCGCGTTGCTGCGCTCGCCCGACAGCGCGCGGGCCAGCTCGTACCCCGTCTTCCACGCCCGCGGCGTCCCCGCTCCGGCAGTGGCCTCGGCGTGGTCCCGCTCGGCGATCCCGAGGTTGCGCCCACCCTTGTCGCGCGCGGCGAAGACCTCGGTGAGGTAGCCGTCGTGGTCCAGGACCACGCCCTCGGTCGGCAGCACGGTGGGCGGCCGGGAGGTCCGCTCGTCGCTGACGTGCTCGTGCACGGCGCCGACCCAGCGCAGCCCGCCGCGCCGGAACAGCCGGGCCGCAGCGTGCTCGAAGCTCGGCCCGCCGTCCTGCTCGTACCGGGAGCGGATGACCACGGTCGCGGCGTCGGTGTGGGCGTCCAGGGTCAGCAGCTGCCGGCGCAGGTCGGCGCCCGGCGCGAGACGCAGCTGCTCGTCGGCGTCGACCGACAGCACCCACCGGCCCCGGCAGGCGTCCAACGCCGTGTTCCGGGCGGCGGCGAAGTCGCCGGTCCACGGGGTTGTCAGCACGTGCGCGCCGAAGGCCCGGGCGATCTCCACGGTCCGGTCGCTGCTGCCGGTGTCACAGACCACGACCTCGTCGACGACGCCCCGCAGCGCGGCCAGGCAGGTGGGGAGCGCCGACTGCTCGTCCTTGACGATGAGCGCCGCGGACAGCCAGACGTCGTGCCCGAGGGCCGGTCCGTGCACGGCCTGCAGGCGTCGGACGTCGTCGGCTGCGAGGGCCTGAACCGGGGAGCGCCCCGGCGCCTGCACGAGGACGTCGTCGGCGACCAGGAGGGTGCCGACCTGAGACAGTCGGACCACGAGGTCGGTGACCGCTGCGGACAGGGCGGCGAAGCCCTCGTCGAGCAGTCCGGTGCGGCCCAGCGACGAACGGGTCAGCGCCAGGCAGCTCGCGTCCAGCCGGCCCGTCGGCGTGCCGGCCCCCGCCCGGCCCGGGCCGGGGGAGGCGGGGTCCGACCCGGCCGGGACGCCCTGTTCCCCCGGCAGGAAGGCGGCCCGCGGACCCGCGGCGACGACCCCGTCGACGCCCAGGGCCCGCAGCACGCCATCGGCCCAGAACCGCGGGAGGGTCACGCGGTCGTCGAGCAGGACGACGTGCGCCCCGGAGCCGGCGGCCAGGGCGGCGCCCACGTCGGCGACCACCCCGCGGCCGGTTGCGACCACGCGCAGGTCGCGCTGCGCGCCGAGCCAGCGGCGGGTCGCAGCGGGTGCGCCACCGTCCACGGCCAGGACCTCCAGGCGCCGGCGTCCCCCACGGCGCGCGGCGGCGAGCGCCGCCCGGGTCTGCTCCGGGGTGCCGCTGACCACCACGACGAGGCTGAGCAGGTCGGTGCGGCCGGTGCCGGGCCCGGGCAGGGCGGGCAGGGCGCGCACGACGACCGGCGGCGCGGTGGCCGCCGTCGGGGCGAGCGCCTCCAGCAGGGCCACGAACGAGGCCAGGGCGCGTGCGGCGGTCAGCACCGGGTGCGCGAGGACCGGCCCCCGCTGCACCAGGAGGGCGTCGGGTGTGGCCCGGCCGTCGAGGGCGGCGCGGAGCGATGCGGCCGACGGGAGCGCGGTCGGGTCCAGGACGAGCAGCGGTCCGTCGGCGCAGCGCGACGCGGCCGCGACCACGAGAGCGCCGAAGCAGGACGCCCGGTCGGCCCCTGCCTCGACCTCGACCTCGAGCCACCATGACGTCGGGCCCGAGGGCGTCGAGCAGGGTGCGGCTGCGCGCGTCGAGCGGTCCGGTCGGCACGACCAGCCGTGCGTCCACCTCCTCCGGCCAGTGCGCGACCAGGGTGTCCACGGCGGCGAGCAGGGCCTGCGGGTCGCCGAGGAGGGGGAGGACGACCGGCAGGGGTGCCGAGCAGGAGGGCATGGCGGCGAGGTCCCGGAAGCAGGCCGTCCCTGGGCTGCGAGCGCCGGGCGTCCTGCCGGGCGTGGTGCGTTTCCTGTCGGCCGGCCGGTCGGCGGGTTGAGCGCTCGACTACCTCAGGAAGTCGGCGAGGCTCGGCAGGTTGGACTTCGCGGTCGCGCCGAGGGCGGCCTGGTAGCTCGTCTGCGCGGCGTTGAGCTTGAGGATCGCCTCGGCGATGTCGATCTCCTCCAGGCTGCTGCGCCGGGCGGCGAGGTCGACGAGGGAGGAGCTGCCGGCGTCGACCACGGCCTCGACGCGGTTGGTCGTGGCGCCGACCCGGGCCAGCCCGCTGCCCACGGCGTCGGCGTGCTGGGCCAGCCGGGCCTGCAGCCGCCCGGTGGCGGCGGTGTCGTTGCCGCGGACGGAAGAGGCGAGGGCGTCCAGGGTCGCGAAGACGTCGCTGCCGCTCCCGTCGAAGCCGAACAGGGCGGCGCCGTCGACGTTCACCTGCACCACGACGGTGGGGCTGACCTGCCGCCGCACGGGGGAGCTGTCGCCCACCCAGGTGACCGGATCGTCGCCCGTCCCGGTGAGCGCCCTGCCGTCGGCGCCGCCGAAGCCCCCGAACAGGGGTCGGCCGAGGTACTCCGACTGCCCGAGGTCGCGCAGCTGGTTGCGCAGCTGCGTGACCTCGTCGGCGATGGCCTCGCGGTTCGCCGGCGACAGGCTGCCGTTGACCGAGCTGGTCGCCAGCTCGCGCACCCGGGTGAGCAGGCTCGACATCGACTGCAGCGCGCCGTCGGCGGTGTCGAGCCAGCCCTTGGCGTCGCCGGCCGACCGGGTGAAGGAGGCGAGGTCGGCCTCCTGCTCGCGCAGCGCCTCCGCCGTCGCGGCCGACGGCGCGTCGTCGGACCACTTGCCGATCGACATGCCCGACGAGAGCCGGGCGGACTGCTCCTGGACCCGGCCGAGGGCGGTGCCGAGCCCGGCGGCGGAGGTCAGGTAGATGTTGGAGGTGGTGACCCTCATGCTCAGCGGCCCATCTGGTTGATGATCTTGTCCAGCATCTCGTCGATCACGGTGATGACCCGGGAGGCGGCCGAGTAGGCGTGCTGGTACTTCACGAGGTCGACCATCTCCTCGTCGACGTTGACGCCGTTGGACGAGGCCCGGGTCAGGGTCGCGGCCTGCAGCCCCGCCTTCGCGGTGGTCGCGCTGCGGGTGGCGTCGGTGACCGACTGGCCGACCTTGGCCGAGAAGGCGCGCAGGGCGGCGCCCAGGGGCTGGGACCCGACCAGCCGCTCAGTGCGCAGCGCGCTCATCGCGAGCGCGCCCTCGCCGTCGGCGGCCTTGCCGCTCCGCGACGCCGCCACCTGGTCCTCGGTGAGCTCGGCCAGCCGCAGGTCACGGGCCCCGGCGCCGGTGAACAGGGCGCCGCCCGCCCTGCCGTCGAGGTCCGTGCTCTCGCCGTGCAGGGCGTTCACGCGGTCGCGGAGGGCCCCGGCGAGGACGTCCAGCTGGCTGGACAGGTCGGGGAGGTCGGACTTCACCACGCTGAGGTAGCCGCCGAGCAGCCCGCCCGCCGTGACCGGCGTCCGGTCGGTCGTCTCCAGGCGCGCCTGCGCCCCCGTCCCGGCCCGGACGAGCTGGGCCGCCCTGCCGCCGGCCACCAGGGCGACGCCGCCCAGGTGCACCTGCGGCACGCCGTCGGCGTCGAGGGAGACGGCGGCCCCGGTGAGGGCGACGATCCGGTCGAGGGCGTTGTCGCGTTCGTCGAGCAGGTCGTTGGGTTGGGCTCCGCCGACCTCGGCGCGCCGGACGGCCAGGTTCAGGTCGACCACGTGCGTGAGCAGGCCGTTGAGCTCCCCGACATGGTCGTCGACGCGGGTGGTCAGCTCGCTCGAGACGGTGTCCAGGCCCTCGGCGGTGCTCCGGATGCTGTCGGCGAGGCCGGCGCCGGCGGACAGCACCGTGGCGCGGGCGGCGCCGTCGGACGGGTTGAGGCTGAGGCCGTCCCAGGCGGCCAGGAAGCGCGACAGCGCCTCGGGGGCTCCGGCGCCGTAGGGCCCGAGCACCGACTCGGTCCGGGACAGCCCCTCGGCCCGGGCGGAGGCCGCCGACTCGACGCCCGCCTCGCTGCGGAAGGCGACGTCGGCGAGGCGGTCGCGGAGCCGGTCGACACTGACGACGTTGACCCCGGTCCCGCGCATGCCGTCACCGCGCAGCCCGGGTGTGCCAGGGGTGGGCAGCGAGGTCTGGACCGACAGGCGCTGCCGGGTGTAGCCCGTGGTGCCGGCGTTGGCCACGTTGTGGGCCGCGGTCTCGACGGCCCGCTGGGCAGCGGTCAGCGCCGAGACCCCGATGCCGAGGCTGGAGAAGGACGACACGGCTACAGCTCGTGGGACACGCGGGGGCGCGGGCCCGTCGTCTCCCAGCGGGCCCCCGGGCCGTAGGTGGTGCGGACCGGCTCCGGTGCCGGGGCCCCGTCGAGGCGGCGCAGCGTCTCGGCCAGGCTCCGGCTGCCGGCGTCGGCCAGCCGGCGGGTGGCGCCGAGCAGCTCGGTGATCTCGGCCGACCCGGCCCGCAGCGCGGTCTGGGTCTCCGCCAGCAGCGAGCGCCAGGGCTCGGGGCTGTCCTCCACGAGGGCGGACAGGGAGACGTCGTCGGCCAGCAGGCCGCGGTCGGCCGCGATGCCGGTGACCAGCACGGCGCGCTCGAGCTCGCAGGCGCGGACCGTCGCGGCGGCGCGCTCGACCTCCTCCGAGGCCCAGCCGAGGAACCGGGTCTCCCCGGCCAGGAGCAGCTGGCGCAGCTCGACGAGCTTGAACACCAGCAGCTCGACCAGCAGGCGTTCACGGGTGAGCAGTGCGGCTAGGGCCTCCATGACGGCCTCCTCTCACGTCGTCCATCGGCAGGCCGGCCGCAGGCATGAGGACGGGCACCCGGAGGGTCGGGACGGGCCATGGTGGCCCGGCCCGTCCGGACCCTTCTGGACCGATTCGCCCTGCTGGGCTCAGGGACGTCGTGGATCCGCCGATGAACCTGGGGCCCCTGTTGCACCAACACCCTGGAGGACAGACCGCGTGGAGGATCAGCACGTGACGCAGACCCTTGTGCTCGAGGCGGCCCTGCCGTCGGCCGCAGACGTGCGGGGACTGCTCAACGGCCTTTTCGACCGGCGGGTGTCCGCGCAGGAGGAGCCCGGGCCCGTCCTGCTCGGCCGCGGCGTCCATGTCGTGGGCAGCTACGTCGACGGCGCGGACCGGGTGGTGGCGCTCGTCCTGTGCGACCTGTCCCTGGGCTGCGTCCTCGGGGCGGCGCTGACGCTGGCGCCGCCGTCCCGCGCGCACGAGGCCGTCGCGGCGGGCGAGGTCCCGCGCGACCTCGCGGACGACACCTGCGAGGTCCTCGCCGTCGCGGGCTCGCTGTTCTCCTCCGCGCAGCCCCACCTGCGGCTGCGGTCGGTGCAGGTGGCGCCGGAGTCGGTGCCGGACGACGTCGCCGCCCTGCTGCGGTCCGATCCCCTGCGGGTCGACCTGACCGTGGAGGTGCCGGGGTACGGCGCCGGCGTGATGGTCCTGCTGCGGGCGGCCACGGGCTGACGCCCGTCCGCCTCAGCGCGGGGTGTTCACGAGCGTGTACGCGGCCCGCTCCAGGTGGTCCCAGATGGCGGTGCGGTGCAGCTCGGAGACCTCCAGGCGGGCGACCGCCCCGAGCATGAGGCGCAGCCACGCGTCACGCTCCGCCTCGCCGATCTGCCAGGCGCCGTGCCGCATCCGCAGCCGTGGGTGCCCTCGGGTGTCGCCGTAGGTGGTGGGTCCGCCCCAGTACTGCACCAGGAACAGCCGGAGCCGGTCTCGGGCGGGCTGCAGGTCGCCCTCGGGATAGAGCGGGCGCAGCACGGGGTCGGTCTCGACGCCGTCGTAGAAGGCGTCGACGAGCTGCCGGAACACGGGCTCACCGCCGACCTGGTCGAACAGCGTGTCGCTCACGACCGCCAGCCTAGGGACCGCCGTGCGGAGCCGGCGCGGGGACGAGTTCGACGACCGAGCGGGGCACGGCGAGGTCGAGCCCGGCCGCCTCGAACGCCGCCTTGATGCGCTGACGCAGTTCGCGCTCCACGTCCCACTGCTGCAGCGGCACGGTCTTGACCACGAGGCGCACGACGACGCCCTGCGCCGACAGCGCCTCGACCCCCCAGACCTCGGGCTCCTCCAGGATCCGGCCCTCCCATTCCGGGTCCTGCCGCAGCTCGTCGGCCACCTGCTTGAGCAGCGCCCGGGCGGGGGCGACGTCGGCCGTCCAGGCGACCGGGACGTCGAGCAGGGCGCGCGACCAGCCCTGGCTCTTGTTGCCGACCCGCAGGATCTCGCCGTTGCGGACGTACCAGACGGTGCCCTCCACGCTGCGCAGCCGCGTGGTCCGCAGCCCCACGGCCTCGACCGTCCCGGTCGCCTCGCCGACGTCGACGACGTCCCCCACCCCGAACTGGTCCTCCAGGATGAGGAAGACCCCGGTGAGGACGTCCTTGACGAGGTTCTGGGCGCCGAACCCCAGCGCGACGCCGACGATGCCCGCCGACGCCAGGACGGGACCGAGGTCGAGGCCGAGCTCGGACAGCACCATGGCGAAGGCCAGGGTGAGCACGACCGCCGACACGGTGCTGCGCAGGACCGACCCGATGGTCTCGGCCCGCTGTCGACGGCGTTCGACCAGGAGCGGTCCGGCCTCGACCCCGATCCGGTCGCGGAGCGGCCGCAGGATCACCGGGGTGCGGCCGTCGACCGCGCCGCGGACGGCCCGTGACACCAGCCGGTGCAGCACGGCGCGCACGACCGCCGGCCAGGACGACCACCATCAGCACCCGGAGCCCGGTGGTCAGCAGGTCGTCCCCGTACCGGGACAGCAGCGCGCGCACCGGTCAGAGCTCCAGACCGGTGTGGGCGGCGAGGAAGGCGAGCAGGTCGACCGAGAGCCCGACCGTGCGGCTGACCGAGCGGGCGCCGTGGCCGACGTCCTCTCGTCGCGCAGCAGCACCGGGGCGCCGGAGGAGGTGGCGTGCTGCAGGGCGGCGCAGAGCTTGCGGGCGTGCAGCGGGTCGACCCGGCTGTCGCCGTCGAAGACCGTGAACAGCACCGCCGGGTAGGCCGTGCCCTCGACCACGCGGTGGTAGGGCGAGTAGCCCGAGCAACCAGCCGAGCTCCTCGGGGTCGGCGGCCGTGCCGTACTCGTCGTTCCAGGTGCGACCGAGCCCGAACTGCTCGTAGCGGACCATGTCCAGGAGCGGGGCCGAGCAGACCACCGCGGCGTAGGCGTCCGGACGCTGGGTGAGCGCGGCCCCCACGAGCAGGCCGCCGTTGCTCCCGCCGTAGATGCCCAGCTGCGAGGGTGTGGTCCACCCGCGCCCCACCAGGGCGTCGGCGACCGCCGCGAAGTCGTCGAAGACGTTCTGCTTGCTGCCCGCGCATGCCGTCGCGGTGCCACTGCTCGCCCTCCTCGCTGCCGCCCCGAAGGTTGGCCACGACCCAGACGCCGCCCGCCTCGACCCAGGCGAGGGCGCTGCTCGTGTAGCCCGGCGTGAGGGCCACCCCGAAGCCGCCGTAGCCGTACAGGACGGTCGGGCGGGGGCGGTCGGGCTCGACCGTGGGGCTGACCACGAGGGCGCGCACGGTCGTGCCGTCGGCGGAGGTCACCTCGATCAGCCGCGTGCGGACCTCGGGGAGGTCGACGGTGCCCGGCGGGCTCGCCCAGAGCGACAGCTGCCCGGTGGCGGCGTCGTAGCGGTGCACCCGGTGGGGGGTGGTGGTGTCGGTCCAGCCGAACCACACCTCGCTGCCGCCCTCGGGTGGCACGGACAGCCCGCCGATGCTGCCGAGCCCGGGCAGCTCCAGCGCGACGCCGTCCACGCTCAGCTCGCTCACGGCGTGCCGACTGCGCAGGACCACCAGGCGGTCGGGCTCACCGGGGGCGCCGGCGAGGAGCTCGACGTCCTCCAGAACCGCCTCGGGGTCCTCGGCGACCAGCTCGGTCCACTCCGTGGGAGTCGCCGGATCGGCGACGCACACCCGGCCGCGGGGGGCGTCGCGGTCGGTGTGCAGGTAGAGGCGTCCGTCCCGGCCCACGTGGGCCGACAGCCGCGCGTCGACGCCCTCCTGCAGTACCACCGGAGGGCTGCCGGGTGCCGACAGGTCGAACAGCCAGACGTCGTCGCGCGGGGCCGTCCCGGCGCTGGCGCTCACCACGAGCCACCGGCCGTCGAGCGAGACCGAGCAGCCGTAGTAGTTGGTGGGGTCCAGGCCCTGCCCCCAGACCAGGACGTCCTGCGAGGTGGGCGTCCCGACCCGGTGACGCCAGACCCTGCGGTGGAACTGCTCCTCCCCGGCGGGCACCTGGGCGGGGTCGACCCGACGCACGTAGAAGAGCTCCTCGCCACCCGGCACCCAGGCCACCGGCGAGTAGCGACACCGGTCGATCGGTCCGTCGACGACCTCCCCGGTCGCCACGTCGAGCACCGACAGCAGCGACTCCTCGTCGCCGCCACGCGACACCTGGAAGGCGAGCAGCCGGCCCTCCTTCGACGGCGCCCAGGCATCGAGCGTGGTGGTTCCGGACGGGTCCAGGGCCGTCACATCGAGGAGCGTCCGGACGCTGCCGTCGGCCTCGCGGACCTGCAGGACCGGCGTGCTCGGCCCCGGGGTCGCGCCGGGTCGAGAAGGCGCGGCCGCCGCGCCAGGCGGGGACCCCGACGGCGCCGTCGCCGAGCAGGGCCGTCAGACGCGCGCGGAGGCGCTCGCGGCCCGGCAGCGCGTCGAGGTGCCCGCGCACCAGGGCGTCCTGACCGGCCGACCAGCGCAGGGTCTCGGGGGAGGACGCGTCCTCCAGCCAGCGGTAGGGGTCGGCCACCTGCGTGACCGTGCAACGTCTCCACGAGGTCGAGGCGGGGGGCGTCGGGGGGCGTCGTCACGCCCTCGACCCTAGGACCGCCATCCACAGGGCGACGCCGGCCGCACCCGTCCAGGCGGCCACCCGGAGCCGGTTCGTCCCGAGCAGCCGGCGCACCAGCGCGGGGTCGAAGCCCGCGCCCAACCGGGTGTGCAGAGGCACGGAGAACCCGGCCGTGACCCCGACGGTGGCCAGGCCGAGGGCGCCGGCCAGCAGCGTCAGCCCCACCGGGACCCCCTCGGGCCGGCGCAGCAGCAGCAGGGCGCAGGTGCCGCCGTGGACGGCCCAGGGCAGCAGGACCACCCGGCTGATGGCCCGCGCGTGCGCCTCGTGCAGGGCGTGCCAGGCCGGCGTCGGCCCGACGAGGGCGAAGGCCGGGTAGACCACGAGCTGCACCACCCAGATCAGCCCGGCGAGGGCGCTGGTGGCGGCGAGGTGGATCAGCAGCAGGAGCACCGCAGAAGCCTGCGTGGTCCGGGGGCGTGGCGCATCCCGGGGTCGTCGGTCAGACTCAGCCCCGAGGAGGCTGCCGTGGGCGAGGCGCTGGTGCTGAACGCGAGCTACGAACCGCTGTGCGTCGTCCCGGGCCGAAGGGCCGTGGTCCTGGTGCTGCTCGGCAAGGCGGTCAGCGTCGCCGAGACCGAGGAGGTGCTGCACGCCGCGCGGGAGCGGGTGGGCGTACCGGCGGTGGTCCGGCTGACGCGCTTCGTCAAGGTGCCCTACCGGGCCACGGTGCCGCTGACCCGCAAGGCCGTCTTCGCCCGCGACGGCGGCCGGTGCGTCTACTGCGGCGGCGCCGCCACGAGCCTGGACCACGTGGTCCCGCGCAGCCGTGGCGGACCGCACACCTGGGACAACGTCGTCTCGGCCTGCGGCCGCTGCAACCACCTCAAGGCCGACCGGGCGGTGGCCGACCTCGGCTGGCGGATGCGGCGGCAGCCGGTGGTCCCGACCGGTGCGGCCTGGCGGGTGGTCGGGGCGCGCCGGGTCGACCCGCGCTGGCGGCCCTTCCTGGGCGACGGCCCCTGGGTGGACGCGCTGGAGGAACCGGCCTGACCGGGGGAGCCGGCCACTACGGTCCGGGCATGGCCGACGCGCAGGACCTGCACGCGGAGGGGACGCTGCGGACCCGTCTGCGGGCGGCGACCCCCGACGAGGTGCGCACCCTGGAGCGCTGGCGCGAGCAGGTGCTGTCGCCCTTCGACGACTTCGGGGGCGACCCGCCGCCGGGGGTGACGGCCTCCGCGGTGGCGCCGCCCCCGGGGGTGCACCGGCTCGCGGTCACCGACGGCGACGACCGGCTCCTCGGCAGTGTCGGCTGGCGTCCGGTGACCTACGGACCGAACGCCGGCTCGCAGGCGCTCGAGATCGGGATCTCGCTGCACGAGACGGCGCGCGGCCGGGGCCACGGCACCCGTGCCCAGCGCATGCTCGCCGAGCAGCTGTTCGTGACGACGGCGGTGTGCCGGGTCCAGGCCTCCACCGACGTCGACAACCTGCCCGAGCAGCGCGCGCTCGAGCGTGCCGGTTTCCGCCGTGAGGGGGTGCTGCGCTCGGCCCAGTGGCGGCGCGGGGCCTTCCACGACCTGGTCAGCTACAGCCGGCTGCGCAGCGACCCGGACCCCACCGCCGGGTCGGCGTTGCGTGACGCGGACGGGTGAGGACGGCGAGAACGGGGACGGCGACCCCATGACCGACCTGCTGCCCGACCTCGCCGCCGCCCACGGCGTCGCCACCTCCTACGCCGACTGGTCCGGGACCGTCGTGCCCGTGTCCACCGAGGCCGTGGTCGCGGCGCTGGCTGCCCTCGGGGTCGCCGCGGACGACGACGACGCGGTGGCGGCCGCGCTCGAGGAGGTGCAGGCGGCGCCGTGGCGACGGATCCTGCCGCCGTCGGTGGTCGTGCGGGCGCCCGGCGTCGGGCTGGCGCTGCACGTTCCGCAGGACAGCGAGGTGGTCCTGCGGGTGCTCCTCGAGGACGGCGGCGCCGTCGAGGTGCCGGTGGCCAGCGGGGCGCAGCAGCGCCGCGAGGGCCGCGAGTCGCGGCGCGCCGTCCTGCCCGACCTCCCGCTGGGCTGGCACCGCCTGGTGGCCGACGCCGGCGGTGAGACCGACGAGGCGGTGCTGGTGGTCGCCCCGGCCACGATCGCGCCCGTGCCCGGTCGGTCGTGGGGCTGGATGGTGCAGCTCTACAGCCTGCGCAGCGCCGACTCGTGGGGCCTCGGCGACTACCGGGACCTGCGCACCGTCGTCGAGCAGACCGCCGCCGACGGCGCCGGGGCCATCCTGCTCAACCCGCTGCACGCCGAGACGCCCGTGCTGCCGGTCAACCCGTCGCCGTACTCGCCGTCGTCACGGCGGTTCCGCTCGCCGCTGTCCCTGCGCATCGCCGACGTCGCCGAGTTCGCCGACGCGCCCGACGACGTCGTCCGGCAGGTGCAGGCCCTGCGCCCGGTCGACGACCCCGAGCGGATCGACCGCGACCCCGCCCTCGCCGCGAAGATCGCCGCGCTGGAGCTGCTGTGGCCGCACCACCGCGCGCCGGAGCTCGCGGCGTTCCGCGCCGAACGCGGGCCCGGCCTGGAGGACTTCGCCCTGTTCTTCTCCCTCGCCGAGGTGCACGGGGCGCCCTGGCAGCAGTGGCCGCAGGACCTGCGGCGCCCGGACGGGCCGGGGGTCGAGCAGGCCCGCGCCCGGCACGCCGACCGGGTCGCGTTCTGGTGCTGGGTGCAGCTGCTGGTCGACGAGCAGCTCTCGGCGGTGCAGGACGCGGCGTCGTCGATGGCGGTGGGGGTGATCCACGACCTGGCCGTGGGCGTGGACGCCGGGGGCGCCGACGCCTGGGCCCTGCAGGACGCCCTCGCCCTGGACACCACGGTGGGCGCCCCGCCCGACTCGTTCAACCAGCAGGGCCAGGACTGGGGCCTGCCGCCGTGGCGCCCGGACCGGCTGCGCGAGCAGGGGTACGCCCCCTACCGGGACCTCGTCCGGGGCGTGCTGCGCCATGCGGGCGGGCTGCGCATCGACCACGTGATGGGCCTGTTCCGGCTCTGGTGGGTCCCCGCGGGCGCAGCGCCGCCGAGGGCACCTACGTCTCCTACGACGCCGACGCCCTGCTCGGGGTGCTCGCGCTGGAGGCGGTCCGGGCCGGGGTCGTGGTCGTGGGGGAGGACCTCGGGACGGTGGAGGACCGGGTGCGGACCGCCCGGCGAGCACCGGGGTGCTCGGCAGCGCCGTGCTCTGGTTCAGCCGGGACGAGCGACGGACAGGGCCCGGGCGTTCCTGCCGCCGGCCACCTGGCCCGAGGCCGCGCTCGCCAGCGTCACCACGCACGACCTGCCGACGGCGGCCGGGTTCCTCGCCGAGGAGCACGTGCGGGTGCGCGACGAGCTCGGCCAGCTCGGCGTCCCCGTCGAGCAGGAGCGCGAGCGGGTGCGCGAGGAGCGGGCCGCGCTGCTGCTGATGCTGCAGGAGCAGGGACTGCTCCAGGCGTGCGACGGCGACGTCGTCCTGGCCATGCACGCCGCCCTGGCCGCCTCGCCGTGCCGCATCGTGCTGGCCGCTCTCGGCGATGCCGTCGGGGACCTGCGCCAGCCCAACCTCCCCGGGACGGTCGACGAGTACCCGAACTGGCGGCTGCCGGTCGCCGACGCCGAGGGGCGGCCGCTGGGCCTGTCGGAGCTGCTCGCCTCGGACGGTGTGCGACGGCTCACCGCCCTGCTGCGCGAGGGCGTGCGGTGAGGCCGATAGTCTCGGGCCGGACCGACGACGACCGTCGACGTGACCGTGAGGACGAGGGAACCGTGACCCGCACCGTGACCTGTGCCGTGCACCGCGCGCGTGCCGGCCTGACCGTGGCCGCCGCCGCCCTGCTGGGCGTCGTGCTCGGCGCCGGTCCGGCTCTGGCCGATCACAACCCCCTCGCCCCGCAGGAGGGCGCCGACGAGCACGCCTCGCTCGCCGTGCAGTCGGCCCTGGCGCTGTTCGTCCTGGTTCCGCTCCTGCTCCTGCTGGCCGTCGGGATGATCGTCTGGCTGCCCGGGGCGGTCCGCAGCGGGCGCTACCGGCCCCAGCGCGGCTGGTCGGCGGCGCCGGTCTGGTTCGCCGGCCCGGCCGACCCGGTGGCCGCCGTGGAGGCCGCCGCTGTCCGCGACGCGGCACGGGGAGGCGCACGTGGCGACTGGTAGCGGCGACGGGCTCAGCCTGCGTCAGCAGGAGCGCATCGAGCACGCGCTGGAGGGCATCCGCGCACGAGAACGGCCTCGACGTCAGCGTGCTCGTGGGCGACCTCGAGCTCACCTCCCTCGACCAGTTCGGTGCGGCCGCGGCGAAGCTGCACGCCGCCCTCGGCGAGGACCGGGCGGCGGGGGCGGTCCTGGTCGTCATCGCCCCGGGGCAGCGACGCATGGAGATCGTCACGGGCACGGTCGTCCGGCGCCGCGTTCCCGACCGGGTCTGCGCGCTCGCGACCCTGTCCATGACGAGCGCATTCGCCGGGGGCGACCTCAGCGGTGGCATCGTCGACGGGCTGCGTCAGCTCGCCGACGCCGCCGGCAAGCGCAGCGCCCTCAGCGCGGCCGAGGCCACGTCGGCCGAGCTGGCCGTGCAGAGCGCCACCGCCCCGCACGCCCACTAGTCGCGCCGCTGCCCGAGCAGGCCACCGCGCGGCCGGTCCCGGCTGCGGGCGTCCGCCCGGTTCAGGCCTCGGCGGCGTCCCGCTCGCGTGCCCGCAGGGCCCGCACGATGCTGTCGCGCCCCTCGAGCAGCATCCGGCGCAGCGCCGCGGGGGTCTGGCGGCCGTCGAGGTAGGCGTCGGTCCGCGCGACCACGCTGCGGTCGACCACCAGCGACGGGTACAGGCCCACCACGACGTTCTGGGCCATCTCGGTGGTCCGGTGTGCCCACACGTCGTCGAGGCAGGCGAAGTACCGGTCGACGAAGGGCTCGAGCAGGTCGCGCTGCTCGGCGTGCCAGAAACCGCCGATGACCGAGCTCTGGACGGCGTTGGTCAGGCTCTCGTCCTCGACGGCCAGGGCCCACGCAGCGTCCTTGGCCTGCGGCGTCGGCAGCGAGGCCCGGGCGGCGGCGGCGTGCCGCTCACCCGCGGCGGTCGGGTCGCGGTCGAGCTCGGCCGCGATCCGCGCGTCGTCGAGGCGGCCGAGCACGGCCAGGCGACGCAGCAGGTGCCAGCGCAGCTCGGTGTCGACGGCGAGCCCCGGGAGCTCGCGGCCGCCATCGAGCAGGCCCTCGACGAGGGCGATCTGGTCGTCGTCGGCGGCGGTGCTGCCGAGCGCGCGGGCCCAGGCGAGCTGGACGTCGCCCCCGGGGGTGGCCCGGCCGAGCTCAGCGGTGGCGAACGCGGCGAGCCGGGCCGCCCCGGTCGGGGCCCACGCCGGGTCGGCGAACATCGTGACGGCACTGGTGGCCTGGCGGATCAGTGACTGCACGAGGCCGATGTCGGTCTCGGAGCCGATGCCGGCCAGCACCAGGGCGAGGTAGTCGCGGGCCGGCATCTCGGCGTCGCGGGTCATGTCCCAGGCGGCGGCCCAGGCCAGCGCGCGGGGGAGCGACTCCTCGATGGCGCCGACGTGCTGCACCAGCGTCTGCAGCGACCGCGGGTCCAGCCGCACCTTGGCGAACGTGAGGTCGTCGTCGTTGACCAGCACCAGGTCGGGCTGCGGACGGCCCACCAGGCCGGGGACCTCGGTCTTGGCCCCGACGACGTCGAGCTCCTCGCGGCCGGTGCGCACGAGCCGGCCGTCGACCAGGTCGTAGAGCCCGACGGCGACCCGGTGGTTGCGCAGGGTGGGCCATGCGTCGGGGGCCTCCTGCAGCAGGGAGAAGGCGGTGAACGTGCCGTCGGGCGCTGTCTCGAAGTCGGCCCGGAGGGTGTTGACCCCGGCGGTCTCCAGCCACTGCGCGGAGAACGCCGACAGGTCGCGCCCCGACGCCGCCTCGAGCTGGGAGAGCAGGTCCGGCAGCTCGGTGTTGCCGAAGGCGTGCTGCACGAAGTAGGTGCGCAGCCCCGCGAGGAAGGCGTCCTGGCCGACCCATGCGACCAGCTGCTTCAGGACGCTGGCGCCCTTGGCGTAGGTGATGCCGTCGAAGTTGACCTTCACGGCGTCGATGTCGACCATGTCGGCGGCGATGGGGTGGGTGCTGGGCAGCTGGTCCTGGCGGTAGGCCCAGGTCTTCTCGGTGTTCGCGAAGGTGGTCCAGGCGTTGCTCCACCGGGTGGCCGTGGCCTGCGCGAGCACGGACATGTAGGTGGCGAAGGACTCGTTCAGCCACAGGTCGTCCCACCAGCGCATGGTGACGAGGTCGCCGAACCACATGTGCGCCATCTCGTGCAGGATCGTCTCCGCCCGGCGCTCGTAGGCGGCGTCGGTGACCTTGCTGCGGAAGACGTAGTCCTCCAGGAACGTGACGGCTCCGGCGTTCTCCATCGCTCCGGCGTTGAACTCGGGCACGAACAGCTGGTCGTACTTGCCGAAGGGGTAGCGGTAGCCGAAGACCTCGTGGAAGTAGTCGAAGCCCTGCCGGGTGACCAGGAAGAGCTCCTCGGCGTCGAGGTGCTCGGCGAGGCTGGCCCGGCAGAACAGGCCGAGGTCGATGCCGTCGTGGGTGGTGTGCACGGCGTGGTAGGGCCCGGCGACCAGCGCCGTGATGTAGGTCGACATGCGCTGGGTCTCGGCGAACGTCCAGGTGCCGGCGCCGTCGGAGCTGCCGGCGCCGCCGCTGACGCAGGTCCACTCCTGCGGCGCGTGCACCACGAAGCGGAAGACGGCCTTGAGGTCGGGCTGGTCGAAGCAGCCGTACATCCGGTGCGCGTCGAAGGTCTCGAACTGCGTGTAGAGGTAGACGCCGCCGTCGACCGGGTCGACGAAGCGGTGCAGGCCCTCGCCGGTGCGCATGTAGGCGCAGTCGGCCTCCACGACCAGCTCGTTGTCGGCCGCGAGCCCCGTCAGCGCCAGGCGGTGACCGTCGAAGCCGGCGAGGTCGACCTCGGCGCCGTTGAGCGTGGCCCGGACGACGCGGGGGGCGGTCAGGTCCAGGTGCGTGGCGGACCCCGGCTCGACGCAGGCGAAGCGCACCGTGGTCGTCGAGCGGAAGGTGGTCCCCTCGGTCTGGTCGCGCAGGTCGAGGTCGACGTCGTAGGACGCTGACCCGCAGCAGGCGGGCCCGCTCCCGGGCCTCGTCGCGGGACAGGTTGTTCGAGGAGGTCACGCAGCATTGTTCCACGGTGGGGCGGGGCACACTGCCCGCATGACGACCTCCGAGACCCCGACCGCCGTCGACTTCTACTTCGACCCGCTCTGCCCCTTCGCCTGGGTCACCTCCCGCTGGATGCTCGAGGTGGAGCAGGTCCGCGACGTGACCGTCACCTGGAACGTCATGAGCCTGGCCGTCCTCAACGAGGGCCGCGACATGCCGGCCGAGTACCTGGAGATGATGACGAAGGCCTGGGGTCCGGTGCGGGTCTGCGTGGCCGCGCGCGCCCACCTGAAGGAGCAGGGTCAGCCCGAGGACCTGCTGCCGCTCTACACCGCCCTGGGCCGGCGGCTGCACGCCGTCGACCCCGCCGACAAGGTCGAGCTCGGCGACCCGGCCCTGCTGACCGAGGCCCTCGCCGAGGCGGGACTGCCCGGCCTCGCTGGCCGACGCCGCCACCGACAGCTCCCTGGACGACGCGCTCAAGGCCGAGCACCACCGCGGCATGGACCCGGTGGGCGAGGACGTCGGGACCCCGGTCCTGCACGTCGACGGCGTCGCCTTCTTCGGTCCCGTCCTGACCCGCATCCCCCGCGGGCAGGACGCCGGCACGGTCTTCGACGGCGCCCGCCTGCTGGCCTCCAACCCGCACTTCTTCGAGCTGAAGCGGACCCGCACCGAGGCGCCGCAGTTCGGCTGACCTACCGTTCGGCCCATGGAACCCCGCAGCACGTTCTTCATCGGCGGTGAGTGGGTGCCGGCCACGGGAACCGACGCCCTCGTCGTCGTCGACCCCGAGCACCGAGCTGCCGGTCGGGAGCGTCCCGGCGGGCACGGCGCAGCACGTGGACCTCGCGGTGCAGGCGGCCCGCGGCGCCTTCCCGGCGTGGGCCGCCCGCACGCCGGCCGAGCGGGCCGGGCTGCTCGCCGCGGCTGCCGACGCCCTCGAGGCCCGGACCGACGAGGTGGCCCTGCTCATCTCGACCGAGATGGGCACGCCCCTGGCGTTCAGCAAGGCGGTGCAGGTCGGCAACCCGGTGCGGGTGCTGCGCTCGTTCGCCGTGCTGCTCCTGGACTACGCGTTCGAGGAGCAGATCGGCAACAGCCTCGTGGTGAGGGAGCCGATCGGCGTCGTCGGCGCCATCACGCCGTGGAACTACCCGCTGCACCAGGTGGTGGCGAAGGTGGCCGCCGCGCTGGCCGCCGGCTGCACCGTGGTGCTCAAGCCGTCCGAGGTGGCGCCGCTGTCGGCCTTCGTGCTGGCGGAGGTGTTCGCGCAGGTCGGTCTGCCGCCGGGCGTGTTCAACCTCGTCACCGGACTCGGGCCCGTCGTCGGAGAGGCCCTCGCCGCGCACCCCGACGTCGACATGGTGTCGTTCACCGGGTCGACCGCCGCGGGCAAGCGGGTCATGGCGGTCGCGGCCGAGACGGTCAAGAAGGTCTCGCTCGAGCTCGGTGGCAAGAGCGCCTTCATCGTGCTGCCGGACGCCGACCTGGCGAAGGCGGTGAAGATCGGGCTGGCGAACTGCTTCCTCAACGCGGGCCAGACCTGCACGGCCTGGACCCGCATGCTGGTGCCCTCGGTGTCCTACGCCGGAGGTGCTCGCCCTGCTGGAGGCCGGGACGCTGACGTACCCGGTGGGGCCGCCCACCGCCGACGGCACCCGCATCGGGCCGCTGGCCAGCGCCGCGCAGTTCGAGAAGGTCGGCCGGTACCTCGAGCTGGCCGTCGAGGAGGGCGCCCGCGTGGTCGCCGGCGGCCCCGGTCGCCCCGAGGGGCTCGACACGGGCTACTACGTGCGTCCGACCGTCCTCGCCGACGTCGTCCCGGGCTCGCGCCTGGAGCAGGAGGAGGTCTTCGGCCCGGTCCTCGCGGTGATCCCGTACGAGACCGAGGACGAGGCGGTCGCCATCGCCAACGGCACCCCCTACGGCCTGTCCGGCGGGGTGTTCGGCGGCGACCAGAACAACGCCGTGCGGGTCGCCCGCCGGATGCGCACCGGCATGGTCGACGTCAACGGCGGGCGCTTCAACCCGCTGGCGCCCTTCGGCGGCTACAAGCAGAGCGGCAACGGCCGCGAGCTCGGCGCATACGGCCTCGAGGAGTTCCTCGAGGTCAAGTCGCTGCAGCTGTAGGACGGCGGCGGGGCGGACCGCTCAGACGACGATCCGCATGGGCAGCCCCTCGGCATCGCTCCCGCCGCCCAGCACCTCGGCGACGCCGTCGGCCCAGCGCCGGGCCGCCAGGGCGCAGGCGACGGCGTCGAGCGCGTCGTCCAGGGCCGCCCCCGCCGGCACGTCGTCGGGCAGGGGCCGGCCCAGCGCCGTGCGGAGCAGCTCGATGCGCGCAAGAGCGCCGGCCGCGGACTTCTTCGTGGACAGACCAGGGTCGCGGTTGTGCAGCGACGCGAAGACCACCTCGGGATGGCTCTCGACCACCCAGCGGTGCACGTCGGCGCCGCGCGCGCGAAGGACGGCGTCGACGTCACGGATCCGCGGGACAGACCGAAGGCCTGGGCGCTCAGGGACGGCGCGAGCGGTCGGGCCTGCGCGTAGGTCGCGCACCCCAGCACCTCCCGCGGCGGCGCGGGGAAGACCGACGAGGCGCGTGCCCCCAGCCGGCCCCGGGCCAGGGCGTCGGCGGGCCTGGCCGCCCCGAGCGCGGGCAGGCCGATCGGCACGTCGAGGGCCACCGCGACCACTCCCAGGTCGTCGGCCAGTCGCAGCAGCGACGACGTGTCGGCGGCCCATCTCCAGGAGAGCCGACCGGCGGCGTCCAGGACCGCCGCGACCCAGGCGCCCCCCTTGCAGCCGTCCGCACCGAGGACCGCGCTCCCTGCACCGACCGGCATGCGGGAGACTGTCCCCCATGCGCGTGCACCTGGGTTCCGACCATGCCGGCCTCGACCTCAAGAACGCCCTCGTCCGACGCCTCACCGAGCTGGGCCACGAGCCCGTCGACCACGGTCCCTTCCGCGAGGACCCGCTCGACGACTACCCGCCGTTCGTCCTGCGGGCGGCCCTCGGCGTGGCGGCCGAGCCCGGCAGCCTCGGGGTGGTCCTCGGCGGGTCCGGCAACGGGGAGGCGATCGCGGCGAACAAGGTGCAGGGCGTGCGCTGCGCACTGGCGTGGAGCGCGCAGACGTCGGCGCTCGGCCGTGAGCACAACGACGCCAACGTCGTCGCCGTCGGCGCCCGGATGCATGACGAGGCCACGGCTCTCGGCCTCGTCGAGACGTTCCTGACCACGCCCTACTCCGGTCAGGAGCGGCACACGCGCCGCATCGACATGCTCAGCGCCTACGAGAGCGCCGGTGAGCTCCCCGACCTCCCCGTCTACCCCGAGGGGTAGGTCTCGGTGCCCGAGGGCCACACCATCCACCGGCTCGCCCGTGACCACCGGCCGCTGCTGGTGGGGCGTGCGGTGTCCATGGCGTCCCCGCAGGGACGTTTCGCGACCGGAGCCGAGCTCCTGGGCGGGCGGGTGCTCGAGCGCATCGAGGCCTACGGCAAGCACCTGTTCTACGCCTTCGCCGGTGACGTCTTCCTGCACGTGCACCTCGGCCTCTACGGCGGCTTCCTCACCGGCACCGGGCCGCCGCCGGAGCCGAAGGGTGCGCTGCGGCTGCGGATGACCGCGGGCGACACCTGGATCGACCTGCGCGGTCCCACTGCCTGCGAGGTCATGACGCCGCCGGAGCGCGAGGCGGTGCTGGCGCGGCTCGGTCCCGACCCGCTCCGCCGGGACGCCGACCCCGAGCTCGCGTGGGACCGGCTCTCGCGCAGCCGCCGCAGCATCGGCGAGCTGCTCATGGACCAGTCGGTGCTGGCCGGCATCGGGAACGTCTACCGCGCCGAGGCGCTCTACCGGTCCGGCCTGTCGCCGTTCCGCTCCGGGCGCGACCTGCCGAGGCGGCTGTGGGACGGCCTGTGGCCCGACCTGCGCGGACTGCTGCAGGCCGGTGTCCGGGCCGGCCGGATCGTCACCACCGAGCGTGAGGACCGTGGCCGCCGGTCCGGGACGGCGCGGCGCGAGGACGCCCATTACGTGTACCGGCGGGCCGGGCTGCCCTGCCGCCGGTGCGGCAGCGAGGTCCGCACCGAGGTCATGGCGGGCCGCAACCTGTTCTGGTGCCCGGTCTGCCAGCCCCTTGTGCCCGCCGGGGTGGCGGCGTGACGGCCCCCACCTGGCTGAGGCGCATCCTCGCCACCCGGCTGCTGCGCGACGGGCCGACCGAGCCCGTGGCCTTCGCGGGGCTGGCCGCCGCGTCGCTGCTCGCGGGAGCGGCCACGCTGAGCTGGGGCGCCCCGGTGGTCCCGCTGGGTTCGCAGGTGCTGCCGCTGATCGGCGGATCGCTGCTCCTCACCCGGGGGTCGATGCGCCGGCTGCTGGCCGTCGTGGCCGCCAGCGTCCTGGTCACCGTCATC
Organism: uncultured Actinomycetota bacterium; assembly: GCA_963761695.1. GTDB lineage: Bacteria > Actinomycetota > Actinomycetes > Mycobacteriales > SCTD01 > RYN-122. The sequence goes on along the minus strand of CAVXIB010000013.1, from coordinate 439,740 downwards.
ACCCAGGGCGTGCCGATGGTGCGCCCGGGCACGGTCGTCGTCGTGTCCGTGACGGGCCTGCTGACCTACCAGATCTGTCTGCGCCGGCAGGAGACCGGCCTGGTGGGACTGCGTGGCGACAGCGTGCTGGCCGAGCTGCGCCGCCGGCTGACCCATCAGGGGGCCGTGCCCGTCCTGCCGCCCGGGTGGGGCGCCGAGGCGCGGGTGAGCCCGGCCGGCGGTGGACCGTTCTCGGGCGACTTCGTGGTCAGCGCGCTCGTCGGCGAGCCTGCCTGCCTCGAGCTGGCCCTGGTCGACGTCTCCGGCAAGGGGGTCGCCGCCGGGACGCGCTCGCTGATGCTCTCCGGAGCCATCGGGGGCCTGCTCGGAGCGCGCGACCCCGCAGACCTGCTGCCGTCGGCCAACGCCTACCTGCTGCGCCAGGCCTGGGAGGAGGGGTTCGCGACCGCGGCCCACCTCGTGCTGGACCTCGCCACCGGTGCCTTCACGCTGGAGAGCGCCGGCCATCCCCCGGCCGTCACCTTCGACGCCGGGAACGGCCGCTGGACGGTGCTGCAGGCGGCCGGGCCGGCGCTCGGGCTGCTCCCCGACGTCGGCTACTCCCCGGTGCGGGGCCGGCTGGGCCCGGGTGACGCCCTGCTGCTCTACACCGACGGGCTGGTGGAGGTGCCCGGGCAGGACCTCGACCTCGGCATCGACCGGCTCGTCGGTGAGGCCGAGCGCCTGGTCGCGACCGGTTTCGCGGGCGGCTGCGACGCGCTGCTGCAGCGGGTGGCCGTCAACGAGGGCGACGACCGCGGCGTGGTCCTCATCTGGCGGGAGCCGTGACGGTCAGGGACCGGAGCTCGCCCGCGCCGCAGCGGTGCCGGTAGCCGCCGCCACCAGGTCCTCGGCGCGGCGGCGCCCGGTCGGCAGGACTGCCGCGCCGTCCCGCAGGGCGTGCACCACCGCGACGTACTCCCGGCGCGACACCAGGACCTGTCCCAGGGCGGTCAGGTGGTCGCTCTCCTGCTGCGTGTCGAGCACCGGCATGCCGGCCTCCTGCAGCCGCAGGCACAGGTCGACCAGGGCCACCTTGGACGCCCCGGACTCCCGGTGGAACATCGACTCCCCGGAGAACACCCGCCCGGTCTGCACGCCGTAGAGCCCGCCCACCAGCACGTCGTCGCGCCACACCTCGACGCTGTGCGCCAGTCCCCGTTCGTGCAGCTGCGTGTAGGCCTGCCGCATGCGCCCGGTGATCCAGGTCTCGTCCCGGTCGGCGCAGGCCGCCACCACCTGCGGGAACGCGAGGTCGAGCGTCGTCGTCCAGCCGCAGCGGCGCAGCAGCTGGCGCACCGATCGGGGCACGCTGGCCTCGGCGGTGAGCAGGACGGCGCGCGGATGCGGGGAGCACCAGGGCACCAGGCCGTCGTCGCCCGGCAGCACGGGCACCTCCCCGCGCCGGGCCAGCCGCCGGACCTGCCGCTCCAGGGCGCGCTCGTGCTCGCCCGACGACGGCCAGGGGAAGCACCCCACCCGGTAGGCCGCCCGCAGCGTGTCGGCCTCGAGCGTGCCGCCGAGCGCCACCAGCTCCCGGTCCGCGCCGACGACGTCCAGGCCCTCGAAGAAGGCCTGCGGCTGCATCCGACCACCGTACGGCCGCCGCAGGACCGGATCAGCCGACGTCGGAGGGCACGGCCCGCAGCCGCGGGTAGACCCGCTCGGCGGGCGCGGTGGCCGGCCGCGCGGACGGGACCGGACCGGCCACCTGGGCGGGTGCCGTCGTGCCGGTCGTGCTGCTGGTGCTGGTGCTGGTGCTGGTCGTGCCGGCCGTGCTGCTGGTGGCCAGGTCGACGAAGGCGTCGAAGGCCTCCCGCTCGGCCTGCAGGGCCTCGCGCAGCTCCTGCGCCCGGGCCGCGACGCGGCCCACCGCGGTGGGCCCGTGCAGCAGGAGGCTGTCGAGCCGGTCGGTCACCTCGCGCCGCTGCTGCTGCCAGGCGGCGAGCAGCCGCACGGCGGCGGACGAGGGCTGGTGCACAGCGGCCATGGTGACCGACGTCGGGGGGTCGCGCAGCGGATTGGGGGTTGTTCCCCGTCGTCCCCCGGGACGTGCGCGCCCCGGGGCAGGGCCGGTCCTGGGTAGCGTGCGCGCATGACCACGTACTGCGCCCCCTGCATCACCGAGCTCGCCCTCGTCCGCGACGCCACCACCATGGTCGCGGGGTCCGCATCCTGCACGGCGCACGCCGTGCTCCTCGCGCACGCCGACGACCTGCCGGGACGCCGTCGCCAGCGGCTGGCCGAGCTGCGCAAGCTGGCCGAGGCCAAGCAGGAGACGGCCTCCCCGGAGGAGATGGCCGCGCTCGACCTGCTCGTCCACGAGTACACGCTCGCCGGCGCCATGGACATGGCCCCGACCGGAGGCCGCCAGCAGGGTGGTCGCGGTCAGCACCAGGGCGGCGGCCCCGGCCGTTCCGGCGCAGAGCACGACGGTCCGGGAGGTGAGCGCGGACCCCGTCCGGGCAAGTCGCGCCGTGGACGTGGGCGCGACCGGGTCGAGGGCGGCGCACCGGCGGTCGGCGAGGCCGGTGCCTCCAGCGAGTCCGGTGCACCCCGCGAGTCCGGTGCCTCCAGCAACGCCGGTACGGCCAGCGACCGCGGCGCCTCCAGCGAGTCCGCTGCACCCCGCGACGCCGCTGCCCCCGACGGCGGCGCTCCGCGCCAGGGCGCCGACGGCGGTCCCGCGACGAGCGGCGGGTCCGGCTCCGTGACCTCCGGTGCGGCGTCGGCGCCGTCAGACTCCGCAGCAGGTGCCCCGGCTTCGTCGTCTCCCGCGGCACCGGCTCCCACGGCACCGGCTCCGTCGGCCCCGGCTCCCACGGCACCGGCTCCGTCGGCCCCGTCCGAGCCCGCGGCACCGGCTCCGTCGGCTCCCACGCCCGCTCCCGCGGCGCCCTCCGCCGAGGGCTGATCCGGTCGGTCCGCGGACGTTCCGTCCACGGACTGGGGGGTTCCCGCTGCACGAGCGGCCGTCGTGGGGTTCACTGAGCAGGCCGACCCGATACATGGCCCCCGGTCCCAAAACAGTCCCCACGAGGGACACACCGCCGTGAGGCGACCTGACGGGAAGGCAGGCGACGGCCGCTCCGGGAGACCGGGGCGGCCTTCGTCGTCCTGCGACCCGACGGAGGCCTCCGTCCCCACGTCCGAGGGAGCCGCGTGACCGACAGCCTGGAGCCGCGGCGCGGCAAGTGCCGCCCCCTGCCGCCCACCGTCGTCGACGGCCGGGCCGCGCAGCAGCCCGAGGGCGCCGAGGAGGCCGCCCTGCTGGCCCGGCTCGACGAGGCCCTCCGCGACCTCCCGGACGACCAGCGCACCGCCGTCATCGCGTCCTACGCCTACGGCGAGGGGGTCGTCGGGGCGGCGGTCGAGCTCGACGTCGAGACCGCCGCGGCACATGCCCTGGGGGAGCGGGGCCTGGCGGCCCTGCGGAGCGCCCTGCGCGAGCCGGAGTGACCGAGGAGCCGGCGTCCGCGACCTGCGTCGGGTGCGGCTGCACGGTGGCCGAGCGGCCGGCCTCCTGGAGCCTGCAGGTCACCGGGCGCGGCCCGACCTGGCTGTGCGACGTCTGCACCCGGCAGAACCTTCGGTCGATCGAGGGACGGCTCGACGAGGCCTGGTGGTAGCCGGCTCAGTCGACGGCAGCGGCGTCCGCCGCTGACGTCGTCCCGGCAGGTGAGCCGGTCCGGCGCTCGGACGCCAGGGCGGCGTGGTCGGCCTCGGCGGAACCGGGAATCGCGAAGCCGGGCTGCCACCGGGCCATGTCGTCGCGGAACGCGGCCTCACCTCCCAGCTGGCACAGCACGCCGAGGGTGCCCATGGTCACCCGGTGGATCAGCAGGTAGGCGGGCGGCAGGTTGAGCTGTCGACCGAGGGCGGCCGCCGGGGAGCGGGGATCGCCGAGCCGGACCGCCTCGCCGCGCAGCCAGGCCCGGGAGAAGCGGAACCGTTCCTCGGCGACCGGGGCCAGCAGGGGCCGCAGGTAGGTCAGCACGGCGGGGGCGTCCAGGACGACCCCGGGCCGCACGAAGCCCTCCTCGGTGAGCGCCTGCAGCACGCCCGGGGCATCGCCCTGCAGGGCGAGCCGGGTGATCCGGCCGATCGGCTCCGGGGAGCCGTCCGGGAGCCGGGCCACGGCGCCGAAGTCGAGGACGCCGAGCCGGCCGTCGGGCATCAAGCGGAAGTTGCCGGGGTGGGGGTCGGCGTGCAGCAGCCCGACGAGCACCGGGCTGGAGAACAGGAACCGGGCCAGCAGCGCGGTGGCGAGGTCGCGCTGGTCGGGGGTGCCCTCACGCACCACGGTCGACAGCGGGACGCCCTCGATCCATTCGGTGACGAGGACCCGTTCGGAGCCGGCGACGACGCCGGGGACGAGCACCTCGGGGTCGCCGTCGTAGCCGTCGGCGAAGGCCTGCTGACTCTGCGCCTCGAGGCGGTAGTCGAGCTCCTCGGCCACCCGGTCGCGCAGCTCGGTGAGCAGCGGCTTGACGTCGAGCCCGGGGCTCAGGAGCGCGAACGCCCGGGCGAAACGGCTGAGCTGCTTGAGGTCACCGAGCAGGGCGGGTCCGGCGCCCGGGTACTGGACCTTGACCGCGACGGCGCGGCCGTCGGCCCAGACCGCGCGGTGGACCTGCCCGATGCTGGCGGCCGCGGCAGGCACGTCGTCGAAGGAGGCGAACAGCGCGCGCCAGTCGGGGCCCAGCTCCTCGGCGAGCACCCGGTGGACGGTGGCGACCGGCAGGGGCGGTGCCGCCTCCTGGAGCTTGGTCAGTGCGGCGCGGTAGGGAGCGGCGACCTCCTCGGGGAGGGCGGCCTCGAACACCGACAGGGCCTGGCCGGCCTTCATGGCACCGCCCTTGAGCTGGCCGAGCACCTGGAACAGCTGTTCGGCCGTGCGGGCCTGCAGCTCGAGGGCGACGGCTTCCGCGGGCTTGCCGCCGATCCGCTTGCCCAGCCCCAGGGTCGCGCGGCCGGCGATCCCGAGGGGCAGCGCCGCGAGCTTGGCCGATCTGGTCACCGCACGGCGGGGGATGTCGCTCACCCTGCCAGTGTCTGCCCGTGCGCCCCGGTCCGCCCGGCGAACGGACGCCGGCCGGTTCGGCGTCCCTCATCACACTCCGGTGCAGCCGCACGAGGGATGGGGCGTCCAGCCGCGGCGGCGCCATCGGTAGTCGGGCAGGACCAGCTCGAGGGTGCCGTCGAGGCTGGCCGGGGCGGTGATCTCGTCGAGCAGGGCGAGCACCTGCTGGGCCGCCTGGGCGGCCACCTGGACGGCAAGGGCGACGTCGCAGGGGGCGACAGCCGACGGCGGGCCGGCGAGCTGTGCCGCCAGCCAGGGCCACCCCGGGTCGAGATCGGTGCGGCTCAGGTCGAGGCAGCGCAGGCAGCAGCTGCGACCCGGAAGCACGAGCGGACCGACGACGCCGACCTGCCCGCGCACCTCGGCGAGCAGGTGCGGGACGCCCCGCCGGACGAGGTCGCCGACGAGGACCTCGTCCAGGGCCGCCGCCGGCGCCAGGACCACCAGGTCCGGCGCCGGGAGGGGGCGGCACGACACCGAGGGGGCGGTGTCCTGCAGGTGTCGGCGCGCGGCCTCCCCCCGGCTGCGTCCGACGTCCTGGGGGCGCAGCCCCGCCACCCCGACGTCGGCCGCCCGGGTGGCCTCGTCGTCCACGACGTCGACGGTGCCGACGCCGGCGGCGGCGAGCACGGTGGCCACCGTGCTGCCGACGCGCCCCGCCCCGGCCACGTGGACCTGGGCGGCGGCGCGACGGCGTACGGCGTCGGCGGGCCGTCCCCCGGTGAGCAGGGACAGTGAGCCCACGTCGGCGGCGAGCCGGTCCCGCTCGGCCCGGGGAAGCCCCTCGACACCCACGGGCACGGAGGCGTCCTCGAGCAGGCCCGCGCCGGAGAGGAGGTCGACCAGCTCGGCCGTCCGGTCCGGAGGGCAGCCGGCGAGCCGGGCGTCCTCGGTCAGCCGGTCGCCGTCGCGCGTGCCGTCCAGCAGTGCCAGGGTCCGCCGGACCGGCTCGTCGATGCCCGCGAGCACCGCGGACCGGCCGGGGGAGCGGCCGAGCTGAAGGGTCTCGCCGTCGCGCCAGAGCCGGCGCAGGCCGGGAAGCAGCATCGGGCGGTGGGGTCGTTCCGGTGCGGGGTGGTCCACGGGCTCCTCCTCGAGCAGGTGCAGAGCCTGCCCGGGCGCTCCGCCGGTGCGGCAGGTTCTCCACAGGTCGCCCCGCCGTCCCCAGTGCCCCGGTCCTCGGCAGCCGGCCCCCGCCCGGGCCTGGCAGGGTGGCGGGATGGAGGTGACGCCGTCGCACGACACCCAGGTGGCCGGGGTGCGGGTACGGCGCGCCCTGCCGCGGCGCGCCCGGCGGACCGTCGGCCCGTGGTGCTTCGCCGACCACCTCGGGCCCACCTCGGCGACGGAGGCGCAACCGCTCGACGTCGGGCCGCACCCGCACACCGGCCTGGCCACGGTCACCTGGCTGCTGTCGGGCCGGCTGCTGCACACCGACAGCCTCGGCACCGAGCAGGTGGTCGCCCCCGGGCAGCTGAACCTCATGACCGCCGGGACCGGGGTATCGCACGCCGAGGAGCAGGTTCGGGGCCTGGGCAGCCCCCTGCACGGCCTGCAGCTGTGGCTGGCGCAGCCGGAGACCACCCGGCACGGGCCGGCTGCGTTCGAGCACCATGCCGAGCTGCCGCGTAGCGAGCTCCCCGGACTCGTGACGACCGATCTGCTCGGGGGCGCGAGTCCGGCCCGGTGCGACAGCGACACCGTCGGGCTCGACCTGGCCCTGCACGGGGGAGCGGCGGTGCTCCCGCTCGATCCGGTGCGGGAACACGCGCTGGTGGTCCTCGACGGCGCGCTCGTCGTGGCGGGCCGGCGCCTACAGCCCGGCGTCCTGGCCCACCTCGGGACCGGCCGCCAGGAGGTGGCGATCGACGCCGAGGGCCCGGCGCGGGCCGTGCTGCTCGGCGGGCGGCCCTTCCCGGAGCCGGTGGTGATGTGGTGGAACTTCGTGGGCCGCGACCGGGCCGAGCTGTCCGAGGCCGTACGGCAGTGGCAGGACGGCGACGAACGGTTCGGCCGGGTCCGGTCCGCCCTGCCGCGGATCGAGGCGCCGGTGCCGGCCTGGCACCGCGGACACGGCTGAGGGCGGCTCCCCGAAGGGAACCGCCCTCAGTGCCTGACGATCAGGCCTTGCCGAGGATCCGGTTCATCTTGGTGCTGCAGACCGGGCAGGGGCCCTGCGCCATGCGGCGACCGGACTCGCTGATCTTGATCTCGCCCTCGAAGTCGCGCTTCTCCTTGCACTTCACGCAGTAACCGTTGTAGGTCTCGGCCACGAGGGCCTCCTCTTCAGCTCGGTGGGCGGGGGTCGCCCCCTCGCCTCAGCGCACCGGGCGGTGCGCCTGTCTCGGCGTCACCCTAGCGGCTGGGCGTTCTCCTGCCCGCCTGCGGCCGCCGGGCGTGGCGGCGGCACGGCCCACGGTGGGGCGTGACGTCCTCGTGCCGCGGGTGCCACCGGCGTCGCCGGCCCGGCGGCCCGCGGCCCCGGTGCCGGACCGGTCGTCGGCGGTCCTGCGCCTGGACGCGGTGCGGCGACGGCGGGACCGGACGGGACGGCCCCGGTGGGAACCGGTGCCGCCGCGACGGTCGCAGGGGCCTGCGGCCGGCCGGCGAGGGGGGAGCCGAGCGCCAGCCGCAGCTCGAAGGTGAACACCGACCCGACGTTCAACGTGGAGCTGCAGGCCAGCGTGCCGCCCATCGCCGAGGCCAGCTGCCGGGCGATGTACAGGCCCAGACCGGTGCCACCGGTCGTCATGCGCATCGGGTCCTCGACCCGGTGGAACTTGTCGAAGACGCGCTCGAGCTGGTCGGCCGGGATGCCGCGGCCGGAGTCGGAGACCTCCACCCGGGCCACGCCGTCGACGACCCGCAGGCAGACGTCGACCGGCGATCCGGGCGTGGAGTACTTCAGCGCGTTGCCGACCAGGTTGGTCAGCACCTGGATGACCCGGACCGGGTCGCACGCGACCAGCAGCGGGGCGTCCGGCAGCCGCACCGTGACGCGGTCGCCCTCGGCGCCGAAGTCCTTGCAGGCCCGGGCGGTCAGGGCGGCGAGGTCGTCCTGACCCATCTCCACCTGGGCCGCGGACGCGCCCTCGGTGGCCGAGATGCGGGAGGCCAGGAGCAGGTCCTCGACCAGGCGGGCCAGGTGGCCGGCGCGGTCCACGATGACCTCCAGGCACTCGATCCGCTTCTCCGGCGTCATCCGGTCGCCCTTGCGCAGCAGGAGGTCCGCGTAGCCCTTGATGGGCGTCACCGGGGTGCGCAGCTCATGGCTCACCGTGGCGATGAAGTCGGCCTTGAGCCGCTCCACCTGCCGCTCCCGCGTGACGTCGTGGAGGATCACGACGACCCGCTGGAGCTGGGCGTCGTCGTCGTAGGCGCCGGCGAAGGACGACCGGACCACGCGCTCCTCGCCGTCGTCGCGCAGCAGCGTCACCTCGACGGTGGCCTGCGGCTCCTCGGGCGTGAGCAGCGCGCGGCCGACCAGGAACGGGTCGCAGCGCACGTCCTGTGCGTCGCGGGTGACCACGAGGTCGGGCAGTCGGCGGCCGACCGCTGCAGCGGACGAGCGACCGGACAGCCGCGCCACCGCGGGGCTCCAGAGCTGGACGACGCCGTCGCCGTCGAGCACGAGGATGCCGTCGGAGGACTGGTCGACCACGGCCTGCAGCTTGCCGGTCTCCTCCTCCACCCGGCGCAGGTGCGCCGCGGCCCGCAGCGCCACGGCCAGCGCCGACGCCGTCGGGGTCAGCAGGGTGAGCTCGCGGGCGCCGAGCGCGTGGCTGCGGTCGCGCACGGCCAGCATCACGGCGCCCAGCCGGCGGCCCTCGGCCTCCAGCGGTGCGACGAGCGCCCGCTCCCAGCCGTCGGGCAGGTCGGTGGTGAAGGTGCCGGCGCCGTCGAGGGTGACCCGCTCGAGCAGGCGGCGCTCCCGGGTGCTGGCGGGGCGGCGCGTGCTGCCGCCGAGCCGGTCGTCCAGCACGGTCAGCGGCTCGGTCCCGCCGGGCTGCGCCCCCGCGTCGAGCACGGCGGCGGCGACGTCGGCGCCGAAGACCTGGCGGGCCAGCTCGAGGAAGCCGGCGAGCAGGTCGTCCCCGCCGCTGCGCCCGGCGAGCAGCTGCGACAGCTCCAGCAGCCGGGTGCTGCGCTCGCGCTCCTCGGCCTCCTGGGCGGCGGCCCGGTAGGCGACGAGCAGGGCGGCGGCCGGCATGACGGTGAACGGGAGCATCGCCGGCGCCGAGCTCGCGACCGCGAGCACCGTGCCGCCGAGCGCCACGTTGCCCAGGGCCATGACCGTCGACAGCCGGGCCTCGTCACGGACCGTCTCCCACGGGTCGGCCTCGGCGACGACGCCGAGCAGGCGCGACATGTGCAGCAGGTTGACCGCCGCGAAGACGAGCGTGCCGCCGACGAGGGCGACGACGGTCCGGGGCCCGAGACCGGCGTCCGGGTCGGTGATGGCATGGACGACCAGGACGAGGAAACCCGAGGCCGTCGCCAGCATCGTGACGTTGAACAACGACTTCTGGACCGGCCGACGCCGGACCACCTCCCGCAGGAGCATCGCCGCCACCGAGACGGTCAGCGCGCGACCGGCAGGCAGCAGGGCGACGTCGAGCAGCAGGGCCGCTTCGAAGAACGTCAGCCGCTCGACCTGCTCGCCGTGCCGCAGCGGCACCGAGACGAGGTCGCCGAGGACGGTCAGCGCGAGCAGACCCGCCAGCAGCACCCCGCCGGAGGCCCAGGGGAGGGCTCCCGTGAGGTCGACGACCGGTCCGTCGGCGGCGACCACGTACCGGGCGACCCCCTGCACGAGCAGGCTGAGCACCGTCGCGGCCAGCAGCAGGCGGCCCAGCGGTGACCTCGGCAGGAGGCGGGCCCGACGCCGCGCGGCCGATGTCGCTCCGGGGGTGCTCACCTGGAGGACATCGGCAGCGCGGGACGGTCCTGGAGGAATGCGCACTACTGCCAGGTGGTGGCCGACCAGGTACGCGCCGACCAGGTGCGGGCCGACCAGGTGCGGGCCGACCAGTCCGACTCCGACCAGGTGCGGGCCGACCAGCCGTCGGCGCTCCAGGTGCGCGCGCTCCACGTGCGGGCGCTCCAGTCGCCGCTGCCCCAGGTGCGCGCGGCCCAGGTGCGGGCGCCCCACGTCCGGGCCGTCCAGGCGTCGGTGTCGCCGCCCGTTGCCCCCCAGGTGCGGGCGCCCCAGGTGCGGGCCTCCCAGGTCCGGGCCTGCGGGGTGAGGTCGGCCCAGGTCCGGGCTGCCCACGTGCGGGCCTGGGGCGACATGGCCGCCCAGGTGCGGGCGGCGGCGTCGGCGTCGCCGGCCAGGACGGCGGCCACGAACGCCTCCCACGCGTCCCGGTGGGCGGCGGGGACGCGCCAGTCGGCCTTGTCCGCCTTCTCGGCCCTGACCTTGGGGGTCTTGGCGTCCAGGGCCTCGGCGAGGTCCAGGCCCCCGGCCCCCGCTCCCTCTCTTGAGCTCCCTGCCGCGGTAGGCCGAGTCGGTGAGCAGGTCCTTGACCTGGGCCGGGACGAGGGCCGGTCGCCGTCCCAGCAGGGCGGCGGCGGCACCGCTGGTGACGGCCGTGGCGAAGCTGGTTCCCGAACCCAGGCCGTGGCCGGCGGGCAGGTCGCTGCGCCGCGCGGCGGCGGCCGCGGCGTCGCTGCCGGGAGCGACGAGCGACAGCAGCGAGGTGCCCGGGGCGACCAGGTCGGGCTTGTCGCCACCGCGACCGGACCAGGGTGCGACGGTGTCGTCGGCGTGGTCGGCGGTGCCGTTCTCGGCCAGCCCGCCCACGGTGAGCAGCAGCGGGTCATCGCCGGGGGTGCTCACCGTGTCGGGGTCGTTCCCGGACGGGACCACCACGGTGATGCCGTCCTCCCACAGCCGGTCCAGGGCGACCGACAGCGGGTCGACCGAGGTGGGCAGCGGGCTGTCGCTGGACAGCGAGAGGTTGACGACGTCGACGTCACCGCGGGCGTGCACGGCCTGCAGGCCCTTCAGCACCTCGAGCAGGCTGGTCGAGCCGTCCTGGTGGCCGACCTTGACGTCCAGGATCCGCGCGGCCGGCGCGACCCCGGCGGTGGCTCCCCGGGTGCTCGCACCGCTGCTCGCGATGAGCCCGGCGATGAACGTGCCGTGACCGAGGCCGTCCCCGGACTCGCCGACGACGCTCACGTGCTCGAGCCGGCCGGCCAGGTCGGGCAGGTCGGCGACCCCCGTGTCGACCACGGCGACCGTGACGCCACGGCCCTCGCCCGACGGGGCGCCGACGCCGAGGGTGGCCCGGACCGTCGAGCCCACCCCGGTGGCACTCGTGGAGCCGGCTGCCTGCACCGACAGCGACCGGTCCGGGACGACCACCAGGTCCGCGCGCAGCCGGGCGCCGTGCGGCAGCACCGCGCCGACCCCGCCGACCAGGGGCAGCGGGGCGAGGACCCGGCCGCCGGCCGCGAGCACGCCCGCCGCGGCGCCGGGGCCGGTGACGACGACCCGCTCCACCGGCGACCCCGCCGACGCCGGCAGCGTCCCCACCGTCGCGGTGACTGCCAGCGCGAGGGCGACGAGTGCGGCCGCGGGGGTGCGGACACCCGGCCTGCGCGAGTCGCGGGGGCTGGTGCGGGGGGCGGTGCGCGAGCGGCGAGTCATGGCGGTTCCGTCCTGTGTCCGGTCACGGGCCGACGTCGGTCCGTGAGGTACAGATCGGGACGCGGCGCCCCCTGTGTCGCCACCCGGACGAGTGAACCGACCCCCGGCGGAGGGTGGCCGCCGGTGCGGGCGGCGCCGTCCTGGTGGGGAGGAGCCGGCGCCGCGGCGGCCGGCACGCCGACGGAGCCCCCGGGCCCCGGCACCCCGTTCGGCTTCCCCTTCCGAACGGTGCGACCAGGCCCGAGGGCTCCGTCGGGGCAGACGCTAGAAGGGTCGCGGGGGCGCCGTCAACGGCCACGGCGCGTCCGGTGTGGACAGCCCTGGGGACCGGGTGGGGACGGCGCGGCGCGCCGCTGTGGACGGCGCTGTCCACGGGGTGTGGACGAAGGTGTGGACGCGGCCGCCTACCGGGGGTGACCTGCGGGGACGACGGTGGCCACCTGTGGGCAGGGGCCGCAGCCCGGGGGGAGGTGCCGCTCGCTAGGGTCGGCCGGTGTCCGCGCCCGCCCGCCCTCGCGCCGGGGTCTCAGGTGGTGCTGTCGCCGGGTCCGGTCCCGTCGTCCGGGGCCTCGCCGGAACCGGGGTCGTGCTGCGGGCGCCCGGCGTCGTCCTGCTCGCCGAGGGCAGCCAGCCCGGCGTCCCAGTCGGTGCCCGCGGCGTCGGTGACGAAGGCAGCGGGGTCATCGAGGGCGCTCGGCCCCGGCAGGAGGTCGGGGTGGGCCCAGAGGGCATCGCGCCCCTCGATCCCACGCGCCTCGGCCACGGCCGACCACAGGGCGGCCGCCTCGCGCAGCCGCTTCGGCCGCAGCTGCAGGCCGACGAGCGCCTGGAAGGTCTGCTCCGCCGGCCCCCCGGTGGCCCGGCGGCGGCGCACGGTCTCGCGCAGCTGGACCGCGGACGGCAGCGTGCCGGAGGCCGCGGCGTCGACCACGGCGTCGACCCAGCCCTCGACCAGGGCCAGGGCGGTCTCGAGCCGGTCCAGCGCAGCCTGCTGGGCGGGGGTCGGGGTGGTGTCGAACAGGCCCTCGCCCATGGCCCGCTGCAGGCTCTCCGGGTCGCTCGGGTCGAAGCTGCCGACGGCCTGCTCGATGGCCCCCAGGTCGACGTCGATGCCCCGGGCGTAGGCCTCGACGGCGTCGAACAGGTGGGCCCGCAGCCAGGGCACGTGGGCGAACAGCCGCTGGTGTGCGCACTCGCGCAGGGCCAGGTACAGCCGCACCTGGTCCAGGGGGACGTCCAGGCCCTCGCCGAAGGCGGCGACCCCGGCCGGGAGCAGCACCGGGCGCCCGGTCTCGCCGAGCGGCAGGCCGACCTCGGTGGCGCTCACCACCTCACCGGCGAGCGCTCCCAGGGCCTGACCCACCTGCGCGCCGAACACGAAGCCGCCGACCTGCTGCATGACGCCCTGCAGGGCGCCGCCGAGCCCACCGGGTCCGAGGCCGCCCAGCAGCCCCGCCGACCTCGGGGGGCAGACCCTCGGGCACGCCGAGCGACCCCTCGCCGTCGCCCAGGCCCTTCTCCAGGGCCTGGCCCATGGCCTCGACGACCCGACCGGCCACCGGCTCCACCAGGGCCTTCCAGGCGGGCAGCGTCGACTCCAGCCAGCCGGTGCGGCTCCACGCCCGGGCCTGTCCGCTGCCGGCGGGCAGGGTGGTCACCGCGTCGAGCCACAGGTCGGCCAGGCGGCAGGCCTCCGACACCTCCGGCGCTCGGCGTCGGTGACCGGGCGGTCCTTCGCCCGGGCGGCCTCGCCGGCGACCTTCTGCGCGAGGTCCCAGTTCACCGGGCCGCCGGTCCAGGACATCAGCGACTGCAGGGTGGCGAAGACGTCGCCGCCGCCGAGCATCCCCGCCAGCCCGAACGGGTCGCCGGGGCCGCCGCCGCTGCCCTCGGGCTCGTCGGGGCGGTCGGCCGGTCCGAAGCCGAAGGGCGGGCGGGTCATGAGCTGCAGCCGTTCATGCCGACGACGCTAACCCCGCGCCCGACGGCGCAGGGCGGCGTGACCGTCCGCCTGCAGCGGACAGCGGCCGCCTCCGGTCGTCGCCGTCACCGGGGCGGCGTCCGGGCTGGGCCGGGCCCTGCTCGAGCGGCTCGCGGCGCGGGACGACCCCGCCGGCCTCGTGGGGGTCGACGTCGGGCAGGCGCCGGTCGACGGCGTCCTGTGGCGGTCGTGCGACGTCCGCGACCCCCTGCTCGCCGAACGGCTGTCCGGCGTCGACGTCGTCGTGCACCTGGCCACCTCCCACGACGTCGGGCGAGGACCCGGCGGCCCGGCGGGCGCTGAACGTGCGTGGCACCGCGCAGGTGCTGGAGGCCGCCCGGGCGGCCGGCGTGCGCCGGGTGGTGCTGGTGACCTCGACGGAGGTCTACGGCGCGAGGGCGGACAACGCCGTCCCGCTGCCCGAGGACAGCCCGCTGCACGCGCCGAGCCCGACGACACGACCCTGGCCGGCGACCACGTGGAGGTGGAGCGCCTGGCCGCCCACGCCGTCCGCAGCGGGACGCGACGGTCACCGTGCTGCGCCCGGCCACGCTGGTCGGGGGCGCGCTCGGGTCCGGCTTACGACGGCCGGCAGCTGCGGTCGCTCGCCGGCAGCCGGCTGCTGGCCACCCGGGGGCACGAGCCGCTCTGGCAGCTGTGCCACAGCGACGACCTCCTGACGGCGCTCGAGCTCGCCGTCCGGGAACGGGTGGACGGCGGTGTCGTCGTGGCCTGTGAGGGCGCGCTGACCCAGAGCGAGGTGGAGGCGCTCTCCGGGCGGCGCCGGCTGGAGCTCCCGCCGGCGGTGGCCCTCAGCACCGCCGACCGGCTGCACCGCTACGGCGTCGTGCCCCTGTCGCGGCGCGAGCTGGAGCGGGTGCTCGCCCCCCTGGTGCTGGACCCGGCGTCGCTGCGCGCGGCCGGGTGGTCAGCCGGCGTGGAGCAACGCCGAGGCGCTGGCGGCCCACCTGGCCGCCCGCGGCGCCGGACGGGCAGGGGCCCCGGCGTCGGGGCGGCGGCCGGCGCCACGGTGGCGCTCGTGGGAACGGCGGCGCTGGTACGGGCGGCCCGGCGCAAGCGGCGTCGGCGCTGAGGGCGGGCCGCACCCTGCGGCACTAGCGTGCCCGTCCATGAGCGTCCTGCGCCTGGTCGAGATCCGAGACGTGCCGTTCGGGGCGCAGGAGCTGCTGGCGGCGGTCGAGGACCCGGGCGCCGGGGGCGTCGTGTCGTTCACCGGCCTGGTGCGCGACGCCGACGGCGGAAGGGGCGTCGCGGCCCTGGAGTACGTGGCGCACCCGGACGCACGGGCCGCGCTCGTGCGGGTCTGCGAGCAGGTCGCCGCCGACCTGCCGGTGTGCGGGCTGGCGGCCGTGCACCGCACCGGCCTGCTGGCCGTGGGCGACGTCGCGGTCATCGTCGCGGCGAGCGCCCCGCACCGCGGCGAGGCGTTCGAGGCCGCCCGACGGCTGATCGACGACCTCAAGGACCAGGTGCCGATCTGGAAGCGACAGGCCTTCGACGACGGCGCGCAGGAGTGGGTCGGCAGTCCGTAGCGGACCGCCCTGCCACCGGGCCGGCCGTACGCTCGCCGGCATGCCCCCCGCCTGGCTGCTCTGGCTCCTGCCGGTGCCGGTGGCGACCGTCGCGGCCATCGCCTGGACGTCGTGGTCGAGCCGGACCCGCGGCCCGGAGACCACGGCCAGCTCCGTGCGGGCGCACGAGCGCTTCCGGGCGGCCCTGGCGGCGCCGCTGCCCCCGGCCGACCCACGCGGGCAGCCGGGTCCGGACCGCACGCCGGACCCGGCGGGGGAGTCGACGGCCTAGAGCGGCCAGGGGTAGTAGGCGCAGACGCCCTGCCGGTCGGCCGGGTCGGAGCCGAGGAAGACGCAGACGCGCTCCGTCGAGCGGTCGAAGCCCGCCGGGGCGGCCGATCCGTCGGCGAGGGCCGGGGCCGCGCCCGCGGCCAGGAGCAGGCCGAGCAGGGCGGTGGCGATCGTGCGACGGCGGTTCACGGGGTCTCCTCGGGGGTGCAACGGGTGAGTGGCAGGGCGGGCAGGGTGTCGCAGAGCGGGCCGGACAGCTCGAGGCCCGCCCCGCCGTCGCCGGGCAGGTCGACCGGCTCGGGCAGGGGCGCGAGGGGGAGGACGACCAGCTCGTCGCCCGTCCGGCCGGTGCAGTCGTAGCCACCGGCTCCGACGCCCGCGGCGCCGACGCAGGTCGCGTCCAGGCGGTCCAGGGCGCGGCGGTGCAGCGGGACCTCGCGGGGGCTGTCCGCACCGGCGGGAGCAGGCACGAGGGTGGCCGAGGCGCTGCCGAGGCGGCCGGCCGTCGTCGCGGGGGAGGTGGGGGCGGGACGGGAGTCGGCCCCCACGGGCGCCTGCGACCGCACCACGGCGGGCCGGACCGCGGGCGGGTCGGCGAACGTGGCGGGCGCGAGCAGGGCCCCGCCGAGCACGCCGACGCCGACGACGGCCACGGCGGCGGGGGCGGCCGCCCGGGTGCCGAGCCGGCGCAGCCGCTCCAGCCACGACATGCCGTCCACCCATGGGGCAAGCGCGGCGAGCCCCCCGGCGGGCAGCGTGCCCCCGCGGACCGTGAACTCCCGGCGCAGGGCCTTGCGGGCGCGGCTGAGCAGGGACCGGACGGCGGGCTCGGTCATCCCGTAGCGCTCGCCGATGGCGTCGTAGCCCAGGCCCTCGACCTCGCGGGCCCACAGCACCGCGGCCTGACGGGGCGGCATGGCGTCGAGGGCGTCGAGAGCGGTGCGGGCCTCGTCACGGGCGACGACGACGTCGGCGGTGTCGCGGGAGGTGCGCCGACCCTCGGGGACGTCGGCCACCGAGGTCGAGCGCCCGCGCACGCGCAGCCGGTCGATGACGAGCCGTCCGGCGACCACGGTGGCCCAGGCCGACAGGTCCTCCTCGGTGCGCAGCTGGTCGGCGTGCTGGTAGGCCCGCAGCAGCGCCTCCTGCACGAGCTCTTCGGCCTCGTGACGGTCGCCGAGCCGGCGCATCACGTAGCGCTGCAGGCGCGGGGTCAGCCGCCGGACCGCCTCGTCGAAGGCGAGGGGCTCGTCGGGGACCAGCCGCAGCCGGGTGGGCTGCGGCGAGGGCGCGGCGGGCATGCGGTCGACGGGCAGGTCGTGGAGCGTGGACACCTGTGGACCTCTCCTGTCGGTGGGGCGAGAACTCTGACACCGACCTCAACGGTCGACCGCCCCGATCCTCGCGCCCTGATCCGCACCAATTTCTGCGCGCGTACGGCTGGTCGTCCTCGGCCCCCCCGGCACGGCTTGTGTTCGCCGTCGGCGGGCGAACTCCTGCTGCGGCTCTGTCCCGGATCGCGTTCCCACACGGCCGCCTCACCTGCCCGCGGCTACCCTCCGGTCGTGTCCCGACGCGGTCTGACCCTGCTGCTCGCGAGCCTGCTCGCCCTCGGGATGACCGGCTCGGCCGCCGTCGCCACGGTGCCCTACGTGGCGCTCGGACCGGGGCCCACCTACGACACGCTCGGCACCGTCGGCGGCACCCCCGTCATCTCGGTCTCGGGCCGGCGCACCTACCCCACCACCGGTGAGCTCGACCTCACCACGGTGGGTGTCATCCCGCGCCTCACCCTGTTCGAGGCGGTCCAGGGCTGGTTCGACGACGACCTCGCCGTCGTCCCGCGCGAGGTGGTCTACCCGGCGGACAAGTCCGACGAGGAGGTCGACGCCGCCAACACCCAGGCCATGACCACGTCCCAGGACGCAGCCACGTCGGCCGCCCTGCGGCAGCTGAACATCCCCATCGCCACCGAGGTCGTCGTCGCGTCGGTCCGCCAGGGCGCGCCGGCGAGCGGTCGGCTGCAGCCGGGCGACGTCGTCACGGCCGTCGACGGCAGGGCCGTCCCCGACAGTGCGGCCCTGCGGACGGCGGTCAGCGCGCGCACCCCCGGCGACGCCGTGGTGCTGACCTTCACCCGGGCCGGGGCCAGCCGGACCGCCCGCCTCACCACCACGGCCTCGACCGGGCGAGGACACCCCGCGCGCGGTCATCGGCGTGGAGCCCCAGGACCGGGCCGACTACCCCTTCGACGTCACGATCCGGCTGAAGGAGGTCGGCGGCCCGAGCGCCGGGCTGATGTTCGCCCTGGGGATCATCGACAAGCTGGAGCCGCAGCAGCTGACCGGCGGCACGCCACGTCGCCGGCACCGGCGAGATCAGCCCCGACGGCGTCGTCGGGCCGATCGGCGGCATCACGCAGAAGCTCCTCGGCGCGCGCCGCAAGGGGGCGACGGTGTTCCTGACGCCCGCCGCGAACTGCGCGCGAGGCGCTCGGGGCCGTGCCGGACGGGCTGCGCCTGGTGCGGGTCGAGAGCCTCAAGGACGCGCTGCAGGGCCTTCGCGTGCTCCGCGACGGGGGCACCCCCCGCGGCTGCGCGTCGACCGCCGCCGCGCCGGTGGCGACTAGCCACCCCGCCGGTCCCGGCCGGCTCCCTAGGCTCCCGCGCATGCAGCCTGCGGTCCCGTTCGCCGCCCTCGGCGTGACCGCGCTGCTCGCGGTCGCCGCATGGGTCGCCCTGGCCGCGGCGGTGCTGGCGCTGCGCGGTGCGCGGACGCCCGCGCTGCTCGTGGCCGCAGGCGGGCTGCTGCTGGCCGGCGTCGAGGTCGCGACGGCCCTGACCTTCGGCCCGGACTCCTCCGACCGGCTGGCCACTGCTGCGGGCGGCCGGGGCCCTGCTGCTGACCGCCGGGCTCGCGCTCGGCGCGCTGCGGCGCCCGGCTCCGGGCGAGCCCGGCCGCGGTTCCGCGTCGCGCCGGCCGTCGTCGTGCCGCTCGCGGCCGGGCCGCCGTCGGCGCCTGCTCGCCGGCGTCGCCGCGCTGGCCGCTGCCGCCTCGGCGCTGCGCTCGCGGCGTGACCCGGCCGGCGCCGTGCGTGGCCGTGGGACTGGCCCTGGCCGCCGCGGCGTCGTTCGTCGCCCCTCTCGCCGACGACGGGCCCGCCGGAGCGCTCGCCGTCCTCGCGCTGCGGGCGGCGGGAGCCCTCGCCCTGCTGGGCGGACTCGCCGTCCTTTCCCGGACCAGCCTGCTGGCCAAGGTGGTGGCCTCGACCCTCGCGGGCGTGCTCGTCATGGCCTGCGCGGCCGTCGGCGTGGTGGGAACGGTGGTCGCGGGGGCCGCGGAGGACCAGGCCGCCGACCTCGCCGGCCAGGCCGCCGACGCCGACCAGCGAGCCCTGCTGAACACGCTGCCCGGGCTGCTGCTCCCGGCCGGCCAGCTCGAGGCGCAGTGCCAGGGGGCGAGCCTGCGCGACTGCCCCCGGTTCTTCGGCCAGGTCGTCGGTGACGAGCCGGCCTTCCTGCTGCGGCTGCGCCGCAACGGCCCGTCGTCGGTGCTGCAGACGCGGGGCGGGTTCCGGCTCGACCGGACCGAGGTGCTGGGGCTCGCGCGGCTGCCCGAGGTGCAGCGCCAGCTCGACGGCAGCGAGCGCGAGGCGAGGTCGGCGCTGGTCCGGCTCTCGACCGGCACCGGCCGGCTCGCCCTGGTCGCGGTGGCTCCCGCCGCTCGGTCCGCCCCCGACGTGCCACCGGGCAGCGTCGTCGTGCTCGGCCTGCCGGTCACCGACCGCTTGCTCCAGCGGGTGCTCAGCGACGACGAGCAGGCCACCTTCGACGTGAGCGTCATCGCGGGCGACCCGCCGCGGGTGACGGCCACCAACGCCGCCCCCGCCTCCAGCGGCGAGCGCGCTGGCACGGGCCACGCCCCTGCTCGACGAGGACCTCGGCGGCGGCCGCACCCTGTCCGCCCGCGGGAGCCTTCCCACGCTGAGCCTCAGCCGCTGGAGTCGCCGACCGGGGAGCAGCTGGGGGTGCTCGCGGTCAGTCGCTCGGCCAGGGAGGCGCTGCGCAGCCAGCGGGCCGTGCTGGCTGCGCTGCTCGGCTCCGCCCTCGCCAGCGTCGGCCTGGTCGCCCTGCTCGTCGTGCCGCTCGGCCGTCGCACCGTCGACCCGGTCCGCCGCCTGACGGCCGCGGCGGAGCGGCTGGCGGCCGGCGACCTCACCGGTGGCACCGGCGCCGTCCGCTCGCGCGACGAGGTGGGGGTGCTCGCCCGCACCTTCGAGACGATGACCGGTTCGCTCGCGCAGCTCACCGGCGACCTGCGCAGCTCCGCCGCGCGCCTCGAGACCGTGCTCGCGTCGATGTCGGACGGCCTGCTCTCCACCGACGGCGACGGCCCGGTCACCTCGGTCAACCGCGCGGCGCTGGAGATGCTGCGGGGCCGACGACGCCGCCGGGCTGCTCGGGCGCCCGCTGGCCGAGGTCGCCGACGTGCGCGGCGCCGACGACGCCGCCTGGCCGACGCCGGCCTGCGGGTGCAGGACGCCCCGGCGCGAGGTGCACCGCGCCGACGGCACCAGCGTTCCCGGTCCGCGTCGCGCGTCACCGGCCTGCGCGACGGCGGAGGAGCCGGCGTCGTGCTCGTCCTGCGCGACACCACCCGCGAGCGCGAGGTCGAGCGGATGAAGACCGAGTTCCTGTCCAACGTCAGCCACGAGCTGCGCACCCCGCTCACGCCCATCCGGGGCTACGCCGACATCCTCGTCAGCCGGCCCGGGCTCGACGCCGACAAGGTCACCCGGTTCGCCGGCACCATCCTGGCCGAGAGCCTGAAGATGAACCGGGTCGTCGACCTGCTCGTCGACGTCGCCTCGCTGGAGGCCGGCCGGGTCGTGCTGCGCCCGGTCGACGTCGACGTCCGCGGCGCTGCTCGACGCCCGGGTCGAGGCCTGGCGCGGCAAGGCCCCCGAGCGCGCCGACGACCTCCGCCGCCGGGTGGCGAGCCGGGCTGCCGCCGGTGCACGTCGACCCCGAGTGGCTCGGCAAGGCGCTCGACGAGCTCATCGACAACGCGCTCAAGTACACCACCCCGGGCACGCCCGTCACGCTGGCCGCGGCGCCGCGCCCCGGACGGCGAGCGCGTGCGGGTGGCCGTCCGCGACGCCGGGCCGGGCATCGCCGAGGCCGACCAGGCGCTGCTGTTCACCTCGTTCGAGCAGGTCGACGGCTCCGCCACCCGTCGGGTCGGCGGGCTCGGGCCTCGGGCTGTCGTTCGTGCGCCGGGTCGCCGACGACGCCGGGCTCCCGCTGACCGTCACCTCGCCGGTCGGGCAGGGGCGAGCGAGTTCGCGCTCGACCTGCCGGCCGGCGCAGACCGCCCGCACCGCCGCGGCGGGCGGTCAGTCCAGGGTCGCGAGCAGCGCGGCCCTGAGCCCCGGCGCGAGGTCCGGGCCCGGTCACCCGCTCGTCGTCGGCGCCGTCCGTGCCGCGCAGCCGCAGCACCGCCGCGCTCCCGCCGCCCGCGGGCGACGCCGACGACCATGCGCACCTCGCGCCGGGCGGCGTGGGCGGCGGCGACCTGTGCCGGGTCCTCGACGTCGTCGAGCTCGCCCTCGGCCGACGGCGGCAGCACCAGCACCTCGTGGGCCAGCACCACCCCGAGCACCTGCTCGCCGAACTGCACCCGCGCCGAGCGCCTCGTCCAGCGGGGCGTCGGCGAGCGGGTCCTGCGCCACCGGGCGTCAGCTCGCCCGGCCGCGAGGCCACGATGCCCATCGTGGTGGCGAGCTGCGGCTCGGCCCGCAGCAGCTCCTCGGTGTCGACCAGGGCGAACAGCTGCGGCGGCTGGTCCCAGCCGGCCTCGGCGACGTGCCGCTCCACCTCGGACAGGACGGCCTGCAGGGCGGGGGAGGGGCTCTCGGTCACCGGAGCAGTCTCGCAGGGTCGTCCCGGCGCTCGCGGAACCACCGGCCCTGTGGTGGAGTTGGACGGACGACCGCACGTCCTGACCCGAGTACGCCCGAACCTGCCCAACCTCGCATTGACCCTGAGAGTGAGACGCGTGGCCGTCCGCACCCCGGGGGCGGGCCTGCCCGCCCGTCCCCGCCTCCTCGCCCCCACGCTCGCCGGCGCTGGCAGCCCTGCTGCTGCTCGGCGGCATCGGCGTCTCGCTCTACACCGACCTGCTGTGGTTCCGCGACGTCGGCTTCACCCAGGTCTTCTCGACCGTGCTGCAGACCCGGCTGCTGCTGTTCGTCGGCTTCGGCCTGCTCATGGCGGTCGCCGTCGGGGCCAACGTCACGGTCGCCTACCGGGTGCGGCCGCCGTTCCGCCCGATGTCGCTCGAGCAGCAGAACCTCGAGCGCTACCGGGTCGCCGTCGAGCCGTTCCTGACCCCGTCCCTGCTGGTCGGCAGCGGCGTCTTCGGCGTCTTCGCCGGCCTGTCGGCCGCGAGCCGCTGGCAGACCTTCCTGCTCTGGCGCAACCGCACCCCGTTCGGCGTCATCGACGCGCAGTTCGGGCGCGACGTCAGCTACTACGCGATGACCTACCCCTTCCAGCGCTTCGTGCTGGGCTTCCTGCATCACCGCGGTCGTGCTGTCGCTGCTGGCCGCCGCGGCCACGCACTACCTGTTCGGCGGCGTCCGGCTGCAGACGGCCGGCGACAAGGTCAGCCCCGCCGCCCGCGCCCACCTGTCGGTGCTCGTCGGCGCTCGTGCTGCTGCTCAAGGCCGTACGCCTACTACCTCGACCGCTTCGGGCTGATGTTCAGCGACCGCGGCTTCGTGCAGGGGGCGTCCTTCACCGACGTCAACGCGGTCCTGCCGGCCAAGAACGTGCTCATCGGCGTCGCCGTCATCTGCGCGCTGCTCGCCTTCGCCAACATCGTCGTCCGCAACATCCTGCTGCCGGGCGGCGCGGTCGCCCTGCTGGTGGTCACCGCGGTCGTCTTCGGCGGGATCTACCCGGCCTACACCCAGCAGTTCCGGGTGAAGCCGAACGAGATCCAGCGCGAGGCCGAGTTCATCGCAGCGCAACATCGCGGCGACGCGGGAGGCCTACGGCATCGACGACACCGTCGTCACGCCCTACTCCGCCTCCCAGGACGCCGACCCCGCCCAGCTGCGGGCCCAGGCCGCGCAGGTCGCAGAGCGCCCGGCTGCTCGACCCGGCCCGGCTGGCCGACACCTTCGAGCAGCTCCAGCGGCTGACGTTCTACTTCGGCGTCGGCGGCCAGCTCGACATCGACCGCTACGAGGTCGACGGCGAGCTGCAGGACTTCGTCGTCGCGGCCCGCGAGGTCGACATCGGCAACCTGTCCGACGCCCAGCGCAGCTGGATCAACGAGCGGCTGGCCTACACCCACGGCAACGGCCTCATCGCGGCGCCGGCCGACGTCGTCGACGCCGAAGGGCCGGCCGCAGTTCGTCGACCCGGCGTCCGCCGACAGCCCGATCGAGCTCGACCAGACCCGCATCTACTTCGGCGAGCAGTCGCCGAGCTACTCGATCGTCAACACCGAGCAGCCCGAGATCGACGGCCCGCTCGGCCTCGGCGACGGCCAGACGCCGGGCGAGGACGCCCAGCAGGCGACCTTCAACTACGACGGCGACGGCGGTGTCGCGCCTGTCCAACCTGGGCCGCAAGCTCGCCTACGCCGTCAAGTACCGCGAGCCGAACCTGCTGCTGTCGGACGCCATCAAGGACGACAGCCGGCTGATGTACATCCGCGAGCCGCGCGAGCGGGTCAAGAAGGTCGCGCCGTTCCTCGAGCTCGACAGCGACCCGTACCCGGCGGCGGTCGACGGCCGGATCGTCTGGATCGTCGACGGCTACACGACCAGCTGCCGGCTACCCCTACGCGCAGAGCGTCAACTTCGGCGAGGCCGTCCGCGACAGCCAGACCCGGCTCGGCCTGCAGCGGCAGGTCAACTACATCCGCAACTCGGTCAAGGCCACCGTCGACGCCTACGACGGCACCGTCACGCTCTACGCGTTCGGCGACCCCGACCCGGTGCTCCAGTCGTGGAACAAGGCGTTCGGCGGCGACCTCGTCCAGCCCGAGAGCGAGATCAGCCGCCGAGCTGCGGGCGCACCTGCGCTACCCCGAGGACCTGTTCAAGGTGCAGCGCGAGCTGCTGGCGCAGTACCACGTGACCGACCCGCAGGCCTTCTTCACCCGCGAGGACTACTGGGAGATCCCGGCCGACCCGGCCGAGGCCGTCAACAACGCCAGCACGACTGGCGCCGGCGCCAGCGGCCTGCCACGGCGCCGGGCTCCCAGCCGGTCGTCGACGCCGTCGCCGCCAGCGGACCGCGCCCAGCCGCCGTTCTACTCGCTGCTGCGCTTTCCCGGTCAGCCCGAGCGGCGGTTCAGCCTGTCGACCTCGTTCACCGGCCTCAAGCCGGCCGAACCTGGCCGCGTTCGCCTCGGTCTCCTCCGACCCGGAGGACTACGGCGTCATCCGGGTGCTGCAGCTGCCCCGGAGCAACCCGCCGAACGGGCCGGGCCAGGTGGCCAACCAGTTCCTGTCCGAGCAGGTGGTGGCCGACGCGCTGTTCCCGTTCCGGCAGAACCGGGCCGAGGTGACCTTCGGCAACCTGCTGACGGTCCCGGCCGGTCAGGGGCTGCTCTACGTGCAGCCGGTGTTCGTCCGGGCGCAGGGCGGCGAGAGCTTCCCGACCCTGCAGCGCGTGCTGGTCAGCTACGGCAACGAGGTCGCGGCCAACACCACGCTGGCCCGTTCGCTGGCCGACCTGTTCGGCGACCGCGACCCCGGGAGCGACGCCGACCACGGCCCCGACCGGCCCGACGCCGACCGCCAGCCCCGAGTGCGGCGCCGGTGGTCCGGCGACGTCGCGAGCCTCATCGGCCGAGGCCGTCAGCGCCTACGAGGACGGCCAGGCCGCCCTGCGCGCGGGCGACTTCGCCGCCTTCGGTGCAGGCGCAGACCGGCTGCAGCGCCGCGCTGCAGCGGCTCGAGGCTGCCGGCGGGCTCCGCCCGGCGCCGGCGAGCCCCGGGCCGACGCCCTCGGGCTACGGCCGCGCCTGCCCGCGCCGGTGTGCTCTGAGTTGAGCTCACACCGACGCGGGGTGGAGCAGCTCGGTAGCTCGCTGGGCTCATAACCCAGAGGTCGCAGGTTCAAATCCTGCCCCCGCTACAAGGAAAGAAGCCCCGACGCAGAACAGTGCGTCGGGGCTTTTTTCGTAGGCCAGCGGCTGCCCCGATCGGTCACACTGCCTTGCAGGCTCGAGCACGGGCAGCGTGGCCGGACGGTGAGGACCTACATGCGACGCGTGGTCTACGACATGGGGATGACGCTCGACGGATACGTCGTCGACCCGTACGGCCGCTTCGACTGGGGCGCTCCGGATCCGGAGCTCTTCGCCCTGTTCACCGACGAGCTGCGCGGGATCGGGGTGCACCTGCTCGGACGGCGCCTGTACGAGACGATGCGCTACTGGGAGGACCCCGACGTCGAGGCCTCCTTCGACGACGCGGAGCGCGAGTGGGCCCGGCTGTGGCGGGCGCTGCCCAAGGTGGTCCTCTCCTCGACCCTGCACAGCGTGCAGGGCAGCTGCCGGCTTGCGACCGGCGGGCTGGCCGAGGAGGTCGCCCGCTGGAAGGCCGCGCCGGGGGAGGGCGACCTCGCGATCGGCGGGGCCACCCTCGCCGCGGCAGCGGCGCAGCTGGACCTCATCGACGAGTACCGGCTGCGGGTCCATCCGGTCCTGGTCGGCGGCGGGGTTCCCTTCTTCGCGCGCGGCGAGCGACGGGCGGACCTGGAGCTGGTCTCCTCGCGCACGTTCGCCGGAGGCGTGCAACGGCTGGTCTACCGCGTGCGCCGCTGACCCCGTCGCCGGTCTGCGTGCGGGCCGCCCCCCTCAGCCCCTTGCGCGCCCTCCCGACGTTGGGACGCGCTCCCCGCTGGGCAGGACGACGAGGTGCCCGCCGCCGAGAAGCCTCAGCAGCCGCAGGCTCAGCCGTCGACCCCGCCGCCACCCCAGGCTGAGCAGCCACACCCCGCGCGCCCGAGCGCCCGCGACCTCGTCCGGGGCCGGGCCCGGACCTACCGGGCGCCCGACACCGGCCGCCGCCACCACATCGGGGCGGCGCCCGACGCCGTGCCGGTGCACACCGACGACGGGGTGGCCGTCGCCCGGGCGACGTCGTGGCAGCTGGCCGACCGCACGGTGCCCCAGCTGCGCACGCAGCAGGAGCAGACCGCGCGCGCCATGGCGCAGGCCGCCGAGGCGCTGGACTTCGAGGAAGCGGCGCGGCGGCGCGACGAGCTCGCGGCCGTCGAGGCCGAGCTGCAGCGTCGCCAGGGATGAGCAGGTGCAGACCGGGCGCCGCGCCCCCTAGCCTGCCGCGATGACCGTGAACCGCCCTGACGTCCCGGGAGCCAAGGCCGTGCGGCCGGAAGACGCCATCGATGTCGAGGAGGTCGCCGCCTGGCTCGAGCGCGAGGTGCCCGGGCTCGCGGGCGTCCCCGAGGTGCGGCAGTTCTCCGGTGGCGCCAGCAACCTGACCTACCTGCTGCGCTACCCCGACCGCGACGTCGTGCTGCGCCGGCCCCCTGCCGGCGTCAAGGCGGCCGGCGCCCACGACATGCAACGCGAGTACGACGTGCAGCGTCGGCTGCGGCCGCACTTCGGCGCCGTGCCCACGGTCCTGGCCCATGACGCGCCGAGGGACCGTTACGCCATGGATCACGTTCCGGGCCTCATCCTGCGGGCGAACCTGCCGTCGGGCGTCTCCCTCACCGCCGAGCAGGCCCGCGAGCTCGGGCTCGGGATGTTCCGGGCCCTGGCCGACCTGCACGCCGTCGACGTCGACGCTGCCGGGCTGCGGAACCTGTGGCGGGGCGAGGGCTACGTACGCCGCCAGGTGGAGGGGTGGTCGCGCCGGTACCGGGCGGCCCGCACCGAGGACGTCCCGGACGCCGAGGACGTCATGAGCTGGCTCGACGCCGCCCAGCCCGCCGACGTCGGTGCCGCCCTGGTGCACGGCGACTGGCGGTTCGACAATCTCGTGCTCGACCCCGAGGACCTGTCGCGGGTGCGCGCGGTGCTCGACTGGGAGATGGCCACGGTCGGCGATCCGTTGATGGACCTGGGTGCGTCGCTCGCCTACTGGGTGCAGGCCGACGACGACGAGCTGTTCCAGCTGATGCGGCGGCAACCGAGCAACCTGCCGGGGATGCCCACCCGCGACGAGGCCGTGCGGGCCTACGCCGAGCGTTGCGGCCGGGAGGTGCCCGACATGCACTTCTACGAGGTCTTCGGGTTGTTCCGGCTCGCGGTGATCATCCAGCAGATCTGGTACAGGTACCGCGCCGGTCAGACGACGAACCCGGCCTTCGAGCACTTCGGGGGCGCCTGCACCCTGCTGGTGGAGCGCTGCCGGGGCCGACTGGCCTAGTCGCCGGACGCCGGACGGGCGCGGGCGTGCGCCCGGACGCCGCACGCCCGTACCGCCGGTCGGCCGTCCACGAGTTCGGCGTGGCGGCAGCGCGCACCCCGCCCTCTGGGTGACACTGCGCGAACACGTCGCGTCGTCGGGAGAGGAGCGCGGGATGTCTGTCAGCAGCTGGGGCTAGTCAGCGGGTCGAGGTCGTCCGGTACGGGGTGGAGAGGAGCGCGGGATGTCTGTCAGCAGCTGGGGCTAGTCAGCGGGTCGAGGTCGTCCGGTACGGGGTGGAGAGGAGCGCGGGATGTCTGTCAGCAGCTGGGGCTAGTCAGGGGTTCAAGGCGGGTCGTGCGCTGTGCACGCGTGCGCTGCTCACCGGTCGGCCGGTGTGCCAGCCCTGCACCGCGTCCGCGCCGAGGGCCTTGACCACGTCATACATGTGAGCGTCTTCGACACCCTCGACCACGACCTTGAGCCCGAGGGCATGGGCAAGGTTGATGGTCTGGGCGACGAGCGCCGCAGCCTTCTCGTCCTGGCGGTTCTGCACGGGCTCGAGGAAGCTGCGATCGAGCTTGACCTCGTCGACCGGCAGCTGGCGCAGGTAGGCCAGCGATGAGTAGCCCGTGCCGAAGTCGTCGACGGACAGTCCTACGCCGATCTCGCGGAGGGCGTCCAGCACCACGATGCTCCGGGCCGGCTGCGCCATGAGCGACGTCTCGGTCAGCTCCAGGACGAGCGCCTCCGCCGGGAGTCCGGCCGCCCCCAGGGCGTGGGTGACCTGACCCACGAGGTCGGGGTCGAGCAGGCTGATGGGGGACAGGTTGACCGCCACGGTCGTCCGGTGGCCCTCCCGGCGCCAGGTGGCGCAGTCGTGCAGCGCACAGGCCAGGACCCAGTCGGTGAGGGCATGCACCAGGCCGGTGTCCTCGGCCAGGCCCACGAACTCCGCCGGGGGGACGTCGCCCAGGAACGGATGCGACCAGCGCGCCAGAGCCTCGACGCCGTACCGGACCCCCGAGAGCGTGTCGACCTTGTGCTGGTAGACCAGGCTGAGCGTTCCGAACCCGGTCTGCCCCTCCAGGACGGCCTTGAGATCGCTGACGAGCCGGAGCGGGCGGGCGGCGTCGCGCTCCATGTCGGGCGCGTAGATGGCCACCCCGAACGGGTCCTGCTTGGCGTCGTCGAGGGCCGCCTCGGCCCGCCGCACCAGCACGTCCGGGTCGGTGCCGTCGTCGGGGGACCTGGCGACCCCGACGTGGACGACGATGCGCAGCGTCAGGC
Organism: uncultured Actinomycetota bacterium; assembly: GCA_963761695.1. Classification (GTDB taxonomy): domain Bacteria; phylum Actinomycetota; class Actinomycetes; order Mycobacteriales; family SCTD01; genus RYN-122. The sequence goes on along the minus strand of CAVXIB010000013.1, from coordinate 411,468 downwards.
CGGCGAGGTCGAACGGCGCCTGCAGCTCCTGACGCAGGTGCCGGCCGGCGGCGGACGCCGACGCTGCCCCCTCGTCCGCGAGCAGCACGGCGAAGTGGTGGCCGCCGACACGGCCGACGATGCCGTCGGTCCCCGCCAGACGGTGCAGCCGGCCGGCCACCTCGCGCAGCACGGCGTCGCCCCGTTCCCGACCGAAGACGTCGTTGACGCTGCGCATGCGGGCGATGTCGACGAACAGCACCAGGCCGGCCGGCCGGCGGTCCAGGAGGCCGGCGACCAGCCGGCGGAACTCCTGGGCATTGGGGACCCCGGTGACGGCGTCGTGCGAGGCCGCGCGCTCGAGCGAGGCGAGCTCCTCGCCGCGCTCCAGCGCCTGCGCCAGCTGCGTGCTGACCCCCTCGAGGAGCCGCACGTCCTGGCGCGACAGCGTGAAGACCTCGCCGAGCCGCTCGGTGAGCAGGACCGCGCCGACGATCCCGTGGCGTCCGTGCAGCGGCGCCGCCACCGCGGCCAGCGGGCGCCGACCGATCAGGGCGGCGCCCCGCCGCTGTGCGGCCTCGTGCACCGGGGTCCCGTCCGCGGCCGCGGCCTGCAGCAGGGCCCATTGCGCCGGCGTCGGGTCCTTCGGCGTGCCGGCGGACTCCCCGGCGGCCTGCACCGAGCAGAGCTCGATGCCCCCCGCGCCGTACCGCACGAGATGGGTCTGCTCGACCCCGAACAGCTCACGGACCAGCTCGAGCACGCCGACGAGCTCCTCGTCGCGGGCGGTGACCGGACCGAGGTGGCTGAGCAGGCGCTGCAGCCGCACGGCCTCCTCGTTGCGGTCGACCACGCTGGCGTAGGACCGGGAGGCCACCATCGAGAACAGGACGAGCGCCACGAGCAGCACGGCCGCGCTGGTGCTGTAGGCGTAGGTGGTCGCCACGATGATGCCGAGGACGCTGGCGCCGAGCGAGGTCCACAGGGCGACCTTGGCCGGACCGGGCAGCACCTCCCGCAGCGGCCTGCGCTCCGACAGCGCGATGACACCGCTGACGACGAAGCTGCTGACGACGTCGGCGGTGGCCGTCGCAGCGATGGCTGCCGGCCACACGGCGGGGCCGACCATCATGTCGTCCGGAGCCAGCCAGGCGAACACGAGGATGGCGACGGAGACCTCGAGCGCGAACTGCGCCATGTTGAACAGCAGCTTGCGGCCACGCTGGCGCCGGACCAGGACCAGGGCCGGCAGCGCCCCCGCCAGCCGGGCGACGAGCAGGGTGGGCGGGGCGGCGAACAGCAGCCCCAGCAGGCGGGGGACGTCGCACATCTGGAACACGTGCACCTGGCGGCCGAACGCGAAGTTCGCGACGTAGCTGGCGGTGCCGAAGAACATCACCGTGAGAACCAGCAGGTCGAGGTGGCGCGGGCCGCTGTCCGGTTCCGGGACGAGCAGGGCGGCGGCGGCCGTCACTGCGGCCAGCACGACGACGGCGGCGATGTAGACCGGGACGGACGGCCCGCTGCCGGTCCGGCGGGGGCGCGCGACGGTCGTGGCGGTCATCGCGCCGGCCGGGCCTGGTCGAGGACGGCGTCACGGGTGTCCGGGGCCGGCGCGAGCTTCCCGCCGGCCAGCAGGTCGACGGGCCAGCGCCGTCCGAGCAACCACAGGACCGGGAGCAGGAGGGCCGTGAGGGCGGCGATCGCCCGGGAGGCACCGAGCACCTCCGCAGCGGCTCCGGCGGCCAGCAGCACCACACCCTGCAGGGCCAGCATCCCGCTCTGGGCGATGCCGAACGCCCGGGCGCGGAACGCATCGGGCACCCGCCGCATGAACAGCGCATTGGCCGGCACCTGGTAGGCGCCGCCGACGCCGGCGATCACCCACAGCGCCGTCAGGGCGGGCAGGGACCGCTCGGCCAGCGGCGTCAGCAGCAGGGGCACCGCCGCGAGCCCCGCCAGCGGAAGCATGGAACGGGTGCGCCTGACCGGGGCCCACCGACCGACGAGCGCGGCACCGACCGCCATGCCGCACGGGATGGCCGCCATCAGCACGCCCAGCCAGGTGGTGGACCGCCCGGTCTCGGCCAGCAGCGCGACCGCGAGGCCCTCGGGGGCGACCAGGACGCAGGCCACGAACCAGGCCATGACCAGCAGCGGTCGCAGGACGGGGTCGCCGAACACCAGCGCGAGGCCGGCACGGGTCTGCGCCCAGGACGACGCCGGCGCGCCGCTGCGGCCGGTGCCGGAACCGCCGTCGCCGGGGCGCAGGACCGCCGCGACCACCAGGGCCGACAGCAGGAAGCTCCCGGCGTCGAGCCCGAGGGCGAACCTGACCCCCGCCTGCGCCACGACGACGCCCGCCACGGCCAGGCCGACCAGCTGGCTGACCTGCCCGGCCACGAGCGAGAGCGCCGAGGCCCGCACGTACTCCTCCTCGCCCAGCAGCAGGGGGAGGGCGGCGGCCCGCGCCGCCTCGAAGGTGGGGGCGAGCAGTCCCGACAGCACCAGCAGGACCAGCAGCGCCGCCAGCGGGACGTGCGGCAGCGTCATGAGCCCCACCAGCGCCGCCCGCCCCAGGTCGGTAACGATCATCACGGTGCGCCGGGGGTGACGGTCGGCGATCCCGCTCAGCAGCAGACCGCTGACCAGCCAGGGCAGCAGGGTGGCCGCATAGGTCGTGGCGGCGAGCAGCGGCGACCCGGTCCGGGCGAACACCAGCGCGGTGAGCGCGACGGCGGCGAGGCGGTCGGCCACGAGCGACAGCACCTGGGCCACGAACAGGCCGAGGAACCGCCGGTCGCGCAGCACCGTGCCGTAGGTGACCGGGGAGTGCGGCGAACGGGGCACGTGCCTCCTTCCTGGAGCGGTGCGCACAGCCTGCCGGGGAGTGGTCGTCCTGACCAGGGTCCTCGCCTGGGGGGGTTTGCGCAGGTCATACCGGACACTGCGGTCGCACGGTCACTTGGTGGTGGCGATGCCCCCGTCGACCGGGATGATGGCGCCGGTCACGTAGGAGCCCGCGCGGCTGGCGAGGAACACCGCCGTTCCCGCCATGTCGTCGGGTCGGCCGATCCGGCGCAGGGGGGCGGCCGCAGCGATCTCGCTGCCGAACGCGTCGAGCGTCGCGGCCATCATCTTGCTCTCGAACGGCCCGGGGGCGATGGCGTTGACCGTGATGCCCTGCGGCGAGAGCTCCTTCGCCAGGTGCCGGGTGAGCTGGTGCAGGGCGGCCTTGGTGGAGGAGTAGGCGTAGGTCGGCAGCACCGGGACGTGGATGCCGTCGATCGAGCCCACGTTGATGATCCGGGCCGGGTCGTCCAGGGACGCCGCGGACAGCAGGGCGGGCAGGAAGGCCCGGGTGAGGAAGAACGGGCTCTTCAGGTTGAGGTCGACCAGCTTGTCCCAGGCGCTCTCCGGATAGGTCTCGAGCGGCTCTCCCCAGGTGGCGCCGGCGTTGTTGACCAGCACGTGCACCGGCCCCTCGACGGCCGCCGCCAGGCGCAGGCACTCGTCCTCGCGGCCGAGGTCGGCCGGCACGGCCCGGACCGGCCCGTGCGGCGACAGCTCGGCGACGGCGTCGTCGCAGGCCTGCGCCTTGCGGCTACTGACGACCACCGAGCAGCCGGCGTCGAGCAGGCCACGCGCGATCATCAGGCCGATGCCGCGGGTCCCGCCCGTGACGACGGCCTGCTTGCCGGTGAGGTCGAACAGCGACGACATGACGGTCCCCTAGCGGTAGGTGACGAGGCCGGGCGTGGCCTCGAGGTGGGCGTGGTCGTTGAGCGAGACGAGGGAGGAGCCCTGGCGGCCGGTGACGACCTTGGTCACCCCGGTGTTCACCTGCACCCGGGCCAGACCGGAGAACGACGGGCCCGGCAGGCCCAGCAGGGAGGCGGCCGCGACGCCGATGCTGCCCGCCGAGGCCACCACCAGCGTCGTGCCCTCGCCGGCCAGCGCCCGGCCCAGCGCGCCACCCACCCGGCTCGCGAACGAGGGCCAGCTCTCGCCGTAGCGGGGGTCGGCGTCGCCGGCCGACCAGGCGTCCAGGGCCTCGTCGAGCAGGAGCTGGAAGGCCCGGCTGTCGGCCGTGTCCCGGGCGGGGACGCCGGACAGGACGTCGACGACGTCGTACTCGTCCCAGCCCGGGTCGACCTCGGTCTCACCAGCGATCCCGGCGGCCGCCGCGACCAGGCGGGCGGTCTCGCGCTGCCGGTGCAGCGTGCCGCTGACCACCCGGCGCACGGTCCCCGCCAGCGGGGCCAGGCGCTGACCGAGCAGACCGGCCTGGTGCTCGCCCAGGTCCGACAGCACGTCGTAGTCCGCGGCGCCGAAGCTGGCCTGGCCGTGCCGGACGAGCAGCAGCACGCTCACGTCGGACCTCCGCAGCCGGGACCCGCCGGGCGCGCGGTCCGGCGCGGACACTAGCGAGCAGCCCGAGCGGGACGTCGGGCGGCCCGTAGCCTGTCCCGGTGCCGCTCCCCGTCGCCCGACCGGTCCCGGCGGCCCTGCTGTCGGTGCTCCTGGGGACGGCGGTCCTCACGGCCTGCGGGACGCCGACCGGGGGTCGAGCGGCATCGGGGGCGACCGGGGCGACCGGGGTGTCACCACTGCCGTCCGGGCCGCTGCCGCAGGCGTCGCCGTCGTGCGTCGGCGCGTCGCTCGAGCGACGGGCGGCCTCGGTGCTGGTCGTCGGGCTGCCGGGGGTGAGCACGGCGGCCGATCCGCTGGCCCGGTCGGTGGTCGACCTCGGTGTCGGCGGAGTCTTCCTGTCCGAGCCCAACGTCCGCAGCACGGCCCAGGTGCGCGACCTCGCGCAGGGCCTGCGGGCCCGGGCCGGCCGGCCCCTGCTGGTCTCCACCGACGAGGAGTCCGGGCGGGTGGCGGTCACCCGCGCCGTGGTCGGTGCCGGCCCCGCGCCGCGCACGCTCGCCCGCAGCCGCACGCCCGGCGAGGTGCGCGCCTTCGCCGCCGGACTCGGGCGCCGGCTCGTCTCGATCGGCGTCGACCTCGACCTCGCCCCGGTCGCCGACCTCGATGCGGGCCCGTCCCGCGGCATCATCGGCGACCGAAGCTTCGGCAGCGACCCCCGGCGCACGGCGGGGTACGCCCTGGCCTTCGCCGCCGGCCTGCACGACGCCGGCGTCCAGCCCGTCGTGAAGCACTTCCCCGGGCAGGGACGCTCGACCACCGACACCCACCGGGTCAGCGCGACCGTCGCGGCCACCGTCGAGGAGCTACGGAGCACCGATCTCGTGCCCTTCCAGCAGGCCGTCGAGGCGGGCGCACCCGTCGTCATGCTCAACCACCTGCAGTACGCGGCGCTCGACCCCGACCTACCGGCGTCGCTGTCCCCCCGGGCCTACGCCCTGCTGCGCTCGCTCGGCTTCGACGGCGTGGCGATGACCGACAGCGTGGGCATGGGGGCGGTCAACCTCCGCTGGGACTTCCCGGAGGCGGCCGTCCGGGCGGTGCAGGCCGGCGCCGACGCCGTCCTGGCCACCGACGGCAACCAGGCGCTGCGCATGCGGGACGCCCTGGTCGACGCCGTGCGCAGCGACCGGCTGCCCGCCGAGCGGCTCGACGAGGCAGCGGCCCGGGTCGCCGCCCTGGCCGGGGCCGACCCGGTCGCCCTCGCCTGCCGCCGCGCCGTGCGTCCCGAGCTGGCCCTTCCGTGAGGGTGGTCGTGGCCGGGGAGGCCGTCGTCGACCTCGTGGCGGCAGGAGAGCGCGCCTGGACCTCCCACCCCGGTGGCAGCCCCGCCAACGTCGCCGTCGGGCTGGCCCGGCTCGGTGTCGCGACCGGCTTCCTCGGACGGCTCTCCGGAGACGTCTTCGGCCGCATGCTGCGGTCCCACCTGCTGCAGGCCGGGGTCGACCTCACACCGACGGTCGCCGCCGACGAGCCCAGCACGATGGCGGTCGCCTCGCTCGACCCGCACGGGGTGGCCACCTACGACTTCTGGGTCGAGGGCACGGCCGACTGGCAGTGGAGCGCCGACGAGCTGCGGGTGCCGGACGGCGTCGCTGCCCTGCACACCGGGTCGATGGCCCTCGAGCTCGACCCGGGCGCCTCCCTGCTGGTCGACCTGCTCGAGCGGGTGCAGGGCGAGCTGCTCGTCTCCTACGACCCCAACGTGCGGCTGGCCCGGCGCGGTGACCGCGAGACCGGCCTCGAGGCGGTCGAGGAGGTGGTCGCGCTGTCCGACGTCGTCAAGGCGAGCAGCGAGGACATCGCCTGGCTGCTGCCGGGCATGCCGCTGGATCAGGTGCTGCGCCGATGGCGCGCGCTCGGGCCGTCGCTGGTCGTGGTGACCGACGGGGGGCAGGGCGCGCTCGCGCTCGGCCGCGGCGAGGTGCTGCATGTCGCCCCCGTCCCGGTCGACGTGGTCGACACGGTCGGCGCGGGCGACGCCTTCACCGCCGGGCTGCTGGCCGGCCTGGACGACGGCGGTCTGCTGGACCCGGGGGCGCTGGCCGCCGCGTCCGACGCCGCCCTGCATGCCGCCCTGGACCTTGCCGCCCGGGTCGCGGCCGTGACGTGCGGGCGGGCCGGGGCGGCGCCGCCGCGACGCAGCGAGCTCTAGCCCGCCGGCCTGCGGGAACGCTCGTCAGAGCTCGAGGGTGGACAGCAGGCCGGTGCCGAGTGCGCGCGACACCGCCTCGACCCGGCTCGTGACCTCGAGCTTGCCGAGGATGTTGCGGACGTGGTTCTTCACCGTGTTCTCGCTGATGAACAGCTCGCTGCCGATCTGGCGGTTGCTCTTGCCCTGACCGAGCAGGCCCAGCACCTCGAGCTCGCGCTCCGACAGCGGTGGTGTCTTCTCGACCGGCGCCGCGGTGCGGTTGGCCTGGCGTCGGAACTCGTCCATGACCGCCCCCATCGCGGCGGGTGGCAGCACCGGTCGGCCGTGCGCGACGGTGCGCAGGGCGTCGGCGAACTCCTCGGCCGGGTGGTCCTTGGGCAGGAACCCGACGGCGCCGGCGCCGAAGGCCTCGACGACGTCCTCGACCGCCTCGGTGCCGGACAGCACGAGGACCTGGGCGCCGAGCGCGTGCAGCGGTCCGAGCAGGTCGTGCCCGCGCTCACCGGCCAGGTCGAGGTCGAGGACCACGAGGTCGGGCAGCAGCTCACGGGCGAGCGCGAGGGCGCCGGCAGCGTCGCCGGCCTCACCCACCACCTCGAGGTCGGGCTCCTGCGACAGGTGCATGCCGACGATCTGGCGCCACAGCTGCTGGTCGTCCACGAGCAGCACGCGCCAGGGACGGTCGGCGGCCTGGTCGGGGGTCACGGGCGCAGAGTACGCAGGAAGCGGCGCTGTCGAGGCCGTCTTCGCCGGTAGGCTGCCGCAGGTGACCGAGACGGTGCAGGCAGAGGGCCGTCCGGGCGCGTCGTCGGCCGAGACCGCCGTCCGCGAGGCTGCCCGCCGCCGCACCTTCGCCGTCATCAGCCACCCCGACGCCGGCAAGTCCACCCTCACCGAGGCCCTCGCGCTGCATGCGCGGGTGATCCAGGAGGCCGGGGCCATCCACGGCAAGGCCGGCCGCAAGAGCACGGTCTCGGACTGGATGGAGATGGAGAAGGCCCGCGGCATCTCGATCTCCTCGGCGGCGCTGCAGTTCTCCTACGAGGGCTCGGTGGTCAACCTCGTCGACACCCCGGGGCACGCCGACTTCTCCGAGGACACCTACCGGGTGCTGTCCGCCGTCGACAGCGCCGTGATGCTGGTGGACGCCGCCAAGGGCATGGAACCGCAGACGCTCAAGCTGTTCGAGGTCTGCCGGCACCGCGGCATCCCGGTCATCACGGTCATCAACAAGTGGGACCGGCCGGGTCTGGAGGCCCTGCAGCTGATGGACGAGGTGCGCGACCGCACCGGTCTGGAGCCCACCCCCCTGACCTGGCCGGTGGGCATCGCGGGGGAGTTCAAGGGCGTGCTCGACCGCCGCACGGGAGGCTTCGTCCGCTTCACCCGCACCGCCGGTGGTGCCACGGTCGCTCCCGAGACCTTCCTGTCGGCCGAGGACGCCCTGGCCCAGGAGGGCGACGCCTGGGTGCAGGCGGTGGAGGAGTCCGAGCTGCTGGAGGCCATGGGCCAGGTCCACGACCAGGAGCGCTTCCTCGCCCACGAGACCACCCCGGTCCTGTTCGGGTCGGCGGTGCTCAACTTCGGCGTCCGCCAGCTGCTCGACGTCCTGCTCGAGCTCGCGCCCCCCGCCGGGGCACGCGAGGACGCCGACGGCGTACCCCGCGCGGTCGACGCTCCGTTCAGCGCCTTCGTGTTCAAGGTGCAGGCCGGCATGGACAGCAACCACCGGGACCGCCTGGCCTACATGCGGGTCTGCAGCGGGGTGTTCGAGCGGGGCAGCGTGGTCACCCATGCCGCCACCGGCAAGCCGTTCGCCACCAAGTACGCCCAGCAGGTGTTCGGCCGCGACCGCGAGACGGTCGACCTGGCCTACCCCGGCGACGTCGTCGGGCTGGTCAACGCCAACGCCCTGCGGGTCGGGGACAGCCTCTACGCCGACCGCAAGGTGGTGTTCCCGCCGATCCCGAGCTTCGCTCCCGAGCACTTCGCGGTGTGCCGGGCCAAGGACAGCAGCAAGTACAAGCAGTTCCGTCGGGGGATCGAGCAGCTCGAGCAGGAGGGCGTGGTGCAGGTGCTGCGCAGCGACCTGCGCGGCGACCAGGCCCCCGTGCTGGCGGCCGTCGGACCGATGCAGTTCGAGGTGGCCGAGGCACGGATGGCCGGGGAGTTCACCGCGCCGGTCACCCTGGACCGGCTGCCCTACCAGCTGGCCCGGCGCACCACGCGCGAGTGGGTGCCGCAGCTGGACCCGCAGAGCGGCGTGGAGTGTCTGCTCCGCGGGGACGGCGCGTGGCTGGCGCTGTTCGCCGACCCCTGGCGGCTGTCCCGCGTGCAGCGGGACCTGCCCGACGCCGTGCTCGAGCCCCTGGTGGCCGCGGCCGACGCTGCCCGATGACCTCGCGCCGGACCGCCGCGCTCCCGGGACGCGGGCGCAGGGTGCCGCAACGATCGGGCGCGGCCCTGCTGCTGCTGGTCGCGGTGCTCGCCACCGTTCTCCTGCCGGGGCGGGCGGCCCACGCCGGACCGGTCCGCGCCCCGCTGGGCGCGGTGGCTGCCCTCGGCGGGTCGTCGTCGGCGACCGTTCCCGTGCGCCCGGTCACCCGTCCCACGGTCGGTCCCCACGCCAGGCACGAGAGCGCCGGGGTCCGCCGGCCGGCGGCGGTCGTCGCCGGGGCCCGCACCGCGCGCGCGGCCGCTTCTGCCGTCGCGGTCCTGCCCACGACGCCGGTCGCCCCGCCCCCGCCGCTGCTGGTCTCCCTGCCCAGGCCGCCGAACGCGGCGGCCGCCTCCGCACCCGCCCCGGGCCGGCGTGGTCGGTCCCCTCCCGTGACGGTCAGCCCCAGCACCTGACCGCCGCGCACCCTTGCCCGCGGCACCCCGCCCCCCGGAGTCCCGCATGTCCCGAACCATCGTGCTGTGGCGCGCGCTGATCGCGCTCGCCGTCGTCGTCCTGTCCGCCTTCTTCTCCCTGACGCAGCCGCCGCGTCTGGGCCTGGACCTGCGTGGCGGGACCCAGATCGTCCTGCAGACCCAGGACAGCCCCACGGAGCGGGCCACCTCCGAGAGCACCGACCGTGCCGTGGAGGTGCTGCGGCGTCGGGTCGACGCGCTGGGAGTCGCCGAGCCGACGCTGGCCCGCAGCGGCAGCGACCGGATCCTCGTGGAGCTGCCCGGCCTGCAGGACCCGGCCGAGGCCGCCGAGGTCATCGGTCGCACCGCGCAGCTCACCTTCCATGCCGTCACGGGTCGCGCCCCGGGGGCCGGACCGGTCAGCGCCACCGGCACGGTTGACACGAGTCGACCGCTGGCCCTGCCGGACGAGTCCGGGGCAGTGCTGGAGCTCGGGCCGGCGGCACTGACCGGCGACGCCGTCGGCAGCGCCACCGCGTCGCTGGATCCCCGCTTCGGCACCGCCTGGACGGTCGACCTGGCCTTCCGGGGCGAGGGGGAGCGGGCCTGGGAGGACGTGACCGGCCAGGCCGCCTGCGCGCCCCCGGGCGACCCGGCGCGCCGCGTGGCCATCGTGCTCGACGCCGCCGTGCTCAGCGCCCCGGAGGTGCAGGCCACCTGCGGGGTCGGCCTGGTCGGGGGGACGCAGATCACGGGCGACTTCACCCGCGAGCGGGCGCAGGAGCTGGCCGCGCTCGTGCAGGGCGGCGCGCTGCCGCTGCCGGTCGAGGTGATCGAGCAGCGGGTCGTCGGTCCCACGCTCGGCGCCGCGGCCATCGACGCCTCGGGGCGGGCCGCCGTCGTCGGGGTGGCGCTGACCGCGGTGTTCCTGGTGATCGTCTACCGGCTCGTGGGCCTGCTCGCGGCGGTGGGGCTGGCCGCCTACGGGCTGCTGTCCTACGGGACGCTCGTCGCGATCGGGGCCACCCTCACGCTGCCCGGTCTCGCCGGCCTGCTGCTGTCGGCCGGTCTGGCCATCGACGCGAACGTGCTCGTGTTCGAGCGGGCGCGCGAGGAGCAGGCAGCCGGCCACGTGCGTGGCCTCGTCGGCTCGCTCCGCGAGGGCTACGCGAAGGCGTGGTCGGCCATCGCGGACAGCAACATCACCACGCTGCTCGCCGCCGGCCTGCTGTTCCAGTTCGCCAGCGGGCCGGTGCGCGGCTTCGGGGTCACCCTCGTCATCGGCGTCCTGGCCTCGATGGTGTCGGCGCTCGTGGTGTGCCGCGCCCTCACCGACGTCGTCGTGGGACGGGCGTGGGTGGGGCGCAGGCCCGCCATCACCGGGTTTGCGACCCCCGGCCGGGTACGGAGCTGGCTGCAGCGACGGGACCTGCGACCCATGAGGCACCGGCGGGCGCTGCTGGCCGTCAGCGCCCTGGCCGTGGTCGTGGCGAGCGCGGGCGTGGTCGTACGGGGGCTCGAGCTCGGCGTCGAGTTCACCGGTGGGCGGCTCGTCGAGTACTCGACGAGCCGGGTCGTCAGCGCCGACGTCGCGCGTCAGGCCGTCGCCGACGCCGGCTTCCCCCGGGCCGTGGTCCAGGCCTCCGGCGACGCCGAGCTCACCGTGCGCACCGGCGGCCTGAGCAACGCCGAGGAGGCCCGCGTGCGGTCCGCCGTCGTGCGGGTCGCCGGCCCGGTCACCCTGCAGCGGGACGAGCTGATCGGCCCGACGCTCGGCGCCGAGCTCCGCACGAAGGCGCTGACCGCCCTCGGACTCGCGCTCGCTCGCGCAGCTGCTCTACCTCGCCGTCCGCTTCCGCTGGACCTTCGGCGCCGGCGCGGTCCTCGCGATGCTCCACGACGTGCTGCTCGTCGTGGGGGTGTTCGCCTGGCTCGGCCGACCGATCGACGGGGTCTTCCTCGCCGCGGCGCTCACCATCATCGGCGTGTCGGTCAACGACTCGATCGTGACCCTCGACCGGGTCCGCGAGCTCTGGACCCGGCAGCGGGGTCGCCCGCTGGACCGCGTTTGCGACGACGCCGTGGTGCAGACCGCTCCGAGGACGGTCAGTACCGGCCTCGGCGCGATGTTCATCCTGGCGAGCCTGGCCCTGCTCGGCGGGGACTCGCTCACCGACTTCGCGCTCGCCCTCCTGCTCGGGCTGGTGGTCGGGACGTACTCGTCCGCGTTCACCGCCACCCCGCTGATGCTGCTGCTGGAGGCCCGCTGGGGCGGGGCTCCACCCCGGCCTGCGCGCGTCCGCCCGCGGCCCGCGCCGGGTGCTGCGAGGCTGCAGGACTCAGGAGCGGTCGTCTAGGAGGGGGGCGCGTGGACGAGCACCTCAACCTGATCCTGCTGCTGTCGTTCGTGGTCCTGCTGGTGGCGGTCCTCGCCGTGCGGGTGGCCGACCGCACGGGGCTGCCGTCGCTGCTGATCTACCTCGCCCTCGGGCTGCTCGTGGGCGAGGCCGGACTCGGCGTCGAGTTCAGCGACTACCGGCTCACCGCCGACCTCGGACTGGTGGCCCTCGCGGTGATCCTCGCCGAGGGTGGACTGACGACCCGGTGGACGACGGTACGGCCGGCCCTGCCGTTCGCCGCGGTCCTCGCGACGCTCGGCGTCGGGGTGAGCGTGCTGGTGGTGGCCGGGGTCGCCCATCTCGCCCTGGGCCTGGACGGGCAGACCTCGGTGGTGCTGGGGGGCGTCCTGGCCAGCACCGACGCGGCCGCCGTCTTCAGCGTGCTGCGCAAGCTCCCGCTGGCGCCGCGCGTGCGGGCAGCACTGGAGGCCGAGTCCGGCCTCAACGACGCCCCGGCCGTGGTGGTGGTCGTCCTTGCGTCCTCGGACGCCTGGGGCGACACCTCGGTGCTGCACCTGGTCGGGGAGATCGGGTTCGAGCTCGTCCTGGGCGCCGTCATCGGCGTCGCCGTGGGGCGGCTCGGCCGGTCGCTGATGGCCCGCGCCGCGCTCCCCAGTGCCGGTCTCTACCCCCTGGCGACCGTCGGGCTGCTCCTGCTGGCGTTCACCGCCGCCAACGCCCTGCACGCCAGTGGCTTCCTCGCCGTCTACCTCGCCGGGCTGGCCTTCGCGACCGGCCCGCTTCCGCACCGGAGGGCGGTCCTGGGGTTCGCGGGCTCGCTGGCCCTGCTCGCGGAGGTCGGCCTGTTCGTGCTGCTGGGTCTGCTGGCCTCGCCCGAGCGGCTGCCCGAGGCGGTCGGGGCGGCCCTGCTGCTCGGGGCGGCGTCGACCTTCCTGGCCCGGCCGCTCGCCGTCGCGCTCTCGGCGCTGCCGTTCCGGCTGCCGCTGCGCGAGCAGGTCTTCCTGTCGTGGGCGGGCCTGCGGGGGGCGGTCCCGATCGTGCTCGCCACGATCCCGGTCACCTCCGGCGTGGCGGGCGCCGAGCGGGTGGTCGACGTCGTGTTCGTGCTGGTGGTCGTCTACACGCTGGTGCAGGCGCCGACGCTGCCCCGCCTGGGCCGGGCGCTGGGGGTGGTCGAGCGGGGTCAGCCGAGCGAGCTCGAGGTCGAGACGGCGCCGCTGGAGGAGATGGGCGCGGACCTCCTGCAGCTGACGATCCCCCGGGGCAGCCGCCTGTCCGGTGTCTACGTCGACGAGCTGCGCCTGCCCCTCGGCGCGCAGCTGACGCTGGTGGTGCGGGACGGGTCCGCGCTTGTGCCGGACCGCGGAACGCAGCTGCTGGTCGGCGATCAGGTGCTGGTGGTCACGACGGCCGCGGTCCGGGACGCCACCGAGGCCCGGCTGCGGGCGGTCGGGCGGGCCGGCAAGCTGGCCCGCTGGTACGGCGAGGCGGGGCTGGCCCCCGGCGGTCACTGAGGCCGGGCGTCGACGAGCGGGGTCTGCCGGCGTCGCAGGCGGGTAGGCAGGCCGCAGACGACCGGAGGAGCACACCCCCATGGCACGACTGGACGAGCACGACCCGACCTCGGGCTCCTCGGCGCGGGCGCGGTTCGGAGGCATCGATCCTGCGGCCGTCCTCGGGGGGACGATGGCTTCGCTCGGAACCCTGCTCCTGCTGGCGACCCTCGCCGGGGCGATCGGGCAGATCGGCTACGAGCAGGGCACCGGCGACCGGCAAGTGTCGTCGGCCGCCCTCGGGTCCGGGCTGGTCGTCCTGGGGCTGGCCCTGGGGGCCGGGGGGTACGTGTGCGGGCGGATGGCCCGCTTCGAGGGCAAGCGCAACGGCCTGCTCAGCGGGGTGCTGTTCGTGCTGCTGTCGGCCGGGGTCGCGGCGCTCGTCTCGCAGTCGGACCGGGTGCGCGACCTCGACCTGCCGCGCTTCGTCGACACGGGGTCGATGTCGGTGGCGGCTGTCGCCAGCGCCGTCACCGCGCTGATCGTCGCGCTGGTGTCGGCCGTCGTGGGAGGGCGCTTCGGGGCTGCCTACCACCGTCGGGTCGACCACGCGTTGCGTGCGACGGCGGAGCCGACCGCGGGCTGAGGTCTCCCGGGGGCTGTGTGGTGACCACACTTGCTGCCCCTTGCGGTGGGGCTGTCCTGTGCGGTGAGCTTCCTGGCTGCCCTGTGCGGTGATCTTCCTGGCTGCCTCTGTGTGGTGATCTTCCGCCTCTGGTGGTCGACACGCCGGGGCGGCCCGCCACAAGGGGAAGATCACCGGGGGCTGGGCTGCCCGGGGCTGCCACTGTGTGGTGATCTTCCGCCTCTGGTGGTCGACACGCCGGGGCGGCCCGCCAGACGGGGAAGATCACCGGAGAGTCCCGCCACAGACGGAAGATCACCAGCAGGGCAGGGCCCGCCCAGGGCGGACACCAGGGGCGGACAACCCAGGGGCGGACCGGAGCGAGCCCCGGAACCTGGGAGCGGAACGTCCGGCGGCCCGCGGGTGTTGGACCGGACAGTCGACCCGAGGAGCCTGACCCGTGTTCTGGTCCCGCAAGCCCGTGACCCTCCCGACCGAGCAGGAGGCCCTGCCGGGCCGCCCGACGCCGCTGCCCCTGCAGGAGCGGCACTCCGTCAACGGCACCCCCCTGGCCGGTCCCTACCCGGAGGGCCTGGAGGTCCTCGACGTCGGCATGGGCTGCTTCTGGGGGGCCGAGCGGATCTTCTGGCAGACCCCCGGAGTGGTCACCACGCTGGTCGGCTACGAGGGCGGGATCACGCCCAACCCGACCTACGAGGAGACCTGCACCGGCCTGACCGGCCACACCGAGGTGGTCCGGGTGGTCTACGACCCGGCGCAGGTGTCGCTCGAGCAGCTGCTCGTGCTGTTCTGGGAGAACCACGACCCCACCCAGGGGATGCGTCAGGGCAACGACGTCGGGACGACGTACCGGTCGGCGATCTACACCCACACCGACCGCCAGATCGAGGTCGCCAAGGCGAGCCGGACCAGCTACGAGCAGGCCCTGGTGGCCGCCGGACGCGGGACCATCACCACCGAGATCCTCCCGGCGTCCACGTTCTACAACGCCGAGGCCTACCACCAGCAGTACCTGCACAAGAACCCCGGCGGCTACTGCAACCACGGGTTCAACGGCGTCAGCTGCCAGATCGGGACCGGCATCACCGCGGTCGTGCCGATGGAGGAGCAGGTGGCGCAGGCCAAGGCCGCCCAGTAGCCCTGCCGGTTCCGGTCCACCACGCCGGGCCGTCCCGGTCGTGGCAGGCTCCGGGCATGACCTCAGCGCAGGACCTCGGCCAGGCGTACGCGATCGAGGGCCCTGCTCTCGAGCTCGGAGCCGTGGTGGTCGACGGACAGGCCTTCCCGGACGCCCGGGTGCGGATGCCGCTGTCGATGCTCAACCGGCACGGACTGGTGGCCGGAGCCACCGGCACCGGCAAGACCAAGACGCTGCAGCTCATGGCCGAGCAGATGTCCACCGCAGGCATTCCGGTGTTCCTCGCCGACATCAAGGGTGACGTCTCGGGGGTGGCGGCCCCGGGCGCGGTCAGCGACCGGACGACCAAGCGGGCGCAGGAGACCGGTACCGAGTGGGCGCCGACGGCGTTCCCTGCCGAGTTCCTGGCGCTGGGCGGGCTCGGCGAGGGCGTCCCGGTGCGCGCGACGATGACCAGCTTCGGTCCGGTGCTGCTGAGCAAGGTGCTCGGCCTCAACGACACCCAGGAGAGCAGCCTCGGTCTGGTCTTCCACTACGCCGACAAGCACGGGCTGCCGCTGCTGGACCTCAAGGACCTGCGCGCGGTCATCAACCACCTGGTCTCCGACGAGGGCAAGGCCGACCTCAAGGAGCTCGGCGGCCTGTCCAGTGCCACCGCCGGCGTCATCCTGCGTGAGCTGATCGGCCTGGAGGACCAGGGCGGCGACGTCTTCTTCGGTGAGCCCGAGTTCGACACGGCCGACCTGCTGCGGATCGCCGACGACGGTCGCGGCGTGATGTCGGTGATGGGCCTGACGGCGGTGCAGGACAAGCCGCGGCTGTTCAGCACCTTCCTGATGTGGATGCTCGCCGACCTGTTCCACGACCTGCCCGAGGTCGGCGACGTCGACAAGCCCAAGCTGGTGTTCTTCTTCGACGAGGCGCACCTGCTGTTCGACGACGCCAGCGAGGCCTTCCTCGACGCGATCGCCCGCACGGTGCGGCTCATCCGGTCCAAGGGCGTCGGGGTCTTCTTCGTGACCCAGACCCCGAAGGACGTGCCCAGCGAGGTGCTCGCCCAGCTCGGCAACCGGGTGCAGCACGCCCTGCGGGCCTTCACCCCCGACGACGCCAAGGCGCTGAAGGCGACCGTGTCGACGTTCCCCAAGAGCGACGTCTATGACCTCGAGACCCTCCTGACGTCGATGGGCATCGGGGAGGCGGCGGTGACCATCCTGTCCGAGCGCGGCGCCCCGACACCGGTGGCCTGGACGCGCCTTCGTCCACCGGCCTCGCTCATGGCGCAGCTCGACCCGGCCGAGCACACCCGCATCGTGCAGGGCAGCGACCTGCTGGCCGAGTACGGCGAGACCGTCGACCGCGAGTCGGCCTACGAGATGCTGATGGCCAGGGTGGTCCCGGCCGAGCCGCACGACGGCGCGGAGGGCACCGGCTCCTCACCGAGCGACCGCGACGACCGGGATCACCAGGACGACCGGGATCACCAGGACGACCGGCACCGCCAGGACGACCAGGACGACCGCAACCAGAGGGACGACGATCGCGGCCGCGGCCCCGGCAAGGTCGCCCAGGTGCTCGGCAGCACCGTGTTCCGCAGCTTCGCCCGGTCGGCGGCGTCCATGGCGGGTCGCGAGATCGCCCGCTCCCTGTTCGGCACCGCCCCCCGGCGCCGCAGCAGCACCAGCCGTCGGCGGAGCAGCAGCCGCACCCGCCGCTCGTCCTGGTGACCGCCCGCCGCGACGTCGGCCTGCCGCTGCTCGTCGTCGCCTGGGTGGCCGTCGTCCTGGGCCTGGACACCGGGGCCTCGCTGCTGCAGCAGCGGCTGCTCGGGGCCGGGACGGTCCTGCTCCTGCTCGCCGTGCTGCGCGGGGAGGACCGGGCCACCCGCGTGCAGGTCGGCGTCGTCGTGGCCTTCGCCGCGGCGATCGAGTTGGTGTTCGCCGGCTGGCTGGGCGTCTACACCTACCGGCTCGACGGCGTGCCCTGGTTCGTCTTCCCCGGCCACGGCCTGATCTACCTGGCGGCGCTGGCGGTCGGGCGCAGCGCCTGGGCGCACCGGCACGCCAGCGTCTTCCTGCGCACGACCCTGCTGCTGGGCGGCGCCTGGGCGGTCTGGGGGCTCGTCCTGAGCGAGCGGTCCGACGTGCTCGGCGCCTTCTGGTTCGGCTGCCTGCTGCTGTTCACCCGCTACGGACGCAGCCCGCTGCTCTACGCCGGGGCGTTCCTGGTGGTCAGCTACCTGGAGGTGGTCGGGACGTCGCTGGGTACCTGGGCGTGGCAGCCGCACGACACGATCACCGGCTGGATCAGCATCGGCAACCCGCCCAGTGGGATCGCCGGGGGGTACGCCTGGTTCGACGCCGCCGCGCTGTGGCTCGCGCCGATGGTGCTGCACCGGCTGGGCTACACCGGGACGGTCTCGGCCTCCGGCTCCGGGGAGAGCCTGGCCAGCGTCACCACCGCGGCGAGCACCAGCACGCCGCCGAGGGCCTGAACAGGCCCCAGCCGCTCGCCGAGGAACGCCGCCGCCACACCCACGCTGACCACCGGCTCGGCGGTCGAGATCACGGAGGTGTCGGCCGGGCCGAGCCGCTCCAGGGCGGCGAAGAAGGCCGCGACCGCCACCACCGTCCCGATCAGGGCGACGCCGACCAGGGCGACCCATCCGGTGCCGCCGCGCGGCAGGGCGGCCCGGGTGGTCCCCGCCAGCACGTCGAAGACCACGGCGGCGCCGACCATGACGACGCCCGACGTCGCGAGGTGCCCGCAGCCGACGTCGGCGACCACGCGCGCGCTCACGACGATGTAGACCGAGTACACCGCGGCCGCGCCGAGGCCGAGCAGCACCCCGACGGTCTGCCCGGACTGCAGCGGGCCGACCGTCAGTGCCGTGCCGCACGTGGCGACGGCCACGCACGCGACGGCGGTCGGGGCGGGCTGACGACGCATGAGCATGGCTGTCAGGAGCACGACGAGGGCCGGATAGAAGTACAGGAGCAGCGACGTCAGGGAGGCGCTGACGCGCTCGAGGGCGCCGAAGTAGCAGAGCGCCTGCAGGGCGTAGCCCACCCCGCCGAGCAGCAGCAGGCGGACGGCGACCCGGCCTCGCGGCAGGCGGTCGCCCCGCAGCGCGGCGAGCGCCAGCAGCACCGCAGCGGCCATCGTGAAGCGCACGGCCAGGACGCCGTAGGGAGCGGCGCCGTCGTCGTAGACCACCTTGGTGAGGACCGGCATGACCCCGAACGAGGTGGCCGACAGCAGCGCCAGCGCGACCCCGGTCAGCCGCGAACGATCCACGACGGTGACGCTAGTGCGAGACCGGCGGCCCGGCCGCGAGGCCGGACAGCACGACCTCGTGCAGGAGGCCGTTGCTGCACACCACGCTGCCTCCGTCCGGGCCGCGCCGCCCGGACAGGTCGGTGAAGGTGCCTCCGGCCTCCTCGACCACCGGTTGCAGGGCGGCGAGGTCCCACAGCGACACCTCCGGCTCGAAGGAGGCGTCGACGGCGCCTTCGGCCACCAGGACGTGGCTCCAGAAGTCGCCGTAGGCGCGGGTGCGCCAGCAGGCGTCCGACAGCGCCACCAGTCCCGGCAGCCGGCCCTGCTGCTGCCATCCGGTGAGGCTGGAGTAGGCCAGCGACGCGTCGGCCAGTGACGCCACCCCGCTGACCTGCAGCCGCGTGCCCGTGTCCGCGGAAGGCCCGGCCCAGGCGCCGTGGCCGCGGGCCGCCCACCAGCGGCGACCCAGCGCCGGCGCGCTGACCACCCCGACCTCGACCACGCCGTCGACCTGTAGCGCGATGAGCGTCGCCCACACCGGCACGCCGCGCACGAAGTTCTTCGTGCCGTCGACCGGGTCGACGACCCACTGCCGCGGTCCGCTCCCGGTGACGCCGTGCTCCTCGCCGAGGACGGCGTCGGCCGGGCGCTCGGCGCGCAGGACCTCGCGCAGCAGGCGCTCCACCTCCAGGTCGGCGTCGCTGACGGGCGTGAGGTCGGGCTTGGCCCGCACGTCGAGGTCCAGGGCGCGGAAGCGGGCCAGCGTGACGGCGTCGGCCGCGTCGGCCAGGCGGTGCGCCAGGGCGAGGTCGGGGGTCGTGCCGGCAGGGGAGGAGGCGTCCGGGGTCACGCGGCCCGAGACTAGGCAGTCGGGCACGACGACGCCGAGCGGGGTTCGGTCACTAGGGTTCGGGCCGTGCGCGTCGCCGTCGTCCTGCCCGGTCAGGGATCGCAGCGCGCGGGAGCCGGAGCGCCCTGGACGGCGTCCGCAGGCTGGCACCTCGTGCAGCGGGCCGCCGAGGTGCTCGACCGCGACGTGGCGCACCTGCTGCTGCACGCCGACGCCGAGCAGCTGCGGGCGACCCGCGAGGCCCAGCTCACGACGTTCCTGCTGTCTGTGGTCGCGGCGCGGGCCCTGCCGGAGGCGGTCGAGGTGGTGGTCGTGGCCGGCCACTCGCTGGGCGACCTGACGGCCCTGGTGGTCGCCGGCGCGCTGTCGTTCGAGGACGGCCTGCACCTGGTGGCCGAACGCGGAGCGGCCATGCAGCAGGCGTGCGACGCGCAGCCCGGGACCATGGCCGCGGTGCTCGGCCTCGCGCCGCCGGCGGTCGAGGCCGCGCTCCCGCCCGGCGTCTGGACGGCGAACGACAACGCCCCGTCGCACGTCGTCGTGAGCGGAGCCGTCGATGCCGTGGGGGCGGCCGGACCGCTGCTGAAGGAGGCCGGGGCCCGCCGGGTGCTCCCCCTGCAGGTGGGGGGCGCCTTCCACACGCCGCTGATGGCCCCGGCACGGGAGCGCCTGGACGCTGCCCTGCAGGCGGTCGCCTTCGGCCCGGCCCGGGTTCCCGTGCTGTCCGGGGCCTCGGCCGCGCCCTTCACCGACCCGCGCCGCGAGCTGTCGGCGCAGCTGACCGCCCGGATCCGCTGGCGCGAGACCCTGCTGGCCCTGCCGCCCGTCGACGCCGTCGTGGAGTGCGGACCGGGCAGCGTGCTGACCGGGCTCGTGAAGCGGACCCTGCCCGGCGTCCGCACCGTTGCCGTGAACGATCCGACCGACCTGGAGCAGCTGTGACCGCGCCCCTCCCCACGACCGCCCGCACCGTCCTCGTTACCGGCGGGAGCCGGGGGATCGGCCTGGCCACGGCCCGGCTGCTCGCGGCGCAGGGCCACCGCGTGGCCGTGACACACCGGTCGGGCGCCCCCGACGGCCTGTTCGGCGTCCGCTGCGACGTCACCAGCACCGCCGACGTCGACGCCGCCTTCACCGCGGTCGAGGCCGAGCTGGGCCCCGTCGAGGTGGTCGTGTCCAACGCCGGCGTGACCGACGACGGGCTGCTGCTGCGGATGAGCGAGGAGTCGTTCACCTCGGTGGTCGATGCCAACCTGACGGCGGCCTACCGGGTGGCCAAGCGCGCCTCCCGGTCGATGCTCAGGCAGCGCTGGGGCCGGCTGGTGTTCGTGTCCTCCGTGGTGGGCCTGTCGGGGGCGGCCGGGCAGGTCAACTACGCGGCCGCCAAGGCCGGGCTGGTGGGGCTCGCCCGGTCGGTGGCGCGCGAGCTGGGCAGCCGCGGGATCACCAGCAACGTGGTGGCCCCCGGCTACACCGACACCGACATGACGGCGGGCCTGGATGCGTCGGCGTTCCTTTCCCGGATCCCCCTGGGACGGACCGCGTCGCCCGAGGAGATCGCGGGGGTCATCGCCTTCCTGGCCTCCGACGCCGCCGGCTACGTGACGGGGGCCGTGCTGCCCGTCGACGGCGGTCTGGGCATGGGTCACTGAGACGACCTCGCGCCGGAGCTGCTCCACTAGGCTGGCGAGCGTGACGCGTGACGAGGTCCTGGCCGTGATGCGCGAGAAGGCGGTCGACCTCCTGGAGATCGAGGCCGACGACCTCGCCGAGGACAAGTCGTTCGTCGACGACCTGCAGGTCGACTCGCTCTCGCTCGTGGAGTACACGATGGACCTCGAGGACTCGCTCGGCGTCGACCTGCCCGAGGACGAGCTCACCGACCTCAAGACCATCGGCGCCTTCCTCGACCTGATCATGAGCAAGAACCCCTAGGTGCTGCTCGAGGGCAAGCGCCTGCTCGTCACGGGGGTGCTGACCGAGTCGTCCCTGGCGACGTCGGTCGCCCGTCTCGCCGCCGAGCAGGGCGCCACGGTGGTGCTGTCGTCGTTCGGGCGGGCCGCGTCCCTCACCTCACGCGTGGCCCGTCGCCTGCCGGGGGAGCCCCCGGTGATCGAGCTCGACGTCACCTCCGCCGACGACCTCGCGGCGCTGCCGGCGCGGCTCGCGCCGTACGTGGACGGGCTCGACGGCGTGCTGCACGCCGTGGGGTACGCCCCCGCCTCGGCGCTGGGCGCGGGACTGCTCGGCACGTCGTGGGACGACGTCGGCACGGCGCTGCAGGTCAGCACCTGGTCCTACGCGGCGCTGGCGCACGCGTGCCGCGACCTGTGGGCGCCGTCGGCGTCCTATGTCGGGCTCGACTTCGACGCGAGCCGGGCCTGGCCGTCCTACGACTGGATGGGCGTGGCGAAGGCGGGCCTGGAGTCGGCCAACCGCTACCTCGCCCGGGACCTCGGCCCCCGCGGGGTGCGGGTCAACCTGGTGGCGTCAGGGCCGCTGAAGACCATGGCGGCACGCAGCGTGCCGGGGTTCGGACAGATCGAGGACGTCTGGGACGCCCGCGCCCCGCTGGGCTGGGACGTCCGCGACCCGGTTCCGGTGGCGCGCGCCTGCGTGGCCCTGCTGTCGGACTGGTTCCCGAAGACGACCGGGTCGATCGTGCACGTCGACGGCGGCTTCGGGGCCGTCGGCATCTGAGCCGGGGGAGCCGCCGGTCAGGCCACCCGCACCGGGTCGGCCAGGGGCACCTGCACCACGTCGCCCTTGGCGAGCTGGCGACCCCGCCGTCGCTCGGGCTCACCGTTGACCAGGACGCCGCCGCTCTCCAGGATCTCCTTCGCGTCGGCCCCGGTGTCGGCGAGGTCGGCGAGCTTGAGGAACTGGCCCAGTCTGATCCCGGGTTCCCGGGTGGTCACGTCACGCACGGGCACGAGTCTGCAGCAGGCGCACGGCGAGCACCACGAACCAGGCGTCGACGAGCCCGAGCCCGAGCCGCTGCCACAGGCCGGCCCGGTCGGCGTCGACCAGGCTGGCGACCAGCGAGGCGGCGGCGGCAACCCCCACCGCGCGCGAGAGCGTCGGCCGCGGCAGGGCCTGCGCTCCCACGAGCGGTGAGCCGGCCTGGGCCACGTACCCGATCGCCGCGGACGCGTAGTGCAGCGTGTCGAGCGTGGTCCCCCCCTGGGGACTGAGCGGCGTGAGGGCGACGGCGAGGGTGGCCAGCCCGGAGGTGGTGGCGCTGACGCGCAGCGCACGGGGCTGCAGCCGGGTGGCGAACAGCAGGCACCAGCGCCCCGAAGGCCACGAAACCGGCGGTCATCAGCCCCCGCCCCGGACTGCCCTGCTCGGCCAGCCGGCTGATGGTCTGCTCGACCGGGTCGTAGCCGTCACGGCGCAGGCCGCCGACCAGCCAGGCGCCGACGAAGGCGCTCGGTCCTGCGATCCCGGCGAGCAGCGGGAGCCGTCGCCCGGTCACGTGGGCAGTCCCCGCAGCGCCTGCTTGTCGGTCTTGCCGACCGCGTTGCGGGGGAGTGCCTCGAGGAAGACGACCTTGCGGGGGGCTGCGTGCTCGGCGAGGCCGTCCCGCACCCAGGCGCGCACCTCGGCGGCGCTGACCGGTCCGGACGCGACCACGTAGGCGGCCACGGCCTCGCCGGCCACGGGGTCGGGGACCGCGACCACGGCGACGTCGTCGACCGCGGGGTGGCGGCGCAGCAGCGCCTCGACCTCCGCGCTGAACACCTTCGCGCCACCCCTGTTGACCATGTCCTTGGTGCGGTCGAGAACGACCACCGAGCCGTCGTCGTCGATCCGCGCGACGTCGCCGGTGTCGAACCAGCCGTCGACGATCGCGGCCGCCGTCGCGACCGCGTCGCGGGCGTAGCCCGTCGTGACGAGCGACCCGCGCAGCCACAGCGCCCCCGGCTCGCCGGCGCCGAGCACCGCCCCCTCGTCGTCGCCGTCCAGGGACCGGACCTGCGCCTGCAGGCACGGCAGCGGCCGGCCGACGCTGTGCGGCCGCGCGAGCAGGTCGGCGTCGGTGGCGATGCAGGCCGGGGAGTGCGTCTCGGACAGTCCGTAGACGTCGTGCAGAAGCACCCCGGGCAGGCGCTCGCGCAGCTCCTGCTGCAGCTCGACCGGGAACGGCGCCCCTCCGGCCCCGATCCGCCGCAGCGCGGGCAGGTCGCGGAAGGCCTCGACCCGCAGGCACATCCGCCACCAGGAGGGCACGGCGTAGGCCCAGCTGACGGCGTGGGTGCGCAGGGCCTGCACGTAGGTCGTGGGTGAGGTGGTGTCGAGCAGGACACAGGCGGCGCCGGCGAGCATCGCCGGCAGCACGTGGGCGTGCATCGCCGAGATGTAGGTCAGCGGGAACAGCACGGCGGTCACGTCGGCCGGCCCGAGCTGCAGCACCCGCTGGTAGCTCATGGCCGAGTGCACGGAGGCCCGGTGCACCACCTGGGAGGCCTTGGGGCGGCCCGTGGTGCCGCTGGTGAACACGACGGCGTAGGTGGCTGCCTCGTCCGGGGCGGTCCAGTCGACGGGCGGTCCGCCCTCGCCCAGGACCGTGGCCAGGTCCTCGGCCTGCGGCAGGGGATGGCCGGGTGTGGCCAGGCGCAGCCGCACGCCCATGTGCTCGCACATCGGCTCCCACTGGGGCGGGGCGAGCCGGGTGCTCAGACCGACCAGCACCAGCCGGGCGCGGGCGCAGGCGAACAGGGCCACCGCGGTCTCCAGGCCATTGCCCGCGCAGACGGCGACGGCGTCGCCCGGCGCCAGCCCGCGGTGCACCAGCGCCCGCGCCGCCGTCTCCACCTGCTGGGCGAGCTCGGCGTAGGTCAGCGTCCGCTCGCCCTCGACGAGCGCCGTGCGGTCCGGCCAGCGCGCGACGGCCCGGTCCAGGACGGCCAGGACCGAGGCCGGCCGCCGGGCGTAGGACAGCGCCGGGGCACCGAGCCAGGCAAGGGTCACCACGGGATCGCCGGGGCGGTCGTCCAGGTCGTGCTCGGCGAGGTCGGTCGGGGCGAGGGGAGCGGGGGGCACGGCACCAGCCTCCCGCACCGCACGCACGGGGCGCCCGGGCACCTAGTGCGGGCGAAGCGCGGCGTGGAGCCCGGCGCGCAGGGCCTCGGCCACCTCGGTGGCCAGCTCGGCCACCTCCACCGCGTACGGGGCGACCGCCGGATGGACGCTGACAGCGCGCTCGGCCTCGAACCGCAGGGCCCGGCAGTGCACGATCTCGCGGGGAACGGGTGCCTCCACGGTGTCGAGCAGGCGGCGCAGGGTCGTCTCGGCGTCGCGCAGCCGCCACAGCACGCTGCTCATGGCCTGTGCGACCAGAGGCGGGGAGCAGGCCGGGCACAGGGCGTCGGCACGGGCCTGCTCGTAGGAGCGCGGGCGAAGGGGCGTGTCCGGCACCAGCCTGTTCCGGCAGGCAGCGTCGGCGTGCAGACGAAGGGTGAAGCCCCGCTCGCCGGGCGCAGGTGGACGCGACTCCCCGGCCAGGACCACCGCCGGGTCCCAGCTCAGCTCCTCGGGGGGCGTCGCGGCGTCGTGGAGGGTGGTCGCGCTCACCTGCTCTGTCTCGGCAGTCCGGGAGGCGCGTCACGGCACCCGTCCGGGTGTCGAGGCCCGCCGGGGGGCTGCAAGTGCCCGTACGGGCGCCTGGCTCAGCCGGTCGGGTCGTCGCCGGCCAGGGCGGTCAGCAACCGGCGCAGGGAGTCGAGCCGGGCGGCCCGGGCGCGGCCGGCGACCACGGCGTCGTCGAGCGCGCAGCCGACGGTGCCGGCGTGGTGCTGGCAGCCGGGCGGGCACAGCGCGGCCTCCTCGGCGAGGTCGGGGAACGCCGCCAGGACCCGCTCGGGCGTGACGGCCCCGAGGCCGAAGCTGCGGATGCCGGGGGTGTCCACGACGGTGCCGCCCGCGGGAAGGGCCAGGGCGATCGCCGACGAGCTGGTGTGGCGCCCCTTGCCGATGCCGCTGACGATGCCGACGGCGCGCATCGCGTCGGGCACCAGCTGGTTCACCAGCGTCGACTTGCCCACGCCGGACTGCCCGAACAGCACGCTGGTGCGACCGTGCAGCCGGGCGCGGAGCTCCTCGACGCCCGAGCCGTGACCGGTCACCACCGCCTCCACGCCGAGCGGCTCGTAGAGCGACAGCAGCTCGGCCGGGTCGGCGAGGTCGCTCTTGGTCAGGCACAGCAGTGGCACCAGGCCGCCGTCGTAGGCCGCGACGAGACAGCGGTCGATGAGGCGCGGGCGCGGGACGGGATCGGCCAGCGCCGTGACCACGACGAGCATCTCGGCATTGGCGACGACGGCCCGCTCCACCGGATCGGTGTCGTCGGGGGTACGGCGCAGCAGGCTCGTCCTCGGCTCGATCCGGACGATGCGGCCGAGCGCGTCCGGTCCCCCGGACAGGTCGCCCACCACCGCCACGCGGTCACCCACCACGACCGCGCGCCGTCCGAGCTCACGCGCCCGGACGGCCGTGAGCAGGTCGCCGACGCCGGTCTGCAGGCGGTAGCGGCCGCGGTCGACCGACAGAACGGTGGCGGGCGAGGCGTCGTCGTGGGCGGGCCGGGTGCGGGTGCGGGGTCGCGACGACCGGCCGGGGCGGATCCGGACGTCGTCCTCGTCGAGCTCGCGGGGGCTCAGCGCTGCCCCAGCATGGCGTCCCACGAGCCCACGAAGTCCGGCACGGTCTTGCGCGTGGTGGCGACGTCGGCGACGAGCACGCCCTGGACGGCCAGGCCGAGGACCGCCCAGGCCATGGCCAGGCGGTGGTCGTCGTGGCTGTCCATGACGCCTCCCTGCAGGGGCCGCGGTCGCACCTGCAGGCCGTCGTCGGTCTCCCGGACGTCGCCGCCGAGGGCGTTGACCTCGCCGGCCAGCGCGGCCAGCCGGTCGGTCTCGTGCAGCCGCAGGTGTGCGATGCCGCGCAGCCGGGACGGTCCGTCGGCGAGCGCCGCCAGTGCGGTGAGCACAGGAGCGAGCTCGCCGGCGTCGCGCAGGTCGACGTCCAGACCGGACAGGCCGCTGCCGGCCGCCACCGTGAGGGCGCCGTCGGACCGGGTCACGACCGCCCCCATCCGGGCCAGCAGGTCGGGCAGGACCACCCCGGGCTGCGTGCTGGTGGCCGGCCAGTCGGGGACGGTGACCGAGCCTCCGGTCAGCAGCGGGGCGGCCAGGTAGGCCGCGGCCGTCGACAGGTCGGGCTCCACGACGGCGTCGCGGGGGAGCAGGACGCCCGGCGCCACCCGCCAGGTGCCGGCCACGGCGTCGTCGACGACCCCGCCGGACGCCCTGACCGCCTCGACCGTCATGGCCAGGTGCGGGGCGCTGGGGAGCGGTCCGCCCTCGTGCCGGACGACCAGGCCGTCGTCGAACCGGGCGCCGGCGAGCAGGAGCCCCGACACGAGCTGGCTGCTCTGGGAGGCGTCGAGGACCACCTCGCCGCCGCGCACCCGGCCGGCACCCCGGATCGTGACGGGAAGCGCATCGATCGCGTCGAGGTCGACCCCGAGCGACCGCAGCGCCGCGAGCAGCGGGCCGAGCGGCCGCTCCCGCACGCGCGGGTCGCCGTCCAAGCGCACGGCGCCGACCGTGAGGGCCGCCACAGGAGGCAGGAACCGCGCCACGGTGCCGGCGTTGCCGACGTCGACGGTGGCGCCCCGGGCCTGCGGAGCCTCGCCGGCGTCGACCTGCCAGCTGCCGTCGTCGGTGTCGGTGACGTCGTGGCCGAGCGTGCGCAGGGCCGCGGCCATGAGCTCGGTGTCACGGCTGCGCAGCGGGCTGCGCACGAGGCTGCGGCCCGGGGCGAGTGCGGCGAGGACCAGGGCCCGGTTCGTGACGCTCTTGCTCCCCGGAAGGCGCACGACGGCGGACAGCGGACCGGGGGAGAACGGCGCCGGCCAGGGATCGGGGGTCACGGCCGGGACGGGAACGGGGACGGGCGGGCGGGCACCGTGGGCTCCTGTGGTGGACGACGTCCCGCAGCCTAGCGGCGCGCCGCCTCCGCGGCGACGGCTGCGCCGCGCGCGGTCAGCGGACCGACGGCAGGCACCCGGCGGCGGCACCGAGCTGCGCGAGACCGGCCAGGTCGCCGCTGCCGTACCCGGTGACGGTGCGCCCGATGACCGGGTTCATGACCTGGCTGGCGTCGTCGACGTGGGCCAGGCCGACCGCGTGGCCCAGCTCGTGCAGGGCGTAGGTGAACCACGAGCCGGCACCGCTGGAGGGCGCCTGCGCGGCCTGGTTGAAGGCCACCACGCCCGAGGCGATCTGGGTGCGGTTGACGCCGGCGCTGTCGAGCGAGCCGGTCCACAGCACCCGGGCGACCCCGACCGTGGTGGCGGTCCGGCCGGCCAGCAGGTCGGACGCCCCGGCCGTGGTCCAGCCGACGAGCAGCGGGCGGAAGGCGCCCCACGACTGGGTCAGGTAACCCGCCGTCACCGGGTCGCCGGAGGTGCCGACGTAGGCGAAGTGCAGGCCGGTCCGGCGGGACAGCTCGGTCAGGGCCGCCTGCACGGCGGCGAGCCCGCCGGCCGGGGCGCCCGCCGGGTTGAACGACCAGGGGACGTCCGCGCACGGGTTCCAGCGCACCGGGGCGCCGTCCTCCACGTGCAGGAAGGCGGTGCGGGCCGGGAGCGCGGCCGGCGTGGTGGCGACGGGCTTGGCCGCCGCGGTGGCGACCGGCTTGGCGACCGGCTTGGCAGCGGGCTTCACGACCGGCTTGGCGACCGGCTTGGCGACCGGCTTGGCCACGGGCTTGAGGATGCGGCGCACCGGCGCGACCGCGCGCCGGGCCGGGCGTCGGCTGAGCAGCAGCTGGCCGGCCTGTGCGTCCGAGACCACCGACGCGGAGGCGTGCGCCGACGGGCGCTCGCCGCTGCGACCGGCCCCGGCGGCCGGTGCCGCGGAGGCGCCGACCGGCCCGGCGAGCAGGACGAGGGCGGCGAGAGCGAGGAGTCGGGTGCTGCGCATGACCAGGCTCTCGGAGTCCGCCGACACCGGTCTTGATGACGGACAGTGACTGTTCACCCGACCGGTGGACATCGCTCCGGGGCGGTCCGTGCTCGGCACGCGGACTGTTCCCCCGGGAGGGTGACGTCGCCGCCTAGCATCAGGCCGTGAAGGTTCCGGCCCTGCTGCTCGCCGTCGTCCTGCTGTCGGGGTGCTCAGGTGCGTCACCCGCCTCGGCACCGGCGAGCCCCGCGGCGCTCCCGTCGAGCCCGGCCGCGAGCCCGGCCGCCGTCGCTGTGACGGCCACCTGCCCGGCCACCGTGCCGACCGGCACCTGGCCCGCCGGCGTCCCGGACGACCTCCCCGTGCCCCCCACGGCGGCCATCGCGGGCACCACGAAGAACCCCGACGGCCTCACCCTCGTCCGGTTCAGCACCACGCAGTCGGTGCGCCAGGGCGTGATCTTCCTGACGACGGCCCTGCAGCCCGCCGGCTTCACGCTCGGGCGGGGGGACGCGGAGGCGATCGAGGCCGACGTGCCGTTCAGTCGCGGCGCCCTGCGCGGGCTCATGAAGATGATCGCGCAGGAGGACTGCCGCACCAACTGGATCCTGGCGCTCCAGACCGCCGGGTCCGCCGCCACCGGGGGCATCGGCTCGCCCGCCCCGCTGCTGTCGCCGGTGCCGCGCGCGTCCCCGAGCCCGCTCCCGTTCGGCTGAGCCCGCCCCGCAGCACCGCGCGCGGCTAGGGTCCGCCACGTGGACGCCGGGGTGCTGCTGCAGGCCGTCCTGACCGGCCTGTCGGCCGGGGCGGTGCTCGGTCTGGTCGCCCTCGGGTTCACGCTCGTGGCCGGCAGCGTCCGGGTGCTGCACCTGTCGCACGGCGACGTCGTCGTCGCCTCGGTGCTGACCGCGGTCCTGGTCGTCCTCGGGCGCGCCCCCGTGGCGACGCTGCTGGCCCCCCTGCCTTCCGTCGTCTTCGTCGCCGTCGTCCTCGCGGCCGGGACCGGCCTGTCGGTGGCGGTCGGGGCCCTGGCGGTGCGGCCCTGGCTGGCCCGGCCCGGAGGGCGGCCCGCAGACCCGCTGGGATGGCTCGCGGGCACGGTGGCCGCCGGACTGGTCGTGCGGGAGGTGCTCGGGCTGCTGCTGCCCGGACAGGCCTACGCCGTGCCGGACCCGCTCCGGCTCGCCGCCTACGCCCCGGACGGGGTGGTCCGCCTCCCGCTGGGGGTGGTGCTGGACGCGCGCATCCCCGCGGTTCTGGTGCTCGCGCTCGCCGCCGGGGTGCTGGCCGAGCGGGGCGTGGCCCGGTCGCGGCTCGGTCGGGGGATCCGGGCCGTGGCCGACGACCCCGACGCCGCCGTCCTGTGCGGGGTGTCGCCGCGGCGCACCGTGCTCGTGGCGTTCGGGATCGCCGGTCTGCTCGCCGGGGTGGCCGGGCTGCTCGCCGCCCCCGGGGGCGCGGTGTCGGTGGACGACGGCGTGGTGCTCGGGCTGTCCGGTGCGGCGGCCGCCCTGCTCGGCGGGCTCGGCTCGCCGCGGGGGGCGCTGGCCGGGGGGCTGGCCGTCGGGGTGCTGCAGCAGCTGGGCGTGGCCGTCGCCGGGGCCTCCTGGTCGGACCTGGTGCCGCTGGGACTGCTGGTGGTCCTGGTCGCCGTGCAGCCTGCTGAGCGGCTCCCGGCATGAGCCAGGTGGAGGTGGCGACCGCGCTGTACCTGCTGCTCGCCGCGTTCGGCCTGGCCCTGCCGGTGTCCTACGCCGGGCTCCCGGTGCTCGGGCAGTCGGCCTTCGTCGCGGTCGGGGGCTTCGGCACCGCCCTGCTCGGTCCGGGGGGAGCCGGGCTCCCGCTCGGGCTGGCCTGCGCCCTGGCGGTCCTGGCTGCGGGGCTGGCCGGGTACGCGGTGGCCCTGGGGGCCGAACGCCTGGAGGGGGCCGCCCTCGGCCTGGCCACCTGGGGCCTGGCCTGGCTGGTGGCCCGGGCGCTGACCGCCTTCCCCTCGGTGAGCGGCGGCGCGCAGGGCCTGGTGCGGCCAAGCTCCGGCCCACCTGGTGAGCCCCGCGCTGGGCACCGACCTCGTGCTCACGCCGGCCGTGCACGTCGTGGTCGCCGGGGTGCTGTGCGTCGTCACGGCGGGTGTCCTGGCCCGGCTGTCGCGCGGTCCCGGGGGGCTGGACCTGGCGGCGCTGCGGGAGGGCCCGGCGCTCGCCCGTTCGCTGGGGGTGCCCGTGGCGGCCCGGCGGCGGGCCGTGCTGACGGCGGGCGCCGCCCTGGGCGGCCTGTCCGGCGCGGGGACGGTCGTGCTGCTGGGCCTGGTCGCCGCGGCCGACGTCGGCCCGCTGCTGTCCCTGCAGCTGTTCGTGGCGGTCCTGCTCGGCGGGACGGCCCGCTGGTGGGGGCCGGTCCTCGGCGTGGCGCTGCTGTCGGTGCTGCCTCCGGTCGCCGACGCCGTCGCCGGTGCGGCCGGAGCCGACGCGCAGCGGCTGCGCGGCCTGCTGACGGCCCTGCTCCTCGTCCTGGTCCTCGCCCTGCGCCGACCCTGGCGACGGCGGGTGGCGCCGGGCGCCCACCGGGCACCGGCCGGACGGCGGCGGAGCCCTCGCCGCGGGCCCGACACCGACGCCGACGCCGTCGCCGGGGGCAGCGGGCCCGTCCCGGCGACCCCCTGGCGCCCCCTGCTCCTGGCCGGCCGCGACCTGACGGCCGGCTACGGGTCGCTGGTGGTCCTGGACGGGGTCGACCTCGCCGTGCGCGGCGGGCAGGTGCACGCCCTCATCGGACCCAACGGGTCGGGCAAGACGACCCTGCTGACCGTGCTGTCGGGGGAGCGCGGCCCCGGCCGGGGCACGGTCGAGGTGGCGGGGCAGGCCCGACGTCCGGGGGTGGGTACCGGGGTGGTCCGGACGCCGCAGCGGACCGTCCTGCTGCCGGGGCTGTCGGTGGCCGAGCAGGTGGCCGTCGGGGCCCGGGGCGGCAGCTCCCGGTCCTACGCCGTGCTGCGCCACCTGCTGGCCACGCCGTCGAGCCGGTTCGCCGCCGGGCAGCACCGGCGGCGGGTGCAGGCGGCGCTGGCCGTCACGGGCCTGCTCGACGTCGCCGACGCCGACCCGGCGCGCCTGCCGGTGGGCGACCAGCGGCTGGTGCAGATCGCCCGCGCGGTGGCCACGGGGGCGGGGGTCCTGCTGCTGGACGAACCCGCGGCCGGCACCACGGCGGGCGAACGGGCCCGCCTGGTGCGGGTCCTGCGGGCCCTGGCCGGGAACGGGCTGGCGGTGCTGCTCGTCGAGCACGACATGCGCCTGGTGGGGGCGGTGGCCGACCGTGTCACCGTGCTCGACGCCGGGCGCGTTCTCGCCTCCGGCCGTCCCGACGCCGTCCGGGCCGACCCGGCCGTTCTCCGTTCCTACCTGGGAGCCCCCGCGTGACCGTCCCCCTGCGCCGCCGCGCCGGAGCCCTCGCCGTCGTCGCCCTGCTCGCCCTGCCGGCCTGCTCGGGCACCCCCGACCGCGTGCCGGACGCCGACGCCGCGGTCGTGCTGGTGAGCGCACCGCTGACCGGTCAGCCCTGGGTCGGCCGCAACGTCGAGCGCGGCGCGAGGCTGGCCGCCGCCCGCTCCGGCGGCCGGATCCGGGTCGAGGTGCTCGACAACGGGGGGAGCCCGCAGCGGGCTGCGGCCCACGCCCGCCAGGCCGTGGCCGACGGCGACGTCGCGCTCATCACCGACGGCGTGGGGGCAGCCGCCGTCGCCGAGATCACCGACCCCGCCCGGCTGCCCGTCTTCGTCGTCTTCGAGGGCGGCGGCTCGTTCATCGACGCCGAGGCCCATCCCAGCCTGTTCCGCATGGCGCCGGCCGACCGGCCCATGACCCGGCGCCTGGCCGACTACCTGTCCGAGAAGGCCACGCGGATCGGCATCGTCGCGGACGACACCTCCTACGGCCGCGAGGGCGCCGACGCCGTCGCCGCGGCCCTGGCCCGCAACGAGGTCACGGTGACGACCCGCCAGACCGTGCCGACCGGCTCGTCCGACGTCGCGGCCCAGGTGCTGCAGGCCCGCCGGTCCGGGGCCGCGGCGCTGGTGGTCTGGGCACGGGCCGAGGGGGTCGCGGCCGTGCTGCGGGCAGCCCGTCAGTCCGGCTGGGACGTCCCGGTCTACGCCTCGCCGACCGCCGAGGACCCGCTCGTGCGCCAGCAGCTGGCCGATCGGCCGGAATGGCTGGAGGGACTGGTGTTCGTCAGCTTCCGGATCACCAGCGAGGTGGGTCCGGAGCCCTTCGCCGCCTACCGCGCGACCTACGAGAAGGCCTACGGGCCGGACCGGGTGGGAGCCGGCGACGTCGTCCAGCCCCCCGACTGGTCCATGTACTCCTACGACGCGATCACCCTCGTCCAGGCCGCCCTGAAGGCAGGCGGGCCGCTCCTGACCGCGCTGGAGTCCACGGTGGTCACCGGCGCGAACGGCGACGAGCGCGGCTTCGGTCCGACCGACCGCGAGGGGGTCAGCCCCGACGACATGTACTTCGCCAGGTTCGGACGCGACCTGCGGTTCACCCCCGTGACCGACGACCTGCTCAGCGAGAACCTCCCGACGGTGCAGCAGTAGCCGTGTGCGGCCGCTACGCCTCCGGACGCGACCCGCGCGACCTGCAGTCGCACTTCGACGTCGCACAGCCCGTCGAGCAGGTCCTGCCGCCGTCGTACAACGTTGCGCCGACCGATCCGGTCTACGCCGTGCTGGAGCGGGAGCACCGGCGCGAGCTGCGGGTGCTGCGCTGGGGGCTGGTCCCGAGCTGGGCGAAGGACCCGACCTCCGGGGCGCGCCTGATCAACGCACGACGGGAGACGGTGGCGGACAAGCCGGCCTTCCGGGCCGCCTATGCGCGGCGGCGCTGCCTGGTCCCGGCGGACGGCTACTACGAGTGGCAGCGGACGGCCACCGGCAAGCAGCCCTGGTACCTGTCGGCGGTCGACGGCGCCCCCCTGGCCATGGCCGGCCTGTACGAGGTCTGGACCGGACCGGACGAGAAGCGGCTCTGGACCTGCACGGTCCTCACCACCGACGCCGCCGACGAGCACGGCGACATCCACGACCGGACGCCCGCTGCTCGTGCCCCGCGAGGACTGGTCGCGGTGGCTGGACCCCGGCGTCGACGACCCCGGCGCGGAGCTGCTCGCGCCCGGCGTGCCGGGGGTGCTGCGGGCCTGGCCGGTCGGACCGGCGGTGGGCAACGTCCGCAACGACGGGCCCGAGCTCACCGAGCCGCTGCCCGAGCCGTCCCAGGAGCTGCTCTTCTAGGACTGGCGCCAGACGCCGGCGGCCGCCCCGACCAGGAGCAGCAGGGCCGCCCCGGCCAGGGCCACCGCCCGGGGACGGACCTGCAGCGTCCGGACCTCCGGGACGGCCTCGGGTGCCGGGGCGAAGGTCCAGCGGAAGACCGTGCTGCCGGTGCCGGGGAGGTCGGCGCCGAGGTACGGGGCGTAGGCCGCGGCCCGGGCGCCCGTCGCGGCGACGTCGACGAGGAGGTCGAGCGCCGCACGACGCTCCGCCGCCGGCCGGTCGGACGCCGCCCAGGCCACCCAGCTCGCCGCTCCGCCGGGCGGGAGCAGCGCGCGCGGGTCGAGCGCGGGCACGGCCTGCAGGTCCAGCTCCAGGGCGGTCGGGCCCGGCACCGTCAGGGTGAAGACGACCTCGCCGTCGCCCGGGAGCGTCCCGGCGAGACGCACCCCTCCGGGCACCGGCGTGGTGCCCGGCCCCGACGCCGTGGCGCCCTCGGCGCGGAGCAGTCCGGTGAGGCGCAGCGGGAGCGCCTGCCGGCCGGGGCGCTGCTCGACGGCCCCTGCGGGCACGGAGACGGGCAGGCCTCCGCCGGCGGTCGGCAGCCGGGTCGTGCCCGCCCGCAGCGCCTGCGCGCGGGCGGCGTCGAGGGCGGTGGCGACCGGCACCAGGTCGGTGGCCGAGGCCGTGGGCAGCGTGGCGGGCAGAGCGGTGCGGCCACGGAGCCGCACGGTGACCGTCCCGGCACCGGGGACCACGCCCTGCGGCCCGAGGTCGCGGGCCGGCCCTCCCGGCGGCTGGAAGGTCAGGCCGACGGCGAGCGGCAGCCGGGGCTCCTCGAGCACGGGGTCGAGGGTCAGCAGGGCGGCCAGGTCGCGCATGCCGGGCGAGAAGCCCTGCCAGACCACGGCCCCGAACTTGGTCACCGGGGCCGGTTCCTCGCCGAGCGACCGGGCCGCCCGCGCCGGTCCGCGCTCGCGCACCTGGTAGTCGCCCTCCCCGGTCAGCCGGAGCCGCTGCTCGACCCGCACGACCTGCACGGCGCCGCCCGGCCCAAGACCCACCCGCACCACCTCGTCGTTGCGCACCGGTCCCGGGGTGACGCTCACCAGGAGCCGGTCGGGACGGGCACCCACCTGTCCCAGCAGGTCGCCGACGCCGGCCTGGACGGGACGCGGCAGCACCACCTCCTGCGCGGAGGCCGCCGTCGCGGACAGGCCGTCGACGACCGGTCCGAGCAGCACGGCCAGGACCACGGCCGCCATCGCGCCTCCCCGAACGGACCGTCCTGCCACGCACGCAGGCTAGGCGCGACCTGACGGGGTAGGGCCCGGACCGACGCCCAACCAGGAGGAGCACCGTGAACAGCCAGACAGCCCGCACCCACCTCGAGCGCACGCTCGCCGAGCTCGACAGCGCGACCCGCACGCTGGAGGCCGAAGGGGCCGGGAAGAGCAGCGAGCTCAGCTCGGTGACCCAGCACCCCGGCGACCTCGGCAGCGAGGTCGCCGACAGCGACCGCGAGACCGCGGTCCTGGAGGCAGGTGCCGACCAGCGCGAGCTCGTCGTGGCAGCGCTGGCCAGGATCGACGACGGCACCTACGGCACCTGCGTCGACTGCGGGGAGCCCATCGCGGACGAGCGCCTGCAGGCGCGTCCCGAGGTGGCCCGCTGCCTGGCCGACCAGCAGAAGCTCGAAGCCCGCGTCTGACCGCTCGCCGCCGCAGGCCCTCACCCTCCGGGGCGGGGGCCTGCGTCGTGTTCAGGCCCGGGGACCGGCCGCTGTGGGGTCCGGCCGGCCTGGACGGCGCCGGCCTGCCGATTCAGGCCGGGCGCCGGGCGCTGGCGACCAGGTGCAGGCCGCCCGTCTCGCCGGCGCGGTCCGCCGACAGCTGCAGCTCGGTCGCGACCAGCGTGGCCAGGGCCGCGTCGCCCCCCTGTTCGACGGCCCGTTCGACCGCGGCCGGCGACAGCACGGTCCGCAGCCGCACCCAGTCGACCTCCAGACCGACGTTCTCCAACAGCTCGGCCAGCTCCTCGGGCCAGAAGCACCGGGTGATGGTGCCGTCGGGGTCGTCCGGGCCCGCCGGGACCAGGACGACGTCGGCGCGGGGCACGTCCGCGAGCTCGGCCCACCGGCCCTGGTCGGCCATGCGGGCTAGCCCGGTGGTCAGCGAGTCGACCACCAGCAGGAGCCGGCCCCCGGGTCGCAGGATCCGGCGCAGGTCTGCCGCGGTCACCTCGGTGGCCAGGCACATCGACAGCGCGCGTCCCTCTGCGAGCACCGCATCGACGCACGCGTCGGCGAGGAACCCCAGCGACCGGCTGTCGGCCACGACCGGGAGCAGCCGGCCGGGTCCGTCGGGAGCGGTCCAGGGCTCCTGCCCGCCGTCGGGTGCGGGGCGCCGGACCTGGACCACCTCGTGGCCGTCGGCCACCAGCTGCCCGGCGAAGCGCTGCCGGCCCCCGGACAGGTCCAGGACCCGGCTCGGGGCGGTCGGGGCCCATTCGGCGAGCTGGGCCGCCGCGACGTCCTCGTAGAAGCGCCAGAACGGCGAGGACCGACCGGGGAGCAGACCGGGGGCGTCGAGCCTGGGAGAGAGCACGACCCTAGGTTCCCCTCCATGTCCGAGGTACGCACGCTGTCGACACCGTCCGGCGTCGCCCGGGTGCACCTCGACGGCGCCTCCGGGCGGGTGCTGGCCCTCGGCCACGGTGCCGGTGGGGGCCTGGACGCCCCCGACCTCCGGGCGGCCCGACGGGTGGCCCTGCACCTGGGATGGGCGGTCCTCGGCGTCGAACAGCCCTGGCGGGTGGCCGGACGCCGGGTGGCCGAGGCGCCGCCGCGGTTGGACGCCGCCTGGACCGCCGTCCTGGCGGCGACCACGGGTCCGGCCGAGGTGCTCGTGGTCGCCGGCCGCAGTGCCGGTGCACGGGTGGCCTGCCGCACCGCGACCGCCACCGGCGCCGCCGCCGTGCTGGCCCTGGCGTTCCCGCTGGTGGCGCCGAACGGGCGGAGCCGGGCCAGCGAGCTGCTGCTGCCTGACGTCCCCGTCCACGTCGTGCAGGGGGAGCGCGACCGCTTCGGTCGTCCGGACGGCGCCGTGGTCGTGCAGGGGGCCGACCACGGCTTCGCCGTCCGTCGCCGCGACGGACGCACCGCTGACGACGTGGCTGCGGACATCGAGCGGGCGGTGCAGGCGGTGCTGGAGCCGCTGTCGTGAGGGCCCGCCGCGGGCCGGACTAGACGCTGACGTAGACCTCTGCGGCCACCGAGCGGGGGATGAGGACCCGGGCTCCGTCGACGTCGATCGCGAGCACGCCCTCGTCGAGGTCGCCCACCGTGACCAGCTGGCCCGGCAGCAGGCGCGCGTCGTGCAGGTCCTGCATGCGGGGGACCTGCGTCTGCAGGTGCTCGTCGATGCGGCGGACGGTGCAGGCTCCGCCGGCGGGCACGCTCGACAGGGCCTGCAGCGGGCCGGTCTCGACGATGTTGGCCGAGCCGGGGATGGGGCTGCCGTGCGGGCAGGCGCCCGGATCGCCCAGCAGCGCCACCAGGTGCTGCTCGAGGTTGTCGGAGATGGCGTGCTCGAGCCGGCAGGCCTCCTCGTGCAGCTGGGCCCACGGCACCTTCAGCACCTCCACGAGCAGGACCTCGGCGAGCCGGTGCTTGCGCAGCATCGACGTCGCGTACGCCCGGCCGGTCTCGGTCAGCCGCAGGACCCGGTCGGCGTCGACGACGAGGTAGCCCTCGCGCTCGAGCCGCTTGACGGTCTCGCTGACGGCCGGAGCAGACACGCCGAGGCGCTCCACGATCCGGGCACGCAGCGGGACGATGCCGGCCTCCTCGAGCTCCAGGACCGTCTCGAGGTACTGCTCGACCGCGGGGTGGTGGCTGTCCATGGCCTCAGCGTAGGTCGCGTGCCCCGGCCGTGCGGGGTCGTGGGGCGTGGGAACAGCACCCGCCCGGGACGGTGTTGTGCACCACGAACCGCCCGGTCCGTCCCGCAGCCGAGGAGCCGTATGCCCAACGCACGACTCAGGCGCCACGCCGCGTCCGCCCGGCCCGCCGCCGATGCCTCGCGGCCCGGGTCGGCCGGCCCGGACCGCCCGGCACCCCTCGGTGCCGCCCGCCGGCTCGCCGCTGTCACCCCCGTCCGCGTAGGATCGGGCACTGCCCCGGTGCGCCACGTGCCGGCAGACGCAGGGACGGTGAGCACGGTCGAGACGGAGACGAGCGAGCAGCGCACGGCGCGCTTCGAGCGTGACGCGCTGCCCTTCCTCGACCAGCTGTACGCCGCGGCCATGCGCATGACGCGTAACCCGTCCGACGCCGAGGATCTCGTCCAGGAGACCTTCGTCAAGGCGTTCGCCGCGTTCCACCAGTTCCAGGAGGGCACCAACCTCAAGGCCTGGCTGTACCGGATCCTTACGAACACCTTCATCAACACCTACCGCAAGAAGCAGCGCCAGCCGCAGCAGTCACCGACCGAGCAGATCGAGGACTGGCAGCTCGCGGCGGCCGAGGGACACACCTCCACGGGACTCAAGAGCGCCGAGACCGAGGCGCTGGACCACCTCCCCGACTCCGACGTCAAGGAGGCGCTCCAGGCGCTTCCCGAGGACTTCCGTATGGCGGTCTACCTCGCCGACGTCGAGGGCTTCTCCTACAAGGAGATTGCCGAGATCATGGGCACCCCGATCGGGACGGTCATGTCGCGGCTGCACCGCGGTCGTCGGGGCCTGCGGATCAAGCTCGCCGACTACGCCGTCGAGCGCGGTCTGGTCAAGAGCGGCGACACGCCCTCATGAGCTGCGGCGACCCGCACGAGACACCGTGCAGCGAGGTGCTCGAGGCGGTCTACCTGTACCTGGACGGCGAGCAGGACGGCCGGTCGCGCGACCAGGTGCGCATCCACCTCGACGAGTGCGCCCCGTGCCTGCGCCAGTACGGCCTGGAGCAGGCGGTCAAGTCCCTGGTGGCGCGCTGCTGCGGCAACGACCCCGCGCCGATCGACCTTCGTGACCGCGTGCTGCTGCGCATCCAGCAGGTCCGGATCGAGATCGATCAGGTCGAGTACCGCGCGGAGTAACCGCTAGCGTCCCGGCCATGAGTTGGTTGGTGACGGGTGGTGCGGGCTACATCGGTGCGCACGTCGTGCGGGCGATGGTGGCGGACGGTCTCGACGTGGTCGCGATCGACGACCTGTCCACCGGTGACGCCTCCCGGGTGGATCCGGGGGCAACGCTGGTCCGAGGGCAGCATCCTTGACGGCGGCCTGGTCCGCGGGGTGATGCGGGACCACGGCGTGACGGGCATCGTGCACATCGCCGCCAAGAAGCAGGTCGGCGAGTCGGTGGCGGACCCGCTGCTGTACTGGCACGAGAACCTCGGCGGGCTGGTGAGCCTGCTGACGGCGGCACGCGACGAGGGGGTCGGTGCCCTGGTCTTCTCCTCGAGCTCGGCCACCTACGGCATGCCCGACGTCGACCTGGTGACCGAGGACGTCGACGGCACCCCGCTGTCGCCGTACGGGATGACCAAGAAGGTCGGCGAACAGGTGCTGCGCGACTGCGAGACCGCCTTCGGCCTGCGCACCATGCATCTGCGCTACTTCAACGTGGCCGGCGCGGCGACACCCGAGCTGGGCGACGTCGGCGTCTTCAACCTCATCCCGATGGTCTTCGAGCGGCTCGACGCCCGGGAGCGGCCTCGGGTCTTCGGTGCCGACTACCCCACACCCGACGGCACCTGCGTGCGCGACTACGTGCACGTCGCCGACATCGCCGCGGCCCACCTGTCGGCAGCGCGGGCGCTGGCGCAGGGCGCGCAGAGCGCCGCCTACAACATCGGTCGGGGCCAGGGCAGCAGCGTCCTGGAGGTCCTCGCGACGATCGGCGAGGTGACCGGCCGTGACGTCACCCACGAGGTGTTGGACCGGCGGCCGGGCGATCCGGCCCGGGTGGTCGCGTCGGTCGACCGCATCCGGGCTGGTCTCGGCTTCGAGGCGGCGCACGACCTGCACGACATGGTCGCCTCCGCTTGGGCAGGCTGGCAACTGCGCCACGCGTCGTCGTGATGCGCCTGGACGCGCTCTACCGCTACCCGGTCAAGTCGATGCTCGGCGAGCGGATCGGTGCGGCGCCGGTCGGGGAGCGGGGCCTGCTCGGCGACCGCGGATACGCCCTGGTCGACGTCGCGGACGGGACGGTCGCGAGCGCGAAGCTGCCGCGCAAGTGGGGGGCCCTGCTGACCATGTCGGCCCGTTACGTCGACGCCCCGGTCGACGGCGCCCCGCTCCCGCCCGTCGCCGTCACGCTCGCCGACGGCACGGCCCTGCGCAGCGACGACGTCGGGACCGATGCCGTGCTGTCGAGGGCGCTCGGCCGGGAGGTGCGGCTGACCTCTCAGGTGCCGGCGGGCAGCCGGTTCGAGGAGCAGTGGCCGCAGATCGAGGGCCTGGCGCCGGCCTCCTTCATCGCGTCGACGACCACCTCGTCGCAGGGGGAGGAGCCGGTGAGCACTCTCGACCTCGGCCTGCTGGCGCCGCCCGGCACGTTCTTCGACCTCGCGCCGCTGCACGTCCTGACCACGTCCACCCTCACGCGGTTGACCGAGCTGGCGCCGGGTCCGGACTTCGACGTCCTCCGCTACCGGCCGAACCTTCTGGTCAGTGGCGCCCCGGAGGGTTTCGCCGAGGACGGCTGGGTCGGCACCGAGCTGGCCGTCGGGGCGACGGTGCGGGCGCCGGTGTCGATGCTGGCGATGCGCTGCGTCATGACCACGCTCGGCCAGAGCGGTCTGCCCGAGGACCGCGACACGCTCCGGGCCATCGCCCGGCACCACCGCCAGGAGATCCCCGGCCTGGGTACCTGGGCGTGCGCGGGCGTGTACGCCGGCGTGACCGCGGGTGGGGTCCTGCGCGAGGGAGACCAGGTCACGGTCGCCTGATCGCCCGGCCCACCGCTGACCGGCCGCGGCACAGGCGCGGACAGCGAAGAACCCCCGGCCTCGGTGAGGTCGGGGGTTCTTCGTCGTCCGGGGCCTGAGGTCAGGCGTTCGGGCGCTTGCCGTGGTTTGCGGCCTTCTTCTTGCCGGCACGGCGCTTGCGGCCTCGCTTGGCCATGGTTCCTCCTGGAAGTCGGGGCTTGACGTCCTGACCAGGGTTGCACAGACTTTGACCTGAGCCGAGGGGGCTCAGGGGAGTGGACTCCCCAACAGGCAATCTAAGGAGGAGAGAACGATGCAGGTGCGACCCGTCAACGCCTGGCGGACCTGGGACCCCTTCACCGCGCTGGCCCGGCTGGACCGCGACGTCGACGAGGTGGTCCGTCGCACGTGGGGGGACCAGAGCAGGGTCGGGACCACGTTCGTCCCGGCCGTCGAGGTGCTGCGCGACGGTGCGGACGTCGTGGTCCGGTTCGAGCTCCCCGGCCTCGAGCCGGACGACCTGGCCATCGAGGTGGAGCGCGGCAAGCTCGTCGTGACCGGCGAGCGGCGCGACCCGCGCGAGGGACTCGAGGGCGTGCTCGTCCGGGAACTGCGCTACGGCAGCTTCCGGCGCGAGTTCGCACTGCCTCAGGGCATCAGCCCCGAGCAGGTCGAGGCGGCCTACGACGCCGGCATGCTCGATGTCCGGATCCGCTCGGTGATCACCCCCGAGCCCTCGCCGGTCCGCGTCCCGGTGACCACCGGCCGCCGGGACGGCGCGACGGTGCTCGAGCGCCAGGAGCAGCCCGCCGTCGAGGGCGCTGTGGCCTAGTCCGAGGGAGGGACGCCGCCGCGCAGCCAGTCGCGGCCGGCGACCGCAGTACGCCGGGGGGGTCGGCGCCGTCGGGGGCGGCGCCGGCCCCTACCCATGCCGACCACCACCAGCTGGCCCACCCCGGCCGCGACGAGGACGTCTCCCGGGCTGACCACCTGGGGCAGCCGGGGCACGGGGAGCGGCACGACGTCGGCCAGCAGGGGCAGGCGCGTGTCGTCGTCGGCCAGCTCGTGGCGCCGGTCGATCCCGTAGACGACGTCGCTGAGCGACACGCCGGCGCGGGCGGCCGCGGGCGCCCCCACCGGCATGGCGCCGTTCAGGGCGACGACGAGGGCGTTGGCGGCGAGCCCCAGGCCGACCAGGCCGGTGCCGCGGACGCCGCGGTTGCTGCCCAGGAAGGCCACCGCCAGCAGGGCGCTTCCCACCAGACCCACCGGGTAGGCCCCGCCGCCGGCCAGCCCTCCGGCGACCTGCGCCAGCACGGCAAGCAGGACCAGGCGGCGGCGCCGCAGGGGGAGCTCGCCGAGGTCGGCCAGCGAGCCGCCGCAGGCCCAGCCCACGACGAGGGCCGCGAGCAGGACGAGCAGGACGAGGGACACCCCCGGAGTCTGCCAAGGGCGCCCGGCGGGGCGGCTCGCTAGCGTGCCGGGCATGAGCGACCTCTCCGTGACCGCCGGCCCCGTCCTGCGGCTGCACATCGACCGCGAGGCCAAGCGCAACGCCCTCAACGCCGAGGTGCTGCGCGGGATGCTGGCCGCCCTGCGCGACCCGGGACAGGCGCGGGTGGTGCTGGTCACGAGTGCGGGGGAGAAGGTCTTCTGCGCCGGCGCCGACCTGGTGCAGATGGCACCGGATGCCACCGGCCTGGAGGTGCACGAGGGACGGGGCCTGCTGCGCGAGGTGGTGCTCGCCATGCGCGACTGCCCCGTCCCGGTCGTCGCGTCGGTGCAGGGGCTGTGCCTGGCCGGCGGGGTGGGCCTGGTGCTGGGTTGCGACGTGGTCCTCGCGGCCGAGGACGCCGCCTTCGGCCTGCCCGAGGTGGACCTCGGGCTGTGGCCGTTCATGGTGAGTGCGTTGCTGGGCCGCCACGTCAGCCCGAAGCGCGCCATGGAGATGATGCTGTCCGGACGGCGCGTGCCGGCGGCCGAGGCGCTGGAGATGGGACTGGTGTCGCGGGTCGTGGACGACCTGGCCGGGCAGACCCAGTCCCTGGTGGACGCCCTGGCCGACAAGCCGCCGGTGGCCGTCCGGCTGGGTAAGCGCGCCTTCACGGCCGCGCTCGAGGCCAGCCTCGATGCCGGCCTCGACGCCATGCAGGCGCAGCTGTCGCTGCTGAACACCACCGAGGACGCCGCGGAGGGCGTGGGAGCCTTCCTGGAACGGCGCACCCCGCACTGGAAGGGCCGATAACCATGACCGAGACCCCGCAGCAGCACGACGTCCCGCCGGGCACGGCCTCGCACGACCCGGACCGGCCGGCCGCCCTGCTCGAGTTCATGACCACCGGCTGGGCCGAGCGGGCACCAGAACAGGTCGAGCCCGACGCCGGTGCGCCCTTTCGCGCAGCTCGACGCGAGGCGCTGGCCGCGCAGTTCCCTGGCGAGGTCCTCGTGGTCCCGACCGGCACGTACAAGACGCGGGCCAACGACACCGAGTACCGGTTCCGTCCCGGCACCGCCTTCGCCCACCTGGTCGGTTCGCACGAGCCCGACGCCGTGCTGGTGATCGAGGCGGACGGGGGCGCGGTGCTCTACCAGGCTCCCACCATGGACCGCTCCACCCCGGCCTTCTTCACCGACCGCGTCTACGGCGAGCTCTGGGTGGGTCGGCGGCCCACCCTGGAGGCCACCAGTGCGCGGCTCGGGATCGTCACGCGGCCGCTCGAGGAGCTCGACAAGCTGTCCGGGCCGGCCCGGGTCCTGCGCGGTGAGGACCCCAGGGTCGAGGCCCTGTTCGAGACCGAGGAGGCCCGGGACGCCGAGCTCGCCACCGCACTGTCGACGCTGCGCCTGGTCAAGGACAGCCACGAGGTCGCCCAGCTGCAGGACGCCGTCGACGCCACGGTCAAGGGCTTCGAGGACGTCGTGCGGGCGATGCCGGCGGCCGTGCAGACCAGCGAGCGCTGGCTCGAGGGGGTCTTCGGGCTCCGCGCCAGGGTGGAGGGCAACGATGTCGGCTACGGGTCGATCTGCGCCGCCGGCACGCACGCCTGCGTCCTGCACTGGACCGACAACGACGGTCCCGTGCGCGACGGCGATCTCGTGCTCCTGGACATGGGGGTGGAGAACGCCGAGCTCTACACCGCCGACGTCACGCGGACCCTCCC
Source organism: uncultured Actinomycetota bacterium (assembly GCA_963761695.1). Classification (GTDB taxonomy): domain Bacteria; phylum Actinomycetota; class Actinomycetes; order Mycobacteriales; family SCTD01; genus RYN-122. The sequence goes on along the minus strand of CAVXIB010000013.1, from coordinate 367,951 downwards.
GGTGAACGGCACCTGGACCCCGCGCCAGCGCGAGGTGTACGAGCTCGTGCACCGGGCCCAGGAGGCGGGCATCGCGGCCTGCCGTCCGGGGGCGGAGTTCCGGGACCCGCACCGGGCCTGCATGCGGGTGCTCGCCGAGGGGCTGCAGGAGATGGGGGTGCTCGAGGACGCCGAGGCCGCCCTGGCCGACGACGACCAGCGCTACCGCCGGTACACCCTGCACGCAGTGAGCCACATGCTCGGCATCGACGTGCACGACTGCGCCCAGGCCCGCCGGGAGACCTTCCGGACGGACCTGCTGCAGCCGGGTTACGTCCTCACGGTCGAGCCGGGCCTGTACTTCCAGCCCGACGACCTCACGGTGCCGGAGGACCTGCGCGGCATCGGAGTGCGCATCGAGGACGACATCCTCATCACCGAGGACGGCGCGGTGAACCTCAGCGCCGCGCTGCCGCGGTCGGCCGACGAGATCGAAGCGTGGATGGCCGCGCTGCGCACGGGCTGAACCCGGTCCCGCGTACGGCGACCGACCCGCGAACGGCTACCGACCCGTGTGCGGCATGAGGGCGTTGGCCGGGATCTGGCCGAAGCGGCCGCTGTTGAAGTCGTCCACCGCCTGCTGCAGCTCGGCGCGCGTGTTCATGACGAACGGCCCGTACTGCTGCACCGGCTCGCGCAGGGGGCTGCCGCCGAGCACCATGACCTCCAGCGCGCCGTGCCGGCTGTCCTGGCTCGCGTCGGCGGTGATGGTCAGCCGGTCACCCGCGCCGAGAACGGCGGTCTGCCCGGTCCCGATCGGGTGGGCGGCGCCGAGCACGGAGCCGGCACCGACACTGCCGTCGCCGGCCAGCACGTAGACCAGAGCGTTGAAGTCCGGGTTCCACGGCAGGTTGAGCTGGGCGCCGGGCGTGATGGTGGCGTGCATCAGGGTGATCGGCGTGCGGGTCGAGCCCGGCCCCCGCACGGGGGCGCCGTCCCCGGCGGGCAGGTCGCCGGCGATGAGCCGCAGCAGCGAGCCGCCGTCGGGAGAGGCGAGCAGGACGACGTCGGAGCCCTCGAGGTTCTGGTAGGCCGGCGCCGTCATCTTGTCCTTGCCCGGGAGGTTGACCCAGAGCTGGATGCCGTGGAACAGGCCGCCGCTGCGGACCAGCTCGACGGGCGGGGTCTCGATGTGCAGGATCCCGCCGCCGGCGGTCATCCACTGCGTCGCGCCGTCCTGGATGAGGCCACCGCCGCCGTGGCTGTCCTGGTGCTGGAACGCGCCGTCGAGGATGTAGGTGACGGTCTCGAAGCCGCGGTGCGGGTGCCACGAGGTGCCCTTGGGCTGGCCCGGGGCGTACTCGACCTCGCCCATCTGGTCCATCATGATGAACGGGTCGAGGAACCGGGGCGCGATGCCGGCGAAGGCGCGCCGGACCGGGAAGCCCTCGCCCTCGAAGCCGGACGGCGCCGTCGTCACCGACGAGCACGGGGCGCTCGACGTCGCCGAGCCCGGCGGCGGGGACGCGGGGGAGCGTCAGGGTGTCGGCGGTGACGGCGGGCATGGAGACCTCCAAGGGAGTTCGGGTTGTTGCATCTACAACCATCCTGCGCCGCTGATGTTCCCGGGTCAAGCAGTGGTCCGGACCTGCCGAACGACGGAGGGTGACCACCTCGATCGAGCCCTTCCTCCGTGCTCTCGTGGAGTGCGGCGGGTCCGACCTCCACGTGAAGGTCGGCTCACCGCCCCGGGTCCGGATCGACGGACGGCTGCGCAAGCTGCAGACGCGCGACCTGACGGCGGCCGACACCGAGCAGATGGTCGACGAGGTCATGCGCGACGACCTCGCGGAGGAGTTCCACCGCACCAACGAGGCCGACTTCGCCTACTCGCTGTCGGGCGTCGGGCGCTTCCGGGTCAACGCCTTCCGCAGCCGCGGGTCCTGCGGCCTGGTGTTCCGGCGGGTGAGCGTCGGGGCCATCCCGCTGACCGACCTCGGGCTGCCCCCGGTGCTGGCCAGCCTGGCGATGGAGCCGCGCGGGCTGGTCCTGGTCACCGGACCCACCGGCTCGGGCAAGACGACGACTCTCGCCGGGATGATCGACCACATCAACGCCTCCAAGGAGTGCCACATCGTCACGATCGAGGACCCGATCGAGGTTCTCCACTTCGACAAGCTGGCCATGGTCAACCAGCGCGAGGTGCGGGTCGACACCGAGGACTTCGTGACGGCCATGCGCGCCGCCATGCGCCAGGACCCCGACGTCATCCTCATCGGTGAGATGCGCGACCACGAGACCGTCAAGAGCGGCCTGGCCGCCGCCGAGACCGGTCACTTCGTCATGTCGACGCTGCACACCACCGACGCCGCCGAGACGATCAACCGCGTCATCGACTTCTTCCCTCCGCACGAGCAGAAGCAGGTGCGCCTCGCCCTCGCGGGGGCCCTTCGCGGCATCATCTGCCAGCGGCTTGTCCCGCGGGCCGACGGCGAGGGCCGCTGCGTGGTCATGGAGATCGCCGTCAACACCGGCCGCATCGCCGACGCGATCATCGACCCGGACAAGACCTCGACCATCAGCCAGCTCATCGCCGAGGGCACCTACTACGGCATGCAGACCTTCGACCAGCACCTGGTCAGCTTCATCCGCGACGGCGTGATCACCCTCGAGGCGGCCATGGCGGCCTCGACCTCGCCGCACGACCTCACCGTCGAGCTGCGCCGGCTGGGCCTGGTCGCCTGACGAGCCAGCAGACGACGGCCGGACGCCGGGGCGAGACGGCCGGGAGCCGGGCCTAGCGCGAGGTGCGCTCCCCGTGCTCGACGCAGCGGGCCGTCCAGCCCGTCGGGTGCACCTGCACGACCATGCGCCGCCGGCAGGAGGCGCAGTACCGCGGCGGCTCCAGCTCGCGGGCCGCACGGCAGCGGTCGTGGACGGCGTCGTCGGCGAGCGGCTCGCCGCACTGGTCGCAGGAGGGGGCCAGGGGGAGCAGGTAGGTGATGAGCTCCAGGCCCGGCACCGGCGACCAGTCGCGGGCGGGGGTCCGCTGGAACCCGAGGCGCTCGTAGAGCCGGTGTGCCGCCGTCATCTCGTGCTGGCTGGACAGCCGCACCAGGTGGCAGCCGTCGGCCCGCGCCCGGTCCAGGCAGGCCCGCACCAGGGCCTCGCCGACGCCGCGGCCCCGTCCGGGTGCGGCGACGACGAGCATCCGGATCACCGCCTCCCCGGTGGTGGACTGCTCGGCCCACTCGCCGCCCCGGGTGGCCACCGTCACGGCGCCCAGCGGGCCGGCGCCCGAGGCGGTCGCGTCCGCGTCGACGGCCACCAGGACGGTGGCGCTGCGCACCCGCGAGGCGACGTCGCGCAGGGCCGGCTCGTAGTCGGCGCTGCTGTAGCCCTCTCCGCGGTAGACACCGGCCGTGAGCTCGGCCACCCCAGCCTGCTCGTCGGGCAGTACTTCGCGCACGGAGATCGACACGGCAGCGTGTCTACCCCACCGGAGCGGCGGTCCTGCCCGAGCGGCCTGCAGGAAAGGCGTGAGCCGCGAGCGGGAGGGCAGGACGCCCGCCATGTTCCTCTTCTTCTCCAACCGCCTCGGCTGCCTGCCCAGCCTGCTGCTGTCCGTCGCTCTCACGCTCGTGGTGCTCTTCCTGGCCGGCGTGCTGCGCTGATCCGCCCGCCGACGCGTCGGCCTCCTCAGGTGGAGGCGACGACGTCGGGCAGCTCGGCGCGCACCCCCGGGTCACCGACCTCCGCGGTGTAGTCCTCCGGGTGCGTGGTGTCCTCGCCGTCGGCGACCCGTCCCCGCAGGAGCAGGGTGCCGAGCACGCACACGGCAAGGTTGGCGAGCAGGGCGAGGATTCCCGCGTAGATGGTCACCGAGGTGTCGAAGCCCAGGTGGGACAGCGCGTACCCCGACCCGCCGAAGTGCTCCTTGGTGATGGTGATGACCCCGCCCTCACCGAACTGACGTGCCGGGATCTGGTAGAGCGTCAGCGCTCCGACCGCCATGCCGGTGACCCAGCCGGCGATCACGGCGGTGCTGTGCAGCCAGCGGGTGTAGAGCGCGATGGCGACGGCAGGCAGGGTCTGCAGCATGATCACGCCGCCGAACAGCTGCAGGTCGATGGAGAACTGCGGGTCGATGAGCAGGATGGCCAGCAGGGCTCCCACCTTGACCACCAGCGAGGCGAGCTTGCTGCTGCGGGCCTCCTGCTTGGGCGTCGCGTCCGGCTTGAGGTACTCCTTGTAGATGTTGCGGGTCCACAGGTTGGCCGCGGCGATCGACATGATCGCGGCCGGCACGAGGGCGCCGATGCCGATGGCCGCGAAGGCGACCCCGGCGAACCAGCTCGGGAACTGCTGCTCGAACAGCAGCGGCACGATGGTGTTGCCGTCGGGCTTGCCGTTCTCCCCGACCAGCGGCGTGATGCCGGCCGCGATCGCCATGTAGCCGAGCAGGGCCAGCAGCCCGAGCACGAAGCTGTAGGCCGGCAGCGCGGCCATGTTCTTCTTGATCGTGTCGCGGCTCTTGCTCGCGAAGACGCCGGTCAGCGAGTGGGGGTACAGGAACAGGGCCAGTGCCGACCCGAGGGCGAGCGTGGCGTACTGCAGCTGACCTGGACCACCCAGCAGGATGCCGTCTCCCGGATTGGGGCTCTTGGTGAACTTGGCGTCGGCCGCGGCGAAGATGTCGTCGAAGCCGCCCAGCTTGTACGGGATGACGATCACGGCGGCGATCACGACGACGTAGATCAGCGCGTCCTTGACGAAGGCGATCAGGGCCGGGGCCCGCAGCCCGGAGTTGTAGGTGTAGGCGGCCAGGATCGCGAACGCCACGATGATCGGGGCCTGCCCCTGCACCCCCATCGCCTTGAGGACGGCCTCGATGCCGATCAGCTGCAGGGCGATGTAGGGCATCGTGGCGACGATGCCGGTGAGCGCGATGAGCAGCGCCAGGGTGGGGGACCCCGAGCGTGCCCGGACGAAGTCGGCCGGCGTCACGAAGCCGTTCACGTGCGAGACCGACCAGAGCTTGGCGAGCACGAAGAACACGATCGGGTAGACGACGATCGTGTACGGCAGCGCGAAGAAGCCGACCGCGCCGGCGCCGAACACCAGCGCCGGGACGGCGACGAAGGTGTAGGCGGTGTAGAGATCGCCGCCGATGAGGAACCAGGTGATCCAGCCGCCGAAGCTGCGACCGCCCAGGCCCCACTCGTCCAGGCTCTCCAGGTCGGGCGCCCGGCGCCACCGGCTGGCGAAGAAGCCGAGGGCGCTGACCGCCAGGAACAGCACGGTGAACACGACCAGCTCGGTGGTCTTCAGCGAGACGTCCGAGGGCTCCATGTCAGCGCCCCGACCGGCTGGCGCGGTACACGGCGTAGGTGCAGGCGACGCCGACCGCGACGACGGCGAGCTGGTACCAGTAGAAGAACGGGACGTCGAACAGCTCCGGGGTGCGCCGGTTGTAGAGCGGCGGGTACAGCGTGACCAGAAGCGGCAGGAGCAACAGCCAGTTGAGCGGGTGCCTGTCGGACCGGCGCGGGGGTCGCCCGCCGGGGCTGGTCTGGGCTTTCGGCGTCGGAACGGTCGACACAGGGGGCTCCTCGGGACGGTTTGCGCACCGTATGCCCGAAGTGACGTGCCGCACTCCTCAGGGAGCGAAGCACCGCGCGCGAGCCGCTTCGACCTCATCGCGCACCGGACATCCCTGCAGGTGGTCGTCGACCAGTCCGCAGGCCTGCAGCAGTGAGTAGGCGGTGGTGGGTCCGACGTAGACGAAGCCGGCCTTCTTGAGCTGCGCGGCGAGGTCGCAGGAGGCAGCCGTGGAACCGGGTACGTCCGACCAGCGTGCCGGTGCGGGTCGAGAGGGCTCGGCGTAGGCGAGCACCAGGGCCGGTAGGCCACCTGCGCTGCGCAGGGCCAGGGTCGCCTCGGCGTTGCGTACGCAGGCCCGCAGCTTCGGACCGCTGCGGATCAGCCGGGCATCGGTCAGCAGGGGCGTGACGTCCTGGCCGGCGACCTGCTCGGGGTCGAAGCCGCCGAAGGCCTCGCGCAGGGCAGCCCGCTTGCGCAGGACGGTGATCCAGGCGAGGCCGGCCTGGAAGCCCTCGAGGCAGACCTTCTCGTAGAGCTGCTGCTCCGACAGCTGCGGGCGACCCCACTCGTCGTCGTGGTAGGCCTCGTACAGCGGGTCGCCAGTCCCGAAGCAGCGCACCGGCTACAGCGTCTGACCGAGGGCCTTGATCGGCATCTGCAGGTCGGCCAGCATGTCCAGGTCGGCCGTCGCGGGCCGGCCCAGCGTCGTGAGGTAGTTGCCGACGATCACGGCGTTGATGCCGCCGAGCATCCCGTCGGTGGCGAGGTCGCCCAGCGTGATCTCCCGGCCGCCCGCGAAGCGCAGGATCGTCCGGGGCAGCACGAGACGGAACACCGCGATCGCCGCGAGCGCCTCCTGGGCCGGCATCACCGGCAGGTCACCGAAGGGCGTTCCCGGACGCGGGTTCAGGAAGTTCAGCGGCACCTCGTCGGGCTCCAGCACCGCCAGCTGTGCGGCGAACTCCGCGCGCTGCTCCAGGCTCTCGCCCATGCCGAGGATCCCGCCGCAGCAGACCTCCATGCCGGCGTCGCGGATCATCTCCAGCGTCCCCCAGCGCTCCTCCCACGAGTGCGTCGTCACGACGTTCGGGAAGTGCGACCGGGCCGTCTCCAGGTTGTGGTTGTACCGGTGGACCCCCGCCGCCTGCAGCCGGTCGACCTGCTCCTGCGTCAGCATCCCCAGGCTGCACGCCACCTGGATGTCGACGGCCTCCCGGATCGCCGCGACGCCCTTCTCCACCGCCAGCATCAGCTTCTCGTCCGGCCCCCGGACCGCCGCCACGATGCAGAACTCCGTCGCCCCCGTCGCCGCGGTCTCCACCGCCGCCTTCACCAGTGACGGGATGTCCAGCCAGGCCGCCCGCACCGGCGACGGGAACAACCCCGACTGGGAGCAGAAGTGGCAGTCCTCGGGGCAGCCCCCGGTCTTGAGGCTCACGATGCCCTCGACCTCGACCTCCGGCCCGCAGTGCCGCATCCGCACCTCGTGCGCCAGCTGCAGCAGCTCCGGCAACCGGTCGGCCGGCAGCTGCAGGCACGCCAGCGCCTGCTCCTGCGAGAGTCCCACCCCCTGCTCCAGCACCTGCTCGCGCGCCACGGCGAGGACGTCGGAGGTGTCGGGGGTGCGGTCCATCAGCTCGGTCACCCGGCGAGTCTGCCAGGTTGCGCGGCAGCGGCGCCGGGCGCCCGGGACGCCGTCAGAGTCCGTGCCGGTCCCGGAAGGCCCGGGGGTCGAACGCGCCGCCGAGCTGCGGCCCGAGGCCCTCGCGGGCGGCCTGCAGGAAGGCGGGGCGGTCCAGGCCGCCGGAGCCCTCGGGCAGGACCCCCAGCAGCGGTCGCGCCGCCAGGGTCTCGAGGTCGCGCAGGTTGCTCCGCTCGGCCAGGCCCGGCTCGGCCGGCCAGGCCCCGACGACCACCCCGGACAGCCGCAGTCCGCGATGCGCCATGGCCTCGAGGGTCAGGGCGGTGGCGTTCAGGCTGCCGAGCCCGGCCGCGGCCACCACGAGCACCGGGGCGTCGAGGGTGCGGGCGACGTCGGCCAGGGTCAGCCCGTCCTCGTCGAAGCGCACGAGCAGACCGCCGGCTCCCTCGACGAGCACGAGGTCGTGGTCGGCGTCCAGGCGCAGGAGGAGGTCGACGCACGCGGCGAGGTCGAGCGGGTCCCTGCCGGACCGGCGCGCCGCGGCCGCGGGGCTCAGCGGGTCGGGATAGCGGACCAGCTCGTGCAGGCCGTCGGCCCCGCTGAGCCGGGCGACGTCGGCCAGGTCGCCGGGCTCGCCGTCCCCGACCCCCGTCTGGCCGGGCTTGACCACGGCGCAGCGGGAGCCGCGGTCCAGCGCCAGGGCGGCCACCGCAGCCGTCACCACGGTCTTGCCGACGTCGGTGCCGGTGCCGGTCACCACGAGCAGGCTCATGGCAGCGACCGTAGAGGGAGCCCGGCCGGACCGGTCAGTGCGCGGCCTTCTTCGCCGCTCCGGCCGGCTTCCCGTGCGACCCGCCGGCCGCCTTCCCGCCGGCTGCCTTCCCGTGGGACCCGCCGGCCGGGGCGGGCGGGCACGACGGCGTGGCTGCCGCGGACTCCGTCGCCGGGGGAGCGGTGTCGGCCCCGGCGGTCGCCGGCGCAGAGGCACCGTCGTGACCCGCCTCCGGTGCGGCCTGTGACGACGCCAGGACCGTGGCGGAGGGGGAGGCGGTCTCGGGCGCGGCGGAGGGAAGGGAGCCCGCACCGGTCGTCGCGACCAGGTGCGCCTGCGCCAGAGCGCGCCGGGCCGCCGCCACGGCGTCGTCGGCCTGGGCGCGAGCGCGTTCGGCGGCCTCGAGCGCCTTCGCGGCGGCCACCGCCTGGTGGGCAGCCTGCACAGCCCGGGTAGCCGCGGCGACCGCCTCCTGTGCGCTGACCGAGGCGGGGACGACGGTGAGCGCCCTCTCCGGCACGACGGGCGGTGGCGCCGCGCCCTCGGCACGGGGGAGGGCGAGGGTCACCACGGTGGGGCGGGCGGCCGCGTGCGCACCCAAGGGGCGCGCGGCGGAGTCCGCCACGGTGCTGGCCACGGCATCGGCCAGACCCGCCTCGGCCTGCTCGAGCCGCCGGACCAGGTCGTCCTGCTCCGCGGCGACCCGGTCCTGTGCCGACGGCGCGGGCGTGCCGGTCGACGGTGCATGCGCTGACGCTGTCCCGTGGGCTGCTGCCGCCTCCGGCGTGGCGACCGTCGTGTCGCCGACGTCGGGGCATCCGGAAGGCGCGGCGGACTCCTCGCTCCCTCCGCCGCACGCGGCGAGCGTCAGGACCAGCAGCGGGCTCAGCAGCAGGCGCGCAGAAGCGGTCACAGGTACCGGGATCGGCAGGCGGGCGGCCGGCTGCACTACCCGGTCGGGGGGACCCGCGGTCCTAGGGTGGCGACGTGTCGACCCTCACCGACCTCGTGCGGGGCCGCACCGACCTCTCCCAGCCTGAGCTGGACCACCTGCACCGCCTCGTCGCGGACTGGCAGCTGGTCAGCGACCTGTCGTTCGCCGACCTCGTGCTGTGGGTCCGCACCGGTACCGGTGACTGGCTGGCCGTCGCGCACATGCGGCCCACCACCGGCCCGACGGCGCACCCGGAGGACGTGGTCGGGGCGGTCGTGCCGCGCGATGACGCCGCGCGCCTGGTCCGGGCCGAGCGCGAGCGACGGGTGCACCGCGACCCCGAGCCCGTGCGCGACCTCGCGGGACGCCTGCGGCACGAGTCGGTCCCGGTGCGCAGGGGCGAGCGGGTGCTGGCCGTGCTGAGCCGCGACACCCTGGCCGCCGCCGCGCGGATGCCCAGCCCGCTCGAGCTCGCCTACCTGAGCAGCGCCGGGGAGCTCGTGCAGATGGTGGCCGAGGGGGCGTTCCCCTACCCGGGCGGGCTGGCCGAGGCCGACCCGGAGAACGCTCCGCGGGTGGGCGACGGGCTGCTGCGGCTGGACCGCACCGGCCACGTCGTCTACGCGAGCCCGAACGCGCTGTCGGCCCACCGGCGCCTGGGCATCGGCGGTGACCTGCTGGGGCAGCACCTGGGCCGGACCCTGTCCGCGCTGGTCGCCGAACCCGGTGCCCTGGACGAGCCGCGGGCCTCGGCGGCCCTGGCCGGGGCGCTCCGCTACGGCGAGCCGCGGGAGAGCGAGGTGGAGGCCGAGGGCGCCGTCGTGCCTGCTCCGGGCGATGCCCCTGGTGACCGCCGGGGAGCGCCGCGGGGCCCTGGTGCTGGTCCGCGACGTCACCGAGCTGCGCCGGCGCGACCGGCAGCTGATGGGCAAGGACGCGACCATCCGCGAGATCCACCACCGGGTGAAGAACAACCTGCAGACGGTCGCGGCGCTGCTGCGCCTGCAGGCACGGCGGATGACCGACCCGGCGCTCGCGCAGCGCGCTCGAGGAGTCGGTGCGCCGGGTGTCGAGCATCGCGCTGGTGCACGAGACCCTGTCGCTCACCCTCGACGACCAGGTGGCCTTCGACGAGGTCGCCGACCGCGTCCTGGCCATGTGCGCCGAGGTCGCGACGCCGGTCAGCGACGTGTCGGTGGTCCGGCGAGGGCAGCTTCGGCGAGCTGGCCGCGGAGGTGGCGACCCCGCTGGCGATGGTCCTCACCGAGCTGGTCCAGAACGCCGTCGAGCACGGCTTCCCCGGGCGGCCGGCCAGCTCCGCCGGCGGGCACGGTGCGGGTCCGCGCGCAGCGGCGGCCCGGCGGGCTCGACGTCGTGGTCCGCGACGACGGCGCGGGGCTGCCTGCCGGCTTCGACCTGACGACGACGCCGCGCCTGGGCCTGCAGATCGTGCGCACGCTGGTGGAGGGGGAGCTGCGGGGGACGCCTTGCGCTCCGGCCGGCCGAGCCGGCCGGCACCGAGGCGGTCCTGGACGTGCCGCTCCCGACCTGACGGGTCCGGTCAGACCGGTGCGGAGGTGCTGAGGCCGGCGCCCAGCGGCGGGGACGCGTTCAGGCCGGGGTCCTGGGAGGCCGTGTCGTTGAGGGCGCTGAAGGCGTAGACCAGGCCCAGCGTGAGCAGCGCGAGCAGCACCAGCACGACGACGCGGAAGGGCCACACCGCCCGCCAGGCCGCCGGTGCCTCGCGGGCCACCAGCGGTGGGCGCACGTAGTGCTCGCGCGCCACGGGGAGGCCGGTCAGGCCGTGTGCGCGGCGGTGCGGACGTGCGTACGGGTCAGCACGCGGCGCTCGTCCTCGCTGGTGCCGCCCCAGACGCCGGAGTCCTGCCCGCTGTCGAGAGCCCACGCCAGGCAGTCCTCGGTGACGCTGCACCGCTGGCAGACGACCTTGGCCTCGGCGACCTGCACGGCGGCCGGCCCGGTGGTCCCGATCGGGAAGAACAGCTCGGGATCCTCGTCGCGGCACAGAGCGTGATGGCGCCAGTCCATGGTGGTCCGTCTCCTCCGTCGAGCTGCCGGGCGCCGGCCGGGTGGCCGGGTGCCGCCGGGTGGCAGCGGGGCACTGCGTCGCGGACGACGCGGTGCGGGTGTGCGTGGTCAGGTCCTTGCGCGGGCGCACTCCTGTGCGGGTCAGCGTTGCACCGGTGCCAGGCGGAGGCAAGCACTGGCGAGCCTCATCCTGGGCGTCGGCTGTCGGGTTCGTCACGTCGGGGGACGCCCGGCGCCCTGCCCCGTTCGCGACGGCTCATGCCGATGCGTCCGGATCAGGGCGCCGTGACAGCCTCAGACGAGGACGTCGAGCGCGTTCGGCACGCTGCGGAGCCGGACGGCTGTGCGGTCGCCCAGGTCGTCGCCGTCCACCTGGAGCGCAACCGGGACGGCGGCGGTCAGTCGGAGCTCGTCGGCGTCGTGCACCTGCAGCAGGGTGCGTCCGGCCGGGCGCGCACCGGTGGCCAGGATCTGCCGCAGGTGCCGCAGGGTGGCGACGGTGGTGAGGCGGCGCACGCCGAACAGGTCCAGGCCGGTGTCGAAGGAGGCGTCCGGGCAGGCCCGTACCGGCCGCGGCCCGAGGTAGGTCCAGGGGTCGCTGTTGCACACCAGTGCCATGCCGAGCGGCTCGGGCTCGACGCCGTCGCGCTCCAGGACCAGCGACGGGCTCGCGCCGCCGGGACAGGAAGAACTCCTTGACCCCCTGGCGCACGAACAGCCCCGGGGTGGCCTTCGCGCCGCGGGCCCGCTTGCGCTCGACGCGGCGGACGACGGCGGCATCCAGACCGAGGCCCGCGCAGAAGGTGAACCAGCGCTCGCCGTCGTCGTCGGCGACCGTCCCGAGGCCGATCCGGCGTCGGCGGTCCTGCGACAGCGCACTCGAGCAGCACGCTGGTCGCGTCGACGGCGTTGTTCGGCAGTCCGAGGGCCCGGGCGAAGACGTTGGCGTTGCCGCCGGGCACGACGGCGAGCGCCGGGCCCTCCGGGTCGGGGCCGCCCTCGAGCAGGCCGTTCACGACCTCGTTGACGGTGCCGTCGCCGCCGAGCGACACGACGACGTCGAGGCCGTCGACCCGCGCCTGGGCCGCGAGCTCGGCGGCGTGTCCGCGGGCCTGGGTCGACGACGACGTCGAGCTTGACCTCGCTGGACAGCGCGCTGACGAGCACGTCGCGCATGCGCGGCGTGGTCGCCGTGGCCTTCGGGTTGACCACGAGGAGTGCACGCATGTGATCGAGAATAGGTGCGCCGGTACGCGTCGCGGCGTGAACACGCCTGTGAGACGCGCCGCCCTCGTCGTGGCCGCCCAGGGGCGTCGGCCTGGTCGGGCTGGGCCTCGCCTACGCCGTCGAGGGAGTGCGCGGCCAGCCCGAGGACCGGCTCGGCACCGAGCTGGGGGCGGCGCTCGCCGTGGGCACGGGGCTGGTGCTGCTGCTCCTGGCCCGGGCGCTGTCCCGGGCGCGGGCCTGGGCCCGGACGCCCGCGGTGGTGGTGCAGCTGTTCGCCCTGCCGGTCGGCTACGGCCTGGTCCAGGGCCGGGTCTGCCTGGCGGCGGCCCTCGTGCTCGGCCCCGCCGTGGCCGTGCTCGCACTCCTGGCCACGACCGGGGCGCGGCGGTGTTCGACGCCCCGCCGCGGCCCGGGCGGACCCGCTAGTCCTCGGTGAGCAGGCCCGTCCGCAGCTGGGCCAGCGTGCGGGCGAGCAGGCGGGACACGTGCATCTGGCTGATGCCCGAGCTCCCCGGCGATCTGGCTCTGCGTCATGTTGCCGAAGAAGCGGAGCATGAGGATCTTCTTCTCGCGGGCGGGCAGCTTCTCCAGGAGCGGCTTGAGCGACTCCCGGTACTCCACGCCCTCGAGGGCGTCGTCCATCATGCCCGAGGCTGTCGGCGACGGCGGGGCTGTCGTCGTCGCCGCCGTCGGGGGCGTCGAGGGAGACGGCCGAGTAGGCGTTGGCCGACTCCAGGCCCTCGAGGATCTCCTCCTCGGTCAGCCCGAGGTGCTGGGCCAGCTCGGCCACGGTGGGGGAGCGGCCGTTCTTCTGCGACAGGTCGCTGGTGGCCTTGGTCAGGCTGAGCTTGAGCTCCTGCAGCCGGCGCGGAACCCGGATGGCCCAGCCCTTGTCGCGGAAGTGCCGCTTGATCTCGCCGACGATGGTCGGCGTGGCGTAGGTGGAGAACTCGACGGCGCGCTCGAGGTCGAAGCGGTCGACGGACTTGATCAGCCCGATGGTCGCGACCTGCACGAGGTCATCGAGCGGCTCGCCGCGGTTGCGGAACCGCCGGGCCAGGTACTCCACCAGCGGGAGGTGGGCCTCGACGAGGTCATCGCGCAGCCGCGCCCGGCGGGGGTCACCCTCCGGCAGGCTCCCGAGCTCGACGAACATCGCGCGGGCCTTGGCCCGGTCGGCGGCCGTGCGCTCGGCGCGGGTGCTGACGGCGGGCAGGTCCTGCACGGCCTCGATCGCTGCGGCGACGTCGGCGTCCGGCTCGACGTCGGGGCTGTCGTGGCGTGACCGCGTGCGGATCGGTGGGCTGGGCCGGCACGTGCGCCGCGGTGCTGGGGGAGATGGTGGGCTCGGAGGGCACGGTCACAGCCCGGAGCTCCCCTCACGGCGCTTGCGCAGCGAGAGGGTCACGCGGTCGTCGGCGTCGACGGAGCTGTCGACCTCGCCGGCGAGCGCCGTGAGCACGGTCCAGGCGAAGGTGTCGCGGGAGGGCTGCTCGCCGTCGAGGGTCAGCACGCTGACCGCGACCGAGATGGTGTCCGCGGTCAGCTCGAACGAGCACTCGAGGTCGGCGCCGGGGACGGCCTGTGACAGCAGCATCGCGCAGGCCTCGTCGACCGCGATCCGCAGGTCCTCGATGTCGTCGATGGTGAAGTCCAGGCGCGAGGCCAGGCTGGCCGTGGCCGTCCGCAGCACGGACAGGTAGGCGCCCGCCGCCGGCAGCCGCAGGACGACGACGTCCCGGCCGGCGCCCGACAGGGCCTCTCCGCGCGCGGTGTCGGTCTGCTCCGTCATGCCCCCTCCAACTGCACCCCGCGGTGCCTCACCCGCCCGCACCGGGCGCCCGACGATCCTACGGGCGACGCCCCGCGACCGGACCGGCGCCGGGTCGGGCACCGGCCCTGCCGGCGATCGGCCCGCGCCCGCGACCCGCAGGTGGGACAGTGGCCCGCGTGGACCACGACGGACGACGCAGCGCACCGACCGCGAGCCGCCGCAGCGTGCTGAAGGGGGCGGCCGCCGCCGCGTCCCTCCCGGTCGGGCTGGGGCTCCTCGCCTACCCCGCCAGGCCGGCGCAGGCCGCAGCGGGCCCGGTGGCGCCGGAGGGGACCAGCCTGACCGCCACGGTGCGCAAGGGCGCCGCGGTCAACCCGCAGGGCTACGTCCGCCTCACCTCGGGTCCGGGCGAGGCGCACGTGGTGCGCGACGACCTCGGCGCCCGGGCGCAGCCCGACCGGGCCGGGCGGCGTCGCTCGGTGCTGGCGTTCGGGCATCTCACCGACATCCACGTGGTCGACGCCCAGTCGCCCGCCCGGGTGGAGTTCCTGGACCGCTACAACGACGGGCCGGGGAGCCCGCTGATCTTCGGCGCCGCCTACCGCCCCCAGGAGCCGCTGACCGCCCACGTCGCGGAGGCCATGGTTCGCGCGGTCCGCCAGGCCGGTCGTGGGCCGGTGGCCGGCCGGGCCCTCGACTTCACCATCTGCACCGGTGACAACACCGACAACTGCCAGCGCAACGAGCTTCGCTGGCAGATCAACGTCCTGGACGGTGCGCGCGTGACGCCGGACAGCGGCACGACCGACCGCTACGAGGGGGTGGCCGACGCCGACGCCGCGAGCTACGACCCGCACTACTGGCACCCCGACGGCACACCGGACGGCGCCGTCGGCGGGGACGACCAGGCGCGCGCGGTCTACGGCTTTCCGGTGGTGAAGGGCCTGCTCGACGCCGCCCGCCGGCCGTTCCTCGCGACCGGCCTCGACATGCCCTGGTACACCGCCTACGGCAACCACGACGGCCTGGTGCAGGGCAACTTCCCCCAGTCGTTCCAGCTCACCAACGCCGCGACCGGGCCGGTCAAGGCGGTGGGCCTGCCGGCCGGGGTGAGCCCCAGCGACCTCGAGCAGGCCGCAGGGAACCCGGCCCGGCTGCCCGGCGCCGTCGGCGGTGCCCCGGTCCGGATCGTGACGGCCGACCCCGAGCGCGCGGTGATCGACCGCACGGCCACGATCTCCGAGCACTTCACGACCGGAGGCCGTCCCCTGGGGCACGGCTACACGTCGGCGAACCTCGCGCAGGGGACGGCCTACTACGTCTTCGACCCGGCCCCGGGGGTGCGGGGGATCGTGCTCGACACGGTGAACCCGAACGGCAACAGCGACGGCTCGCTCGACCCGGTCCAGTTCGCCTGGCTCGGCGCACGCCTGGCCGAGACGGGTAACCGTCTGGTGGTGGTGTTCAGCCACCACACCGTCGCCTCCATGACCAACTCCCTGGTCGCCGACGACGACCCCCGCCCGCGCGTGCTCGGCCCGGCGGTCCGCGACCTGCTGCTGAGCTTCCCGAACGTGGTGCTGTGGGTGAACGGGCACACCCACCGCCACCGGGTCACGCCGCAGAAGCGGGCCGGCGGTGGCGGCTTCTGGGAGGTGCAGACCGCCGCCCACGTCGACTGGCCGTGCCAGGCGCGCCTGTTCGAGCTCGTCGACAACGCCGACGGCACGCTCTCGGTCTTCGGCACGGTGCTCGATCCGGACGCGCCGCTGTCCTACGGCGGCGACCTGTCCTCGCCCCGCGCCCTGGCCTCCCTGGCGCGCGAGCTCGCCGCCAACGACTGGCAGGAGCGCGACAGCGACCGCCGCGGCGCGGTCGAGGACCGCAACGTGGAGCTGCTCGTGGCGGCTCCGGCGTTCCTGCGCGCCGCGCCCGCCTCCGCAGCGCCCGCGTCGGCCGCACCGGTACCTGCCGCCGCAGGCCTGCCGTCGACCGGGGGGACCGGGATGCTCGGCCTGGCCGCAGCGGCCCTGGCAGGGGGAGCGCTCGCGCTGCGACGACGGGCCGACCCGGCCCACGACTGACCGCCACGTGCCCGCTCCGGCCCGGCGGCAGACTGGACCGGTGCTGCCCGTGCCATTGCTCGTCGCGTTGGGCGGAGCGCTCGGCGCCTGCGCCCGGTACGGCCTGACGCTCGCGCTCCCGACGTCGCCGGGAGCGCTGCCTGTGGCCACGCTCGTGGCCAACCTGATCGGCTGCCTGCTGCTGGGGCTGCTCGTGGGGCGGTGCCCCGACGGACCCGTCCTGCGCCCCCTGGTCGGTACCGGCGTGCTCGGCGGGTTCACCACGTTCTCGGCGCTCGCCCTGCAGACCGACCGGCTGGTCGTGGCGGCGCCGGGTCTTGCGCTCGGCTACCTCGGGCTCACCACGCTGGGGGGCCTCGCCCTGGCGTCGCTGGGTCTGCGGCTGGCCCGACCGTGACGCTGCTGCTGGTCGCGGCCGGGGGAGCGGCGGGAGCGCTGCTGAGGTGGGGGGTGTCCCGTGCGGTCCCGGGCCGGACCGCGACCCTGGCCGTCAACCTCGCCGGCAGCCTGCTGCTGGGGCTGCTGCTGCACGCGGGGCCGTCGATGGCCGCGCTGGTGGGCATCGGGTTCTGCGGCGCGCTCACCACGTTCTCGACCTACGCGCTCGAGGTCGTGCAGGGCGGTGGGGCGCGCTACGCGCTGGTCAGCACAGTCGGCTGCCTGACCTCGTGCGCGCTCGGGCTGCTGCTGGCCGGCGCCCTCACCTGAGCACCTGGGTCAGCCGTGGCGCTCCCGTGGTGCTCGGGGTCGCGGGGTAGTAGCGCTGGTCGCTGGTGGCCACGTAGGTGGTCGTCCCCGGTCCCCGGAAGGCCCGTCGGGGGGTGAAGGTCTGTCCGGCTCCGCGGAAGAACAGCACGGTGCGGACGTCGGTCGGCGCCAGGACGCGCAGCGTGACGGTGTCACCTCGGCGGACCCGGGCCGGACCGAGCACGACGGGCACGGCCTGCGTCAGCCCCGGAACGGTGTCGCACCGGTCGGTGCTCGCGTACCAGCGGTGATCCGCCGTGACCGAGAACGAGGTCGTGAAGCGGCCGTCGGGGCCGGGCGTGAGGGTCCGCCGCAGGCTGTACGGCTGGTTGTGACGCCGGAAGAAGACCCGCACGGTGCCGCTGTCGGGCGTGCTCCCGGTCAGGACGGCGGGGCTCCCCGCGGCGGTCCGCGCGGGGCCGCCCAGGCGCAGGTTCGCGCACGACCCGGACACCCGGTCGACGACCACCGTCGTGTCCTGCGGCCGCGAGCCGACCTCGCTGCCGTCCATGAGCAGGCGGTAGGTGGTGGTGGCTCCCGGACGGACCTCACTGCGGAAGAAGCGCGCCCTCCGCTGCTCGACGACCGACTCAGGGCCGCCCTCGGACCGGGCGAGCAGCGTGAACTCGCGCTCCGGTTCCTGCGACTCCTCCACACAGAGGTCCCGGCGACCCCCCTGGACCGACACCGGGTCGCCGGCCGCGACGCGCAGCGGGCTCAGGGTCACGCCCTCGAAGACCGGCTTCGCACACGGGTGCGGGCTGGGGGAGGACGCGGGGGTCACCTCGACGGTGAGGGTGAAGGCGCGCGCGGCCACCGAGCAGGGTGTGGTGCGGTGCAGGCAGCGGGCATCGGCGCCGGCCGTGACGGTCGCGGTACCGGACGCCTGGGGCACGAACACGGCGCTGACGGCGCCGCGCTGACGGTCGAGGTCGGCGGACGTGCGCACGAGCGCACGGTCCGCGGACGGCAGAGCCCAGGACGGCTCGGCGCAGCCGTCCAGGAACAGCACCAGGCGGCCGTCACGGGGGACGCGCACGGTCCGACCGTCGTCCTCGGCGGCGGCGTAGACGGTGCCGGGGGCGGCCGAGGCGGAGGGCCGGGCGTACGTCGTGCAGGCGAGGTCCGAGGGGTCGGTCGGGCCGGCGTCGACGACGATGGACGCCCGCCAGACCCGTCCTGGGCGTGCGCAGGCCGGCTCGGCGTGGAAGCAGGCAGCATCGGCGTAGGCGGTCAGGCCCTGCGGCTCGGGCCGCGCGTCGAGAGCGTCGAGGTCGACCTCCAGACCCGAGCCGGACGTGCTGTAGCGCACGACGTGCAGGGTCGGCCCGCCGTCCTCCAGGCCCCGCCACACGTCGCCCGAACCTGGTGCGGCCAACCGCACCAGAACCCGGACGCCCGGGGCGACATGGACGGTGCGGCCGTCGTCGGCGTCGGTCAGCTGCAGGGCCGGCCGGGTGGGGGGAGGGTCCTGCGCGGAGGCGACGCCGGTCACGGCAAAGGCGGGCAGCACCATGACGCCCAGCAGGGCGAGGAGGAGCGGGCGTCTCATGCCTGTCAGGACGTGCATCCGACAGCGCGGTCGTCCGCGGTCGGGTCGGTCGCCGACGTCCGGCACACTGCGGTCCCGAACCGGTCCCGTGTCAGGAGAGTCCGTGCGCGCTGTGCAGATCCACACCCTGGACGGTCCCGCCGCCGTCCGCGTCGTCGACGTCGCCGAGCCGGTGGCGCAGCCGCACCAGGTGGTGATCGACGTCGAGGTCGCGGGCGTGACCTTTCCCGAGGTGCTGCAGAGCAGGGGGCAGTACCAGATCAAGCCCGACCTGCCGTTCGTCCCGGGCTCGGAGGTGGCCGGCGTGGTGCGGTCGGCACCCGAGGGGTCGCCAGTGCGAGCGGGCGACCGGGTGGCCGCCTTCCCCGGGCTCGGCGGGTTCGCCGAGGTGGTCGCGGTCGAGCCGTGGGGCGTGTTCCCGCTGCCTGACGCCGTCTCGTTCGAGCAGGGCGCGGCCCTGCCGATGAACTACCTGACGATGCATTTCGGCCTGGTCCGCCGGGCCCGGCTGCAGGAGGGGGAGACCGTCCTGGTGCACGGTGCCGCCGGCGGCATCGGCACGGCGTCGATCCAGCTGGCCAAGGCCTATGGCGCCCGTGTGATCAGCGTCGTGTCGACGCCCGAGAAGGCCGAGGTCGCCCGGGCGGCCGGCTCGGACGAGGTGGTGCTGGCCGCCGGCTTCAAGGACGCCGTGAAGGACCTGACCTCCGGCAAGGGCGTCGACGTCGTGGTCGACCCGGTGGGCGGCGACCGGATGACCGACTCGCTGCGCAGCCTCGGGCGCGAGGGCCGGCTGCTGGTCGTCGGCTTCACCGAGGGGGAGATCCCCACGGTCAAGGTCAACCGCCTGCTGCTGTCGAACGTGTCGGTCGTCGGTGTCGGCTGGGGCGCCTTCTGGATGTCGGACCCGGGGTACCTGCAGGAGCAGTGGGCCGAGATCGCGCCGCTGCTGGCGTCCGGGGTGCTGGTCCCGCCGATCAGCAGTGTCCGGCCGCTGGCCGAGGCCGCCGAGGCGCTGCGTGAGATCGACGAGCGCCGGGCGGCCGGCAAGGTGCTGCTGCGGGTCCGCGGGTAGCGGCCGGCCCGGCCGGGCGGCGCCCCCGGGTGTGCCCGACGGCGCCCGGTCAGCCTCCGGCGAGCTGCTGCAGGGCCTCGCCGTCGACGCGGAACGTCGTCCACTCGTCCTGGGGGGTGGCCCCCAGCGAGCGGTAGAAGCCGATGGCGGGCGCGTTCCAGTCGAGGACCCACCACTCGAACCGCGGATAGCCGCGGTCCACGCACACGGCGGCGAGCGTCTGCAGCAGAGCCCGCCCCAGCCCGGTGCCGCGGGCGCTCGGCCGGACGAACAGGTCCTCCAGCCACAGCCCCGGTCGGCCCTTCCAGGTCGAGAACGTGACGTACCAGAGCGCGAACCCCACGACGGCGCCCTCGGCGTCCAGAGCGACGTGGCAGGACGCGGTGTGCTCGACGAACAGCGCCCGCTGCAGGTCGTCCTCGGTGGCCTCGACGGCGTCGGGCTCGCGCTCGTACTCCGCCAGCTCGCGCACGAGCTGGAGGAGCACGGGGACGTCGGCCGCGACGGCCTCGCGGATCACGGCGCGTCCCAGAGCGTGACCACCCGGTGGTCGCGGTAGGTGCCCAGCGCCGACAGCCGGGCCGGCTCCATCGTGAACAGGCCGCCCTGGAAGGCGGGCAGCCCCAGCCACACCGCCGCGAGGGCGCGCAGGCTGTGTCCGTGGCCGACCAGGACGACGTCGCCCTGCTCGAGAAGCGGCGTGCAGCGGTCGAGGGTGCGTTCGCACCGCGGCTGCACCTGCTCCCAGGTCTCGCCGCCGGGGGCGCCGTCGGTCCAGAGCCACCAGCCGGGCTGGTCCTGTCGGATCTCGGCCGTGGTCCGACCCTCGTACAGCCCGTTGTCCCACTCCACGAGGTCGGGGTCCACCGTGGCCTGCAGCCCGGCGAGCTCGGCGGTGCGGCCGGCCCGCTGCAGCGGGCTGACGAACGCGGCGACGACGTCCCGACCCGCGAGGCGGCCGGACAGCGACCGCGCCTGCTCCTCACCCCGCTCGGTCAGAGGCAGGTCGGTCAGCCCGGTGTGCTGGGACGAGGCCGACCAGGCCGTCTCGCCATGTCGGATCAGCAGGAGTTCACCCATGGGCGCCCACCCAACCAGAACGACCCGACCCCCCTCAGGGAGCCGGGTCGCCGGTCGTGCGGAGGTGTTGCGGCGGACTAGGCCTGGTCGGCCGACTGCGGCGCGACGTACTCCTTGCCCTTGGTCTCCCAGAAGATCTTCGCGACGGCGTCGATGCCCTCGAGCAGGGCCTGGCCGGTGGCCGGGTCGAGCGAGCCGCGGGCGCCGGTGCCGCTGGCGGCCTTGATCGTCTTGTTGATGAGGTCGTGCAGCTCCGGGTACTTCTCGAAGTGCTCGGGCTTGAAGTAGTCGTGCCACAGGACGGCCAGGTGGTGCTTCGCCAGGCCGGCGCGCTCGTGGATGATGATCTGCGCGCGCTCGCGGTAGCGCTCGTCGTCGTTGGCCTGGGCCTTCTTCTGCATGGCGAGGACCGAGGTGGCCTCGATGCGGGCCTGGGCGGGGTCGTACACGCCGCAGGGCAGGTCGCAGTGGGCGCTGACGACGGTGCGGGGATTCAGGCTGAATTCTTCAGACCGGGGAACACGTGGTGGCCTCTCGTCGGGGTTCATGGGCTCTGCCTCCGACACTAGTCGCGGTGACCCCCGCGCCGCGCCTCCGGACCCGGCTCGGCGCCGTGCTCGTCGACGGCCCGTCCATGCTGCCCACCCTGCGCACCGGCGACTGCCTGCTGGTGCGCTACGGCGCGCGCGTCCGGCCCGGCGACCTCGTCGTGCCCGGCCCTGGGCGAGGCCCGAGCTGCTGGTGGTCAAGCGGGCGCGTCCGGCCGGTCGGCGGACGGCTGGCTGGTCGAGGCCGACAACCAGGCCGTCCGCGGGACAGGGCTGGACGGGCGGTCACGCCGACGTGCTCGCGCGGGTGCTGCTGCGCGCCTGGCCACCGGGGGTTCGCCGACCGTCGGGCGATTTCGCCGGACCGTCGGCAGGATCGCGGCGGCATGCGGGGCGAAGTGCCCTGCATGAGTCTGCGTCGCCGCGCTGTCCCTCGCTCCCCCTGCTCGCCGTCGTGGCGGCGCTGCCGCGTGCTCGCCGCGCCGGTCGACCTCGTCGCCGAGCGGCTCTGCCGGTTCACCGACGCGCGGATCGGGGAGTCGAGCGGGCTGGCGGTCGTCCACCGACGCCCGGGCGCTGTGGACGCACAACGACTCCGGCGACAGCTCGCGGTTCTTCGCGGTCGACCCGCGCACGTGCGCCACGACGGCCACCTACCGGCTCGACCTGCCCGACCTCACCGTCCCCGACCTCGGCACGGCGACCGCCATCGACTGGGAGGACCTGGCTCGCGGTACGGCCGCGGACGGCACCCCGGTCCTGCTGCTGGCCGACATCGGCGACAACCCCCAGGCCCGGGCCCCCGGCGTGACGGTCTACGAGGTCGCCGAGCCCACCACCGTCCCGGCCGTCGACCCGCCACCGAGCAGCCGGTGCCGGTGCGGGCGGTGTACCAGCTGCTCTACCCGTCCGGCCCGCGTGACGCCGAGTCCCTGGTGCAGCTCCCCGACGGTCGTCTGCTGGTCGTCACGAAGGACCGCGACCCGGCGACCGGCTTCTCGACCTACACCGGCCGCAGCGAGGTCTACGCCTCCGCGGGCCGTCCGGCCGCCGGCCCGGTGCGGATGAGAAGGTCGCCGACCTCGACGTGCGCGGCCTCCCGGGCGTCGACGCCGCGCCGCAGTCCGCCCTGGCGGTCACCGCTGCCGACGTCACGCGCGACGGCAGCCGCATCGTCGTCCGGACCTACACGACGGCGTTCGAGTTCCCGGTCTCCGGCGGCAACCTGGCGGCAGCGTTCGCCGGTCCGCCGCGGGTCATCCCGCTGCTGCCGACCAAGCAGGGCGAGGCCATCGCCTACGAGGCCGACGGCCTGGGCTTCCTGACGACGTCCGAGGGCTCGGGAACGTCGGCCGACCCGGCCTCCGGGGTCGTCGACGCCTACCGTCCCCGCGCCGCGTCCTGACCTCTCAGTCGCGCTCCACCTCCTGACCCCAGGCCAGGACGCCCACCACGACACCGCCGCCGGCGTCGAGGCGCAGCTGCGGCCGCTCGCCGGTGGGACCTCGCGCCTCCAGCGCACCCGCCCGTCGTGGCCCCGCGGGCCACCAGGGCGTGGCCGGTGGCGGTCACCACCCCGGCCTCGAGCAGTGCGACGTCGCCCTCGGTCCGCTGCTTCTGCACCACGGAGCCGTCGGCCGGGTCGAGCACCAGGCTCGTTCCGGGCGCTGCCGGCGCGCAGCACGTACCCCGGGGACGTCTGCAGCGGCACGCGTCCGCCATCGGTGGCCGCTGCCACGTCGCGCGGCCGGTCCCGGCGTCGAGCGCGCGTCACGCCCATCGTCGGTGCCCACGAGGACGCCGGCCGGCGGTGGCGTGCAGCGTCGCGACGGGCGGCGTCGCGACCTGCCACAGGACGCCGCCGTCGGTCGTCGACAGCGCGGTCACGCCACCGCGGGCTCCACCGATCGACACCACGTCCGCGCCGGCGTGCGCGGCGACGGCGCCGTCGGCCACGGGCACGTCCCAGACCTGCCGGCCGGTCCGGTCCAGGAGCCGGGCCCGGCGATGCGCGAGCAGGACCACCCCACCCGGTCCGGCCTGCACCTGGTGCCCGGACCGGTCTGCGCACGCCACGCCTGCGGCCGCTGCGGGCCTCGACAGCGCGCAGCGGCCGTCGCGCGCCAGCAGCAGCAGGCCCCCGGCGACCTGGGGCGGCACCGGCCCGACGGCCGCAAGCGACCACAGCCGCTCGCGGTGCGGGCGTCGTAGGCGACCAGGGGTCCGTCCCCCACAGTCACCACCACACCGTCGACCAGCACCGGGTCGGTCGCCGGTGACGGCGGGTCCGCTCCTTCGCCACAGCACCCGGCCCGTCGCCGGCGTCCCAGGCGGCGACGGCGCGACCCGGGCGGCCGGGATCGTCGACGCCGCCCGGGGAGCCGCCGCAGGCCGTCAGGAGCAGGAGCGTTCCGGCCAGCGCGGTGCCCCGCAGACGACCTTCAGTGTCGCGCAGCGACGCGGTGAAGGCCGGCACGCCTCGTACGAGGGCAGCAGCCCGGACGCCCGCGCCTGCGTCGAGCGACGGCGCCGCGGCGTCCTTGTCCGACAGCAGCGGCTCCAGGTCGGCCGGCCATCCCGGCAGCCCCGCAGTCCGAGCGCCTCGTCCAGCGGGTGCACGCCGTGCTCGCGGCCCGGCGCGTAGGGCTCGCTGCACAGGTAGGTGACGTTGGCGTCGTCGGTCAGGGCGAGGAACGCGTGCCCGAGGCCCTCCGACAGGTACAGCGCGCGCCGGTCGACGTCGTCGAGCTCACGGCGTCGACGGCGCCGAAGGTCGGGGAGCCGACCCGCAGGTCGACGACGACGTCGAGGACCGCGCCCTTGCTGCAGTAGACGTACTTCGCCTGGCCGGGCGGGACGTCGGCGAAGTGGACGCCGCGCAGCGTGCCGCGGCTGCTGACGCTGTGGTTCGCCTGCTTAGGGTCAGCTCGTGGCCCAGTGCTCGGCGAACACCGGACGCCTTGAACCACTCGAGGAACACGCCCCGCGGGTCGGGCCACTGCTTGGGGGTGAACGACCACGCACCCGGGACCGACAGCTCCACGACGTCCATGGCGGCGACCCTAGCGAGGGCGCCGTGTGGGAGACTCGTCCCGCTCGGGTGACCCCCGGACGACGTCCTGCGCGCGGCCGACCTGCCTCTCGCGCCCCGGCGTCGCGATCCGCCGTCCGCACCATCCGAGGAGCGCCGCGCAGTGACCGCGCAGCTGGAGGACCTGTCCGTGACCGACCCCGACGACCCCGTGGACGCTCCCGAGCGGGCCGCGATGCGCGCCCAGCGCGACGCCGACCCCGTCTTCGCGCTGCACCGCGGCGGCAAGGTCGAGGTGGTCTCCCGGGTGTCGGTCGACGACGCCGCGAGGAGCTGTCGCTGGCCTACACGCCCGGCGTCGCCAAGGTCTGCCTCGCCATCGCCGACGATCCGGCGCTGGCCTACGACTACACCTGGAAGTCGCAGACCGTCGCGGTGGTCACCGACGGGACGGCGGTGCTGGGGCTCGGTGACATCGGCGCGGTCGCCTCGCTGCCGGTCATGGAGGGCAAGGCCCTGCTGTTCAAGCAGTTCGGCGGCGTCAACGCCGTGCCGATCTGCCTCGACGTGACCGACGTCGACGAGCTCGTCGAGACCATCGTGCGGCTCGCGCCGGCCTTCGGCGGCATCAACCTCGAGGACATCAGCGCCCCGCGCTGCTTCGAGGTCGAGCGCCGGGTGCAGGAGCGGCTCGACATCCCGGTCTTCCACGACGACCAGCACGGCACCGCCATCGTGGTGGTCGCGGCGCTGCAGAACGCGGCCCGTCTGACCGGCCGGTCGCTGGCCGACCTGCGGGTGGTGGTCAGCGGGGCGGGCGCGGCCGGCATCGCGGTGTCGAAGATGATCCTCGACGCCGGCGATCGGTGACCTCGCCATCGCCGACCGCCAGGGGATGATCTACACCGGCCGCGACGGGCTCAACGTCGAGAAGCAGGCGTTCGCCGACATCAGCAACACCGGCCGGCACACGGGGTCCTTCGAGCAGGCGCTCGCGGGAGCCGACGTCCTCATCGGCCTGTCCGGCGGCACGGTTCCGCCCGAGGCGGTCCGGTCGATGAACCCCGGCTCGATCGTGTTCGCCATGGCCAACCCGGTGCCGGAGGTGCTCCCGAGGTCGCCCACGCGTGCGGCGCCGCCGTCGTCGCCACCGGTCGCAGCGACTTCCCGAACCAGATCAACAACGTGCTCGCCTTCCCGGGCGTCTTCAAGGGCGCGATGAGCGTGCGGGCGCTCCCGGGTCAGCGAGGGCATGAAGCTCGCTGCCGCCCAGGCCCTCGCGGCGGTCGTGGGTGACGACCTGTCCGCCGAGTGCGTCATCCCGTCGCCGTTCGACCCCCGGGTGGCGCCCGCGGTGGCCGCCGCCGTCGCGCAGGCGGCCCGTGACGAGGGGCTCGCGCGCGCTCCGCGTAGGTTCGGCAGATGCTCGCCGCCTCCTGCGTCTCCCAGTCCGCCGACGACCCGCTGTCCGGGCTGGAGGTCGGGGAGCGCCCCGACCCGAGGTGCCCGAGGGCTGGGCGCGGGTCCACGTGAAGGCCGCGTCGCTCAACCACCACGACCTGTGGTCGCTCAAGGGCGTCGGCCTCGCCCCCGACCGGCTGCCGATGATCGCTCGGCTGCGACGCCGCGGGGGTCACCGACGACGGCACCGAGGTCGTCGTGCACGGTCTGGTCGGCGATCCGTCCTGGAAGGACGACGAGACGCTCGACCCGAAGCGCACCATCCTGTCCGAGCTGCACCAGGGGTCGCTGGCCGAGCAGGTGGTCGTGCCCGCGCGCAACCTGCTGCCGAAGCCGGCCGGCCTGTCGTTCGAGGAGGCGGCCTGCCTGCCGACCGCCTGGCTGACCGCCTACCGCATGCTGTTCACGCAGTCGGGGGCCAAGCCCGGTGACCGCGTGCTCGTGCAGGGCGCCGGCGGCGGGGTCGCGACCGCCGCGATCGCGCTGGCGAAGGCGGCCGGCATGGTCGTCTACGCCACCAGCCGCGACGAGGCCAAGCGCGCCCGGGCCCTCGAGCTCGGGGCCGACGCCGTCTTCGAGAGCGGGGCGCGGCTGCCCGCCCGGGTCGACGCCGTGATCGAGACCGTCGGCAAGGCCACCTGGGGCCACAGCATGAAGAGCCTGCGCCCGGGCGGCACGCTCGTGGTGTCCGGCGCCACCAGCGGGGCGGACCCGGGGGCCGACCTCAACCGGCTGTTCTTCCTGCAGCTGCGCGTCGTCGGCTCGACGATGGGCACCCGGACCGAGCTCGAGCAGCTGCTCCGGTTCCTCGACGCCACCGGCACCCGGCCGCTCGTCGACGAGGTGTTCCCGCTCGCGCAGGCACGGGCGGCGTTCGAGAAGCTGGCCACCGGGGACGTCTTCGGCAAGCTCGTGCTGACCACCTGACCCGCACGCCGCACCGAGCACAGGAGCCGCCCCGTGGTGCTGCCGATCCACGACGTCAACCCGGTCCGCCGCACCCCGGTCGTCACCTACCTGCTGATCGCGGTGAACGTCGTCGCGTTCCTGCTCAGCCCGGTCGCGTTCACCGCGCTGTCCGGCGGGGCCGAGGACGCCGGCCAGTGCGCAGGTGCTGGAGTTCTTCGACCACTACGCCGCACAGCCCGACGAGGTCACCTCCAACCGCCAGGAGCCCCGGGCCGCGAACGGCCGGGCGGGCGGAGAGCCCGGGACGTGCGAGGTGGTGAGCCCGCCGCCCTTCGACAAGTCCCCTTTCCTGTCGGTGCTGACCGCGATGTTCCTGCACGGCGGGTGGGCGCACCTGCTCGGCAACATGCTGTTCCTCTACGTCTTCGGCAACAACGTCGAGGACCGCTTCGGGCGGCTGAAGTTCCTGCTGTTCTACCTGGGGTGCGGGTACGCGGCGACGTACGGCTTCGCGCTGCTCGACGCGGCTCCACGACCCCGCTGGTCGGGGCCTCCGGGGCGATCGCCGGCGTCCTCGGCGCCTACCTGCTCATGTTCCCGCGCGCCAAGGTCTGGTCGCTGCTGACCTTCTTCTTCTTCCTGCCGGTGCGGCTGCCCGCCTGGCTGGTGCTCGGTAGCTGGTTCGTCCTGCAGTACCTGTACTTCCGCGGGGCGGCGTCAACGACGCGGGCGGGGTCGCCTACGGCGCCCACGTGGTCGGCTTCGTCGTCGGGCTGCTGCTGGCGCTGCGACACCGTGGTCAGCGGCGTCGACCGCCGGATCGCCGCACCCCGCTTCGGTCCGTACTCCCGCCGCTGAGCCGGAGCGCGCTGCGAGACCGTTGACCGGGGCAGGAGTCCGCCGTCCGGCGCAGAACTGTTGCAGGCATGTCACTGCCCCGTCGCGCGCTCGTCGCGGCTGCCCTGCTCGGCCTGCTCGCCGGTCCGTCCGCGTTCGCCGCGTCCTCGTCCACCGACGGGACGACCGATGCGACGACCGCGGCGCCGTCCGACCAGACCGGGGGCGCCGCGCCGTACGCCTCGGACGACCGCGACGTCCTGATCCCGGTTCCCGACCCGGACCTGCTGGGAAACCCGGTCGTCCTGGACGCCCGGGTCACCGTGCCGAGAGGCGACGGGCCGTTCGCGGCCCTGGTCATCAACCACGGCTACCTCGGCAGCAAGGCCGGCGACGGCGACCTCGCCCGCAAGGCAGCGGCCCGGGCTATGTCGTGCTCCGCTACTCCAGCCGCGGTTTCGGCGCCACCAAGGGGCAGGTCGACCTCGTCGGACCGAAGGAGCAGCACGACCTCCTGGCCGCGATCAACTGGCTGAACACCAGCCCGTCCGTCCCGGTCTGGAAGGACCACATCGGCCAGTACGGCGGCTCCTACGGCGGGGCGCACGCCCTGGCCCTGGCCCGGTCGGGCAGCACGGCGGTGCGGGCCGTGATCGCCGCCGCCACCTGGACCGACGCCTACGCGGGCCTGCTGCCGAACGGTGTGCTCAAGCAGGCCTACCTGTCGGGCTTCTACGCCGCGGGACGTCAGCGCAACGACGGCTACAACAACTACGAGCCGGCCATCGACGCTGCCTACGCCAAGGCCAGCGCCGGGGTCGACCTCGACGGTCTGCACGCCTACCTCGACGACCGGTCCGCGGTGGGCAAGTGGGACAAGGTCACGATCCCGGTGTTCTTCGCCCAGGGCCTCAACGACGGCCTGTTCGACGGCGGCGCCGCCCTCGACGGCTTCCGCGAGCTGCAGTCACGCGGCATCCCGACCCGGCTCTACCTGGGCGGTCTCGGCCACCCGCCGTCCCGCTCCGGCGGCGGCCCTGAGATCGGTCGCGTCGAGCAGCAGGCGATCGACTGGCTCGACCACTACGTGCGCGGCATCGACAACGGCATCGAGAAGGCCGCCCCGATCGAGTACGCCCGCACGCAGTACTTCGGCAACGACACCGAGGGGGCGGTGAACCGGCTCGCCGCGGCCACCTCCTACCCGTTCGGCGCCCAGGTGCCGATGAGCCTGTGCGGACCGGGCCGGGCGCCGGCACGCTCTCTGCCGCCCCCTGCCCCGCAGCGCTGCCGGTGGTGCTGGCCAGCGGCACCGGGGGCGACCCCACCTCCGAGCCGGTCGGTGGGCGGCTGATCGGGGAGGGCTCGCAGGAGTACCTCGGGGTGGACGTCCCGTCCACGGCCACTCCGGTCGACGTCGCGACGTTCGACAGCGCCCCGCTGGCCGCGGCCGTCGACTACGCGGGCGTGCCGACCCTGGACCTGCAGGTGGTCTCGGCGAACACCGGCGCCCCGGTCCCGAGCAGTGGTGCCGTGGCCTTCCAGGCCCACCCCAAGCTCTACGACGTCGCCCCGGACGGCACGGCGCGGCTCATCACCCGCGGCGCGTACGCCGAGCAGCTCGGGGCTGCGCCGGCGGGCCAGCACCGGGTCACCTACGACGCGTTCGCCTTCGCCTGGCGGTTCGAGGCCGGCCACCGGCTGCGCCTGTCGCTGAGCTCGGCCGACGTGCCCTACCTGCGCCCCGCGAGCAATGCGTTCGCCGTCGCCGTCCTCCCGGGGAGCCGGGTGCTGCTGCCCGGAGCCGAGCGCGCCACGGCGCCGCTGTACGAGCAGCGCGAGCGGTAGCCGGCCCGGTCGCCCGGCCCGGTCGTCCGGTCAGGTGCGGGTCGCGCCGGTTCCGGGCCCGGAGGCCGCCTCCCACGCCTCGCGCAGGAGCTGGTCGAGCACAGCCGGCCCGACCCGATCGAGCTGCACCAGCACCGCGGCGAATCCGGCGAAGTGCTCGAGGTCGAGCACGCCCCGGTGGCCGGCAGCGAGCAGGGCCTGCTTGTCGGACAGGTCGGCGGTGCTCACGGCCACCAGCTCTCCCGTGGGCACCGGGGCGTCGCCGTAGCGCCGGACGTCGGCCCCTGTCAGCGGCCGCTCCCACGCCACGGCACGGCGTCCCACGCTCCACGACCGTCGGCCGTAGCGCGTCCCCTCGACGACGCCCGGCAGGGCCAGGACCCGCCGGGCGACCTCGTCGAGGTCGGGCGCGGGACTACTCGTCGTCGTCCTCGAGCCGGGCGAGCCAGGTGGTCAGCCGGTCGACCGGCACCTCGAACTCGGGGTTGAGGTCGACGAACTCGCGCATCCGCCCGGCGAGCCAGGCGAGGGTCACCTGCTCCTCGCCGCGACGCTCCTCGAGCTCCTCGATGCCCCGGTCGGTGCTGTACACCTGGCTCGCCGCCTTCAGCGGCCGAGCGCGGCCTCGACCAGCGCCGCCTGCTCGGCCTGGTGGACCTTGCTCGAGCCGGCGGCCGGCGAGGCGCGAGGCCCGTCGGGAGACCCGGCGCAGCGGGAGGTGCTCGGGCAGGAACTCCGGCAGCGACAGGGCGATGTGCTGCCACGGACCCTGGTTGGCCGGCTCCTCCTGCACCCAAAGCACGTCCTGCAGGCCGGGGTAGCCGGCGAGCACGTCGGCGACCTCCTCGCCGGGCACGGGGTAGAGCTGCTCGACCCGCACCAGCGCGGTCCGCGATGTCCTGCGCCTTGTCACGCGCCGCCAGCAGGTCGTAGTAGACCTTGCCGGCCGACAGCACCACCCGGTCGACGGCGCCCTTGTCGTCGACTTCGCGTCGTCGATCACCGGCTGGAAGCGGCCCGTGGTGAAGTCCTCCGGCGCCGACACGGCTGCCTTCAGGCGCAGCATCGACTTCGGCGTCGCGACCACCAGGGGCCGGTTGAGCGGCGACAGCGCCTGGGCGCGCAGCAGGTGGAAGTGGTTGCGCCGGGGTGGTCGGGGTCGCGACCGTCATGTTGTCCTCGGCGCACAGCTGCAGGAAGCGCTCGATCCGGGCCGAGCTGTGGTCGGGGCCCTGGCCCTCGTAGCCGTGCGGCAGCAGGAGCGTGACGCCGTTGCGCTGGCCCCACTTGGCCTCACCGGAGGAGATGAACTCGTCGATGATGGTCATCGCGCCGTTGACGAAGTCGCCGAACTGCGCCTCCCAGAGCACGAGCGCCTCGGGGCGGGCCACCGAGTAGCCGTACTCGAAGCCGAGCGCGGCGTACTCGCTGAGCAGGGAGTCGTAGACGTAGAACGGCGCGGTGCCCGGGTCGCCGAGGTTCTTGAACGGGGTGTGCTCGGCGCCGGTCCGGCGGTCGATGAGCGTGGCGTGGCGCTGCACGAACGTGCCGCGGCGGGAGTCCTGACCGGCCAGGCGCACCGGGGTGCCCTGCAGGAGCAGGGACCCGAAGGCGAGCAGCTCGCCGAAGCCCCAGTCGATCCCGCCGTCGCGCACCATCTTCACCCGGCGCTCGAACAGCGGAGCCAGCTTCGGGTGCGGGGTGAAGCCCTCGGGAAGCTCGGCGTGGGCGCGGCCCAGCCGGTCGAGCACGTCCTGGGAAACGGCGCTGTCGACCTGCGAGAGCGCGTGGACCTCGTCCATCGGTACCTCCGACGGCGAGCCGGAGGACGCGTCGCGGGTCTCGGCGAAGACCCGCTCGAGCTGGGACTGGTAGTCCTTCAGCGCCTCCTCGGCCTCGTCGAGGGTGATGTCGCCACGACCCACGAGGGCCTCGGTGTAGGTCTTTCGGACCGAGCGCTTGTTGTCGATGATGTCGTACATCATCGGCTGGGTCATGGACGGGTCGTCGCCCTCGTTGTGGCCTCGACGCCGGTAGCAGACGAGGTCGATGACCACGTCCTTCTTGAAGGCCTGGCGGAACTCGAAGGCGAGCCGGGACACCCGGACGCAGGCCTCGGGGTCGTCGCCGTTGACGTGGAAGATCGGCGCCTGGACGGCGCGGGCGACGTCGGTGGAGTAGACCGAGGTGCGCGACTGCTCGGGAGCGGTGGTGAACCCGACCTGGTTGTTGATGACCACGTGGACGGTGCCGCCGGTGCGGTAACCGCGCAGCTGGCCCATCTGCAGGGTCTCGTAGACGACGCCCTGACCGGCGAAGGCGGCGTCGCCGTGCAGGAGCACCGGCAGGACCGAGAACCCGGCCTCGCCCTTGTCGATGACGTCCTGCTTGGCCCGCACGATGCCCTCGAGGACCGGGTTGACCGCCTCCAGGTGGGAGGGGTTGCTCGTGAGACTGACCCGGGTGGTCCCGCCCTTGGACGAGGTGAACGTGCCGTCGGCGCCGAGGTGGTACTTCACGTCACCGGAGCCCTGCACCGACTTCGGGTCGATGTTGCCCTCGAACTCCCGGAAGATCTGCCCGTAGCTCTTGCCCACGATGTTGGCGAGCACGTTGAGCCGGCCGCGGTGGGCCATGCCGATGACGACCTCGTCCAGGCCCTCGTCGGCGGCACCGGTCAGGACGGCGTCGAGCATGGGGATGACCGACTCGCCGCCCTCGAGCGAGAACCGCTTCTGCCCGACGAACTTGGTCTGCAGGAAGTTCTCGAAGGCCTCGGCCGCGTTGAGGCGCTTGAGCACGTGCAGCTGCAGGTCGCGGTCGACCGGCGGGTTCTTGACCTCCAGGCGCTCCTGCAGCCAGCGGCGCTGCTCGGGGTCCTGCAGGTGCATGTACTCCACGCCGACGTTGCGGCAGTAGGTGTCGCGCAGGACGCCGAGCACCTCGCGCAGCTTCATGGTCCGCTGCGCGGCGAAGCCGGCCACCGGGAACTCGCGGTCGAGGTCCCACAGGGTGAGGCCGTGGTTGACGATGTCGAGGTCGGCATGGCTGCGCGGCGTCGCCTCGAGCGGGTCGACCGCGGCCATGAGGTGACCGCGGACGCGGTAGGCGTGGATGAGCTCGTTGACCCGGCTGGCCTTGGGCAGGTCGCCCTCGTGGTCGGCCCGGCGGTCGGCGACCCAGCGCACCGGCTCGTACGGGATGCGCAGGGCCCGGAAGACGTCGTCGTAGAAGCCGTCCTCGCCGAGCAGCAGCTGGTGCATGCGGCGCAGGAACTCGCCCGACTGCGCGCCCTGGATGACGCGGTGGTCGTAGGTGCTGGTCAGCGTGATGGTCTTGCTGATGCCCCAGTCGGCGAGCGTGTCCTCGGAGGCGCCACTGAACTCGGCCGGGTACTCCATGGCGCCCACGCCGATGATCGCGCCGGCGCCCTGCATGAGCCGCGGCACCGAGTGCACGGTGCCGATGCCGCCGGGGTTCGTCAGGCTGATCGTCGTGCCCTGGAAGTCCTCGGTGGTGAGCTTGCCGCCGCGGGCCCGCCGGACGATGTCCTCGTAGGCGGCGTAGAACCCGGCGAAGTCCAGCGTGTCGGCGGCCTTGATGGCGGCGACGACCAGCGAGCGGCTGCCGTTCGCGTTCTGCAGGTCGATGGCCAGTCCGAGGCCGACGTGCTCCGGGGTGACGACGACCGGCTTGCCGTCGACCTCGCTGAAGGCCAGGTTCATGACCGGCACGTCGACGGCGGCACGGACGAGTGCGAAGCCGATGAGGTGGGTGAAGGAGACCTTGCCGCCGCGGGTGCGCTTGAGGTGGTTGTTGATGACGACGCGGTTGTCGGCGAGCAGCTTGGCCGGGACGGCCCGCACGGAGGTGGCGGTCGGCACGCTCAGCGACGCGTTCATGTTCGTCACGACGCGGGCGGCCGCGCCCTTGAGGGGCGCGGTGGACGAGCCGGCGGCCGGCGGGGCGGCGGCGGCCGCGGGCTTCGGAGCGGCGGCGGCGGGCTTGGCGGGAGAGGCGGCGGGCTCGGCGGGGGAGGCGGCGGGCTCGGGAGAGGCGGCGGGCTGGGCCGACGCTGCGGGCTTGGCCGGCTCGGCGGACGCCGCAGGCTCGGGCTTCGCCACCGGGGCCGGCGCCGCCGGGGCGGGCGAGCGGTCCGCGGCTGCGGCCGGGGCGGCCCCGCCGTTGGTCGAACCGTCGGCGGGCAGGTCGGCGAGGAACTCGCGCCACTCGGGAGACACGCTCTCCGGGTCCTTCAGGTACTGCTGCTGGATCTCGTACACCAACCACTCGTTGGCGCCGAAGTCCGTCTGCTGGCCCGGCTGCGTGGTCACGCTGCGGTTCGCCTCTTCTCGAGTCTGCTCTGCTGCTACCGGGGGTCGAGGCTACTCCGGGACGGGGTCGGAAGAGCGCTCTTCGGCGCGGCTCGGCGGGGGCGGGTCGACCTCGAACGCGCTCACGTCCTGCACCAGTCGGCGGGCCATCCGCTCACCGTCACCGAGGCCCTCCGGGCCGGTCCCGTCGCCGGGCGTCTCCGCGTGGTCGCCGGCTCCCCGACCTGCCTGCCGGTCCACGTCGTCGCCCGTCGGCTGCTCGTCCATGCGGGCCGCCTACCCCCGGGTGGCGCCCTCCACGCGGGGCCGCCAGGCTGGTCGCATGACCCACCCGGAGCAGGCCGTCGACCTCTCGGGCAGGACCGCCCTGGTGACCGGAGGCAGCCGCGGCATCGGGCTGGAGGTGGCCCGTGGGCTCGCCGTCCGCGGATCCCGGGTGGTTCTCGTCGCCCGCGACCCCGACCGGGTGCAGGCAGCAGCAGCCCTCCTGGTCGCCGAGGGCCACGACGCCGTCGGGGTGGCGGTCGACCTCGCGGACGCCGGCGCGGTGCGGGCGCTTCCCGCCCGGCTCGACGACCGCGGCGTCGTCGACGTGCTGGTGTGCTCGGCCGGCGTCATGAGCGAGCGGACGGCGAAGACGCTGCGCACCAGCGACGACGAGTGGCGGCGCGTGCTCGGCACCAACCTCGACGGCGTCTTCTCCGCGGTGTCGACGTTCGTGCCGGCCATGGTCGAGCAGCGCTGGGGACGCGTGGTGGTGCTGTCGGCCTGTCTGGGCCGGATGAGCGGGCCGGGCACCAACGGCGGTCTCGCGCCCTACCGGGTGAGCAAGGCGGCGGTGAACGCCCTGGTGAAGAACCTCGCGGCCGAGCTCGGCGACGGACGGCGCGGCGTGCTGGCCGACGTCGTGTGCCCCGGTCACTGCCGCACCGACATGGGCGGGACGGCAGCTCCGCGCAGTGCCGCCGACGGCGCCGAGACCGCCGTGTGGCTCGCCTCCCGCGACGGCGGCCCCACCGGTCTGCTGTGGGAGGACCGGCAGGTCGTGCCCTGGTGAGTGCCGCAGACTGACGGCGTGCGCCGACGCCTCCCCACCCTGCTCGTCGGGCTCGCGCTCCTGGCGGGGTGCGCTGCCAACCCGGGGCCGGCCGCGGAGCCCACGGCCCCGACGTCAGCCCCGTCGTCGTCCTCGGCCGCAGCCCCCGCCGCCCCGCTCGACTGGCGGGGGTGCGAGGACGGCTTCCAGTGCGCCACCCTGACCGTCCCGCTGGTCGAGACCGCCCCCGAGGGGGCGACCGTCGACCTCGCCGTCGTCCGGCGTCGGGCGACCGGCGCCCGGATCGGCTCCCTCGTCGTCAACCCCGGCGGGCCGGGGGCGAGCGCCGTCGACTACCTGCGGGCCGCGTGGACCGGACTGCCGGAGCCGTTGCGCCAGCGTTTCGACCTCGTGGCCGTGGATCCGCGTGGGGTGGGACGCAGCGAGCCGATCCGTTGCGCGAGCACCGCAGAGCTCGACCGCTACTTCCACCTCGACCCGACCCCGGACGACGCCGCGGAGCTCGCCGCCTACGAGCAGGGCAACGCCGCGCTCGCGGGAGGCTGCCGGAACCGCAACGGCGCGCTGCTCGCGCACGTGTCCACGGTCGAGGCGGCCGGTGACCTCGACCGGCTCCGCGCTGCGCTGGGTGACGAGCGGCTGACCTACCTGGGGTACTCCTACGGCACCTCGATCGGCGCGGCCTATCTCGACCGCTTCCCGACCCGGGTCCGGGCGATGGTGCTCGACGGCGCGCTGGACCCGGCGCTGTCGTGGGACGGGCTGCTCGAGGGGCAGTCGCGCGGGTTCGACGACGCCTTGGAGGCGTTCCTGGCCGACTGCCAGCAGCGGCGCTGCGCGTTCCGGCGCGCGGTGACGGGCGACCTCGGTGCGTCCTTCGACCGGCTGGCTGCCGACGTCGAGCGCAGGCCGCTGCCCACCGGGGGGCCGCGCACGGTCGGTCCCGGCGAGTTCAGCCTGGGAATCGGCGCCGGGCTCTACAGCCGCGAGTCGGGCTGGCCGGCCATCGCCGCCGCCCTGGTCGAGGCGCAGCAGGGCCGGGGGGAGCAGCTGCTGGCGCTGTCGGACAGCTACCTCGAACGGGGACCGGACGGCTACAGCAACGTCAGCGAGGCCAACCTCGCGGTCAACTGCCTGGACCGCCCCTGGCCGCGCACTCACCGCGCCGTTCCAGGCCCTGGCGGAGCGGGTGGCCGTGGACAGCCCCCGGTTCGGGCCGGCCATCGCCCTGTCCGGGTTGGCCTGCGCGTCGTGGCCGGTCCCGCCGGTGTCCGAGCCGGCTCCGGTGACCGCCCCGGGCAGCCCTCCCGTCGTCGTCATCGGCACGACCCGGGACCCGGCCACGCCCTACGCGTGGTCGGTCGCGCTGGCGGGCCAGCTCAGCTCCGGGGTGCTGCTCACCCACGAGGGTGACGGCCACACGGTCTACCGCGAGGGCGCGCCGGCCTGTCTGCTCGACCCGGTCACGACCTACCTCGTGGCCGGCACGGCCCCGCCCGCCAGCCGCTGCTGACCGGGCGCCGACCTGCGGCCCGGACGCAGGTGGCACTGTGTCCCGGTGCCCCGGCCCAGCGTCCGCCGCAAGATCGCCATCGCGACGTGGCGCGCCCCCCGCGAGAGCCGGCTGTACGCCCGGATGGCGGTCGACGCCACCGCGGTGCTGGAGCACTGCCGACGCCTGCGCGAGGAGCACGGGGTGCGGGTCAGCCCCGGCGCCGTCGTCGGGCTGGCCTTCCAGCGCGGCATCGAGCAGGTGCCGGCCTTCCACCACCGGGTCGTGTTCGGCCGGCTGGTGCCCTTCCGGGCGCACGACGTCGCGTTCGCGGTCGACATCGACGGCGGGGTCGACCTCGCCCCCTGGAAGGTGTGCGACGTCGACACCAAGACGCTGGTCGAGATCAGCCGGGAGCTCGAGGCCGGCGCGGTCCGGCTGCGGGCCCGCGAGGACAAGGCCTACGAGACCACCAGCGGCATCGCCCGCCTGGTGCCGTGGTTCCTGCTGCGCCCGGTCCTCATGATCGCCTCGGTGCTCAACGGGGGCATCGGTGTGAAGGCGTTCGGCCAGCCGGCGCATCCGCTGGGGTCGCTCATGGTCACCAACATCGGCTCGTTCGGTCTCGACGAGGGCTATGTCGCGCAGGTCCCGCTGGCCCGCACCCCGCTCTACGTCTGCGTCGGTGCCGTCCAGGACGCACCGATGGCGGTCGACGGCGAGGTGGTGGTCCGGCCCCGGATCGTCATGACGGCGACGGCCGACCACCGGATCGTCGACGGCGCGCACGCGGCGCAGCTCGCCACGCTGGTGCGGGGCTATCTCGCCGATCCGGCCTCGCTGGACGCCAAGTTCGGCTGAGCCGTCCTGCGGTGAGTGCCCCCGGCAGGATTCGAACCTGCGCCTACGCCTCCGGAGGGCGCCGCTCTATCCCCTGAGCTACGGGGGCTCTGGGGCGCCGCGGACGCTACCAGGACAGGCCCCTCCGGCAGCCCTGCGACCCCGCCCGCGGACGGAGCGGGCGGGCCGGTACCGTGCGCCGATGTCCAGCACCCTCGGTCGCGTCCTGGTCGTCGACGACGACGACGTCATCCGCCAGCTCATCACCGTCAACCTCGAGCTCGAGGGCTTCGAGGTCACCACGGCCGTCGACGGGCAGGACTGCCTCGACAAGGTCAAGGACGTCGACCCCGTGGTCATCACGCTCGACGTCATGATGCCGCGGATGGACGGCTGGGAGGCCGCGAGCCGGTTGCGCGCCGACCCCGAGACCGCCGGGGTCAAGGTGGTCCTGCTGTCGGCGCGGGCCCAGGAGGCCGACCTCGAGCGGGGCGGCCGGATCGGCGTCGACGCCTACCTGACCAAGCCGTTCGACCCGGATGAGCTCATCGCCACGGTGCGGCGGCTCGCGGGGCTCCCCGAGGCCTGAGCCGCCGGAGCGTGTAGGACGAAGGCGCGGGCCCCTCGGGGGTCCGCGCCTTCGTCGTGCAGCAGGGGGTGGGTCAGCCGGCGCTGGCCGCGGGGGCCGGCGCTGCGGGCGCCGCTCCGGAGCCCGGGGTCACGCCCTGGGGGAGCGGACCCGTGGCGCTGACGCCGCCGGTGCAGGCGGCGCCCTTCTCGGGCGTCTGCGGACCGTCGGCGTAGACCTTGACGAACTTCTCGACCATGGCGTCGTCGGCCTTGTCGACGGTGACGCGACGGCCCCAGGCCGACAGGTCGATCTTGCCGGTCTGGCCCGGGTAGGGGCTCAGGAGCGCGTACGGCGTGCCGGACACGACGTCGCGCAGGGTGGCGATCTCCGCCTTGGGCAGGTCGGGGCGGTAGGTGATCCAGA
Organism: uncultured Actinomycetota bacterium; assembly: GCA_963761695.1. Lineage (GTDB taxonomy): Bacteria > Actinomycetota > Actinomycetes > Mycobacteriales > SCTD01 > RYN-122. Next base: position 330,081 of record CAVXIB010000013.1, on the reverse strand, counting down.
CGGCCCCGTGCTCCAGCGAGTGCACGGCGTGCTCGTCGGGGATCTGCGTCTCGTAGACCCCGCAGTTCTCCCAGGCCGCGTTGTGGTCACCGCCGTTGGGCGGGCTGGCGGGGTAGGTGACGTCGGTGGTCACGTGGTTGCGGGTCAGCGTCTTCGGGTCGGCCGTGACGAGCGCGTCGCCGAAGGACGAGTCGGCCCGCTTGAGCGGGTCCTCGAAACCGGCACCCGAGTTGAGCACCGCGTAGGTCAGCACGCCCACCAGGAGCAGCCCGAGGGTGGTGGCTCCGGCGATGAAGCCCCAGGGCTTCTTGGCCTGCACCTGAACCGGCTTGCCGCGCTGGCGGGAGCGGGGGGTGGGCTGGGGGTCGCGGGCCATCACGTCAGGAGCCGTCCTCGGTGCCAGGGGAGCGCGCTCCGGAGGCGGAGCCGCGTCGCGGGGAAAAACGAGCGGGCCTGCCGCTGCGTTCCGCGGCGGAGTCTAGGGCCGGACGTGCGGCAGGCCTCGTCGGTAGCCTGCAGGGGTGACCCCCGCAGAGCTCGGCGCCGCCGTCCGCTCCGTCGTGGCCGCCGCCGTCTCGGCCGGCGAGCTCGACGTCGAGGTGCCCGCCACGGTGGCCGTGGAGCGCCCCCGGGTCAAGGAGCACGGCGACTACGCCACCAGCGTGGCGCTGCAGCTGGCCAAGGCGTCGGGCAAGAAGCCCCGCGAGGTCGCCGAGGTGCTCGCGGCCCGGCTGCGCGAGGTGTCCGGCGTGGCCGCCGTCGAGATCGCCGGACCGGGCTTTCTCAACCTCCGGCTCGCCCAGGACGCGCTCGGCGAGGTCGTCCGCTCCGTCGTGCGCCAGGGCGCCGCCTTCGGTCGTGGCCAGGCCGCTGCCGGTCAGCGGGTCAACCTGGAGTTCGTCTCGGCCAACCCGACCGGCCCGATCCACATCGGCGGCGTCCGCTGGGCCGCCGTCGGCGACGCGCTCGCCCGGCTGCTCGAGGCCAGCGGGGCCACGGTCACCCGGGAGTACTACTTCAACGACCACGGCGCGCAGATCGACCGCTTCGCCCGGTCGCTGCTCGCGGCGGCCACCGGAGAGCCGGCCCCGGAGGACGGCTACGGCGGGGCCTACATCGGTGAGATCGCCCAGGCGGTGCTCGCCCAGGCCCCGGACGCACTGCAGGCCGAGGACCCGCAGGAGGTCTTCCGGGCCCACGGCGTCCAGATGATGTTCGAGGAGATCAAGTCGTCGCTGCACGACTTCGGGGTCGACTTCGACGTGTACTTCCACGAGAACGCGCTGCACGAGTCCGGCGCCGTGCAGCGGGCGATCGACCGGCTGCAGGCCGCCGGGCAGATGTACGACAAGGACGGCGCGCTCTGGCTGCGCACCACCGACTTCGGTGACGACAAGGACCGCGTCGTCGTCAAGAGCGACGGCGAGCCGGCCTACATCTCGGGCGACCTGGCCTACTACCTCGACAAGCGCGACCGCGGCTTCGACCGCTGCATCATCATGCTCGGCGCCGACCACGCCGGCTACGTCGGCCGCATGATGGCCATGTGCGCGGCCTTCGGCGACACCCCGAAGGTCAACCTGGAGATCCTCATCGGCCAGCTGGTCAACCTGCTGCGCGACGGCGAGCCGCTGCGGATGAGCAAGCGTGCCGGCACGGTGGTCACGCTCGAGGACCTCGTCGATGCCGTGGGGGTCGACGCCGGTCGCTACGCGCTGGTCCGTTCCAGCACCGACAGCCAGATCGACATCGACCTCGACCTGTGGTCGCGCAAGAGCTCGGACAACCCGGTCTTCTACGTGCAGTACGCCGCCACCCGGGCCGCCTCGGTGCTGCGGCACGCCACCGACCTCGGCATCACGGTGCCGTCCCCCGACGACGCCGACCTGTCCCTGCTCGTCCACGCCCGTGAGAGCGAGCTGCTGCTGGCCCTCGCGGAGTTCCCCGCCGTCGTCGCGACCGCGGCCGAGCTGCGCGAGCCGCACCGGGTCGCGCGGTACCTGGAGGAGAAGGTGGCGAAGGCGGCGCAGCGCTTCTGGGACGAGTGCCAGGTGCTCCCCAAGGGCGACGAGGAGCTCGCACCCACCGCCGGTCCGCGGCTGCTGCTGTGGAAGGCGACCCGCACCGTGCTGGAGAACGGCCTCGCTCTGCTCGGTGTGAGCGCACCGGAGCGCATGTGAGCGTCGACCTGGGCAGCGACGTCGGCACCGACCTCGACCCGGCCATCTGGCCCACCACGGCCCGCCGGGGGAGCGACGGTGCGGTCCAGATCGGCGGCGTCGACGTCCGCGCGCTCGCCGCCGAGTTCGGCACGCCGGCGTACGTGCTCGACGAGGACGACTTCCGGGGCCGCTGCCGCGCGTGGGCCGGTGCCTTCGACGGCGCCACCGTCTACTACGCGGGCAAGGCGTTCCTGTGCACCGAGGTCGCCCGGTGGGTGGCGCAGGAGGGCCTCAGCCTGGACGTCTGCACCGGCGGTGAGCTCGCCGTCGCGCTGCGGGCGGGCTTCCCGGTCGAGCGGCTGCTGTTCCACGGCAACAACAAGTCGGTCGCCGAGCTCGAGCGGGCCGTGGGCGCCGGCGTCGGGCGGATCGTCGTCGACTCCTTCGTCGAGCTGGAGCGGCTCGCCGCGGTCTGCGCCCGGCTCGACGTCCGGCAGGCCGTGTACCTGCGGGTCACGCCGGGCGTCGAGGCCCACACCCACGAGTACATCTCCACCGGCCAGGAGGACACCAAGTTCGGCTTCTCGCTGTCCGCCGGCACCGCCGCGGAGGCCGTGCGCCGGACGCTGCAGACCCCGGCGGTCGAGCTGGTCGGCCTGCACTGCCACATCGGCTCGCACATCTTCGACGACGCCGGCTTCGCCGCGGCCGCCCAGCGCATGGTCGGGCTGCTCGCCGAGATCCGCGACGAGCACGGCCTCGAGCTGCCCGAGCTCGACCTCGGCGGCGGACAGGGCATCGCCTACACCAGCGCCGACGACCCCATGCCGGTCCAGGTGCACGCCCGCGAGCTGCACCAGATCGTCCGGGCGGCCTGCGCCGCGGCAGGACTTGCGGTGCCGCGGCTGGCCGTCGAGCCCGGCCGGGCCATCGCCGGGCCGACCGCCGTCACGCTCTACGAGGTCGGCACCGTCAAGGACCTGCCCGGCGTCCGCACCTGGGTCAGTGTCGACGGAGGCATGAGCGACAACATCCGCACGGCGCTCTACGACGCCCGGTACACGGCCGTCCTGGCCGGACGCGCCAGCGACGCCGAGCCCCGGGTCGTCTCGGTCTGCGGCAAGCACTGCGAGAGCGGCGACGTCGTCGTGCGCGACGTCCCGCTGCCCGCCGACGTCGTCCCCGGTGACCTGCTGGCGGTGCCGGCCAGCGGCGCCTACCACCGTTCCATGGCGAGCAACTACAACCACGTCGGCCGCCCCCCTGTGGTCGCCGTCCGCAACGGCGTGGCCCGCGTCGTCGTCCGCCGGGAGACCGAGGACGACCTGCTCGCCCTCGACGTGAGTGAGGAGACGCCGTGACGCGCATCCAGGGGCTGTTCCTGACGGCCATGACGGGCTGGTTCGCCCTCGTGGTCGTGGCCGCCTACGAGTTCCTGGGCCGTGACGTCGCCGTCGGGGTCGCGGTGGGGCTCATCGGCCTCGTGCTCATCACCTCCGCCCGCATCCGGGCCGCGGCCGGTCGTCGAGGCAGACGGACGCACCTGCACCTGCTGCACGAGCAGTCAGTTCGACCCGGTGCAGGTGATCGAGTGACCAGGTCGTTGCGCGTGGCCCTGCTGGGCTGCGGCACGGTCGGCGGTGAGGTGGTCCGTCTCCTGCACAGCTCCGCCGACGACTACGCCGCGCGGGTCGGGGCTCCGCTGGAGCTGGCCGGCATCGCCGTGCGCAGGCTGGGTCGTGCCCGCGACCTGCCCGTCGACGACACCCTGTTCACCACCGACGCCGCCTCGCTGGTCGTGCGCGACGACGTCGACGTCGTCGTGGAGGTCATCGGGGGCATCGAGCCCGCCCGCAGCCTGATCCTGGCGGCGCTGCGCGCGGGCAAAAGCGTCGTCACGGCCAACAAGGCCCTGCTCGCCGAGGACGGCGCGACCCTGTACGAGGCGGCCGCCGACAACGGGGTCGACCTCTACTACGAGGCGTCGGTGGCCGGAGCCATCCCGCTGCTGCGCCCTCTGCGCGAAAGCCTGGCCGGCGACCAGATCACCCGGGTCATGGGCATCGTCAACGGCACCACCAACTACATCCTCACCCGGATGGACGAGCAGGGCATGGGCTTCTCCGAGGCCCTCGACGAGGCGAGCGCGCTCGGCTACGCCGAGGCCGACCCCTCTGCCGACGTCGACGGTTTCGACGCCGCCGCCAAGGCCGCGATCCTCGCCGGACTGGCCTTCCACACCCGGGTGACCGCCGCCGACGTGCACCGCGAGGGCATCACCGACGTCACGGCCGCCGACGTCGCCAGCGCCAAGGCCATGGGCTGCGTGGTGAAGCTGCTGTGCCTGTGCGAGCGGGTGGGCGACGCCGTCAGCGTCCGCGTCCATCCGGCCATGATCCCGCGCAGCCATCCGCTGGGCTCGGTGCGGGAGGCCTACAACGCGGTCTTCGTCGAAGCGGCCGCCGCCGGGCAGCTGATGTTCTACGGTCGGGGTGCCGGCGGGTCGCCGACGGCCTCCGCGGTGCTCGGCGACCTGGTCGCGGTCGCCCGCAACACCCTCTCGGGCGCCCGTGGCGCAGGCGAGTCGTCCTACGCCGACCTGCGGGTCCGGCCGATGGGCGAGGTGGTCACCCGCTACCACGTGTCGCTCGACGTCGCCGACAAGGCAGGCGTGCTGGCGGCGGTCGCCCAGGCCTTCAACCGTCACGACGTGTCGATCCGGACCGTGCGGCAGGAGGGCCACGGCAGCGACGCCAGCCTGGTCGTCGTCACCCACACCGCCACGGACGCCGCCCTGCAGGCGGTCGTGGAGGAGCTGCGCGACCTGGACTCGGTCCGGGCCGTCGCCAGCGTGATGAGAGTCGAGGGGCAGTCATGAACGCCACGGGCACCGTCGTCCAGCCGCTGGCCCGCGCCGGGTGGCGCGGGCTCATCGAGGAGTACCGCGACCGCCTTCCGGTGTCGGCGACGACGCCGGTGGTCACCCTGCACGAGGGCGGCACGCCGCTGGTCCACGCCCGGGTGCTGTCGGAGCTGGTCGGCTGCGAGGTGCACCTCAAGGTGGAGGGCGCCAACCCCACCGGCTCGTTCAAGGACCGCGGCATGACCATGGCGATCAGCAAGGCCGTGGAGGAGGGCTCCCAGGCGGTCATCTGCGCCTCCACCGGCAACACCAGCGCCTCGGCCGCCGCCTATGCCGCCAAGGCCGGGATCACCTGCGCCGTCCTCGTCCCCGCCGGGAAGATCGCGATGGGCAAGCTGGCCCAGGCGCTCGTCCACGGGGGCGCGCCTGCTGCAGGTCGACGGCAACTTCGACGACTGCCTCAACCTGTGCCGCGACCTCGCCCTGCACTACCCGACCACGCTGGTGAACTCGGTCAACCCCTACCGCATCGAGGGGCAGAAGACCGCGGCCTTCGAGATCTGCGACGTGCTGGGCGGTGCTCCGGACGTCCACTGCCTGCCCGTGGGCAACGCCGGCAACATCACGGCGTACTGGAAGGGCTACAGCGAGTACGCCGGCGACGGTGTCACCTCGAGCCGCCCCCGCATGCTCGGCTTCCAGGCCGCGGGGGCCGCCCCGTTCGTGAGCGGCGCTCCGGTGAAGAACCCCTCGACCATCGCCACGGCGATCCGGATCGGCAACCCGGCGTCCTGGGACCAGGCGATCGCCGCGCGCGACGAGTCCGGCGGCGACATCCAGGCCGTGACCGACCGGCAGATCCTGTCCGCCTACCGGCTGCTCGCGCAGAAGGAGGCCGTCTTCGTCGAGCCCGCGTCGGCGGCCAGCGTCGCCGGACTGCTGCAGGCCCATGCCGCCGGGCTGATCGAGGCCGGTTCCCGCGTCGTCTGCACCGTGACGGGCAACGGCCTGAAGGACCCGGAGTGGGCCATCAGCGGCGCGCCGAAGCCGGTCACCGTGGCGGCGACCGCGGAGGCGGCGGCCGAGGCGCTGGGCCTGGCGTGACCCGGCTCAGGCGCGGGGATCGCTGAGGTGCCACCGGTCTTCCGGTCCGGACCCGTGCAGGTCCGCGTTCCGGCCACGAGCGCCAACCTCGGACCGGCCTTCGACAGCGCCGGACTCGCCCTGACCCTGCACGACACCGTGTCGGTGCAGGTCACGCCGTCGGGGCTGTCCGTCGAGGTGGCGGGGGAGGGGGCCGAGGACCTCCCGCGCTCGGAGCGGCACCTCGTCGTCAAGGCCCTGCGGGCGACCTTCGAGGCCCTCGGCGGCCAGCCGAGCGGGCTGGCCCTCACCTGCGCCAACCGCATCCCGCAGTCCCGTGGCCTCGGCTCGAGCTCGGCGGCGATCTGCGCTGCTGTCCTGGCCGCCCGTGCGCTGGTCGAGGGCGGCGAGCAGGCCCTCGACGACGACGCCGCCCTGGCGCTGGCGACCCGCCTCGAGGGTCACCCCGACAACGTGGCCGCCTGCCTGCGCGGCGGGGCGACCTTCGCCTGGACCGAGCCGGACGGGCGGGTCGGTGTCGCGCGGATCGATCCCGCCGCCTCACTGGCTCCCGTGGCGTTCGTTCCCCCCACACGGGCCTCGACGGCGAAGGTCCGCGGCCTGCTGCCGGCCACCGTGCCGCATGCGGACGCCGCCGCCAACGCCGGTCGGACCGCACTGCTGCCGCTGGCCCTGACCAGCGAGCCCGGACTGCTGTTCGCCGCCACCCACGACCTGCTCCACCAGGGCTACCGGGCCTCGGCCATGCCCGGTACCGCCGCCCTCGTGCGGGCGCTGCGGGCCGAGGGCGTCCTGCGCTCGTCAGCGGTGCCGGTCCGACGGTGCTTGCCCTCGTCGATGCCGGCCGTGCCCCCCAGGTCGCCGCCCGCGCTCCGGACGGCTGGCGGGCCCTGCTCCTGCAGGTCGACGGCGGGGGCGGGGCCGTCGTCAGCCGCGGCTGAACGACACACCGTTCCGCCCCTCGTGTTGCACGGACCGGTACCGGGTCGTTACTGTGGGCGGTGGACGGTCGATCGACCGACCACCGAGCTGCAGCCCGTCGGACCCCGTGCGCGTGACGGGCCCGCCGCGACCCGGCCCCCCGGCCGGTCGCTCCGCCGCTGTCGTCCCTCGGCCCGCGCCCTCTCCGGTGCGTACCGAGGCGGGTCGACCAGCGCCGGGCCCCGCTCCCACGCCGCCTCGCGCGGCGGCTGCGGCCGACACCCCAAGCCCCTCCACGTACGCCGTACGCAGAGGTTCCGGCGCGCCCCGCTGAGCAGTTCAGCAGGCGGCCGACGCATCCCCGCCCCGCCGTACGCGCCGGGCGCCCATCGGGAGGACCCTCCTTGACCGACACCACCGACCTGCTCGTCCCCGGCGACGCCGCCGAGCAGGCCCCCGGCACCGCCGACGACGCGGCCGCCGCGCCGCGAGCGCGCCGCCGGACCACGACCGGCGGTGGCCTCGCCGCCCTGCTGCTGCCCGACCTCAAGAGCCTGGCCGGCGAGCTCGGCATCAGTGGTACGACGGGCATGCGCAAGAGCCAGCTGATCGAGGCCATCCAGCAGCACCAGGCCAACGGCGGGCGTCCCACGTCGGCTCCCCGCCCGGCCGTGGAGGCCGTGGAGGCGGCACCCGTCCCGGTCGTCAGCGACGGCGACGTCGCCGTGTCCGACGGCGCCGCGTCCGACGTCGCCGGTGCTGGTGCTGATGGTTCTGCGACCGGTTCCGACCGGCCCACACGGCGCACGCGCACCCCCCGGCGGGCCACCAGCGGCGGCGCCGTCACCGCGGCGGCGCCCGACGACGACCGGGTGGACGCCGCCCAGGGGAGTCCGGTCGAGGCTGGCGTCGGTGACACCCCCGCCGGGCCCGACACCGGTGCCGCTTCCGGTGCGGACGACGAGGACCGCCGCGACGACGACGGCGAGGAGCGTCCGGAGCGGGTCGACCGCGGCCGCGAGCGTTTCCTGGAGCGGGAGGCCCGCCGGGCCGAGCGGGCGGCGCGCCAGGCCGCGGCCGCCGGCACCGAGCCGGGCGAGGACGAAACGGACACCGACCGGCCGCAGCGCCCGCTCCGGGGCGAGCGGACCGCGCGTGAGGACCGCCCCCTGCGCGAGGACCGCCAGGGCCGGGACGACCGCCCGCTGCGGGAGGATCGCCCTTCGCGTGACGACCGCCCGTCCGTGACGACCGCCTTGTCGAGACCGGCCTTTGCGTGACGACCGGCCTTTGCGCGACGACCGCCCTTTGCGCGACGACCGGCAGTCCGGTGACGACGGCGGCCCCCGCGACGACGACGAGGACGGTGGACGCCGTGGTCGCTTCCGCGAGCGCGGTCGTGGCCGCGGGCGGGGGCGCGACCGGTTCGCCACCGAGGGCGAGCCGCTGGTCGGCGAGGACGACGTCCTGGTGCCTGTCGCGGGCATCCTGGACATCCTCGACCAGTACGGCTTCGTCCGGACCACCGGCTACCTGACCGGCCCGTCGGACGTCTACGTGTCCCTGCAGCAGGTGCGCCGGTACGGGCTGCGCCGCGGCGACGCCGTCACGGGTGCCGTGCGGCAGCAGCGCGACGGCGAGCGCCGCGACAAGTACAACGCCCTCGTGCGGCTCGACACCGTGAACGGCCTGGACCCCGAGGAGGCCAAGAAGCGGCCGGAGTTCACCAAGCTCACCCCGCTGTACCCGCAGGACCGGCTCCGTCTGGAGACCGAGCCGGGTCTGCTGACCACCCGCGTCATCGACCTGGTCATGCCGGTGGGCAAGGGCCAGCGCGCTCTCATCGTGAGCCCCCCGAAGGCGGGCAAGACGATGGTGCTGCAGGCGATCGCCAACGCCATCACGGCCAACAACCCCGAGGTCCACCTCATGGTCGTGCTCGTCGACGAGCGGCCCGAGGAGGTGACCGACATGCAGCGCTCGGTCAAGGGGGAGGTCATCGCCTCCACCTTCGACCGGCCGCCCACCGACCACATCACGGTCGCGGAGCTGTCCATCGAGCGGGCCAAGCGGCTGGTCGAGCTCGGTCACGACGTCGTCGTGCTGCTCGACTCGATCACCCGGCTGGGACGCGCCTACAACCTGGGGGCGCCGGCCAGTGGCCGGATCCTCACCGGCGGCGTCGACTCGGCAGCGCTGTACCCGCCCAAGCGCTTCCTCGGGGCGGCCCGCAACATCGAGAACGGCGGCTCCCTGACCATCTTCGCCACGGCGCTCGTGGAGACCGGATCGGCCATGGACACGGTGATCTTCGAGGAGTTCAAGGGGACGGGGAACGCCGAGCTCAAGCTCGACCGTCGGCTGGCGGACAAGCGGATCTTCCCGGCGATCGACGTCGACGCCTCGGGCACCCGCAAGGAGGAGCTGCTGCTCGCGCCCGAGGAGCTGCGGATCACCCTGCAGCTGCGCCGGGTCCTGCACGCGCTCGACACGGGCGCCTCGCTGGAGCTGCTGCTCGACAAGATGAAGGCGACCCGCACGAACGTCGAGTTCCTCATGCAGATCCAGAAGACGACGCCGAGCGAGTAGCGGCGGCAGCCCCTCCCCTTGACCGCCTGCCGCCTGCCGCTTGCCGCCTGCCGCCTCGCTTGCCGCTTGCCGCCTGCCGCTTGCGTCAGGGTCCTGGCAGTGGTTCGCACCGGGGCTTCCCTGACGCAGCGGAGTACAGGGGGCTCCGGTGGGTTTCGGGGGGCATTGGGGGAGCCTCTCGGGGGCCGTCACCGCCTGGGTCAGGGTCCTGGCAGTGGTTCGCACCGGGGCCTCCCTGACGCAGCGGCTTTAGGGGGGCACTGGCCCCCCCGAAGGCCCCCAACGCTTGCGTCAGGGTCCTGGCGGTGGTTTGCACCGGGGACTCCCTGACGCAGTCGGCCTCGGCGGGCTCTGGGAGGAGCCTCTCGGGGGCCGGTCACCGCTTGCGTCAGGGTCCTGGCAGTGGTTCGCACCGGGGCCACCCTGACGCAGCGGAGTTCAGGGGGCTCCGGTGCGCGGGGGCTCTGGGAGGAGCCTCCGGGGCCGTCACCGCTTGCGTCAGGATCCTGGCGTTCGCACGGGGGCCACCCTGAGCGAGCATCGGGGGCTCCGGTGCGTAGGACCCTCCTCCAAAGCCGTCACCGCTTGCGTCAGGGTCCTGGCAGTGGTTCGCACCGGGGCCACCCTGACGCAGCGGTGAGCCAGGAGCCTCAGAGCCTCAGGCCCCGCCTCCCTGCGCCCCGCCCCGCTGGCCCGCCCCCGCTGGCCCGCCTCCGCTGGCCCTCCCGTCACGGGAAGCCGGCCGCGACCCGCGACGTTGCTCCTGTCAGTGCGCCGCTCTGGCACACTGGTCACCGCCCGGCACCGGTTCCCGTGCGTCCGCCCCCGCGGAAGCGCACGATCCGGCGGCCCCCCGACCGAGAGGCACCACCATGAAGGCCGACATCCACCCCAAGTACGTCGAGACCAAGGTCTCCTGCACGTGCGGCAACACCTTCACCACCGGCAGCACCCAGACGTCCGGGGAGATCCGCGCCGAGGTGTGCGGCGCCTGCCACCCGTTCTACACGGGCAAGCAGAAGATCCTCGACACCGGTGGTCGCGTGGCCCGCTTCGAGCAGCGCTACGGCAAGCGCGCCAAGTAGCTCCACCGCGGCGCCCGTCCCCTGCACTGGGCCGGGCGCCGTTGTCGTGCCCGGCCGAGGCCCACCGGTCCGGGGACAAGAACACAAGAGAACGACGACGAGAAGGACCCTGCCGTGGCTGACCCGCTGGACGACCTGCTCGCCGAGCACGCCGACCTCGAGGCGCGCCTGGCGGATCCGGCCGTGCACGCCGACCAGACGGCGGCCCGGGAGCTCGGCCGGCGCTACGCCGAGATCGGCCCGACGGTGGCGGCCAGCAACGAGCGGGACGCCCTGCGGGCCGACCTCGCCGTCGCCCGCGAGATGGGTCCGGAGATGGCGGAGGAGGCCCGCGAGCTCGAGCAGCAGGTGGCTGCCCTGGACGCGCGGATCCGCGAGCTGATGATCCCGAAGGATCCCGCCGGACGCCAAGGACGTCATCCTGGAGGTCAAGGGGGGCGAGGGGGGCGACGAGGCCGCCCTGTTCGCCGGCGACCTCGTGCGGATGTACACCCGCTACGCCGAGCGCATGGGGTGGAAGACCGAGATCGTGAGCGCCACCGAGGGTGAGCTCGGCGGCTACAAGGACATCCAGATCGCGGTCAAGAGCCGGGACCCGGCCAACCCGGTCTACGGACGGCTGAAGTACGAGGGCGGCGTCCACCGGGTGCAGCGGGTCCCGGTGACCGAGAGCCAGGGGCGCATCCACACCTCGGCGGCGGGCGTGCTGGTACTGCCCGAGGCCGAGGAGGTCGACGTCACGATCGACCAGAACGACCTGCGCATCGACGTCTACCGCTCGTCCGGACCCGGGGGGCAGAGCGTCAACACGACCGACTCCGCCGTCCGCATCACCCACGTGCCCACCGGGGTGACGGTGTCCATGCAGAACGAGAAGAGCCAGCTGCAGAACCGGGAGGCCGGCATGCGGGTGCTGCGGGCCCGGCTGCTGGCCCGGGCGCTGGAGGAGCAGGCCGCCAAGGACAGCGCCGTCCGGGGCAGCCAGATCCGCACCATGGACCGGTCGGAGAAGGTCCGCACGTACAACTTCCCCGACAACCGTGTGGCCGACCACCGTTCTGGCTACAAGGCCAACAACCTGACCACCGTCCTCGACGGCGACCTCGACGCGGTGATCCAGTCCCTGGTCGACGCCGACGCCGAGGCCGCCCTCAAGGGAGACGCGACGCCGTGACCCCTCTGCGCCCCGCCCTCGCGGATGCGACCGCCCGACTGGCCGCCGCGGGGGTGGACAGCCCCGAGCACGACGCCCGCGCGCTGGCCGTGCACGTGCTGCGGCTGGAACGGCCGTCGGACCTGCTGATGCATGACGCGTTCGACCCCGACGCCGTCCGCGCCTTCACCGAGCTCGTCGGCCGGCGGGCCGAGCGCGTCCCGCTGCAGCACCTGGTCGGCACGGTCGGGTTCCGCTACCTCGAGCTCGAGGTCGGACCCGGCACGTTCGTGCCCCGTCCGGAGACCGAGTCGGTGGTGCAGTGGGCCGTCGACGCCCTGGCGGCCACCGGCAACCCCGCGCCGCTCGTCGTCGACCTGTGCACCGGGTCGGGCACGATCGCCTTCGCCCTCGCCAACGAGGTCCCTGGCATCACCGTGCACGCCGTTGAGCTCGACCCCGACTCGCTGGCCTGGACCCGGCGCAACGCCGCCAAGCGGGTGGCGGCCGGCGACCCGGAGGTGCAGCTGCACCTGGGCAGCGCCGAGGACGCCCTCCCCGAGCTCGATGGTCAGCTCGACCTGGTGGCCAGCAACCCGCCCTACGTGGCCACGACCGAGGCACACATCCCCGACCCCGAGGTGGTCGACCACGACCCCGGTGTGGCGCTGTGGGCCGGAGAGGACGGCCTCGACGTGATCCGGCTCGTCGAGCGGGCCGCCCGCCGGCTGCTGAAGCAGGACGGGCTGATCGTGGTCGAGCACTCCGACCGGCAGGGCGTCACATGCCCCGAGTTCTTCCGGGCGCAGGGCGGCTGGGCCGACGTCGAGGACCACAAGGACCTGGCCGGTCGCGACCGGTTCGTCACCGCGCGCTGGACCGGAGCCGTGTGAGCACCGTCCACGACGTCGCCGAGGGGCGCGACGCGACCACCGCTGTCGAGGCGGCCGTGACCTCGCTGCAGCGGGGCGAGCTGGTGGTGCTGCCCACCGACACCGTCTACGGCATCGCGGCCGACGCGTTCTCACCGACCGCGGTGCAGCGGTTGCTGGCGGCCAAGGGCCGCGGCCGCGACATGCCCGTGCCGGTGCTGGTCGGCGCCTGGCGCACCCTGGACGGACTGGTCGAGACCGTGCCCGACGCCGCGCGCTCCCTCGTGGAACGGTTCTGGCCCGGCGGCCTGACCCTCGTGGTCCGCAGCGCGCCGTCGCTCGCCTGGGACCTGGGCGAGACCCGCGGCACGGTGGCCGTCCGGATGCCGCTGCACCCGGTCACCCTCGCCGTGCTCGAGCGCACCGGGCCCCTGGCGGTGAGCAGCGCCAACCGCAGCGGACAGGCCCCGCCCACCGACGCCGCGCAGGCGCAGGCACAGCTCGGCGACGCCGTCGCCCCACTACCTCGAGGCGGGCACCTCCGGCGACCCCGTCGCCTCCACCATCCTGGACCTCACCGGCCCGACGCCGAAGGTGCTGCGCGCGGGTGCCGTGTCGGTGGCCGAGCTGCGGGAGGTCCTGCCCGACCTCGAGGAGACCCCGTGACGCCGTTCCGCGTCCTGCACGTGTGCACCGGCAACATCTGCCGCTCGCCGATGGCGGAGTCGCTCATGCGGGCGGGCCTGCAGGCCCGGCTGGGCGACGGCGCGGAGCAGTTCCTCGTGGAGTCGGCCGGGACGTGGGGGCACTCGGGCTCGGCCATGGAGCCGCACGCGCTCACGACGCTGGCCACCCACGGGGTCTCGGGCGAGGACTTCCGGGCCCGCGAGCTCGTCGCGGAGCACGTCGTGGCCGCCGACCTCGTCCTGACCGCGACCCGCGAGCACCGGGCGGCCGCGGTGGTCCTGCACCCGCGGGCGGCGGCCCGCACCTTCACCCTGCGTGAGTTCGCCCGCCTGTCCCAGGCCGTCGACCCGGCCGACCTGCCGGTGGGCGACGTCGTCGAGCGGGGTCGGGCCCTGGTGAAGGCGGTCGCCGGCAAGCGCGGGCTCGTCCCGCCGCAGACCCCCAAGGACGACGACCTCGCCGACCCCTACCACGCTCCGGAGTCCGCCTTCGCGGCGTGCGCGGCCCTCGTGCAGGAGGCACTGACCGGCCCCCTCGACCTGCTTGCAGGGCGCTCCGACCGCCTGACCGCCTTCGGTAGGCTCGCCGCCATGACCTACTACGGCCCCGACTTCGATGCCCTGGCCCAGCAGGACCCCGAGATCGCGGGCGTGCTGACCGGCGAGCTCGACCGCCTGCGCAGCGGTCTGCAGCTGATCGCCAGCGAGAACTTCACCAGTCCGGCCGTGCTGGCCGCGCTGGGCTCGACGCTGTCGAACAAGTACGCCGAGGGCTACCCCGGTCGCCGGTACTACGGCGGCTGCGAGGTGGTCGACGTCGCCGAGGAGATCGGCATCGCCCGGGCGAAGGAGCTGTTCGGGGCCGACCATGCCAACCTGCAGCCGCACTCCGGAGCCAGCGCCAACATCGCCGTCTACGGCGCCTTCCTGCAGCCCGGCGACACGGTGCTGGCCATGTCGCTGCCGCACGGCGGTCACCTGACGCACGGCAGCAAGGTCAGCTTCTCCGGCAAGTGGTTCAACGCCGTGCACTACGGCGTCCGCCCGAACGACGGCGGAGCGCACAGCGTAGGACATCGACTACGACCAGATGCGCGACCTGGCCCTCGAGCACCGGCCGAAGATGATCATCGCCGGCGGCTCGGCCATCCCGCGCACGATCGACTTCGCCGCCTTCCGCGCCGTCGCCGACGAGGTCGGTGCGGTGTTCATGGTCGACGCGGCCCACTTCATCGGCCTGGTGGCCGGCAAGGCCATCCCCAGCCCGGTGCCCTTCGCCGACGTCGTCACCTTCACCACGCACAAGGTGCTCCGCGGCCCGCGTGGCGGCGCGATGGTGTGCCGGGCCGAGCACGCCGCCAAGCTCGACAAGGCGGTGTTCCCGATGATGCAGGGCGGTCCGCTCATGCAGGCGGTGGCGGCCAAGGCGGTCAACTTCAAGGAGTGCCTGCAGCCGGCCTACCAGGAGTACGCCCGTCAGGTGGTCAGCAACAGCAAGGCGCTCGCCGAGGCGCTCGCCGCCGAGGGGATGCGCCCGGTCACCGGCGGCACCGACACCCACCTGTCGCTGCTGGACCTGCAGGGCATCGGGGTCTCGGGCCGGGACGCCGAGGAGCGGTGCGGCCGGGCCGGCATCGTGCTCAACAAGAACGCCATCCCCTACGACCCGCAGCCGCCGTCGGTGGCCTCCGGAATCCGCGTCGGCACGCCCAGCATCACCACGCAGGGCATGGGGGAGGGCGACATGAAGGAGGTCGCCTCCCTGATCGCCCGGGCGGTGCGCGACGAGAGCGGCAGCGCTGCGGCCGAGGTGCGAGGCCGGCGTCGACGCCCTCGTCCAGGCGCACCCGGCGTACCCCCCAGCCCCCTAGTCCGGTGCGGGAGTACCTGCTCGTCCTGCTCGTCGCCGCAGCGGTCACCTACCTGCCGACCCCTTGGCGCGGGTCGTCGCGCTGCGGCTCGGCGCGATGACCGAGGTACGCGACCGCGACGTCCACGACACCCCCACACCCCGGCTGGGGGGGCTGGCGATGTACGCCGGCATGGTGGCGGCCTTCCTGGTCGCGCACTCGCTGCCGGCCCTGCAGGGCGTGTTCGCCCTACTCCGACGTCAAGGCGGTGGTCGTCGCCGGCGGAGTGCCTCGTGGCCGTCGGCTTCGTCGACGACGTCTGGGGCCTGGACGCCCTGTCGAAGATGGCCGGCCAGGTGGTCGCGGCCGGGGTCATGGTCCTGCTGGGCCTGCAGCTGCTGACGCTGTCGCTGCCCTTCGTCGGTGCCATGGCCATCGGCCCCGAGGGGGTGCCGGTCACCATCCTGCTGGCGCTGCTGACCATCAACGCCATCAACTTCATCGATGGTCTGGACGGCCTGGCTGCCGGCGTGGGGGCGATCACCGCCCTCGCGTTCTTCGCCTTCTCCTACGCGCTCTCGTCCGGGTCGGTCACCGACGGCGTGGCCCAGGCCCGGATCAGCTCGCCGACCCTGATCGCCGCCGTGCTGGCCGGGGCCTGTCTGGGCTTCCTGCCGCACAACTTCAATCCGGCCCGCATCTTCATGGGCGACACCGGCGCGATGCTGATCGGGCTGGTGCTCGCTGCGTCGGTCGTCAGCCTCACCGGACAGGTGAACTACGCGAACCTGCCGGCAGACGCCTCGTTCCCGGTGCTGCTGCCCCTCCTGCTGCCCGTCGCGGTGCTCGCCGTGCCGATGGTCGACCTGCTGCTGGCCGTGGTCCGTCGCACGCGCGCCGGCCGGTCGCCCTTCGCCCCTGACAAGGCGCACCTGCATCACCGGCTGCTCGAGATCGGCCACAGCCACACCCGGGCCGTGCTGATCCTGTACTTCTGGACGGCCCTGCTGGCCTTCGGGGCGGTCACCGCCTCGCTGAGCTCGGGGCCGCTGCCGGTGCTGGCCGGCATGGCGGGGCTGGCCGTCGTCGCGCTCATCGTGCTCAACCTCCCGCGGCTGCGGGCGGCCCGGGTCGACCGTGGGTGACACGGTGCCGGCCGTCCCCGACCCCGGCCCGGCCCGTACGGGTCTGCCGACGGCGGCGGGGGCCACGCTGGCGCTCGGCGTGGTCTGCACGGTCGTGGCGGGGCTGGACAGCGGAGCCACCGGAGCCGTCTCGGCGGCCGGCGGGGCGGCCCTGGTCGCCCTGTTCTTCTGGACAGGGCTGCTCCCCGTGCTGCTCACCCGGGGGCAGGAGGGAAGGGCCGCTCTCGGCCTGCTCGTCCTGCTGGTCAACTACACATTGAGGCTCGTCGTGGCCCTCGTGGGCCTGCAGGCGCTCGAGCGGGCCGGACTCATCGACCCACGGGTCCTCGGCATCACCGTGATCCTGGCCACGCTCGTCTGGACCAGCGCGCAGGTGGTGGCACTGCTCGGCGGTGGCCGGGCACGGACGACCCCCGCGGCGGCGAAGGAGCAACCCGGCCCGTCGGTGTAGTCTTCGGCCCCATGTCGAGCGCAGGGCCCGACCGGCCCGGTCCCGGTGCCGCCCGTCAGGGCGAGGCCGATGCCTGGGGAGCCCTCGGGCTCGTCATCTCCGGCGTGCTCGTCTGGGGAGTGGTCGGCTACGTGCTGAGCGTCCGCCTGGACTCGACCCTGCCGTTGGTGCTCGGTCTGCTCCTGGGCATGTTCGGCGGCCTGTACCTCGTGTGGTTCCGCTACGGTAGGACCTGAGCGCGACCCCACCGGAGCCGGTGACGGTCGTCAGCACCACCTCCCGCCCCGGCGGGACCCGCACGCCGGCTCGCGCCGGACCCGTACCGACCGCTCCGCGCGTCGGCCGTAGGCCCTGCCTGCCGGACGACCGCCGGACCATCGACCTCGCACCACCCGCCGCCCGTCGTCGAGGAAGGACGTCGTGACCACCAGCGTGCTCGCTGAGGGCTTCATCAGCCCCGGACCGGGCGACTTCGAGTACCCGCCCCTGTTCGGTGAGGGCACGTTCTTCACCAAGCCGATGCTCATCATCGTGCTCGGGTCGCTCGCGGTCGCCGTCTTCTTCTACCTCGCCAGCCGCCGCGCCACGCGCGTCCCCGGCAAGCTGCAGTTCGCGGGGGAGTCGGCCTACGGCTTCGTCCGCAACTCCATCGCCCTGGACGCGATCGGCAAGGAGGGGATGCGCTACGTCCCCTACCTGGCGACGCTGTTCTTCTTCCTCGCCGCCCTGAACATCAGCGGCATCGTGCCGGTGCTGCAGTTCCCGGCCACCTCGCGGATCGCGATCCCGCTGTTCCTCGCGGTGATCTCCTGCATCATCTTCAACTACATCGGCATCAAGCGGATGGGCGTCATCGGCTACTTCAAGGCGATGATGTTCCCGGCCGGCATCCCGTGGCCGGTCTACATCCTGCTCGCGCCGATCGAGTTCGTCTCCACGATCGTCATCCGTCCGCTGACGCTGACGCTGCGACTGACCTTCAACATGTTCGCCGGCCACCTGGTGCTGCTGCTGTTCGTGCTCGGTGGGGAGTACCTGCTCCTCGAGTACGGCGGCTTCGTCGGGATCGCTGCGGGCTCGGTCTCCCTCTTCGGTAGCATCGTCCTGTCGTTCTTCGAGGGGTTCGTCCAGCTGCTGCAGGCCTACGTCTTCACGCTGCTCACCGCCCTCTACATCGGCGGCGCGCTCGTCGACGAGCACTAGAGCCCCGTCCGGGCGGCCTGGTCGGCGCCCGCACGCGCACGGTCCCTCCGGGGACAGTCCCTCCGGGGACGAGCACCCCGCACCCACTGCACGTCCCTGCACCACTTCCGTGAGCACGTCTCGAGAGGAACTCCCATGAACGGCAATGTCAACATGGTCGGGTACGGCCTGGCGGCCATCGGCCCGGGCATCGGCATCGGCCTCATCTTCGCCGCGTACATCAGCGGCGTTGCCCGTCAGCCCGAGGCCCGCGGCGTGCTCCAGAGCATCGCCATCCTCGGGTTCGCCCTCGCCGAGGCCCTCGCCATCATCGGCATCGGCCTCGCCTTCGCCCTCAAGTAGCCATGGCCCTCACCACGGTCCTGGTCCTCGCGGCCGAGGCGGAGACGCCCAGTCCGCTCGTTCCGCACCCGTCCGAGCTCATCGTCGGGCTGGTGGTCTTCGGGCTGCTGTTCTTCTTCCTCAAGACCAAGGTCTACCCGGTCTTCGAGAAGACCTTCGCCGAGCGCTCCGACGCGATCGAGGGCGCCATCGCCCGGGCCGAGGCCGACCGCGTCCAGGCCCAGGAGCTGCTGGCCCAGTACCAGCAGCAGCTCGCTGCCGCCCGTGACGAGGCCGGCCGCATCCGGACCGAGGCGCAGGCCCAGCGTGCGGCCATCGTCGAGGAGGCCCGGGCCGAGGCCCGTGAGGAGGCCACCCGCATCACGACCGCGGCGGCCGCCCAGATCGCCTCCGAGCGCCAGCAGGCCCTCACCGAGCTGCGACGCGAGGTCGGCACGCTCGCCGTCGAGCTCGCCAGCCGCATCGTCGGGGAGTCCCTGCAGGACGACGCCCGCCAGCGTGGCACCGTCGACCGCTTCCTGGCCGACCTCGAGGGCCAGGCCGCGGTAGGGGTCCAGTAGTGGACGGCGTCAGCCGCGGCTCCCTGCGCGACGCGCTCGCGCGCTTCGAGGAGCAGATCGGGTCGCTCCCCGACGGGGCCGGCTCGAACGAGGTCAGCGAGGGCCTGTACGCCGTCGCCGGCCTGCTCGACCGGGAGCCGTCGCTGCGCCGAGCCCTCACCGACCCGGCCTCCACGCCGACGTCGCGCCGGGGCCTGGTGCAGAACCTGCTCGGCGCGCAGCTCGCCGCTCTCCCGCTCCAGGTGCTTGGCGACCTCGTCGCCTCGCCCTGGTCGCGCGCGGCGGACCTGCGTGAGGCCGTCGAGACCGTGGCGGCGAACGCGGCGCTGCGCGCTGCCGAGGGTGACGGCGTGCTCGACGACGTCGAGGACGAGCTGTTCCGCTTCGCCCGGCTGCTCGAGCGCGAGCCTGCGCTGCGGGCCGCCCTGACCGACCCCGGTCTGCCCGACGCCAACAAGAGCGGCCTGGTCCGCTCGCTGCTCGGCGACAAGGCCCGCCCGGCCACGGTGCGGCTCGTCGAGATCGTCGTGACCCGGCCCCGCGGCCGCTCGGTCGAGGCGGCGCTCGAGGAGCTCTCCCGTCTCGCCGCCGCCCGGCGGCAGCGCCTGGTGGCCGTCGTCCGGGTGGCTCGTCCGCTCGACGACGACCAGACGTCGCGGCTGTCCGCGGCGCTGGAGCGCACGTACGGTCGCGCGGTGGCCCTGCAGGTCGACGTCGACCCGGCGGTGATCGGCGGCGTGGAGGTGCGCGTCGGCGACTCCGTCCTCGACGGCACCGTCTCCCGGCGGCTGGCCAAGGCCCGTCGCCAGCTCGCCCGCTAGTCCCGCACACCCAGACACGGGCTCCCGCCGGGGGCCTACCCCCGACGCCAGTCGTCCTGAACCGAAAGACAGAGGCACCCACATGACGGAGCTCAGCATCCGCCCGGAGGACGTCCGGTCGGCGATCGAGCAGTACGTCACGTCGTACACCTCGGAGACCACCCGCGAGGAGGTGGGCACCGTCACCGAGGTCGGCGACGGCATCGCCCGCGTCGAGGGCCTGTACTCCACGATGACGAACGAGCTGCTCGAGTTCGAGGGCGGCGCCCTGGGCCTCGCTCTCAACCTCGACACCCGCGAGATCGGCTGCGTCGTCCTCGGCGACCCCGGCGCCATCGAGGAGGGCCAGACGGTCCGCCGCACCGGCGAGGTGCTCTCGGTGCCGGTCGGCGACGGCTTCCTCGGCCGCGTCGTCGACGCCCTCGGCAACCCGATCGACGGCAAGGGCGAGATCGTCGCCGAGGGGCGCCGCATCCTCGAGCTGCAGGCCCCCACGGTCGTCCAGCGCCAGCCGGTGAGCCAGCCGCTGCAGACCGGCATCAAGGCCGTCGACGCCATGACCGCCATCGGTCGGGGTCAGCGCCAGCTCATCATCGGCGACCGCCAGACCGGTAAGACCGCCGTCGCGCTCGACGCGATCATCAACCAGCGCGAGAACTGGAAGAGCGGCGACCCGAAGAAGCAGGTCAAGTGCATCTACGTCGCCATCGGCCAGAAGGGCTCGACGATCGCCGAGCTCGTCGGCCGGCTCGAGGAGACCGGGGCGCTGGAGTACACGACCGTCGTCGCGGCCCCCGCCTCCAACCCGGCCGGTGAGAAGTACCTCGCGCCCTACACCGGCAGCAGCATCGGTCAGCACTGGATGTACAAGGGCGAGCACGTCCTCATCGTGTTCGACGACCTGTCCAAGCAGGCCGACGCCTACCGCGCCATCTCCCTGCTGCTGCGTCGCCCGCCGGGCCGCGAGGCCTACCCCGGTGACGTCTTCTACCTGCACTCGCGCCTGCTCGAGCGCTGCGCGAAGCTGTCCGACGAGCTCGGCGGCGGCTCGATGACCGGTCTGCCGATCGTCGAGACCAAGGGCAACGACGTCTCGGCGTTCATCCCGACCAACGTCATCTCCATCACCGACGGTCAGATCTTCCTCGAGACCGACCTGTTCAACTCCGGTGTCCGCCCGGCCATCAACGTCGGCATCTCGGTGTCCCGGGTCGGCGGCTCGGCGCAGATCAAGGCCATGAAGGGCGTCTCCGGCCGCCTGCGCCTGGACCTGGCCCAGTACCGCGAGCTCGAGGCGTTCGCCGCCTTCGGCTCCGACCTCGACAAGGCCTCCAAGGCCCAGCTCGAGCGCGGCGCCCGCCTGGTGGAGCTGCTCAAGCAGGGCCAGTACTCGCCCTTCCCCGTCGAGCGCCAGGTCGTGTCCATCTGGGCCGGCACCAACGGCTACCTCGACGAGGTCCCGGTCGAGGACGTGCGCCGCTTCGAGTCCGAGTTCCTGGACTACGTCGGCCGCGGCCACCAGGGCATCTACGACTCGATCGTGCAGACCGGCAAGCTCGGCGACGACGTCACCGGTCAGCTCGAGAGCGCCGTCAAGGCCTTCACGCAGCAGTTCTCGCCCAGCACCGGGGGGAGCATCGGCACCGAGGCGGCCGCCGCGCCGCTCGAGGGCGAGGGCCAGGAGACGATCACCCGCCACACGCCGCCGCGGACCGAGAGCTAGCCGTGGGAGCCCAGCTCCGGGTCTACCGCCGACGCATCAAGTCGGTGCAGTCGACCAAGAAGATCACCCGCGCGATGGAGCTCATCGCGGCCTCGCGCATCGTCAAGGCGCAGCAGGCGGTCACGGCGGCCCAGCCGTACGCCCGCCAGCTGACCCGCGTGATCTCCGCCCTCGCGTCCCAGAACGCGATCGACCACCCGCTCGTCAGTGAGAAGCCGAACCCGCGGCGCGCCGCGGTGCTCGTCGTCTCCAGTGACCGCGGGCTGGCCGGTGGCTACAACGCCAACGCGCTCAAGCAGGCCGCCTCCCTCGAGGAGAGCCTGCGGCGCGAGGGCAAGGAGCCCGTGTCGTTCCTCATCGGGCGCAAGGCCGTGGGCTTCTACCGCTTCCGCGGCCGTCCGGTCGAGCAGAGCTGGACGGGCTTCTCCGAGCAGCCGAAGTACGACGACGCCAAGCAGGTCGCCGAGGCGCTCATCGCCGCCTTCCTCAAGCCCACCGACGACGGCGGCGTCGACGAGATCCACGTCGTGCACACCGAGTACGTCTCCGCGCTCACCCAGCGGCCGGTCGCCAACCGCGTCCTGCCGCTGGTGGTCGAGGAGACCGACGCCCCCCCGGCCGACGGCCCCCTGCCGCTGTACGAGTTCGAGCCCTCCGCGGAGGTCCTGCTCGACACGCTGCTGCCCCGCTACGTCACCACCCGCGTCTACGCCGCTCTGCTGGAGTCGGCGGCGTCGGAGTCGGCCTCCCGCCGACGCGCCATGAAGGCGGCGACCGACAACGCGGACGAGCTCATCAAGTCGCTCACCCGAGCGGCGAACTCGGCCCGACAGGCCGAGATCACCCAGGAGATCAGCGAAATCGTGGGCGGCGCGGCTGCGCTGGCCGACGCCTGACCGCCCAGCCGCCCGAGAAGAGAGCACTCATGACCGTCACCACGCAGAACCCCTCCGGCCGGGCCTCGACCGGCGGTACCGGACGCGTCGCCCGCGTCATCGGCCCCGTCGTCGACGTCGAGTTCCCGCCGGACGAGATGCCCGAGATCTACAACGCCCTGCACGTCGACCGCGTGCTGGGTGGCGAGACCGCCACCCTCACGCTCGAGGCGGCCCTGCACATCGGCGACAACATGGTGCGCGCCATCGCCATGCAGCCGACCGACGGCCTCGTCCGCGGTTCGGCCGTCCGCGACACCGGTGCGGCCATCTCGGTGCCCGTCGGCGACGCCACCAAGGGTCACGTCTTCAACGCCCTGGGCCTGCCCATGGACGTGCCGAGCGTCGACGCCGACACCTACTGGCCCATCCACCGGCCGAGCCCGCCCTTCGACCAGCTCGAGAGCAAGACCGAGATCTTCCCGACCGGGATCAAGGTCATCGACCTGCTCGCGCCCTACGTCGCCGGTGGCAAGATCGGCCTGTTCGGCGGCGCCGGCGTCGGCAAGACGGTGCTCATCCAGGAGATGATCTACCGCGTCGCCAAGGAGTTCTCCGGCGTGTCGGTGTTCGCCGGCGTCGGTGAGCGCACCCGCGAGGGCAACGACCTGTTCGGCGAGATGACCGAGTCCGGTGTCATCAACGACACCGCGCTCGTCTTCGGCCAGATGGACGAGCCGCCGGGCACCCGCCTGCGGGTCGCCCTGTCCGCGCTGACGATGGCGGAGTACTTCCGCGACGTCCAGAAGCAGGACGTGCTGCTGTTCATCGACAACATCTTCCGGTTCACCCAGGCCGGTTCCGAGGTGTCGACGCTGCTGGGCCGCATGCCGAGCGCTGTCGGGTACCAGCCGACCCTGGCCGACGAGATGGGTGTGCTCCAGGAGCGCATCACCTCGACCCGTGGCCACTCGATCACGTCGCTGCAGGCCATCTACGTGCCCGCCGACGACATCACCGACCCGGCGCCGCACACCACCTTCACCCACCTCGACGCGACGACCGTGCTGTCGCGCTCGATCTCGGAGAAGGGCATCTACCCGGCCGTCGACCCGCTCGACAGCACGAGCCGCATCCTGGACGCCCGCTACCTGGGCGAGGAGCACTACGCCGTCGCCCGCGAGGTGCAGCGCATCCTTCAGCGCAACAAGGACCTCCAGGACATCATCGCCATCCTCGGCATCGACGAGCTGGGCGAGGAGGACAAGGTCCTGGTCAACCGGGCCCGTCGCATCGAGCGCTTCCTGAGCCAGCCGTTCTTCGTCGCCGAGGCCTTCACCGGCCAGCCCGGCAAGTTCGTGCCGCTGGAGGAGACCATCTCCTCGTTCAAGAAGCTCACCGAGGGCGAGTACGACCACATCCCCGAGCAGGCGTTCTTCCTGTGCGGCGGCATCGAGGACGTCGAGGCCAACGCCAAGAAGCTGGCCGGCTGACGCTCGTCTGATCGCTCGGTCGGGCCGGCTCCCTGTGGGGTAGCCGGCCCGATCTGTATGGCTACACTTCCCTATCCCTTTCTCCGGAGGACACCCAGTGGCAGAGCTCCACGTCGAGCTGGTCTCGGTCGAGCGCGAGGTCTGGTCGGGCGAGGCCAACGAGGTCATCGCCCGCACCACCGAGGGCGAGATCGGCATCCTGCCGGGACACGCCCCCCTTCTCGGCCAGCTGGCCGAGGGCGGCACCGTGCGCATCCTGCAGGCGGGCGGTGAGCTCGTGGCCGCCGTGTCGGGAGGCTTCCTGTCGGTCACCGACAAGGGTGTGACCGTTCTGGCCGAGGTGGCCGAGATGGCCGACGACATCGACGCCACCCGGGCCCGCCAGGCGGCGGACCGGGCCCGTGCCGACGGCGACAGCGCTGCGCTGCGCCGGGCCGAGAGTCGCCTGCGCGCCGTCGGCCAGTAGGCCCGGACCGCGACGGCCCGCCCGTGCTCGCTGCAGAGGTCGTCGCCGCGATCGTCGCGGTCGTCGTGCTGCCTCTGCTGGCGATCGCCGTACGTCGCCGGGTCCTGCAGCGTCGCTACGGGACCATCGACCTGTCACTGCGGATGTCCCGCAGGGGCAATGGTCGCGGCTGGGTGCTGGGCGTCGGCCGTTTCGAGGGCGACGACCTGCAGTGGTACCGGGTGTTCTCGCTCGCGCCGCGGCCACGACGGACGCTGTCGCGGCGGACCCTGGAGGTGCGCGGTCGGCGTGAGCCGCGCGGACCCGAGACGCTGGCCCTTCTGTCCGGCGCGGTCGTCATGGAGTGCCGCGGACCCGAGGGCGTCGTGGAGCTGGCCATGGAGGCGGGCGTCGTGACCGGGTTCCTGGCCTGGCTCGAAGCCCGACCGCCGGGCGCCACGCTTCCGGGATGACCGTCCGCTCAGCCACGCCGCAGGACGTGCGGGCGCTGGCCGGGCTGCTCGTCGACGCCGTCGACGGGGGAGCGAGCGTGGGTCCGCTCGCCGGGCTCCGGCTCGAGCAGGCGGTGCAGTTCTGGACGGCGCACCTGGCCGACGCTCTCGTGCTCGTCGCGGTGGATCCGGACGGCATCGTCGGTACGGCTGGCCTGGTGCTCGCCCGTCCCGCGAACGGACAGCACCGCGCCGAGGTGAGCAAGGTGCTGGTCGCACCGCGGGCGCGTCGCCAGGGGGTGGCCACGCGGCTGCTCTCCCGGCTGGAGGAGCTCGCCCGCGAGCATCATCGCTGGCTGCTCGTGCTCGACACCACCACCGGAAGCGCGGCGGAGCAGCTGTACACCGCACACGGATGGCAGACCTCAGGCGTGGTGCCCGACTACGCCGCACTCCCCGACGGGACGCCCGCGCCGACCACGGTCATGTGGAAGCGCCTGGCGCTAGCGGCTCGCCTACCGCTCGCCGCTGTCACCCATGGGCGACTCGCTACCGCTCGCCGCCGGGCTTCCACATCACGTCGCCACCCGGGTTCGCCACCCTCGACAGGATGAACAGCAGGTCCGACAGCCGGTTGAGGTACAGCACCGGCTCCTTGTTCGTGGTGTCCGGCTGGTCGGCCAGCAGGGCCCACACCGACCGCTCGGCGCGCCGGGCCACGGTCCGGGCCACGTGCAGCAGCGCCGCCCCCGGCGTGCCGCCCGGCAGGATGAAACTCGACAGCTTGTCCAGGGTCGCGTTCCAGCGGTCGCAGTCCGCCTCGAGCCGCTCGGTGTAGTCGGGGGTGACCCGCAGCGGGGTGTAGCCGAGGTCCGCGACCACCGGGGTGCACAGGTCGGCGCCGACGTCGAACAGCTCGTTCTGCACACGCAGCAGCAGCGTCGCGATCTCGGCGTCGAGCTGGCCGAGCGCGAGGGCCACCCCGAGGGCGCTGTTGGCCTCGTCGACGTCGGCGTAGGCGTTCAGGCGTGGATCGGTCTTGCGGACCCGGCTCATGTCGCCGAGCGCGGTGGTGCCGTCGTCGCCGGTCTTGGTGTAGATGCGGGTGAGGTGGACTGCCATGCCGGCGAGCCTAGGTCGGGCCGGCCGGCACGGCAGTCCGGAGCGGCGTCAGCCGCAGGAGGTCTTGCCGCAGAGCAGGTCGAACACGGGGGTCGTCGACCGGGTACGTCCTCCTGTGTCGAGCAACCGGACGGCGTCCTGGGCCTGGCCGCGCTCGGCCTGCTCGTCGCGCGCCAGCACCACGACCCGTCCGTCCTGCGCGCTTCCGTGGGAGGTGAAGGGCGCCCCCGCCGCCCCGCGGTACAGCACCTCGCCGGTGCCGGGCGCCGGGACCACGACCAGCGCGCCCCGCGACTGCTCGTCCGCGGGGGACAGGAACATCGCGGTGAGGGTCGCGACGACGGCGAGCGGTCGGTACAGCTGCGGCTCGGGGTCCTGTCCCGACCTGAGCACCACGCCGAACGTGTCGGCGACCTCGTCGTCCGGGAGCCAGAACTGACCGAGCAGGTACCGGCGTCCGCCCTCGCTCCCGGCCGCCAGGACCGCCTGGTCGACCTGGTCGGCCGGCACCTGGCGCGTCAGGGCGTAGGTCTGCCGGGCCTGCTGGAGCAGGTCGCCCTCCACGGCCCCGCGGCTGCGCCAACCCACCAGGTTGCCGGGTCCGGCGGCCTGCGCAGCGCCGTCGTCCGGCGTCGCGGCGTCCGGGACACCCTGCTGCAGGACGAGCTCGCCCCCGGGTCCGACGGCCTGGACCTGGTCGTAGGAGCCCTGCGTCTGCTCGACCGCCAGCACCCCGATGCCCGAGGCCGGGGAGGGGACGTCCCGGAACAGCGAGCCGTCCGGGGCGTAGGCGATCCGTTCGACCAGCGGCGAGCTCACGACGACGCCGCGCAGCCCCCCCTCGTCGGCGCCCAGCACCTCGGTCAGGGCCAGGACCTGCTCCTGCGGGAGATCGTGCTCACGAAAGCGCCAGGTGGTTCCGCCCCCGGTTGCCGCGGAGGCCTGTGCCGTCGCCCACCGGTCGCCGGCGAAGTCCGCGAAGACCACCTCCAGCTGACGTGAGGGCTCCCAGACCTGGCCGAACAGGGGGGTGACCGAGCCGCCGGCGTGACGGGCCTGCCAGGCGGCCAACAGGCCGTCGCGGTCCTGCTCGGTCAGCGCGACCCCGCGGTAGTCCCACGGGGTGGTCGCGTCGAGGGCGTACCTCGACGCCGCCGGGACGGGGGAGGGGGCGGCGCTGGTCGCGACGTCGCCGGGGCCGGGCGCCGCGGTGCGGTCCGGCGTCAGGGCCGGCACGGCGGAGACGATCGCGGCGACGGCGACCGCTGTGGCCGCCGAGCCCGCGTAGGCGCGGCGGCGACGGAGGCCGCGGACGCGTCGCTCGACGCCGGCGAACGGGTCGGCCGGCAGGGGGACGGCCCCGGCCCGCTGCTGCAGGGTGGCGCGCAGCTGCTCGTCGAGGGTCATCAGGGAGCTCCAACCGTCAGTCGGGGGTCATCGCGCAGGGAGGAGTCGTCGCGGAGCCGGGCGAGGGCTCGTGAGGTCGTGCTCTTCACCGTGCCGACGCTGACGCCGAGGACGGCGGCGGTGTCGGCCTCGGTCAGGTCCTCGTAGTACCGAAGGACGACGGCGGCCCGCTGCCGCTTCGGGAGCCCGGCCAGGGCGGCCCACAGTGCGTCGTGCAGGTCGAGGTCGGCAGTGGCGTCGCGGCCGTCCCCGCGCTCGGGCAGGTTCTCGGTGGGGTGCTCGGGTACCCGCCGCCGCCGCCAGATCGAGGTCTGGGTGTTCACGAGGACCCGCCGGGCGTAGCCGTCGACGGCTTCGCGGTCACGGATCCGTCCCCAGGCCAGGTAGGTCTTGGCCAGGGCGGTCTGCAGGAGGTCCTCGGCGTCGGCGCGGTTGCCGGTCAGCAGGTACGCGGTACGCAGCAGGGACGGCGAGCGCGCTTCCACCCAGCCGCGGAACTGCGTCTGTGCCTGCTCGTCCACGTGTCCTCCTCGGTGGTCTCCCCCGGTCAGACGCCGGTCCGGCCCCTGGGGTTGCTCAGCGTCGGACGTCGGCTCCGCCGCGGGTCAGGGGCAGCCCGCCGTCGATCCAGCCCTGCACGCCGTCGACGACGTCGGTCGCGCGCACCCCGACGGCCTGCAGCGAGGCGGCGGCGAGGCTGCTGCTGTACCCCTCGCGGCACAGCACGACGACGAGCACGCCGGCAATGAGCCTCCGGGATCCGCCAGGGCGAGGTGGGGTCCAGCCGCCACTCCAGCACCGTCCGGTCGATGACGATCGCTCCGGGCAGCTCGCCCTGGACGGCCCGCTGCTCGGCCGTGCGGGTATCGACGAGGAGCGCGCCCCCTTGCTGGGCGGCCCGGGCCTGCTGCGGCGTCAGCCGGTCCAGCCCGGCACGGGCTGCGGTCAGCGCGGCATCGACTCCCACCGGCCCAGTCTGCCCTCCCTAGACTCCTGGCCGTGGAGCGCTTCGTGGTGGTGGGCGGTGCCCGGCTGGCCGGCGAGGTGCGGGTGACCGGCGCGAAGAACAGCGTCCTGAAGCTCATGGCGGCCTCGTTGCTCGCCGAGGGCACGACCACGCTGACCGGCGTCCCGGACATCCTCGACGTCACGATCATGAGCGAGGTCCTGCGCCGGCTCGGGTGTGCGGTCGAGCGGGGCGACGGCACCCTGACGGTGGTCGTCCCGGAGACACTCGGGCACGAGGCCGACTACGACCTCGTCCGTCGCATGCGCGCCTCCATCGCCGTCCTCGGCCCGCTGGTCGCCCGGTGCGGGCAGGCCAAGGTGGCGCTCCCCGGCGGCGACGCCATCGGCAGTCGCGGACTCGACTTCCACATCAGGGGACTGGAGAAGCTGGGCGCCACGGTGGTCAGCGAGCACGGGTACCTCGTGGCCCGGGCGCCGCGCCTGGTGGGCACGCACGTGTGGCTCGACTTCCCGAGCGTGGGGGCGACCGAGAACCTGCTGATGGCGGCGGTGCTGGCGCAGGGCTCCACCACCGTCGACAACGCGGCGAGGGAGCCCGAGATCGTCGACCTGTGCGAGTTCCTCGTGCAGATGGGCGCGCAGATCGAGGGCATCGGAACGTCCACGCTCGTCGTGGAGGGCGTGTCGCGCCTGCAGCCCGTGGCCAGCCACGCCACCGTCCCTGACCGGATCGTGTCGGGCACCTATGCGACGGCCGCGGTCATGACGCAGGGCGACGTGCTGGTGCGCGGCGGCCAGGCGCAGCACCTCGACATCGCCCTCGACAAGCTGGTGCAGTCGGGTGCCACGGTCGACGTCGAGCCCGACGGCTTCCGGGTGCGCATGGACCGCCGGCCCCGGGCCGTCGACGTGGTGACGCTGCCCTACCCGGGCTTCCCGACCGACCTGCAGCCGATGGTCCTGGCGCTGAACGCCGTGGCCGAGGGCACCGCGATGGTCACCGAGAACGTCTTCGAGGCCCGCTGGATGTTCGTCAACGAGCTCTCCCGCCTCGGCGCAGAGGTGCGGACCGACGGCCACCACGCGGTCGTCCGCGGCCGGGCCCGCCTCTCGGGGGCGCCGGTGACGGCGCACGACATCCGGGCCGGCGCAGCGCTCGTGCTCGCCGGGCTCGTCGCGGACGGGGTCACCGAGGTCTACGAGGTCCACCACATCGACCGCGGCTACCAGGACTTCCTGCCCTCGCTGACCGCACTCGGCGCCGATGTCCGGCGGGAGACGGTGCCCGACCTGCCGCCCGCCTAGCTGGCGACGAGGTCCTTCGCCCGCAGCGCGTCGTCGCGGAAGACCAGCAGTGACAGCGCGCCGTCGGCATCGGTGGCCAGGGTGCCCCGGATGCCCGCCTGGGCGAGCACGCCACGCAGCAGGTCGGCGTCCTCCTGGGCGCGGACCGTGGCCACGCGCACGAGCAGGCCGTAGTCGCCGTCGCCGGCCTGCGCCGGGACGCGCGACGCCGGACGCCGGTCGCGGTGCGACGTCGAGAAGACCCAGCGGCACAGCACCACGATCATGCCGAGCGCGGCGAACGGGCCGAGCAGGTAGTTGAAGTTCTCGATGATCACGCGGGGCCCTTCTCCGGAGGCCCCCATCCTGCCCTGCGGCGCGCCTCCCCGCAGGTCGGGACAGGGTGTGACAGGAACGGAGCAACCGATCGGCTCTTCCCCGCGTCCGAGTCGGTGTGGAGGCTCACGTGCAGACCTATGCGCTCGAGGTCGTGGTCCCGGGACGACTGCTGGCCCTGCACGGGCGGCTGGACGTCGTCGCTGCCGCGGACACCCGCCTGGCCCTGGCCGACCAGCTCGACGCCGGCGGCTCCGGCGACCTCGTGGTCGACCTGGGCCAGGTCCGCTCGGCCGATCTCACGGGAGTGGGCGTGCTTGTCGGCGCGCACCGCCGGGCCGGCCGGGTCGGTCGTCGCCTGGTGCTGCAGGACGCGCCCGCCGACGTCTCGCGGCTGCTGCACGTGACCCGCCTGGACCGGGTCCTGCACCAGCGACGCTCGGCCTCGGCGGCCTGACGCCGGTCCTGCCTCCAGGTGCGGCGATCAGGCGCCGACCTGCCAGGGGTGGAGCCGTACGCCGTCACCGTCACCGCCGTGGCCCCCGCTGCCCCGGTCCGCCGCGGCTCGACCCGGCTGGTGGTCCTCGGTCTGGTCGGGGCGACCGCCGTGCTGGGCGCCGTGGCCGCCCGGACGGCGCTGCCCGAGCCGTTGTCCCCGCTGAGCGCCCTGCCCGGGCCGGCGGCGGCCTCGGCGGGCTGGGGGCCGCTGTACGTCGACGCCGAGGGACGCCCGGCGCGCTGGGACCCCTGCACGCCGATCCACGTGGTGGTGCAGCAGGACTGGGCGCCCCGGCAGGGCCGTCGTGACCTGGCCACCGCCCTGGCCCGGATCACCGCGGTCAGCGGCCTGACCTTCGTCGACGACGGCCTCACCGACGAGGTGCCGTCCTCCGGCCGGCCGGCCTACCAGCCCCGGCGCTACCCGGGGCGCTGGGCACCCCTGCTGGTGGCCTGGGTGCCGCCCGCCGCGACCGACCTCGGCCTCGAGGGCGAGGTGCAGGGGGTGACCCAGACGGTCGCCGTGCCGGGGCCGGCCGGAGGGTCCATCGTCTCCGGGCAGGTGGCCCTCGACGCCGACGCCCGGCTGCCCTCCGGCTTCGGCCCCGGAACCACCGACGGAGAGGTGCTCCTGCACGAGCTCGCGCATGCCGTGGGCCTCGGTCACGTGGACGATCCCACCCAGGTCATGTGGACGCAGACCACCAACGCCGAGTCGCAGTTCGGTGCGGGCGACCGCGCGGGACTCGTCGCGCTGGGCCGGGCCGCGGGCTGCCGGGCCGCCCCCGCACCCCGGCAGGTGCAGACCCCGCGCTGACGGGAAGGGGGCCGTCGTGAGGGACGTCGTCGCCGCAGCCGGGTGGGGCCTGCTCGCGGGCGGTGCCCTGCTGGTCGGCGCGGCGCTGGCCTGGTTCCTGCCGGTGCCGAAGAAGGTGGTCGCCCTGGTCATGGCGTTCGGCGCCGGCGTCCTGGTGTCGGCCCTGGCCTTCGAGCTGGTCGCCGAGGCGGCCGACACCGCGGGCCTGACCGAGGTGGTCGTCGGCTTCGCGGCCGGCGCCGTCGTCTACACCGGGGCCAACCTCGCGCTGGACCGCTACGGGGCGCGCCACCGCAAGCGGTCCGGAGGACAGCAGAGCGAGGGGTCGGGCACCTCGCTCGCCGTCGGCGCCCTGCTCGACGGGGTTCCGGAGTCGGCCGTGATCGGCGTCAGCCTGCTCGGCGGTTCGGGGGTGAGCATCGCCACGGTCGTGGCCATCTTCCTGTCCAACCTGCCCGAGGGGCTGTCCAGCTCGGCCGGGATGCGCGCTGCCGGCCACGGGGCGCGCTACGTGTTCGGCCTGTGGGCGGCGATCGCCGCCGCCTCGGGGGCGGCCGCAGCAGGCGGGCTGCTGGCCGGCGACGCCCTCGGCGCGAGCGGGGTCGCCGTCGTGACCGCCTTCGCCGCCGGAGCCATCCTGGCCATGCTCAGCGACACGATGCTGCCGGAGGCCGTGGAGGGCGCCCCCGAGGCCACCGGTCTCATGGCGGCCGCCGGCTTCCTCGCCGCCTTCGCGCTGCACCGGTCCGCGGGCTGATGCACGCGGGGCGGGGCGGTCGTTAGGCTCGCCGGACGGCGCCGCTCCCCGGACGCCACGACGCCCGTGGAGGACCGCATGACCGAGACGACCCCCTCGATCGGCGCCGAGGTCCCCGGAGCGGGTGCCGCGCCCGCACCGACGCGGGACAAGCCCTGGGTCATGCGCACCTACGCCGGCCACTCGAGCGCAACGGCGTCCAATGCGCTGTACCGGACGAACCTGGCCAAGGGACAGACCGGCCTGTCGGTCGCCTTCGACCTGCCGACCCAGACCGGGTACGACCCCGATGACGAGCTCGCCCGCGGGGAGGTCGGCAAGGTCGGCGTCCCGGTCTCGCACATCGGCGACATGCGGCAGCTGTTCGACGCGATCCCGCTCGAGACCATGAACACCTCGATGACGATCAACGCGACCGCGATGTGGCTGCTGGCGCTCTACCAGGCCGTCGCCGAGGAGCAGGGCGCTCCGGCGTCCTCGCTGTCGGGGACCACCCAGAACGACATCATCAAGGAGTACCTCTCGCGCGGGACCTACGTCTTCCCGCCCGGTCCGTCGCTGCGCCTGATCACCGACATGGTCGCCTACACGGTCACCGAGGTGCCCAAGTGGAATCCGATCAACATCTGCAGCTACCACCTGCAGGAGGCCGGCGCCACGCCCGTGCAGGAGATCTCCTACGCGCTGTGCACCGCCATCGCCGTGCTCGACGCCGTGAAGGCCGCCGGTCAGGTGCCCGAGGAGCGCTTCGGTGAGGTCTGCGCGCGCATCTCGTTCTTCGTCAACGCCGGGGTGCGCTTCGTGGAGGAGATGTGCAAGATGCGCGCCTTCACCCAGCTCTGGGACGAGCTGCT
Source organism: uncultured Actinomycetota bacterium (assembly GCA_963761695.1). Lineage (GTDB taxonomy): Bacteria > Actinomycetota > Actinomycetes > Mycobacteriales > SCTD01 > RYN-122. Next base: position 297,242 of record CAVXIB010000013.1, on the reverse strand, counting down.
GCAGGAGCGGTACGGCGTGCAGGACGCCAAGCAGCGGCGCTTCCGGTACGGCGTGCAGGTCAACAGCCTGGGCCTGACCGAGGCGCAGCCGGAGAACAACGTGCAGCGCATCGTGCTGGAGATGCTCGCCGTCACGCTGAGCAAGGACGCCCGTGCCCGCGCCGTGCAGCTCCCGGCGTGGAACGAGGCGCTGGGGCTGCCCCGGCCGTGGGACCAGCAGTGGAGCCTGCGGCTGCAGCAGGTGCTCGCCTTCGAGACCGACCTGCTCGAGCACGAGGACCTGTTCACCGGGTCGGTCGTGGTCGAGCGCAAGGTCGCCGACCTCAAGGCACAGGTCACCGCCGAGGTCGACCGGGTGCAGGCCATGGGCGGGGCGATCGAGGCCGTCGAGTACATGAAGACCGCGCTGGTGGGCTCGCACGCGGAGCGCCGGCGGCGCATCGAGGCGGGCGAGGACGTCGTGGTCGGGGTGAACCGCTTCACCACCACCGAGCCCAACCCGCTGCTCGCCGACCTCGACAGCGCCATCATGACCGTGGCGCCGGAGGTGGAGCAGCAGGCCGTCGACGCGCTCGCGGCCTGGAAGTCCGGTCGGGATGCCGCCGCGGTCGACGACGCTCTGCGCGGCCTGCGCGACGCCGCCAAGACCGACGCGAACCTCATGGCCGCGACCGTGGCCTGCGCCCGGGTCGGCGTGACCACGGGGGAGTGGGCCGGTGCGCTGCGCGAGGTCTTCGGGGAGTACCGGGCCCCCACCGGCGTGGCCGGGGCCGTCGCCTCCGGGGAGGCGGGGGAGGGCATCGCGCAGGTGCGGGCCCTGGTGCGACAGACCGGGGAGGAGCTCGGCTCGCGGCTGCGTTTCCTGGTGGGCAAGCCGGGGCTGGACGGTCACAGCAACGGCGCCGAGCAGATCGCCGTCCGGGCCCGTGACTGCGGCTTCGAGGTGGTCTACCAGGGCATCCGCCTGACATCCGGGCAGATCGTGGCGGCAGCGGTCGAGGAGGACGTGCACGTGATCGGGCTGTCGATCCTGTCCGGCTCCCACATGGAGGCCGTGCCGTCGGTGCTGCGGGGGCTGCGCGAGGCCGGGGCGGGCGACGTGCCGGTGATCGTCGGGGGAATCATCCCCGACGCCGACGGGCGGGCGCTGCTGGCGCAGGGCGTCGCCCGGGTGTTCACCCCCAAGGACTTCTCGCTGACCGAGATCATGCGCGAGGTCGTCGGCGTGGTGCGTGCCGCGAACGGGCTCGAACCGCTCGGGTGACGCCCACGGCGGAGCGGTTCCGCCGGCTCGCGCGGTCCTCCCCGGAGCGGTGGCACGAGGTGTCCTTCGACCTGGCCTGGGCGCTCCACGACGTCCGCGTCACGGTCCGGCGCCCCGACCGCGTGCGGGTCGTGGCTCCGGACTCCCGGCTGCTGTTCGACGGCGCGCAGGAGCCGACCCGCCGCGGTCCGCGTCCGGCTCCGTCCTTCGACGAGGACGGCCTGGTGACCACGCTGCGCCGCGCCGACCTCGAGGACGACACAGTCCCCATGTGGCAGAGCTACCGCTTCGTGGCGCTGCTCGACCCGGCCGAGCTGGCCGATGGCCTCGACGGGCGGCCCGGCGTCGAGGTGCTCGAGCTGGCAGAGGTCGCCCACGCCGGGCGACCGGCATGGGAGGCGCGGGTGCGCCCCACCGAGGACTACGCACCGCTGTGCACCTGCTGCGCCCTGCTGCGCTGCGAGGTCGCCGACCGGTACGAGGGACGGCCCGTGGGGGAGTACCCCGACCACCACCTCGTCCGGCTCGACGTCGCCACCGGCCTGTGCGTGCTCAGCGCGGAGGTCGGCGGGCCGCGCGACGGCGAGGGGCACGACGTGCAGCTGCGCGAGGTGCGGACGGGTCCCGGGTCGGTCCGGACCGGCCGCCTGAGCGAAGACCGGGGCCGAGCCCGGATCGCGCGCGGCTGTCCGGCCCCGGCCCCCGCGGCTACCCGCCGACGTCCACCCGGAGTGCGCCGGCGCTGTCGGCCGCGAGCGTGCGTCCACCGACCGTGACGACGGCGCCCGGGCGCAGCCCGCGGAGCAGCACCGTCGCCGGGCCGTCGGTGGTCACCGCGAGCGCCACGCGCGTTGCCCGGGCGAGCCCGGCGCGGGCGCCGTCGACGCTCAGGCTGCGGACGCCGGTGAGGCCGAGGGTCAGGACGTCGGGCCGCGGGGCGAAGCCGTGCCGCTGCCAGGTCTGGTCGGTCACCAGCGCGGGGGAGGGGTCGCCGGGGACGTCGGCCGACATCGTCTTGTGCACGCTCAGGACGGCGTCCGGCAGGGCCTGGCTGTGGGCGGTGACCCGGGCCAGGGTGCCGGGGGCGGACGAGCGGGCCTGCAGGTCGCGCAACCAGTAGACCCCGGTCGTGCCGATCCCGAGCTCCGGACGGTTCAGGTTCGGGAACCAGGAGTGGTCGATCACCGCCGGGGCGACCGCGCGGACGGTCCGGCCCAGCTGGCGGGTGGGCGCCTCGAAGGCGTCCTTGGCGGCGTAGGGGATGTGGCCCTCGGTCGGGTAGTACTCGGCGTGGTAGCGGTAGCCGAGCTCGTCGAGGCGACCGACCTGCTCCAGGACCGACGGGAACGGCACCAGCTCGTCGAGCATGCCGCTGGCGATCACGAACTGCAGGTCGTGCGCGTTGGACAGCAGGGGCTTGGTGTCGCCGTCGGTCGTGCAGCGTCCCTCGTTGGCGGGGGTGCGCACGTCGCCGCTGACGCGGATGCCGCAGGTGGGCGGTCCGGCCAGCGCCATGGCCTTCGCGAACAGGTCGGGGTGGGCCAGACCGAGCTTGTAGGAGCCGTAGCCGCCCATCGAGTAGCCGCTGATGACGGTCCGCGCCGGGTCGAGCGTGTAGCTGTGGGCGAGCCGGTTCCAGACCTCCCAGAAGTCGGTCTCGGCCTCGTCGAAGTACCACATGTCCGGTCCGCGACCGAGGGTCGTGGCGCAGATCGAGCGGCGGTCCTCGCAGGTCTGCCGCACCTGGTTGGGGTCGAGCGCGCCGTACTGGTTGTGCTGGACCGACAGGCTGTGCAGCATCCAGGTCAGCGGCATGGGGGTGCCCGGCCGGTAGGTGGTGGGCACGTAGACGCCGTAGGGCTGCACGCGGCCCAGGTAGTTCGGCCGCAGGTCACCCGTGCCGCCGGGGGCGTTCTCGATCACGCCCTGGCCGAGGTCGACGTTGCTGACGAACCAGCGGTTGGACCAGCCCGTGACCAGCGGTTCTGGGGTCCTGGCCCGTGCCGCGAGGTCGGACCAGCGCAGGTCCTGGGCGAACGGCGAGACGTCGCCCTGGGCGAGGGCCTCGGCCTGGTGGTCCTCCATCCAGTAGTTGCCCATGTCGCCGGCCCGCGCGGTCGCCGTCGTGCCGACCTGGTTCAGGGCGGTGCCGTGCTTGTACTGCTGGGGCTCGGTGTCGACCGACCGGTAGGAGACGTTGTAGACGGCGGTCCCGCCGTCGGACGCGCCGGGAGCCGGGGCGAACCCGTCGCCGCCGGCGTTGGCGAGCCCCGCCGCGAGCCGGATCCGCCAGGTGCCCGCCACGGGCAGCACCGCGCGCGGCACGCGCACCACGAAGCTGCGGGCCGAGGAGTCGACGGTCAGCCCGGACGAGACGTCGGTGCGCGTGCCGCTGCGGGCGTCGACGAGCCAGGCGCCGCGGCTGCTCACCACCAGAGCCCGGTCCAGGCCGGGGGAGCGCACCCCCGCCCCGGCCGGCCACGGCCGGACGCCGTCCTGCGTGGAGGCGTTCGTGTCCAGGCCCCAGACCGCGATCGGGACCGCGGGGTCGGCCAGGGTGTTCCAGTCGACCCTCCAGTAGGAGGCGCCGCGGTCGAGCCCGACGGCGTTGCGGAACACGTCGGCGCCGTTCATCAGGGCCTTGCCGGCGGGGTAGCTGTAGCCACCGTCGGTGGGGGCCAGGCTCGCGATCGCGTTGTTCTGCGCGGTGAGGGGGTCGGTGGCGGCGCCGTGGTCGTCGTAGAGGAAGTCGCTCCAGTAGGACGCCCCACCACCCAGCCGGCCCGTGCCGCTGGTGCGGGGGAAGGCCTCGGCGAACGGCCAGCCCTTTGCGTGGGGGAGCGCCGGCTCCGGCCTGGTGGCCGCGGCCGGGACGCCGTCGGGCAGGCCCGCGACGTGCTCGCTGACGACGACGACGGGCGACGCGGTGGCGCCGGCACCGAGGCCGGCCGCGAGCAGGGTGGCGCCGAGGGCGGCGGCGGTGAGGCGGCGGATCACAGGAGTCCTCCAGGGTGCGGCGTTGCACGAGGGTTTCGACAGGAACCGTGCAGACTCCTGCCTCCCCGTGCCGGACGCGCCGGAGCCCGCCGCCCCGGGGGACGACGGGCTCCGGGGAGCGCTCGGTCAGCCGTGCAGGTGGCCCAGGGCCGGGGTCGGGCGGCAGAGGTACCCGAAAGCCTTGTCACGCGGAATGGCCGCGCCACCGGGCAGGCCGAGCCACTGCGAGAGCACGGGCGCGACGACGGCCTCGGCGCCGGCCGCCGGCGGGGTGAAGCGCAGGACGTCGATGCCGCGGACGACGTCGTTGGTGTAGATGAGGTCCTCGTACTTGCCCGGGATGACGGCGCCGGAGGCGTCACGCTTGGGCACCCAGTAGGAGATCCAGGACTCCATGGCGCCGACGAAGAAGTAGCCGACCTGCTTGATGTCGGTGGCCTTGCTGACGTCGAGGATGCGGGTGCCCTGGCCGTAGAAGCTCTGGGCGACGTAGCCCTTCTCGTTCACGGTGAAGTAGTGCGCCGAGCACAGTGCGCCGGCCGGCGTCGGGACCCCGGTGTTGGTGATCTCGGTGTTCCAGATGTCGAGCGGCTCGATGGTGCCCTTGCCGGGCGTGCCCAGGTTGTTGTCCTTCTTGTACTGGGCCTTGTCCAGGTACGGGATCCGCCAGGTGGAGAAGCCGCCCTCGGGGTCGTCGGCGCCGGCCGTGCCCTGGCAGTCGGGGCTGTCGTAGTCCTCCTCGGTCGCGAGCAGGACGTTGCCCTTGCGGATGTCGGGGGCGCCGCTGTCGATCGGCGCACCCGTCGTCGCGTCGTGCTCGTTCGCGAACGCGTTGGCGTTCGGGCGGAACGCGTTGTGCAGGATGAAGTTGTTGTACTCGCTGGCGCCGGCGACGCCCTTGGCGTTCGTGCTGTTGAGCGGCTTGGGGCTGGTCGGGTCGCTGATGTCGAAGGCGCCGACGCCGCCGAAGCCGCTGTGCCAGATGACGCCCGCGTCGTCGTAGTCCCACTGGTGGCCCGAGCCCGCCGTCGACGGGATGGTCTTGAGCTCCTTGGGCTCCTTGAGGTTCCGCAGGTCGAAGATCGTGAACTTGCCCTTGTCGTAGGCCCCGGCGCTGTAGGCGTAGTCGCAGGTGGCGGCGATGCAGTGCACGGTGTGCACCGACGTCGACGTCGTCTTGATCTCGCTGAGCACCTTGGGCGCCGTCGGGGTGGTGACGTCGACGATGACCAGCTGGTAGCCGCGGCCGGCGTTGTTGCTCGACGTCCCGCTGGCGTCGATGCCCACCAGGTCGTAGCCGACCAGGACGAAGCGGGTGCCGTCGGCCTTCTTGCCGAACGTCATGCGCTCGTTCTCGAAGTGCGGCAGCGGCACCGTGCCGACCGGAACCGGCTGCTCGGCCTTGCTGATGTCGTACACCGTGATGCCGGACAGCGTGTTGACGTACATGAAGGGCTTGTCCGGGTCGAAGGCGCTGCTGATGGCGCCGACCTCCGGGAAGGTCCCCACGAGGTCGAGGTTCTCGGCGAACACCGGTGTGCCGGCCGGGGGCACGGCTGCGGCGCGCAGCGCGCTCGGCACGGGAAGAGGGGCCGCCTGCGCGGCGGGCAGCGCGAGGGCTGCCACCCCGAGGGCGAGGGCGGAGACGAGACGACGGCGCACGAGGGCTCCTGGGTGATCGACGTGGTTGCCAGCCTGTTTCGCCGTGCCGGAGGGTTCTCCTGCCGCCCTCCGAGAACGGGTGCGCGCGCCGCGACCGGGGTAGGGCCCCGCCCGGGCCGGGGGCATCCCGTCGGCCCGGGCCCTGAACCCGCCATTCTCGATCAAGGAGTTCCGTTGTCCCACCACCTCGACACCCCCGAGGCCGCCGAGCGCGGCCAGCTGTTCATCGACGACCTGTTCGTCTTCGGCGGCGACACCGGCACCGTCCTGGTGCTCGACGTGAACACCACCGTCACCGGGGAGCACGCCGACCCCGACTTCTGGCCCGGTGCCCGCTACGAGCTGAAGGCGCACGTGGGCGGCTCCGCGCGCGAGCAGCTGACCTACCGGGTCACCTTCGGCGAGCCCGAGGCCGACGGCGGGCAGTCGCTGCGGCTGGAGGTGCTGACCGGTGACGACGCCTCGCAGGACGCGGCGAACGGCACCCTCCTGCTCGAGGGCCGGACCGGGCAGGCCGCCGAGGCCGACGGACTCCGGCTGTGGGCCGGGCGGGCCGCCGACCCCTTCTTCTTCGACCTGTCACTGCTGGCGCCCATCAGCACGTCGGTCCGCGAGGGCACGGCGCTGGACCTGTCGGGCTGGGACCCGGCCAAGGCCGAGAACACCTTCGGGGGGACGACCGTCGCGTCGATCGTCCTCGAGGTGCCGCACGGTCTGCACGGCCTCGCCGCCGGCTCGACCGTGGGCCTCTGGGCGGCGACCAAGCTCAAGGACGGCGAGGGCTGGCGGCAGGTCAACCGGGGCGGGCACCCGATGATGTGGCCGGTCCTGTGGCCCGAGGACACCGACTTCTCCGACCCGGCCAACTCCCGCCAGCCCGGTGAGGACGTGGCCGCCTTCGGTGAGGAGCTGGCCGGCCTGGTCACCGCGTCGGTGCAGGCCTCCGGGAGCCGCCCGGACGCTGCTGCCTACGGGCGCGAGGTGGCTGCGGCCCTGCTGCCGGACGTGCTCCGCTACGAGATCGGCTCCGCGGCCCGGCTCGACGCGGACACCCGCAACGGCCGTCCCCTGGACGCCGACGCCGCGCAGGTGATGCTGTCGCTGATGAGCGGGACCACGATCGACTCCGGGCTCGACCCCGGCGGCGGCGCAGGACGCCCGCAGCAGCGCGTTCCCGTACGTCGTCCCCGCCTGATCGACGGTCGGGGCGCGCCACGGGTGCGCCCCGACCCGCTCGCCCGGCGTCCTAGGCTGCGGCCGGTGCGCCTCGTCCTCGCTCTCTGCTCGGTCGACTACGTCGGCCGGTTGACCGCGCACCTCCCGCTCGCGACCCGGCTGATCCTCGTCAAGGCCGACGGCAGCGTGCTCGTCCACTCCGACACCGGCGGCTACAAGCCGCTGATGTGGATGACCCCGCCCTGCACGCTCGACGAGCAGGACGACGTCTGGACGGTCACGAACAAGGGCGGAGAGCAGCTGGTCATCAGCGTCCAGGAGGTGCTGTCCGACGTCGGGCACGAGCTGGGGCGGGATCCCGGGCTGGTCAAGGACGGCGTCGAGAAGCACCTGCAGGAGCTGCTCGCCGACCAGTGCCACGTGCTGGGCGCCGGCTGGAGCGTCGTGCGCCGGGAGTACCCCACCGACATCGGCCCGGTCGACCTGCTGTGCCGCGACGCCGACGGCGCGCACGTGATCGTCGAGGTGAAGCGGCACGCCGAGATCGACGGCGTCGAGCAGCTGACCCGCTACCTGCAGCGGGTCTCCACCGTGCTCGGCGACGGCGTGCAGGGGCGTCCTGGCGGCGCAGTCCTTCAAGCCGCAGGCCAGGGTGCTCGCCGCCGACCGCGGGATCACCTGCGTACAGCTCGACTACGACGAGCTGCGCGGGCTGGAGCCGGGCACGCCCGACCCTGTTCTGACCGGTGCTGTACTGGGCGGTAACACAACAGGGGAGAGACCAGTGGCACGCGAGTTCAACAAGGTCGGCGTCGTCGGACTGGGCACCATGGGCGCGGGCATCGCCGAGGTCCTGGCCCGGTCGGGCATCGAGGTCGTCGGTATCGAGACCGAGCAGCAGGTGTCGAGCGCGGTCGGGCCCGGCTGGAGGGCTCGACCCTCGCGCCGTCACCAAGGGCAAGCTCAGCAGGAGGACGCCACGGCCCTGCTCGGCCGCTTCTCCGCCGGCACCGACCTGGCGGCGATGAAGGACTGCGACCTGGTCGTGGAGGCGGTCCCGGAGAACCTCGAGGTCAAGAAGGCGCTGTTCGCCGAGCTCGACGCGCTGCTCCCGCAGGATGCCGTGCTGGCCACCAACACCTAGCGCCCTGTCGGTCACCGACCTCGCCACCTCGACCGACCGCCCCTCGCGGGTCGTCGGCCTGCACTGGTTCAACCCGGCGCCGGTCATGGACCTGGTCGAGGTCGTGAAGACCGTCGTCACCGACCCGTCGGTGGTGCGAGGACGTCGAGGCGCTGCTCGTCAGCATCGGCAAGAGCGACGTCACCGTCGGCGACCGCGCCGGCTTCATCGCGAACGCCCTGCTGTTCGGCTACCTCAACAACGCCGTGCGCATGTACGAGGCCAAGTACGCCTCCCGCGAGGACATCGACGCCGCCATGCGCTTCGGCTGCGGCCACCCGATGGGCCCGCTGGCGCTGCTCGACCTGATCGGCCTCGACAGCGCCTACGCGATCCTCGAGACGATGTACCGCCAGAGCCGCGACCACCGGCACGCGCCGGCCCCGCTGCTCAAGCAGTACGTCACCGCGGGGCTGCTCGGCCGCAAGTCCGGCCGGGGCATCTACACCTACGCCGACGCCGGCTCGCCCGAGGTCGTCGCCGACGCCGAGACCCCGGCCTCCGACGGGCGCCGCCGAGGGCCGCCCGGTGCAGAAGGTCGCCGTCATCGGCACCGGCACGATGGCCACCGGGATCATCGAGGTCTGCGCCAAGAGCGGCTACGACGTCGTCTTCCGGGCCCGCGGCGACGACAAGGTCGCGGCCGTGCAGAAGAAGGTCGAGGGCAGCCTGGCCAAGCAGGTGCAGCGCGGCAAGCTGACCGAGGAGGCCTCGCGCCGAGGTGCTGGCCCGCATCACCGGCACCACCGCCTTGGACGACCTCGCCGACTGCGACCTCGTCATCGAGGCCGTCGTGGAGGACCTCGAGGTCAAGAAGGCCCTGTTCGGTGCGCTCGACGACATCATGAAGCCCGGCGCGGTCCTGGCCACGACCACCTCGTCGCTGCCGGTGATCGAGTGCGCGACCGCCACCGAGCCGCCCGCAGGACGTCGTGGGCATGCACTGGTTCAACCCGGCCACGCTGATGAAGCTGGTCGAGGTGGTCCCGACCGTCACCACGGCCCCCGACGTCGTCGCCACCGTGCTTGCCGTCTGCGCCAAGACCAGGAAGCACGCCGTGCTCTGCGGCGACCGCGCCGGGTTCATCGTCAACGCCCTGCTGTTCCCGTACCTCAACGACGCGGTCAAGATGCTCGAGGCGCACTACGCGACCATCGAGGACATCGACCTGGCGATGAAGAAGGGCTGCGGGCACCCGATGGGGCCGTTCGCGCTCATGGACGTGGTCGGGCTCGACGTCACGCTGGCCATCCAGCGCACGCTGTTCCTGGAGTTCCGCGAGCCCGGTGACAGCCCGGCGCCGATGCTCGAGCACCTCGTGCGGGCCGGCTACCTCGGTCGCAAGAGCGGCCGTGGGTTCTTCGACTACGCCAAGAAGTAGCGCCGTGGCGGGCGGCTCGCGCAGGGCGTCCGCTGCGTGCGGCCGCCCGCGAGGCCCTGCGCGCCGGCAACGACGACGTCCTTCGCCCCCCGGCGCGGGAGTCCTCCGAGGACGGCTTCGTCGTGCGCCGGGTCGCGGGCAATGCTCCGGGCCGGGCCTACCGCTGCCCGGGGTGCGACCAGGAGCTCGACGGCGGCACGCCGCACGTCGTCGCCTGGCCCGACGGCGGCAGTGACGACCGACGGCACTGGCACACCGCCTGCTGGGGCGCCCGTGGCCGCCGCGGCGTGAAGGTGCACCGCAGCAAGAACGCCCCGCGCTACGGCTGATCGGTACGGTGGGTCCTCGTGGACATCCGCGCGAACACCGTGCTGCCGGCCGAGCGCCGCGACGTCGTGCTGCACACCGCGGACGGCCTGGAGCTGGTCGGCGAGCTGGCCCTGCCGCTGGGCCGGCCGGCGGTGGCGACCCTGGTCTGCCTGCACCCGCTGCCGACGCAGGGCGGCATGATGGACAGCCATCTGCTGAAGAAGGCCGCCTGGCGGTTACCGGCCCTGGCGGGGGTGGCGGTGCTGCGGTTCAACACCCGCGGTACCACCAGCGCCCGCGGGACCAGCCAGGGCGAGTTCGACGCCGGCGACGCCGAGCGCTACGACGTCGCGGCCGCGCTCGACCTGTGCGAGGCGGAGGACCTGCCGGCCATCTGGCTGCTCGGCTGGAGCTTCGGGACAGACCTGGCGATCAAGCACGGCTGCGACCCGAGCATCGCCGGAGCGCTGCTCATCAGCCCCCCGCTGCGCTTCTCCACGCCGGAGCGAGCTCGCCGCGTGGGCCGAGCTGCGCAAGCCCCTGGTGGCCCTGGTTCCCGAGCACGACGACTACCTGCAGCCGCCGCAGGCCCGGGAGCGCTTCGCGGTGGTGCCGCAGGCCGAGGTGGTGGCCTTCCCCGGCGCCAAGCACCTGTTCGTGGGCCACGCCGAGGAACTGCTCGACGAGGTCGTGCGACGGGTGGCCCCGGCCGCGTTCCCGCTGCCCACCACCTACGGCGACTAGCTCACGCAGCGTCCTGCCGCGGAGCGACCACCTCCTGCAGCACGAGCTGCAGGGCCGCCGCCATGGGGATGGCGAGCAGGGCTCCGAGCACCCCGAGCAGGGCGCCGCCGATGAGGACCGCCACGACGGTCGCGGCGGGGGAGACGTCGACGGACCGCTTCATGATCCGCGGGTAGAGCACGTAGTTCTCCACCTGCTGGTAGACGAGGTAGAAGACCGCGCAGACGATTCCCGCGGTGATCGAGGTGAAGAAGGCGACCAGCACCACCAGGCTCGCGCCGATCGTGGCGCCGATGAGGGGCACGAGCCCGGTGACCGCGACGACGACCGACAACGCGACCGGGTACTGCACGCCGAGCAGCTCGAGCAGGACGAAGGTCGTCGCCCCGGCCGTGGCCGCGATGGACAGGGCCCCGGCGACATACCCGCCGACCCGGTCCAGGATCTCGTCGGTGAGCAACCCGACCCGGGAGCGCCGGCTGCGCGGGACCAGCCGGTAGGCGTTGGCCTTGATGCTCGGCAGCGACGTGAGGAAGTACAGCGTGAGGATGAGCACGGTCAGCGTGCTGAAGAAGGCGCTGAACACCACCTTGCCGACGCCGACGACGCCGCCCACCGCCTGCTGGCCGATCCGCTCCGGTCGGGCCACGTAGGCCTGGGCACGGTCCAGCAGCCCGTACCGCCGGTCGAGCTCGGCGACCCGGTCGTTGCGCTGGAGGTCGGTGAGGTAGCCGGGGACCTGGTCGACGAACTCCGTGCCCTGGGCGATGACGGGCGGGATGACGGCGAAGCCGACACCGGTGAACAGCAGCAGCACCCCGACCAGGACGATCCCCACAGCGCGGCCGCGGGCCACCCGACGCCGCTCCAGGAACTGCACGACAGGGTCGAGCCCGATCGCCAGGAACGCGGAGATCAGCAGCAGGATCAGCACCGAGCGCACGCCCACGACGGCCTGCACGAGCCCGTAGGCCAGGGCCACCCCGAGGGAGGCGCTGAAGGCGGTGCGGAACGGCGACCGCCCGTTCATCGGGCGGCCGGGCCGGCCGAAGGGCTGCTCCGGGGTGGCCTGCGCCTCGATCCGGCGGATGGCGGTGTCGAGCAGCGGGTCGTCCGGCGCGATCGCGGCCGCCGCCGCCACCGCCGCCCCGCCTGCCTCCCTCGCCCCCCGCTCGGCCCGTTCGGCGCCGTCCTCAGCGGTTCCGGCTGCCTGCTCGGCCTCCTCGGCCCCCTGCTGCGCCGCCTCGGCTGCCTCGACGGCGTCGTCCGCCCGCTCCAGGCGGTCGTCCACCTGACGTTCCACGGCGTCGCTCCCTGCCGTTCCACGGCGTCGCGTCCCTGCCGTTCCACGGCGTCGTCTTCCTGCCGTTCCACGGCGTCGCGTCCCGGCGCTCCCGGGCCGTCGACGGGCGGGTGTCCGGTGGAGCCGCCCGCGCCCGAGCCGGTGGCCATCAGACCCGGTCCGTGCCCCTCCGGGAGCCGTCACCGGTCGCGTCGGCCAGCGGTCCGACAGCCCCGGACAGGGTGTCGCGCAGGGCCTTGAGCTGCGCGGCGATCGTGTCGCGCTGCACGGACAGGGCCTCCACCTGACGGCGCGCCTCCTGGGTCATCGCCGCCGCCTCCGCCCGGGCCGAGTCGTGCACCACCTGCACGTCGCGGGTCGCCTTCTCGCGCTCCTGTCGAGCGCTCTCCTCGGCCTGCCGCATCCGCTGGTCGGCGTCGGCACGGGCCTGCTGCATGAGGGCGTCGGCGTCGTGCTGGGCGGCCGTGCGCACCGTCTGGGCGTCGTGCTGGGCCTCCAGGCGGAGGCGGTCGGCCTCCTCGCCCGCACCGGCGACGTCACGCTCGCGGTCCTCGAGCGCCGTGGTCCGGGCGGCGGTCTCGGCGTCGAGCCGGTCCCGGCCGGCCTGCAGCAGCGCCTCGGCCTCGGCCTGCGCCCGGCTCCGGATGTCGGCGGCCTCGGCCTCGGCCAGGGCGAGCATCTGCGCGAGGCGCTCACCCACCCTCGTCGCGGTCTCGGGAAGCCCTGCGGCGCGGGCCTCGGCGTCGGCCAGTCGCTCCTGCAGCTGCTGCTGGTCCTTGTCGCGCTGCTGGAGCTGCGCGGCGTCCTCGGCATGCCGGGCATCGGCCTCGCCCAGGGCGACCTCGACCCGCTCGACGTAGTCCTCGACCTGCCGACGGTCGTAGCCGCGTCCGAAGACGACGTCGAAGCCGGCCGGCTGCGCGTCGTCGGCGCCGAGGCCCAGGGAGGTGAGAGGGGCGTCGTCAGGTCCGGTCATGCGCCTGTCCTACCACCGCGGGAGCGCGCCACCGGCCAGGCGCGCCACCCGCCGCGGGAGGTCAGGCGTGCGGCGTGACCGACGGCTCAGACGTTCCGGAAGCGGTTGATCGCCTCGAGGTGCTGGGCGCGGAACTCCTGCGCCTCCGGAGCGACCCCGAGGCCCTCCTCGGGTGCCAGGCACAGCACGCCGACCTTGCCCTGGTGCAGGTTCTTGTGCACGTCGTAGGCGGCCTGGCCGGTGTCCTGCAGGCTGTAGGTCTTGCTCAGCGTCGGGTGGATGGCGCCCTTGGCGATGAGCCGGTTGGCCTCCCACGACTCGCGGTAGTTCGCGAAGTGCGAGCTGACGATGCGCTTGAGGTTCATCCAGAGGTAGCGGTTGTCGTACTGGTGCATGTAGCCGCTCGTGGAGGCACAGGTGGTGATCACGCCGCCCTTGCGGGTGACGTAGACCGAGGCGCCGAAGGTCTCCCGCCCGGGGTGCTCGAAGACGATGTCGATGTCCTCGCCACCGGTCAGCGAGCGGATCCGCTTGCCGAAGCGCTGCCACTCCTTGGGGTCCTGGTTGTGCTCGTCCTTCCAGAACCGGTAGTCCTCGGCGCTGCGGTCGATGATGAGCTCGGCCCCCATGCGACGGCAGATCTCCGCCTTCTCCGGGCTGCTGACGACGCACACGGGCGTGCCGCCGCCGTTGAGCACGTACTGGGTGGCGTACGAGCCGAGGCCGCCGGACGCGCCCCAGACCAGCACGTTGTCGCCCTGCTTCATCTGGCCGGCGTTCTTGCTCACCAGCTGCCGGTAGGCCGTCGAGTTGACCAGGCCGGGCGCGGCCGCCTCCTCCCAGGTGAGGTGGGGGGCCTTCGGCATCAGCTGGTTGGCCTTGACGAGGGCGAGCTGGGCGAGACCGCCGAAGTTGGTCTCGAAGCCCCAGATGCGCTGCTGCGGGTCCATCATCGAGTCGTCGTGGCCCTGGTGGTCCTCGAGCTCGACCGACAGGCAGTGCGCGACGACGACGTCGCCGGCCTTCCACTTCGTGACGCCGGGGCCGACCTTGAGCACGACACCGGACAGGTCGGACCCGACCACGTGGTAGGGCAGGTCGTGCCGCTTGGTGAGGTCGGACAGCTTGCCGTAGCGCTCCAGGAAGCCGAAGGTGCTGACCGGCTCGAAGATCGAGGTCCAGACGGTGTTGAAGTTCACCGAGGACGCCATGACGGCGACGATCGCCTCGCCCGGACCGAGCTCGGGGGTCGGGACCTCCTGCACGTGCAGGCTCTTGCGGGGGTCCTTGTCGCGGGTCTCGACGCCCTCGAACATGCCCTGCTCGTCCTTGCGCACGACCACGCCGCGATAGCTCTCGGGCACCTTCGTGCCGGCGAGGGCCTCGGGGGAACCCGAGGTGATGGCGTCGAGGATCTCCTGCACGGTGGTGCCTCTCGTGGTCTGCGGGCGGGACGGCTCGAAGGAGCGTACTGATCGGTAACACGACGACGCCCGGGCCCCCTCCGATCGGAGGGAACCCGGGCGTCGGGGCGGTGCGGGACTACTTCAGCTTGGCCAGCTGCGGGAAGGTGGCCAGACCGGTGGCCTTCAGCTCAGCGTGCATCGTGGCGTGCGAGCGGGCCGACGTCGCAGCGGACGCGGCCGTGGCGGTCGCCTCCTTGCTCACCGCGGCCTGGCAGACCTCGCGCATGGCCTTCGCCCAGGCGTCGACGACGCCGACCTTGGCCATCCAGGAGGCGTTGCTCTGCGCAGCGGTGGCGGCCGGCTTGCTCTGGTCGAACGTCAGGATGTCGATGCCGGAGTGGTAGTCGATCGTCCAGACGACGTCCTTGCCGGCGACCTTGGTCGGCATGAGGAACGCCTCGGAGGCCGCGCCGCGGACCGGCTGGAAGAAGCCGACCTGGCTGATCTTGCCGGTGCTGCGGTTGACCTTCAGGAAGCGGGTGCCGTGCTCGTACCAGGCGGCGGCGACGAGGATGTTCTCGTTGTCGTCGGCGTTGCGCTGGGTGAACCAGTGGCCCGAGCAGCCCATCTCGTTGATGGCCGGGTCGCCGTTGGTGTAGTCGCCCTGGATCGGGCGCAGGACGTCGACCTGGGTCATGCCCTTGGTCGCCTTCTTGTCGAAGTTGACCATCGACCAGGTCGAGAAGGCGCCGGAGCCGCCGTTGCACTGCGGCTCGAAGTTGCTCTCGCCGTTGCCCAGGAGCAGCTCGCCGTCGCGCAGGCCGCCGCTGGTGTCCTGCACGAGCTTGCCGGTGGAGTCGGCGACCAGCGGCCGCGACGCGTAGTTCCCGGCGTTCGGCCGGATGTTGTTGTGCTGGTAGTTGGTGTCCTTGCTGACCACGCCGTCGGTGATCTTGGTGACCTTGAGCGGGTCGATCTTGCCGTCCGTCGTGCCCTGCTTGAACACGATCAGCGGGCTGGTGTCGGCGATCCACAGGCCCTGGCCGTCCTGGTGCAGGTTGTGGCCGGAGGCCTTCAGCTGCCCGCCCCAGCTCTGCGCCGCGGGCACCTTGGAGATGTTGGCGCGGTCCCGCACGTCGTAGGTCTGGCCCTCGGAGCCGTAGAGGTAGCTGCACGGGTCGTCGGCGCAGACCACGGTGTGGGCGCCGCCGGTCGCGATGGTGTCCGTGATGGTCGGCAGCATCGGGTTGCTGACGTCGACGGCGTGGACGTAGAGGATGCCGTCGAACTCGGTCAGGAAGGCGGTCTTGCCGTCCTTGCTGACCGCGATGTCCTCGTTCTCCCAGTTGTAGATGGGGAGGTGACCGAGCAGCTCGGGCTTGGTCGGGTCGGTCGCGTCGTAGATCGACAGACCGCCGGCACCGGAGACGAAGGCGCGCACCTGGTTGCCGACCGTGACGGTCTCCATCGACACGCCGACGCCCTCGAGCGGGATCGTCCCGACGTGGCTCACGTTCGGCGAGATGAACGGAGCCGTCACGGGGGTCGACGGGATGGCCGGCGGAACGGCTGCTCCGGAGGAGAGGGTGGCGGCGGAGCTGGCGCCTGCTGCGGTCAGCAGGGCGGCGGCTGCGGTCAGGGCGATCACGGGGCGGCGCACGGGCGCTCCTCTTGTCGTTGGTCCCCCTGAGTTCGCCGTCCGCCGCCGATCTCCTGCACGGGTGTTCAGCCTTCTGCCGGGCGGCGCCGGCCAGACGTGACCGGGACCCGGCTGCGACGGGATGCACCCAGCCGGAGCGCGGGACCCGCCGTTCGGGCCGGTCGCGAGCGCAGCCGTCCAGCGACGACGCCGGCGAGGGCGCCGTCCGGGTGCACTCCGTCGCAGCCGGGTGTCGGGGGAGCGGCCAGCGGTGCGGGCGCTAGTGGCCCATGCCCTCGGCGCCGGGCTCGACCAGCTCGACGAGCACCCCGCCGGAGCTCTTCGGGTGCACGAAGTTCACCCGCGACCCGGCCGTGCCCTTCTTGGGCTCGTCGTAGAGCAGGCGCATGCCGGTGCTGCGCAGATGGGCGCTGACCTCGTCGAGATCGTCGACCCGGTAGGCCATCTGCTGGATCCCCGGACCGTTCTTGTCGAGGAACCTGCCGATCGTGCTGTCGGGGGACAGCGGGCTCAGCAGCTGCAGGTAGCTGCCGGACTCGCCGACCTCGAGCATGGCCTCCCGGACGCCCTGCTCCTCGTTGACCTCGATGTGCACGCAGCGCATCCCGAACGCGTCTCGTACATCTCGATCGCGGCGTCGAGGTCGGGGACGGCGATGCCGACGTGGTCGATGTGCGTGATCTTCACTACTGCTCCTCCGGACGGCAGACGGTCTCTGCGGCGTTGCTCGTACTCTCGCAGGACCACTCGTCTGCCTGGAGGTCCCCCCGTGACCACGTCCGTCATCGTCGCCGGAGCCCGCACCCCGATCGGCAAGCTGCAGGGGGCCCTCAAGGGCTTCACCGCCATGGACCTCGGCGGTCTGGCCATCGCCGGCGCCCTCGAGCGGGCCGGCATCACCGGCGACCAGGTCGACAAGGTGATCATGGGTCACGTCATCCAGGCCGGTCAGGGGCAGATCACCGCGCGCCAGGCGGCCGTCAAGGGCGGCATCCCCATGAACGTCCCGAGCGTGACGGTGAACAGCGTCTGCCTGTCCGGCCTCGAGGCCATCGCGCTGGCCGACCAGGCCATCCGGGCCGGCGACGCCGAGATCGTCGTCGCCGGCGGCATGGAGTCGATGACCAACGCCCCGCACGTGCTGCCCGGCAGCCGCGCCGGCATCAAGTACGGCTCGGCCACCCTGCTCGACTCGATGGCCCACGACGCCCTGTTCTGCGCCTTCGACCAGGTCGCCATGGGCGAGAGCACCGAGACGCACGGCAAGAAGCTGGGCATCACCCGCGAGGAGCAGGACGAGTTCTCGGCCCGCAGCCACGAGCTCGCCGCCGCCGCCATGAAGGAGGGCCGCTTCGACGCCGAGATCGTTGCGGTCTCGATTCCGCAGCGCAAGGGTGACCCGATCGTGGTCACCGAGGACGAGGGCGTCCGCCCGGGCACCACCGCCGAGACGCTCGCCAAGCTCCGCCCGGCCTTCGCGGCCGACGGCACCATCAGCGCCGGTTCGGCCTCGCAGATCTCCGACGGCGGCTGCGCGCTGGTCATCATGAGCAAGGAGAAGGCGCAGGCGCTCGGCCTGGAGGTCCTCGCCGAGATCGGCGCCAGCGGCAACGTGGCCGGACCGGACGCCTCGCTGCAGAGCCAGCCCAGCAACGCCATCAAGAAGGCGCTCGAGAAGGAGGGCCTCACGCCCGCCGACCTCGACCTGGTCGAGCTGAACGAAGCCTTCGCCCAGGTCGGCCTGCAGTCGGCCAAGGAGCTCGGGCTGTCCCAGGACAAGGTCAACGTCGACGGCGGTGCCATCTCGCTGGGCCACCCGGTCGGCATGTCCGGCGCGCGCATCGCGCTGCACCTCGCGCTCGAGCTGAAGCGCCGTGGCGGCGGCACCGGTGCGGCGGCGCTGTGCGGCGGTGGTGGCCAGGGCTTCGCGCTGATCCTCAAGGTGCCCGCGGCGTGACGGCGATCTCCCGGGTCGCGACCGCAGGATGACCACCGCGCGGTCGCGCCGCGCCCTGGACGTCCCCCTGCTGGTCGAGCAGGCGCGCGACGGCTCCCCCCGGGCCGTCGCGCGCCTGATCTCGCTCGTCGAGGACGCGTCCCCGGCGCTGCGTGAGGTCATGGCCCTGCTCGCCCCGCACGCCGGACACGCCCGTGTGGTCGGCCTCACCGGCAGCCCCGGCGTCGGCAAGTCGACGTCGACGAGCGCGCTGGTCGGGGCCTACCGCCGGCGGGGCCTCAAGGTGGGCGTGCTGGCCGTCGACCCCTCGAGCCCCTTCTCCGGCGGCGCCCTGCTCGGCGACCGGGTCCGCATGCAGGACCACGCCACCGACGACGGCGTCTTCATCCGCTCCATGGCCACCCGCGGCCACCTCGGCGGCCTGTCCTGGGCCACGCCGCAGGCGCTGCGGGTGCTGTCGGCGGCCGGCTGCGACGTCGTGCTCATCGAGACCGTCGGGGTGGGGCAGTCCGAGCTCGAGGTGGCCTCGCTCGCCGACACCACGCTGGTGCTGGTGGCTCCGGGCATGGGCGACGGCATCCAGGCCGCCAAGGCCGGCATCCTGGAGGTCGCCGACGTCTTCGTGGTGAACAAGGCCGACCGCGACGGCGCCGACACCGTGGTCCGCGACCTGCGGTACATGCAGTCCCTGGGCGCGCAGGCCCCGTCGCAGGCCCGGGTCGAGGGCGCGT
Organism: uncultured Actinomycetota bacterium; assembly: GCA_963761695.1. Classification (GTDB taxonomy): domain Bacteria; phylum Actinomycetota; class Actinomycetes; order Mycobacteriales; family SCTD01; genus RYN-122. The sequence continues at coordinate 278,492 of CAVXIB010000013.1, read as the reverse complement.
GGGTCGCGCCGATCGTCAAGACCGTGGCCGCCCGCGGGGAGGGCGCCGACGACGTCGTCGACCGGATCGAGCAGCACGGGCAGTGGCTCCCGACACCGGGCAGCTCGCGGTGCGGCGCGCGAGGCGGGCGGCCAACGAGGTCGAGGCCATCGCGCTGACCGCCCTGCGGGCCCGGATCGGTGACCTGGGTGGCACCGACTCCCTGGCGCGGCTGGCGGCGCGCGTCGTCGAGGGCGACCTCGACCCCTACGCGGCCGCCGACGAGCTGGTCCAGGGGCTGACCGCGTGAGCCTCGACCGCAGCGCCCTCGGCCTGCAGCCGCACCCCGAGGGCGGCTGGTTCCGCGAGACCTGGCGCGCCCCCGGCATCGTCAGCACGCCGCACGGCGACCGCAGTCCCGCCACGTGCATCTCCTTCCTGCTCGAGCCCGGCGAGTGCTCGCGCTGGCACCGGGTGCGCTCCGGCGAGATGTGGCTGTGGCAGGCGGGCGGCCCGCTGGCGCTCCGCCTGGGCGGCATCGGGCGCGACGCCGCTGCCCGACCGCGAGGTCGAGCTCGGACCCGGCGAGTCGCACCTCGTGCAGCCGGGAGAGTGGCAGGCCGCCGCTCCCGGGCGCGACCAGGCCGTCCTGGTGGCCTGCGTGGTCAGCCCCGGCTTCTCCTTCGACGACTTCGAGATGAGCGACGCATGAGCCTGCCCCTTCCCGTCCGGGTGCTGCGCGTCGTCGCGGCCCTGGAGGGGGTGTCGTTCCTGCTGCTGCTCGTGTTCGGCAGCCTGCTGTCCCGCGTGTCCGAGGTCGACCTCGTCCGCCCGCTCGGCATGCTGCACGGAGCGCTGTTCACCGGCCTCGTCGTGGCCGTCCTCGCGTCGCTGCCCTGGCTGCGCTGGGGGCTCCTACGCACCGGGCTCGTGCTCACCGTGCTGTCGCCGTTCGCCCACTTCGCCGTGCAGGCCACGGTCGCCCGGCGGCGTTCGCGGCACGCTGCCTGACCCGCTGTTGCCCCCCTCCGCGCCGCGTGGCAGTGTCGCCGTGTGGCCGGGATCACCTCGGTGATCTGCGCCACAGCAGAGCGTCGTCCGGCTGGTCAGGACGGCGCGCGGGGCTGCTGACCCTGTCCCGGGTCGTCTCCCGTGCGTCCTCACTCCTGCCGACGCGCCCTGCTGCGGAACGCCGCACGGCGTCCCGTCCCGGCACGTGGTGAGGGAGTGGTCTGTGGCTCAGGTCAGCAACACGGCGGTCAGCAGCGCGGCGGTCAGCATGCGCGTCGACGGCGTCGTCTACGAGGACCATGTCGAACCCCGGACGCTGCTCGTCCACCACCTGCGCGAGAAGCTCGGCAAGGTGGGGACGCCGATTGGCTGTGACACCAGCAACTGCGGCGCCTGCATCCTGCACGTCGACGGCGAGAGCGTGAAGAGCTGCTCGGTACTGGCCATCCAGGCCGACGGCGCCGAGATCACCACCATCCAGGGCCTGGCCGACGGCATGGGGGTGGACGACATGCACCCCGTGCAGAAGGCGTTCCAGGAGCACCACGGCCTGCAGTGCGGCTACTGCACCCCGGGCATGGTGATGGCCGCGGTCGACCTGCTGTCGCGCAACCCGAACCCCACCGAGGACGAGGTGCGGCACGGCCTGGAGGGCAACCTCTGCCGCTGCACCGGCTACCAGAACATCGTGAGAAGTGTGCTGTCGGCGGCCAGCGACATGCGCGGCGACGGACCCCTGCGGGGCTCCTTCCAGGACGCGCCCGTCGAGACCGCCGGAGCGTCGGCATGACCGAGCAGCTCGACGCCGGGCTCATCGCGAGCCAGATCACCGAGGACGACCTGTCGCAGCCCTACGCCGGTGGCGAGCTCGGGCGGGGCCGCCGCCGCAAGGAGGACCCGAAGCTCCTCACCGGTCAGACCACCTGGACCGACAACATCACCCTGCCGGGCCTGCTGCACATGGCCGTCCTGCGCAGCCCGATGGCCCACGCCAAGGTCCTGTCGGTGGACGTCAGCCCGGCCCTGGAGATGCCCGGGGTCATCGCGGCCTACAGCGGCGCCGACCTCGCCGACGTGCAGGGCGCGCTGCCGTGTGCCTGGCCCGTGACGCCCGACATGGTCCACCCCGACCACCACCCGCTCGCCGTCGACGAGGTGCGCCACGTCGGGGACGGTGTGGCCGTCGTCATCGCCCGCGACCGGTACCTCGCGGCCGACGCGCTCGAGGCGATCCTGGTCGAGTACGAGCAGCTGCCCGCGGTCGTCGACATGGAGGAGGCGATCAAGGAGGGTTCGCCGCTCGTCCACAGCGACAAGGGCACCAACACCTCCTTCGTCTGGCCGTTCGCGTCCGGTGACGGCTACGACGAGACGCTGGCGGCGCACCCCGACGCCGTCGTCGTCAAGCGGCGCTTCATCCAGCAGCGCCTCATGGGCTCGCCGATGGAGCCCCGCGCCGTCGTGGTGGCGCCGATCGCGGCCGCCGACGAGTACACCGTCTACTCGGCCACCCAGATCCCGCACATCCTGCGGGTGATGCTCGCGCTGGTCACGGGGATCGGCGAGCACAAGATCCGGGTCATCGCGCCCGACGTCGGCGGCGGCTTCGGACTGAAGCTGAACGTGTACGCCGAGGAGGTGCTGGCGCTGGTCGTCGCCAAGAAGCTGGGTCGCCCGATCAAGTGGACCGAGTCGCGCAGCGAGCACTACCAGGCGACCGTCCACGGGCGCGACCAGATCCAGGACATCGAGATCGCGAGCACTCCTGACGGGACCCTGCTGGGGCTGAAGGTGCGGCTGCTCGCCGACATGGGCGCGTACCTGCAGCTGGTGACCCCGGGGGTGCCGATCCTGGGCGCCTTCATGTACCCGGCCATCTACAAGATGAAGGCCTACGACTTCGCCTGCACCGGGGTGTTCACCACCAAGACGCCGACCGATGCCTACCGCGGCGCCGGGCGACCGGAGGCCACCTACGCCATCGAGCGGATCATGGACGAGCTCGCCGACACGCTCGGCCGCGACCCGATGGAGCTGCGCAAGCAGAACTGGATCAAGCACGAGGAGTTCCCCTACGAGATGGTCGCGGGGCTCACCTACGACTCGGGCAACTACGAGGCGGCCACCGAGAAGGCCGAGCAGATGTTCGGCATGACCGAGCTGCGTCGCGAGCAGGCCGAGCGCCGCGAGCGCCAGGACCCGGTCCAGCTCGGCATCGGCATCTCCACGTTCACCGAGATGTGCGGCCTCGCTCCCTCGCGGGTCCTCGGCTCGCTGTCCTACGGCGCCGGCGGCTGGGAGGCGGCGCAGATCCGCATGCTCCCCACCGGCAAGGTCGAGGTCACCAGCGGGGCCACCCCGCACGGGCAGGGCCACCACACCGCCTGGAGCCAGATCGTCGCCGACGCGCTCGGGGTGCCCTTCGAGGACATCGAGGTGGTCACCGGCGACACCGACTCCTCGCCCAAGGGCATGGACACCTACGGCTCGCGGTCACTGGTCGTCGGTGGAGTGGCGATCCACAAGGCCACGGGCAAGGTCCTCGACAAGGCCAAGCGCATCGCCGCGCACCTGCTCGAGGCCGCCGAGGGGGACCTGGAGTTCTCCGGCGGCACCTTCAGCGTCAAGGGTTCGCCGGAGGCCTCGCTGACCATCCAGGAGGTGGCCCTGGCCACCTTCGCGGCCCACAACCTCCCGGACGGGATGGAGCCGACGCCTGGACTCGGACTACGTCTACGACCCCGAGAACTTCAGCTATCCGCACGGCACCCACCTGTGCGCCGTCGAGATCGACACCGACACGGGGTTCACGACGATCCGCAAGTACGTCTGCGTCGACGACATCGGCAAGATCATCAACCCGGTGATCGTCGAGGGCCAGGTGCACGGCGGGCTGGCCCAGGGCATCGCCCAGGCCCTGTACGAGGAGGCGGTCTACGACGCCGAGGGCAACCTCACCACCGGGTCGATGGTCGACTACCTCCTCCCGAGCGCGGTCGACCTCCCGCACTTCGACACCGGCCGCACCGAGACCCCGGCCACCAGCAACCCGCTCGGCGTCAAGGGGGTCGGCGAAGCCGGCTGCATCGCCTCGACGCCCGCGGTCATGAACGCCGTCGTCGACGCCCTGCGCCCCTGGGGCGTGAACGACGTCGTCATGCCGGCCACCCCCGAACGGGTCTGGCGGGCCATCCACGCCGACGGCACCAAGCGGGTGCCCGAGGGCACCGTGTCCTACGGCGGCGCGTCCACCGCTGCCACGTCCGGAGGTGCGCAGTGAGTTGCTCGTCGGTCGGCGTAGCCGTTCAGCTCCCCACCGGAGGTGTGATGTGATCCCCGCCCAGTTCGACTACACCGCTCCCACGACGGTCGCCGATGCCGTCTCGGCGCTCGGCGAGGCGGGCGAGGACGCCAAGCTGCTTGCGGGCGGGCAGTCGCTCATCCCGGTGCTCCGGCTCCGGCTGGCCTTCCCGACCGTCCTGGTCGACCTCGGCAGGGTCGCGGAGATGCGCGGTGTCCGCGAGGAGGGCGACGCGCTCGTCATCGGCGCCATGACGCGGCACGCGGAGGTCATGTCCGACCCCCTCGTGCGCCAGCATGCGGCGCTCGTCGCGGAGGCGACCGCCACGGTGGCCGACCCCGCCGTCCGGCACCGCGGCACCTTCGGTGGCGCGCTGGCCCACGCCGACCCGGCCGGCGACCTCGCCGCCGTAGCCGTCGCCCTGGATGCCCAGCTCGTGGTCGAAGGGCCCGCGGGGCGGCGCAGCATCGGGGCCGCCGACTTCTTCGTCGACTACCTCGAGACGGCGATGACGCCGGACGAGATCCTCGTGGAGGTGCGCGTTCCGAAGCTCAGCGGCACCTGGGGCGTGCACTACGAGAAGTTCAACCGGGTGGCGCAGGCGTGGTCGATCGTCGGCGTCGCCGCGGCGGTGCGGCGCGAGAACGGCAGTATCGCCGAGGCACGCATCGGGCTGACCAACATGGGGTCGACCCCGGTCCGGGCCACGAGCACCGAGCAGGCGCTGGCCGGCGCCGGGGCGGACCTCGCCGCGGTGAAGGAGGCGGCCAGCCACGCCGCCGACGGCACCAGCCCACCGTCGGACCTGAACGGCGCGGCCGACTACCGCCAGCACCTGGCCCGGGTCCTGACCGCCCGCGCCGTGGCCGCGGCGGCCGGGCTCTAGGCGGCGTGACGACGACGAGCCGGCGGGGCCTGCTCCCCGAGGGGGTGTCCGACCCCGCCGCGCTCGCCGTCAGGCTGCAGGAGGTCGGGTACCTCCCCGACGCCGGCACGGCCACGGCCGCCTACCTCGCGCTGGCGCTCCCGCGTCCACTGTTCCTGGAGGGGGAGGCCGGCGTCGGGAAGACGTCGCTGGCGGTGGCTCTGGCCGAGCTGCTCGCCGTACCGCTGCTGCGACTGCAGTGCTACGAGGGCATCGACGCCAGTCAGGCGCTCTACGACTGGGACTTCCCCCGCCAGCTGCTCCACCTGCGGGCTGCCGAGGCGGCGGGGGAGGCCGGTGGCACCGACGCCCTGGAGGCCCAGGTCTACGACCGGCGCTTCCTGCTCGCGCGGCCGCTGCTGGCCGCTCTGGAGACCTCCCCGGCGGTGCTTCTGGTGGACGAGGTCGACCGCGCCGACGACGAGTTCGAGGCGTTCCTGCTCGAGGTGCTCAGCGACTTCTCGGTGACCGTCCCCGAGCTCGGGACGATCCGGGCCGACGTCCCCCCGGTGGTCGTGGTGACCAGCAACCGCACCCGCGAGGTGCACGACGCCCTCAAGCGCCGCTGCCTCTACCACTGGGTGGAGCACCCGGAGTTCGAGCGCGAGGTCGCCGTCGTGCGGGCGCGCGTGCCGGAGGCGTCGGAGGCGCTCGCCCGGGACGTCGCCCGGGCGGTCGGAGCCCTGCGCCAGGAGGACCTGCTCAAGCCCCCCGGCGTCGCGGAGTCGATCGACTGGACCCAGGCCCTGCTCGCCCTCGGTGCCGAGCGGCTCGACGCCGACCTCGCCACGGCCACGCTCGGGGCGGTGCTGAAGTACCGCGAGGACCAGGAGCGCGCCAAGGTCGACGTCGGCAAGATGCTGGACCGGGCGTTCACCACCTGATGCCGGGGGAGGCCGCGACCACGCCGTACGACCCCACCGACAGCCTCGTCGGCCTCGGTCGCACGCTGCGCCATGCCGGGGTGGCGGCGTCGGCCGACCGGGTCCAGGCCGCGGTGAGGGCGGTGGAGGCGCTGGACCCGACCCGCTACGACCAGGTCTACTGGGCCTGCCGGCTGGCGCTGTGCGGAGGTCCGGAGGACCTGCCCCGCTTCGACCGGGTCTTCCAGGCCTGGTTCGGCGACCGCCCGCGGCAGGTCGCCCGGCAGCAGCGCGTGCAGGTGCAGAAGGTGCAGTCGCTGAGCGAGGCCGCAGGCACGGACGGCGTGGACGAGCGCGAGGGTGGAACTGCGGCGGACGTTCCCGCGGCCAGCACCCTCGAGCAGCTGCGGCACCGTGACGTCGGCACGCTGACCCCGGCCGAGCGCGAGCAGCTGCGGCGGCTGCTGGCGCGGCTGCGGCTGCCGGGTGAGCCCCGTCGCTCGCGGCGCCGGCACGCCTCTGGCCACGGCGACGTCGACCCCGGTCGCACCCTGCGGGCCGTGCTCCGGGCCGGCGGGGAGCCCACGAGGCTGCGCCGACGGCGGGTACGGGTGCGGGCCCGCCGGGTCGTGCTCCTCGTCGACGTCAGCGGCTCGATGGACGTCTACGCCGATGCCCTCCTGCGCTTCGCCCACGCCGCCTCCCGACGGGGCGCCCCCACGGAGGTCTTCGCACTGGGGACCCGGCTGACCCGGCTGACCCGCGAGCTGGCTCACCGCGAGCCGGACGCCGCGATGCGGGCCGTCGCCGAGGCGCTGCCCGACGCCGGGGGAGGCACCCGCCTCGGCGAGCTGCTCAAGGAGTTCCTGGACCGGTGGGGCCAGCGCGGCACCGCGCGGGGCGCCGTCGTGGTCGTGCTGTCGGACGGGTGGGAGCGCGGCGACGCCACGCTGCTCGGCCAGCAGACCGAGCGGCTCGCGCGGCTCGCCCACCGCGTGGTCTGGGCCAACCCGCGCAAGGCCGCCCCCGGCTACGCGCCGCTGGCCGCCGGCATGGCCGCCGCGCTCCCGCACGTCGACGACTTCGTCGAGGGGCACAGCCTCGCGGCCTACGAGCACCTCGCCGACGTCGTCCTGGGCCGGAGCAGGGCAGGATCACCCCGTGCGTGACATCGCCTCGGAGCTGCAGTCGTGGGTGGCGGCCGGCACCCCGTTCGGGCTGGCCACGGTGATCGGGACCTCGGGCAGCTCCCCGCGCCCGGCCGGGGCCGCGATGGCCGTGGGCGCCGACGGCGCCGCGGTCGGCAGCATCTCCGGCGGCTGCGTGGAGGGAGCGGTCTACGAGACCGCCTCGGAGGTGCTCGCCACCGGCACGCCCGAGCGGCAGCGCTACGGCTTCAGCGACGACGACGCCTTCGCCGTGGGGCTGACCTGCGGCGGCGTGCTCGACGTCCTGGTGCAGCCGGCGGATCTCGACGTGCTGGCCCCCCTGCTGGAGCGGGTGCTGGCCGATGAGCCCGTGGCGCTGGCGACGGTCGTCGGAGGCCCGGCCCCGCTGGGCGCGCAGCTGGTGGTCACCCCCTCGGGCGGCGCCGGTTCGCTCGGCCACCCCGGGCTCGACCACGCGGTGCTGGCCGACGCCCGCGGCATGCTCGGCGGCGGCCAGACCGGCACCCGTCACTACGGACCCCACGGGGAACGGCGGGTCGACGACGTCAGCGTCTTCGTGTCGTCGTTCGTGCCGCCGCCGCGGATGCTCGTGTTCGGGGCCACCGACTTCGCCGCGGCCGTGAGCCGCATCGGGGTCTTCCTCGGTTACCGGGTCACGGTGTGCGACGCCCGCCCGGTGTTCGCCACGCCGCGCCGCTTCCCGGAGGCCCACGAGGTCGTCTGCGCCTGGCCGCACAGGTACCTGGCCGAGACCGACGTCGACGAGCGGACGGTCCTGTGCGTACTCACGCACGACCCCAAGTTCGACGTACCCCTGCTGGAGGTGGCGTTGCGCACGCCGGCCGCCTACGTCGGCGTCATGGGCAGCCGCCGCACGCACGACGACCGGCTGGCCCGGTTGCGCGAGGCGGGGCTCACCGAGGCCGAGCTCGGGCGCATGCGCTCACCGGTGGGCCTGGACATCGGCGCCCGGACCGCCGAGGAGACCGCGGTCTCGATCGCCGCCGAGCTGGTGCAGAGCAGGTGGGGCGGCAGCGGACAGCCGCTGGGAAGCACGGCCGGACCCATCCACGACGCCGCTCCGGTGGGCGCATGACCATCGCCGGCCTGGTCCTGGCAGCGGGCGCCGGGCGCCGGATGGGCCGCCCCAAGGCCCTCGTCGACCTCGACGGGGAACCACTGCTGCTACGCGCCGTGCGCCTGCTGCAGGACGGCGGGGTCGACGAGGTGGTCGTCGTCGTCGGGGCGCAGGCCGACGACGTCGCGGCGCTGGTCCCTGCGCTGCAGGTGGTCCGGTGCCCTGGCTGGGAGGAGGGCATGGGGGCCTCGCTGCGGGCCGGCCTGGCCGCGCTGCAGGACGGCGTGCACCAGGCCTGCGTCGTGGCGCTGGTCGACCAGCCGCTCCTGGGCGCGCAGGCCGTCGGGCGCCTGCTGGAGCAGCGCGGCCCCGCCGCCGTCGCCACCTACGACGGTCACCCCCGCAACCCGGTGCTGCTGCACCGGTCGGTCTGGGCCGACGTTGCCCGATCCGCCGTCGGTGACGAGGGGGCGCGCGGCTGGCTGCGCGCGCACCCCGAGCTCGTGACCGCCGTGCCCTGCGACGACACCGGCCGCCCCGACGACGTCGACACCCCCGAAGCCCTACGACTGCTGGAGACCCACCGATGAAGCTCGAGAACTCCTTCACCGTCCCCGTGCCCCGCGCCGACGCGTGGAAGGTGCTGATGGACGTCGAGCGGATCGCGCCCTGTATGCCGGGAGCCACGCTGACGTCCCGCGACGGCGACTCCTTCACCGGCACGGTCAAGGTCAAGGTGGGGCCCATCAACCTCACCTACGGCGGTCAGGCCTCCTTCGTCTCGCTCGACGAGGCCGGGGGCGTCGCCGTCATCGAGGGCTCCGGCAAGGAGACCCGGGGAACGGGCACGGCCAAGGCGCTGATCACCTGCACGCTGGTCGACAACGGCGACTCCACCGACGTGCAGGTGGAGACCGACCTGAACGTCACCGGCAAGCCGGCGCAGTTCGGGCGGGGGGTGCTGGCCGATGTCAGTGCCAAGCTGGTCGACCGGTTCGCCGCGTGCCTGTCCGAGGAGATCGCGGCGGGCGACCCCGCCCCCGGCGCCGCTCCGCAGGAGGCCGCGCCGGTGGGCGGGGGAGCCGGCCCGGCCTTCAGCATCGGCGAGGGCGCGGGGCCGGCCGAGAGCGCGCTCCCGCCGCTGCGACCGGTGCGCGAGGCCCAGCCGATCGACCTGATGGAGACCGCAGGGCTCCCGGTGCTGAAGCGGGCCGCGCCGGTGGCCGGGCTGCTTCTTCTGGTCTGGTTCGGCCTGCGCCTGCGGGCTCGCCGGCGTTAGCCCGCCGGAGGCCCCGACCGGCCCTGGGCGCTACGGGCCGCTGAGCCGGTCGGCGACCGCCCGCGTGCTGGGGAAGGCCAGCTCCGGGAGGTCGTCGAGCGCGTACCAGCCGGCGTCGACCGCATCGTCGCCGGCCTGCAGGAGGCCGCCGACGACGACCGCGGAGAAGGCGAGGAAGAACGACGCCCGGCCGCCCGCGCCGGCCCAGACGTCGACGACGTCGCCGACCTCCACCACCAGGCCGGTCTCCTCGAGGGTCTCGCGCGCCGCGGCTGCCCGGGGGTCCTCGTCGGCGTCGACGAAACCGGCCGGAAGCGACCACAGACCCTTGGCCGGCGCGATCCCGCGCTGGACCAGGAGCAGCCGGCCCTCCGGGTCACGCACCACGGCCCCCACACCGACCTTCGGGTCGCGGTAGGCGTTGCGGCCGCAGGCGGTGCAGCGACGGACCGGCAGGGTGCGGTCGAGGGGGCCACCGCAGAACGCGCAGAAGTCCTGCGGAGCCTCACCCACCGAGGAAGCTCATCTCCGGCTTCGGCTGCAGGGCGAGGTCGGTGCGGCCGCGGACCTCGCTGTAGTTGTCGGTGCGGGAACGCCACCGGCCGGCCACCGCCTCGAGGAGGGCGTCGTCGTCGGCGCCGCCACGCAGCACGGCGCGCAGGTCGGTGCCGCGGGCGGAGAACAGGCAGGTGTACAGCTCACCGACCGCCGACAGACGGGCCCGGGTGCAGTCGCCGCAGAACGGCTTGGTGACGCTCGTGATGAGGCCCAGCTCGCCGCGTCCGTCGAGGTACCGGTAGCGCTCGGCCACCTCGCCGCGCTCCACCCGCCCGACCGGCTCGAGCGGATGCACCGCCGCCACCCGGGCCAGCACCTCCGCGGCGGGGACCACCTCGTCCGGCAGCCAGCCGTTGGTCTCTCCGACGTCCATGAACTCGATCACGCGCAGCGCATGGCCGCCGTCGCGCGCGTACTCGACGAGGTCGAGCAGCCCGTCGTCGTTCACGCCCTTGCGGAGCACGGCGTTGAGCTTGACCGGCCCGAGGCCGGCGTCCCGTGCGGCGGCGATGCCGTCGAGGACGGTGCCGAGCGCGATCTTGGTGTCGGCCATGGCCTGGAACACCACCGGGTCCAGGCTGTCGAGGCTGACCGTCACCCGATCCAGTCCGGCCGTCTTCAGCGCCTCGGCCTGGGCGCCGAGCAGCGAGCCGTTCGTGGTCAGCGCGACGTCGGACACGCCGGGCGTCTGCGCGACGATGCCCACCAGGACGGCGAGGTCGCGGCGCAGCAGGGGCTCACCACCGGTGAGACGGACCTTGGTGACGCCCAGCCCGGCGAAGGCCCGGACCACCCGGCCGATCTCGTCGTAGGTGAGCAGCTCGGTGCGCGGCAGGAAGGCGTGGTCGGGGCCGAACAGCTCGCGCGGCATGCAGTACGGGCAGCGGAAGTTGCACCGGTCGGTGACCGAGATCCGCAGGTCGCGCAGGGGCCGGCCTCGCTGGTCGCGCACCGGTGACACCATGCCGACGACAGTACGGCTGTGGCGTGCCTCACGCCTGAGCGTGACGAACACCGTCCGTTCACCCGGGCTGTGCAGGCTCCCAGGTCGCGAGAGCGAAGACTGCCCCGACACCCGTGCCCTCAGGAGGACCCCCGTCGTGGACCCGAACCCCGGCCTGCACCGTCGCACCGTCCTCAAGGCCGGAGCGGCCGGCGCCGCCGTCCTCGGCCTGCCCGTGCTCGCTGGGCCGGCCGCTGCTGCGGAGCCCGTCTTCCGGCACGGGGTGGCCAGCGGCGACCCCCTCGGCACCGCCGTCGTGCTGTGGACCCGGGTTACGCCGACCGCGGAGGCGACCCCGGGCAGCGGCAAGGGTCCGGCGGTCGAGGTCGGGTGGGAGGTCGCCGTCGATGAGACCTTCCGCCAGGTGATTGCGCGGGGGACGGTGCGCACGGACGCCTCCCGCGACCACACCGTCCTCGTCGACGTCACCGGGCTCACGCCCTACACCCGCTACGCCTACCGGTTCACCGCGCTCGGTGACACCAGCCGCACCGGACGCACCCAGACCGCGGGCACCGACGGCGTCCACGCGCTGCGGCTGGCCTTCGTGAGCTGCGCGAACTGGACCGGCGGCTACTTCAGCGCCTACCGGCACGTCGCCGCCCGCGACGACCTCGACGTCGTGCTGCACCTCGGTGACTACCTGTACGAGTACGGCAACGGGCCGGACACCTACCGGTACGGCCCGGACAGCCTCAAGGGCAAGCGCGACCACGTGCCCTCGGGACGCATGGTCAGCCTGTCGGACTACCGGCAGCGGCACGCCCAGTACAAGACCGATCCGGACCTGCAGGCGGCGCATGCCGCGCACCCGTTCGTCGTCATCTTCGACGACCACGAGGTGGCCGACAACAGCTACGACGGCGGCAACGTCGAGGAGGACGGCCCCGTCGCGGTGCCCTTCGCCCAGCGGCGGCGCGACGCCTACCAGGCCTACCTCGAGTGGATGCCGCTGCGGCTGCCGGACCAGGACGTCCCGCACCGGGGCATCCGCTTCTTCCGGCGGTTCTCCTTCGGGCCGCTGGCGGACCTGACCGTGGTGGAGACGCGGCAGAACCGCAGCGAGCAGGTCAGCTCCGCGTTCGGGTCCGACCTCACCTCGGTGGCCGACCCGGGGCGCATCCTCATGGAGCCCGAGCAGATGAGCTGGCTGACGGGCGGACTGCGCGGAGCCGGGCCGCAGTGGCGCCTCCTCGGCAACCAGACGGTCTTCACCCGGGTCGCCTTCGGCAAGGACCTGCCCGGCCGCGACAAGCTGGTCACGCTCGGGATCGGCAGCACGTCGTTCAACACCGACCAGTGGGACGGCTACCAGGACGACCAGCGCGAGGTGCTCGAGGCGATGGCGGCCTCACCGGGCCAGCCGGTGGTGCTCACGGGCGACATCCACTCGGCCTGGGCCAACGACGTGCCGCTCGACGCCGGGACCTACGTCCCCGTCGAGCCGGTCAACAACAGCGTGGCCGTCGAGTTCGTCTGCCCGTCGGTGAGCAGCGACGGCTTCACCGAGGCGCTCGGCGGCCAGGAGCCGGCCCTCGCCCTGACGACCGCCCTGCAGGCCACGAACCCCCACGTGCGCTACCTCGACGGCGTGTTCCACGGCTTCGGGGTCCTCGACGTGACCCCCGAGGCCGTGCAGTGCGACTTCTGGGGTATCAGCGACCGCGAGGACCCGGCAGCGACGGTGGCGTTCCAGACCTCGTGGCGCAGCCTGTCCGGGACCAGGTCCGTCGTAGCCGGAGCCGGCCCGGTCGGAGCCCGCTCGGACCGCCCCCGGGGAGCGCGGGCGGCGACCCGCACTCCGGCCCGACCGGCGGCCGGGCCCGCCTCGGCGGCGCCGGCTGCCGACCCGGCCCAGCTGCCGTCCACGGGACCGGGCGCGACCGCCGTGGCTGCCGCCGGGCTGCTCGGGGCGGGGCTGCTCGGTCTGCGCACCCGCCGCCCCGGCACCTGAGGCAACGCCCCGCGAAAAAGAATCAGCCCGGCGCGCGAGGAACCGCGGGGTGCCACGTTTGACCAGGAGACCGGCCAGACGGCCGGAACCGTTCACGAAGGAGCTCCTGTGAAGCGTCTCGTCCTCGCCGTCGCCGTCCTCGGCACCGCCGGTTTCCTCACCATGGCCCCGGCGAACGCCTCCGCCTGCGCCACGATCGAGGGCTCGGTCAACGGTACGGCCCTGCCGGTCAACGGCACCTACTGCGCGCCCGAGCTCCCGCCGCCGCCGGCCCGCTAGGCCCGCAACGTCGGAGCCGCCGTCCCCCCGGGGGTCGGCGGCTTCGTCGTGTCCGGCCCGCCGTTGCGGCCCGGGGAAGTGCGGCGCCCGCGCTGCTGTTGGATGTCGACATGCAGCGCAGGCCCACAGACCTCAACATCGCCGGCGCGGTCGACCTCTCGTCGCTCCGCCCCGTCGCCCCGACCGCCGCCCCCACGGGTGCGGCGTCGCCCGGCCCGGCCGCGGACGGCGCGCACGTGCTCGACGTGTCCGAGGCGACCTTCGAGCGCGACGTCCTGCAGCGGTCGATGCAGGTGCCCGTGCTGGTCGACTTCTGGGCCTCGTGGTGCGGGCCCTGCAAGCAGCTGTCGCCGGTGCTGGAACGGCTCGCGGCGGCCGACGGTGGTTCGTGGGTCCTGGCGAAGGTCGACGTCGACGCGAACCAGCAGCTGTCCGGCCAGCTGGGCATCCAGAGCATCCCCACCGTCCTGCTGGCCCTCGGTGGACGACTCATCCAGGGCTTCACCGGGGCGCTGCCCGAGCGCGAGGTGCGTGCCTTCCTCGACCAGGTGCTGGCCGCGGCCCAGCAGGCCGGGCTCCCCGGCCCGGGCGGTGATCCCGGAGAGCTCCCCCAGGGCCCGGCCCCGGAGCCCGAGCTGCTGGCCGCCGAGGAGGCCATCGCCGCCGATGACCTCGACGCCGCGGCCGCTGCCTACGAGGCCCTGCTCGTCCGCAAGCCGGGCGACCCGGTGGCGACCGGCGGGCGGGCCTGGGTCGAGCTGATCCGCCGCACCGAGGGCCTGGACCCGCAGACCGTGCTGGGCCGGGCCACGGCGGACCCCTCCGACGTCGACGCCCAGCTGTCGGCGGCCGACCTCGAGGTCCTGGCCGACCGCGTGGAGGAGGCCGTCACCCGGCTGACCGGCCTGGTGCGGCTGACCGCGGGGGAGGACCGCGAGCGGGTACGCACGCACCTGCTCGGGTTGTTCAGCGTGCTGGACCCGGAGGATCCGCGCGTGGTGGCCGGACGCCGCAAGCTGGCGAACGCGCTGTTCTGAGCCGGAGGCGGCTCAGTCGACCAGGGCGCTGTAGACCAGCTGCCGGAGCTGGGTGCGGACGGGGTAGGTGCTGGAGGGCATCAGCTGGGTGTAGAAGCCCACGGTGATGCCCTCGGCACGGTCGACCCAGAACGCGGTGCTGGCGAGCCCGCCCCAGGTGATCTCGCCGGCGGAGGCGTGCACCTTCAGGGCCACCGGGTCCTCCAGGACACCGAAGCCCAGACCGAAGCCGATGCCGTCGTAGGCGGTCTCGGCGAACTGGCCGCGACCCAGGGTCGACAGCAGGCCGCCGCCCGGCAGGTGGTTGCGCCCCATGTAGGCCAGCGTCCGGGTGCCGAGCAGTCGGGTGCCCTCCAGCTCGCCCCCGCGCAGCAGCATCCGGGTGAAGCGCTCGTAGTCGGCTGCCGTACTGATCAGGCCGCCGCCGCCCGACAGCATCTTCGGCGGGTGCAGGGCGCCCTTGCCGAACGCGTCGTAGCGCACCGCGCGCCCGCCGTCGGCCGGGTTGGGGACGTAGAGCGCGGCGAGCCGGTCCTGCCGCTCCGGCTCCACCCACCAGGTGGTGTCGACCATGCCGAGGGGGTTCAGGACGCGCTCGCTGAAGGCCCGGTCGAGCGTCTGCCCGGTGACCACCTCGATCAGCCTGCCCAGCACGTCGGTCGCGACCGAGTAGCCCCAGGCCGTGCCGGGCTCGAACTGCAGCGGAAGTGAGGCCCACAGCTGGCAGGCCTGTTCCAGCGACATCGGCGGGTTGAACTCCGCGCCGGCGTTGCGGTACATCTCGTCGACCGGGCCCGAGTGCAGGAATCCGTAGGTGAGCCCCGAGGTGTGGCTGAGCAGGTGCCAGACCCGGATGGGCTCGGCGGCGTGGATGGTCTGCGGCTGGGCGGGCGTGCCCCCGCGGAAGACCCGCATGTCCTCGAACTCCGGCAGCCAGCGGCTCACCGGGTCGTTGAGCGACAGCGCCCCCTCCTCGAACAGCTGCATCACCACCACGCTGGTGATCGGCTTGGTCATCGAGTAGATGCGCCAGAGCGTGTCCTGCTCCACCGGCAGCTTCGCCTCCAGGTCGCGGTGGCCCCGCACGCTGCTGTGGACGGTCCTGCCGTTCCGGCCGACGACCACCTGCCAGCCGGCGAGCCGGCCGTCGTCGACGTAGCGGCCCAGCACGTCGTCGATGCGGGCGAGCCGCCCGGCGTCGAAGCCGACCTCGCGGGGCTCCACCTGGACCTCGACCACGGGTACCTCCAACAGCTCAGTGCGCGACGACGGACCCCGACCCTAGGCGGGTCGGGGTCCGTCCGGCGTGCGGGGTGGGCGGTGTGCCGGACGGGGGTCAGGCAGGCCCGTCGCTCGCGAGCCACACCGTTCCGAGGGGCGGGACACGGAGCACCGCACTGGCGGGCTGGCCGTGCCAGCCCTCGCCGCTCGCCTGGATGCTCCCGCCATTGCCGACGCCGCTGCCGTAGTAGCCCTCGGCGTCGGTGTTGACGACCTCCCGCCAGGTTCCCGCCCAGGGGAGCCCGAGCCGGTAGTCCTCGTGCGGCGTCCCGGCGAAGTTGCTGACGCACGCGAGCGCGCTGCCGTCGGTGCCGTAGCGCAGGAAGGAGAAGACGTTGCCCGCCGAGTCGTTGGCGTCGATCCAGGCGAACCCGGACGCCTCGTGGTCGAGCGTCCACAGCGCGGGCGTGGCCCGGTACACCTCGTTCAGCTCCTTGACGAGCAGGGCGACGCCGCGGTGGTCGGGGAGATCGAGCAGCCACCAGTCCAGGCTCCGCTCCTCGCTCCACTCCGACTCCTGGGCGAACTCCTGGCCCTGGAACAGCAGCTGCTTACCGGGGTGGGCCCACATGAAGGCCAGGTAGGCGCGCACGTTCGCCAGCTGCTGCCAACGGTCGCCGGGCATCTTGCGCAGCAGGCTTCCCTTGCCGTGCACGACCTCGTCGTGGCTGATCGGCAGGGTGTAGTTCTCCGAGTAGGCGTAGACCATCGAGAACGTCATCTGGTGGTGGTGGTAGCCCCGGTACACCGGCTCGCGGGCCACGTAGTCGAGCGAGTCGTGCATCCAGCCCATGTTCCACTTGAACCCGAAGCCGAGGCCGCCGAGGTGGACGGGGCGGCTGACGCCGGGCCACGCGGTGGACTCCTCGGCGATCGTGGTGATGCCGGGGACGCGCTCGTAGACGACCCGGTTCATCTCCTGCAGGAACGCCACGGCGTCGAGGTTCTCGCGGCCGCCGTACTGGTTCGGCAGCCACTCGCCCTCCTTGCGGGAGTAGTCGAGGTAGAGCATGGAGGCCACGGCGTCGACCCGCAGGCCGTCGATGTGCAGCTCCTCGAGCCAGTACAGGGCGTTGGCGACCAGGAAGTTGCGCACCTCGTTGCGCCCGAAGTCGAAGACATAGGTGCCCCAGTCCATCTGCTCACCGCGACGGGGGTCGGCGTGCTCGTAGAGCGGCGTGCCGTCGAACCGGGCCAGCGCCCACTCGTCCTTCGGGAAGTGCGCCGGAACCCAGTCGACGATCACGCCGATCCCGGCCTGGTGCAGCCGGTCGACCAGGAAGCGGAACTCGTCCGGAGTGCCGAACCGCGAGGTCGGCGCGAAGTAGCCGGTGACCTGATAGCCCCAGGAGCCGCCGAACGGGTGCTCGGCGACGGGCAGGAACTCCACATGCGTGTAGCCCAGCCAGGTCAGGTACTCGACCAGCTGGTCGGCCAGCTCCACGTAGGACAGTCCCTGCCGCCACGAGCCGAGGTGGCACTCGTAGACGCTCATGGGCCGGGCGTGCGCCGGGGTGGCCGCGCGCTGCTCGAGCCAGGCGGCGTCGTCCCAGGTGTAGGAGCTCTCGTCGACGATGCTGGCGGTCAGCGGGGGGACCTCTGTACGGCGGGCCATCGGGTCCGCCTTCTCGCGCCACGTGCTGTCCGCCCCGAGCACGGCGAACTTGTAGTGCGTCCCGGCCCCGATGTCCGGGACGAAGATCTCCCAGACGCCGCTGCTGCCCAGGGAACGCAGGGCGTGGCTGCGCCCGTCCCAGCCGTTGAAGTCGCCGATGACCCGCACGCCGCGGGCATTCGGCGCCCAGACGGCGAACGACACGCCGGTCACGCCGCTGTCGTAGCGGCGCACGTGCGCCCCGAGCACCTTCCACAGGTTCTCGTGCCGGCCCTCACCGATCAGGTGCAGGTCGACCTCGCCGAGCGTGGGCAGGTAGCGGTACGGGTCGTCGGCGACGTACTCCTGACCGTGGTAGGTCACCGCGAGGCGGTAGTCGGGGACGGCGTCCCGGCGCAGCCGCACCTCCCAGACGCCGTCGGTGACGTGGGACAGGGCGATCCGCTCGCCGTCGACGACGGCCGCCACCGCCTCCGCCCCGGGCCGGAGCGCACGCAGGACGACCCCACCCGGCACCGGGTGTGCGCCCAGCAGGGAGTGCGGGTCGTGGTGCGCCCCACCGGCGACGCGCTGCAGCTCCTCGGTGGCGGGACCGGCCACCGGGAGCGAGACCGAGCCCGAGGGAGCGGCGGCCGCTGGTTGCAGTCCCTTCGACGCGGCGCTGGGGGCGCTCTGCACGGTGTCCGGCTGGGTGTCACCGGCCGTCGTGGACGGACCGGGCGCAGCCTTCGCCGGAGCACGCTTGCGTGACGGCTTGCCCGTCGCCGCCGGCGAGCTCGTGGGCTCGCTCGCGGGCGCGTCGAGGTCGGACGGCGCCACCACGGGAGCGACCGCCTCGGCGGCCACCGCGGCAGGCACCGCCTTCGTGCGGGGCGCCCGCTTCTTCGGCGTCGAGCTGGTCGGCTGGTCGGGGGTGCTCATGCGGATCCTCCGGCGACGGCGCCGGAGGCGCACAGCCGCTCGATCGACGACAGGGGGATGGGGAGCCAGGCGGGACGGTTGCGCGCCTCGTAGACGACCTCGTAGACGGCCTTGTCGAGCTCGAAGGCGCGCAGCAGCACGGCGCTGTCGCGGGGGTCGGTCCCCGACGCCGCCGCATAGCCGTCGGAGAAGGCCTCGCGGTTGCGCTCGGCCCACTCGTTGGCGCGGTAGGCGAGGTGCGGTTCGTAGCCCGCGCCGGTACCGGCCCGCTCGGCGAGCAGGTGACGTGCGGCGTAGTCGAACGAGCGGAGCATCCCGGCGACGTCGCGCAGCGGACTCATGAGCGCCTGCCGTTCGGCCAGCGGCCGCGCCGGCTCGCCCTCGAAGTCGAGCAGCACCCAGCCCTCCATGGTGCGCAGCACCTGGCCGAGGTGGTAGTCGCCGTGCACCCGCTGGACGGGCACCTCCTCGGTGAGGTCACCGACCTCGTCGTACGCGGCGCGCAGCGCGTCGGCGAACGGCCCGAGCTCGGGCACGTCGGCCAGCGCAGCGTCCAGGCGGGAGTGCAGCTGGCGGGCTGTCGCCTGCGACTCCGCCGGGCCGGCGGTGCGGCTCTCGAGGACGTCGGCCAGCAGGGCGTGCACCTGCGCGGTCGCGGCGCCGAGCCGCTCCGCCTCGCCGGCGAAGTCACCACCGACCTCGTCGGCGTGCAGGTCGGCCTCGGCGAACAGGTCGCGGACGCTCGCGGTGGCGGTCGACCAGCCGTCGGAGGCTCCCCGCAGGAAGCACTGCATCATGGCCAGCGTCGTGCGCTGACCGGCCACCGTGCCCTCGATCCAGCCCAGCGGAGCGGCGACGTAGGGGCTGTCGCCCTCGGCCAGCGCCCGGGACAGCTCGAGGTCGGGGTTCAGGCCCGGCTGCACCCGCCGGAAGAGCTTGAGGATGTACTCGTCGCCGTAGACCAGCGAGGTGTTGCTCTGCTCGGCTCCGAGGACCCGGCTCGGCTTGTCGACCTCGAGCGGACCGGCTGCGTGGAAGCTGATGCCTCCGGACTCGCTGCCCTCGGCCATCCGTTGCAGCAGCGTCGAGGCGGCCTCCGGGTCGTGGACAGCGTCGTACAGGGTGGCCCCGTCGACCTCGCCGATGACGGCGCGCTCCAGCCGCGCGGGGACCTCCCCCTGGAGGGAGCCCACCAGCAGCTGGTAGCGGTCGACGGTCGCGTCGTCGGCCTCCACCGCGAGCAGGAGGTAGGCCGTGTCGCCGGCGTCGGTCGACAGGGGCACCTCGGTCTCGACGGAGACGCTGCGCACCCCGCGGCCCTTGCCACCGAACCAGCGCTGGTTCGGCAGCCACTCCCGCAGGAGCTCCTCCCTGTTCACAGGACCTCCTCGGGGCGTAGCGCGAACCACAGGAAACCGTGGCCGGGCAGCGACAGGACGTACGGCTCCTCGGTGATGACCGGGAAGCGCACCAGTCCGGTCAGCTCGACCGGCAGGCTTCCGGCGAAGCGCTGCAGGTCGATCTCGACGGGCTGCGGGAACCGCGAGAGGTTGTTGACGCAGAACACGCGGTCGTCGCCGAACTCGCGCACGAAGGCCAGCACGCTCGGGTTGTTGGCGCCCAGCTCCTCGTAGGTCCCCATGCCGAACACGGGGTGCTGCCGGCGCACCATGAGCATCTTGCGGGTCCAGTTCAGCAGCGAGCTGCTCGACCGCATCTGCGCCTCGACGTTGATCGCCTGATATCCGTACTCGGGGTCCAGGATCGTCGGCAGGTACAGCGCGTGCGGGTCGCCGGTGGAGAAGCCGGCGTTGCGGTCGGCGTTCCACTGCATGGGGGTGCGGACGCCGTCGCGGTCACCGAGGTAGATGTTGTCGCCCATGCCGATCTCGTCGCCGTAGTACAGGACGGGTGATCCCGGCAGCGACAGCAGCAGGCCGGTGAACAGCTCGATCTGGTCGCGGCTGTTCTCCAGCAGGGGGGCGAGCCGGCGGGCGATGCCGACGTTGCTCTTCATCCGCGGGTCCTTGGCGTACTCCGCGTACATGTAGTCGCGCTCCTCGTCGCTGACCATCTCGAGGGTGAGCTCGTCGTGGTTGCGCAGGAAGATGCCCCACTGGCAGTTCTTCGGGATGGCCGGGGTCTGCGCCATGATCTCGCTGATCGGGTAGCGCGACTCGCGGCGGACCGCCATGAACAGCCGCGGCATCAGCGGGAAGTGGAAGGCCATCTGGCACTCGTCGCCGGTCTCCGGGTCGCCGAAGTACTCCACGACGTCGGCCGGCCACTGGTTGGCCTCGGCCAGCAGCACCCGGTCGGGGTAGAGGGCGTCGACCTCCTGGCGGACCCGCTTGAGGTACTCGTGGGTCTTCGGGTGGTTCTCGCCGTTGTGGCCCTCCTCCTCGAACAGGTAGGGCACGGCGTCGAGCCGGAAGCCGTCGATGCCGAGATCCATCCAGAACTTCAGGACGTCGATCATGGCTTCCTGGACCGCGGGGTTCTCGTAGTTGAGGTCCGGCTGGTGGGAGAAGAAGCGGTGCCAGTAGTACTGCTTGCGCACCGGGTCCCAGGTCCAGTTCGACGTCTCGGTGTCGACGAAGATGATGCGGGCCTCGGAGTAGGGCTCGTCGGTGTCGTTCCAGACGTACCAGTCGCCGTACGGGCCGTCCGGGTCCTCCCGTGAGGCCTTGAACCAGGGGTGCTGGTCGCTGCTGTGGTTCATGACGAGGTCGGCGATGATGCGCATGCCGCGCTTGTGCGCCTCGTCGACCAGGTTCACGAAGTCGCCCAGGTCGCCGAACTCCGGCAGCACCTTCATGAAGTCGGAGATGTCGTAGCCGCCGTCGCGCAGCGGCGACTCGTAGATCGGCAGCAGCCAGACGCAGTCGACGCCGAGCCACTGCAGGTAGTCGAGCTTCTCGGTCAGGCCCTTGATGTCGCCGGTGCCGTCGCCGTTGCTGTCCTTGAACCCGCGGATGAGCACCTCGTAGAACACGGCACGCTTGAACCACAGCGGGTCGCGCGACTCCTCGAGGTTGACGAGCTCGCCGTGCTCGTAGTCCGGGCTGGCGGTCATGAGGTGGGTCCTTGGGTCGAGGTGGAGCGGACGGTGAACACGTGCGCGGGCTCGGAGAACGGGTCGAGCCGGACGTAGTTGTGCGCGCCCCAGGTGTACTCGGCCCCGGTGACCTCGTCGCGGACCTCGACCGTGCGGTCCCAGTCCGAGCCGAGGGCAGGCAGGTCGAGGTGGACCGTCGCCTCGCGCGCGCCGTGCGGGTCGAGGTTGACGACCACCAGCACGGTGTCGTCGCCGGTCGACTTGCTCCAGGCGAGCACGTCGGGGGAGTCGACCTCGTGGAAGACCACGTTGCGCAGCCAGTGGGTGGCGGGGTGCGCCCGCCGGAAGCGGTTCAGCATCGTGAGGTAGGGCGCCAGCGTCGCCTCGGGGTGCGACCAGTCCCGGGGGCGGTAGCTGTACTTCTCGGAGTCGGCGTACTCCTCGCTGCCGGGCTTGACCGCCACGTGCTCGTACAGCTCGAAGCCGGCGTACACGCCGTACGTCGGCGCCAGCAGCGCGGCGAGGACCGCCCGGATCTTGAACACCGGGGGCCCGCCGTACTGCAGCGACGCGTGCAGGATGTCGGGGGTGTTGACGAAGAAGTTCGGCCGCATGTAGTCCGCCGCCTCGGCCAGCTCCAGCGCGTACTCCGCCAGCTCGTCCTTGCCGGTGCGCCACGTGAAGTACGTGTACGACTGGGTGAACCCGATCTTGGCGAGCTCGTGCATCATCGCCGGCCGGGTGAACGCCTCGGCCAGGAAGAGCACGTCGGGCTCGGTGCGCTTGACCTCGGCGATCAGCCGCTGCCAGAACGCCAGCGGCTTGGTGTGGGGGTTGTCGACCCGGAAGATCCGGACGCCATGGGCGGTCCAGTGCCGGACGATCCGCAGGACCTCGGCGTAGATCCCCTCGGGGTCGTTGTCGAAGTTGATCGGATAGATGTCCTGGTACTTCTTCGGGGGGTTCTCGGCGTAGGCGATGGTGCCGTCGGCCCGGGTGGTGAACCACTCCGGGTGCTCGGTGGCCCACGGGTGGTCCGGGGCGGCCTGCAGCGCGAGGTCGAGGGCGACCTCCATGCCGAGCTCGACGGTGCGCGCCACGAAGGCGTCGAAGTCGGCCAGGGTGCCGAGGTCGGGGTGCACCGCGTCGTGACCGCCCTCGGCGGACCCGATCGCCCACGGCGAGCCGGGGTCGTGCTCCCCGATGTCGTGCGGTTTGCCGCCGGGGAACTCGGGGCTGTTCGGGCCCTTGCGGTTCTTCCTGCCGATGGGGTGGATCGGGGGCAGGTAGACGACGTCGAAGCCCATCTCGGCGACGGCCGGGAGACGCTCCGCGGCGGTGCGGAACGTGCCGGACCGCATCACGCCGTCGGGGCCGACGGCCGCGCCCTCGCTGCGCGGGAAGAACTCGTACCAGGCGCCGTAGAGGGCGCGGGCGCGGTCGACCCAGATCTCCCGGACCGGACCGTCGCTGACCAGGCGGCGCAGCGGCTCCTGGTGGCAGAGCCGGCGGACGTCGTCGGTGGTCGCCTCCTGCAGGCGCTCCAGCGGGTCGCGGCCGGTGTTGCGCAGGCTCGTCGCGAGCCCGGCCGCCACCGATGAGCGCCCGTCGGTGAGCGCGCCGGCGAGCTCGTCGAACAGCCGAGCCCCCTCCTCGAGCATCACCTCGACGTCGACGCCGGCCTCGACCTTCAGCGGGGCGTCGTGCAGCCACGTGCCGAGAGGGTCGTCCCAGCCGTGCACGACGAACGTCCACAGCCCCTCGGCGTCGAACGTGACCGGGACCGACCACTCGTCGGTGCCGACAGGCCCCGGCGCCATCCGACGGCGCGGCAGGGCCGTGCCACCCGGTGGGGTGAGGGTGACGTCGCACCCGACAGCGTCGTGCCCCTCCCGGAACACGCGCGCTCGCACGGTGAGCTCTTCGCCGGTGACGGCTCGGGCGGGGTACTCCCCGCACGAGACGCTCGGCCTGACAGCGGTGACTGCAATACGTCCGATCATCGAGCCGCCCCTACCCACCCGACCCGGAGCCACACAGAGCACCGGCGTCCGTCCCCAGGAGCTGGTGGCGCCGTCGGCGCACCGGACGACGGTGTGGCCTTCGACGCACCCGGGCCTCTGGCCTAGGGTCCGTCCTCGTGAGAGCTCTCCGCCGGTTCACCGTCCGCCTCGCGCTGCCCGCGCCGCTCGTTCCCCTCGGGGAGCTGGTGCTCAACCTCCGATGGTCGTGGCACAGCCCGTCGATCGACCTGTTCGCCTCCGTCGACCCCGCCCTGTGGGAAGCGGTCGACAAGGACCCGGTGCGACTGCTCGGCGAGGTGGCCCCCGAGCGGCTGGCCCAGCTCGCCGCCGACGCCGCGTTCCTGGAGGCCCTGGCACAGGTTCACGACGACCTGCAGCGCTACCTGACCGAGGACAAGTGGTACCAGGGCCTGCAGGACGCGCCGGCCTCGATCGCCTACTTCTCGCCCGAGTTCGGCATCACCGAGGTGCTTCCCCAGTACTCGGGCGGCCTGGGCATCCTCGCCGGCGACCACCTGAAGGCCGCCAGTCGACCTGGGTGTGCCGATCCTCGGGGTGGGCCTGCTCTACCGCGCCGGGTACTTCAAGCAGAGCCTGAACGCCGAGGGCTGGCAGCAGGAGCGCTACCCCCCGCTCGACCCGTACGGCCTCCCGCTGTCGCAGGTCGTCGACGCCGACGGTGCCCCCGTGGTGATCGAGGTGGGGATGCCCGAGGGCCGTTCGCTGCACGCGCAGATCTGGAAGGCCCAGGTCGGCCGGGTCCCGCTGCTGCTGCTCGACAGCGACGTGGAGCAGAACGACGCCGGCATGCGCGAGGTCACCGACCGCCTCTACGGAGGCGGCACCGACCACCGGCTCCACCAGGAGATGCTGCTGGGAATCGGTGGCGTGCGGGCCATTCGCGCCTACACCGCGCTCACGGGTGACCCCGCGCCGGAGGTCTTCCACACCAACGAGGGCCACGCCGGCTTCCTGGGGCTCGAGCGCATCCGCGAGCTCGTCGAGGAGGGTCTTTCCTACGACGAGGCCAAGGAGGCGGTGCGCGCCGGGACCGTCTTCACGACGCACACCCCGGTCCCCGCCGGCATCGACCGCTTCCCGCGCGACCTCATGGCGCGCTACTTCGGTGGCGACAACGCCGTGCCGGGCGTGCCGGTCGAGCGGATCCTGGAGCTCGGCGTCGAGGACGACCCGGGCGTGTTCAACATGGCCCACATGGGCCTGCGCATGGCCCAGCGCCGTAACGGCGTCGCGAAGCTGCACGGCGTGGTCAGCCGCGGGATGTTCAGCGGGCTGTGGCCGGGCTTCGACAGCAGCGAGGTCCCGATCAGCTCGGTGACCAACGGCGTCCATGCCCCCACCTGGGTGCAGCGCGAGGTCTTCGCGCTCGGTGAGCGGACCGTCGGCAAGGGCCTGACGGAGGAGGCGCAGGGCTGGGAGGCCATCGCGTCGGTCCCCGGCGCGGACGTCTGGGCGGTCCGGCGGGTCCTGCGCGAGCGGCTGGTGCACGAGGTCCGCCGGCGGCTGCGCGCCTCGTGGATGCAGCGCGGTGCCACCTCCGCCGAGCTGGGCTGGACCGACAGCGTCTTCGACCCCGACGTGCTCACCGTGGGGTTCGCCCGGCGCGTGCCGAGCTACAAGCGGCTGACCCTGATGATGCGCGACCCGGAGCGGCTGCGTTCGATCCTGCTCCACCCCGAGCAGCCCGTGCAGTTCGTCATCGCGGGCAAGGCGCACCCCGCCGACGACGGCGGCAAGGAGCTCGTGCAGGAGATCGTCCGCTACGCCGACGCCTCCGACGTGCGGCACCGCATCGTGTTCCTGCCCGACTACGACATCGGCATGGCGCGCTACCTGTACGGCGGCTGCGACGTCTGGCTGAACAACCCTCTGCGCCCGCTCGAGGCCTGTGGCACCTCCGGCATGAAGGCTGCCCTGAACGGCGGCCTGAACCTGTCGATCCTCGACGGCTGGTGGGACGAGATGTACGACGGCGAGAACGGCTGGGCGATCCCCACCGCCGACGGTGTCGACGACCCGCACCGCCGCGACGACCTCGAGGCCTCCGCGCTGTACGACCTGCTCGAGGGTCAGGTGCGCACCCGCTTCTACGGCGAGAAGGACGCCGATGGCGTGCCCGCCCGCTGGGTCGACATGGTCCGTCACACCCTCCAGTCGCTCGGACCGAAGGTGCTGGCCAGCCGCATGGTGCGCGACTACGTGCACCAGCTGTACGCGCCGTCGGCGCAGAGCAGCCGCACCCTGGCGTCGTCGTCGTACGCGCCGGCTCGTGAGCTGTCGGGCTGGCGGGCCGACGTCAGCTCCCGGTGGCCGCATGTGCGGGTGGCCCACGTCGAGGCGGTGGGCGCCGGCGACGCCCCTCAGGTCGGCGCCCTGCTGACCGTTCGGGCCAGCGTCGACCTCGCCGGGCTGGATCCGGCGTCGGTGCAGGTGTCGGTGGCCTACGGACGGGTCGACGAGGCCGACGAGCTGCGCTCGCCGCAGGTGCGGCCGCTCGTGCTCGTCGCCCCGGGCGAGGACGGGCTCCCGCGCTTCGAGGGGGAGGTGCCGCTCGAGCGCCCGGGCTCGTTCGGCTACACCGTGCGGGTGCAGCCGCACCACGCCCTGCTGCCGTCCGACGCCGACCTCGGGCTGCTCACCACGGCCTGAGCCGGTGGTCGACCTCGCGGCCCTGCAGCTGCTGGTCCCCGGCGCCGCGCCGCTCCTGGACGCCGTCCGGGGGCAGCCCGGCGTCGGGCTGCTCGAGCCCGCGCACGTCTCGCTCGGCTACCCGTGGCGGGCGGCGAAGGACGCCGATGCCGGGGCGGTCGCCCGGGCAGCAGCGCTCGTGCCGCCGTTCGTCCTGCGCTTCGACCGCCTCTCACGCTTCGCGCCCGACTCCCGTGGGCGGGTGGTGCTGCACGTGGTCCCCGACGACGACCGGCTCGTGCGCATCCTGGCTGCCGCCGTCGACGCCGACCTGCGGAGCACGCACCTGTCGGTGGCGCGGGTTCTGTCAGGCACCGACGTCGAACAGGTGGCCGGCCGGGTCGAGCACCTGTTCCCGCTGGTGTGCCGGGTCGGCGTGCTCGAGCTGACCGTCCAGCAGGGCGGGGTCTGGCAGTCGGGCATCCGCTTCCCGCTGGGACGTCAGGGAGCTCCGAGCCCCTGACGCCCGCGAAGGAACGCCATGACGAGGGCGACCTCGGCCTCCGGGTCGGTCGGCAGGTGACCACCCGCCTCGTCGACGACGACCCGGGTGCTCGGGACGTGCTCGACCAGCCAACGGCTGTGGGCCACGGGCACCGAGTGGTCCTGCAGCCCGTAGAGCAGCAGGAGCGGGACCCGCAGGGCGGCGGGATCGAACCCCCACGGGCGGGCGAAGGCGACGCTGTCGTCGACCCAGCCGTCGACCCCCTGCCGGCCCGCCTCGGCCAGCACCAGGCGGAACCGGTCCGTCACGCCGGCCCGTGACAGGTACGCGCGGTCGGCGCCGCCCGCCTCGGGGCCCAGGACCTCGCGGACATCGTGCTCGACCGCCGCCTGCATCTCCGCCAGGCGGACGGGCAGCTCGGCCTGCAGGCGGGGCTCGCCGTCGAGCGCCCAGAGCAGCTCGTCGACGCTCCCGGCGTCCATCCCCTCGGTCCACTGTCCCTGTCCGAGTCCGGGGCTGCCCAGCGGGGCGATGCCGGCCAGGCACGCGGCCCGCTCGACCCTGCCCGGAGCAGCACGGCGCAGGCCAGGGCGTGCGGGCCACCCCCCGAGCCGCCCGTCACCCCGAACCGCTCGAACCCCAGCGCGTCGGCCACGGCGAGCACGTCGGCCGCTCCGTCGGCCACGGACCGCCCCGCCAGCCGGCTGGTACGGCCGTATCCCGCCCGGTCGGTCGTGACGAAGCGGACACCGGCGCGGACGTAGACGTCGTCGTCCGGCCAGCGCGCGAACCGGCTGCCGGGGGTGCCGTGCAGACCGATCACGGGGTAGCCGTCCGGGTCGCCCCCGTCCTCGTAGGCCACGGTCCTGCCGTCCGGCAGGCGCACCCCGCCGGAACGCGTCACGGCCGTTCGGCCCGCAGCAGGACGATGCTGCGCCCCGTCATCGGGAACGAGGAGCGGGCGTCGAACGACGGCCCTGCGACCGGTTGTTCGGTCGAGGTGTCGAGCACGAGCGCGAAGCCCGAGCCCCAGGGCTGGTCGGGCAGCACGAACTCCACCGGGTCCGGCCCCGCCTGCAACAGCATGAGGAAGGAGTCGTCGACGATGCGCTCCCCGCGGGGGCCACGGGTCCGGATGCCGTGGCCGTCCAGGAACATGCCGAGCGTGGGCGTACCGGTCGCGAACCACTGCTCCTCCGACACCTCGCCGCCGTCGGGCGCGAACCAGGCGAGGTCCTTGACCACCTCGTCGCGCACCGGGCGGCCGGAGAAGAACGCGGTCTGCCGGAACACCGGGTGCGAGCGGCGCAGGTCGAGCAGCGCCGTGGTCCAGGACAGGAGCGCCCGGGCGTCGTCGTCGTGCTCCCACGGCATCCATGACAGCGGCCCGTCCTGGCAGTAGGCGTTGTTGTTGCCCCTCTGGGTGCGCCGCACCTCGTCGCCCATCGACAGCATCGGGACGCCGGTCGACAGCAGCAGCGTCGTCAGCAGGTTGCGCGCCTGACGACGTCGCAGCGCGTTCACCGCGACGTCGTCGGTCTCGCCCTCGACGCCGCAGTTCCAGCCGCGGTTGTGCGACTCGCCGTCGCGGTTGTCCTCGCCGTTGGCCTCGTTGCGCTTGGTCTCGTAGGTGCTGAGGTCGCGCAGGGTGAAGCCGTCGTGGGCGGTGACGAAGTTGATCGACGCGTAGGGCCGCCGGCCGTCGTCCTGGTAGAGGTCGCTGCTGCCGGACAACCGGTAGGCGAGCTCGCGCACGCCCCGCTCCTGCCCCGACCAGACGCTGCGGACCGTGTCGCGGTACTTGCCGTTCCACTCGGTCCACAGCGGCGGGAACTCACCCACCTGGTAGCCGCCCTCGCCCACGTCCCACGGCTCGGCGACGAGCTTCACCTGGTTGACCACGGGGTCCTGGTGGATGACGTCGAAGAAGCCGGAGAGCTTGTCGACGTCGTGGAAGGAGCGGGCGAGCGCGCTGGCGAGGTCGAAGCGGAAACCGTCGACGTGCATCTCGGTCACCCAGTAGCGCAGCGAGTCCATGAGCAGCTGCAGCACGTGCGGGCTGCGGGCGTCGAGGGTGTTGCCGCAGCCGGTGTAGTCGCGGTAGCGCGAGCGGTCGTCCTGCAGGCGGTAGTAGCTGGGGTTGTCGATGCCCCGGAACGCCAGGGTCGGGCCGGTCTCGTCGCCCTCGGCCGTGTGGTTGTAGACGACGTCGAGCAGCACCTCGATGCCGGCCGCGTGCAGGCTGCGCACCATCGCCTTGAACTCGCGCACCTGCTCACCGGCGCTGCCGCTCGCGGAGTAGCCCGCGTGGGGAGCGAAGTATCCGAGCGAGTTGTAGCCCCAATGGTTGGTGAGGCCGGCCCGCAGCAGGTGCGGCTCGGACACGAAGTGGTGCACCGGGAGCAGCTCGACCGCGGTGACGCCGAGCGACGTCAGGTGCTCGATGGCGGCCGGATGGCCCAGCCCCGCGTAGGTCCCGCGAAGGGCAGGTGGGATGTCCGGGTGCTGGGCGGTGAAGCCCTTGACGTGCACCTCGTAGACGACGGTGTCCGACCACGGGGTGGCGGGACGCCGGTCGTCGCCCCAGGGGAAGGCGTCGTGCACGACGACCGAGCGCGGCACGAACGGGGCGCTGTCCCGGTGGTCCTGGACGGCGTCGCGGCCCGGGAAGCGAGCCGAACACCGCCGGATCCAGGGGAGGTCACCCTCGATCGCGCGGGCGTAGGGGTCGACGAGCAGCTTGCTGGGGTTGAAGCGCAGCCCCCGGGAGGGGTCGAACGGGCCGTCGACCCGGAACCCGTAGCGCTGACCGGGGCCGACCTGCGGGAAGTAGCCGTGCCACACGTGATGGGTCGACTCCTCCAGGGGGACGCGCAGCTCGCGGCCGGCGGCGTCGAACAGGCAGACGTCGACCGCCTCGGCGCCGGGGGAGAACAGGGCGATGTTGGTGCCCTCGCCGTCCCAGACTGCGCCGAGCGGCGACGGTCGTCCGGGCCATGGACGGGGCGGGGGAGAGGTCACCGGGGCAGTGTGCCCGCCGCCCCGCGACGGACCGACCGCGCGCGTGCGGCAGCAGGTCGGCCAGGCTCGTGCCCACCGGCAGGACGAAGGACGGGCCGCGCTGCCTGCGCTCGAGCATGGCGTGCACGACGAGCGCGTTGCGGAGCAGGTCGGCGAACTCGCCCGGGTGCGTCAGCAGCCACCCGTGCCGCCCCCGGACCACCTCGGCGGGCAGGTCGCCGACGACGCCGGCCAGCGCGCCCGGGGCGATGACGCGGTCGTCGTCACCCCACACGAACAGCACGGGCAGGCCCCGGGCGACGAGGGCCTCCGCCTCGGCGGCCAGCGAGGCGGTGAGCGCGAGCCGACCGGTCAGCGCCAGGGTCAGGGGCTTGCGGACGAGGTTCGGCAGAAAGTCGCGCAGCATGCCGGGGGCGCTGCGGACGAGGTCGCGCGGATCGAGCTCGCCCAGCGTCCCGGCCGCCCAGCGCAGCCAGGAGGCGTCGACCATGCCGCGACGCACGCCGGGCGCCCCGCCCACCGAGTTCACCAGGGTCAGTGAACGAACCCGCTCGGGGCGGTCGGTCGCCAGCTGCAGCGCGACCCCGCCGCCGAACGAGTGCCCCACCACGAAGGCGGGCTGATCGATGCCGAGGACGTCGAGCAGCCGCCCGATCCGGTGGGCGTAGGCGGGAAGGTCGATCCCGTTCAGCGGCGGTCCGTCGCTGCCGCCGAAACCGGGCAGGGCCGGCGCCAGCACGCGCAGCCCGGCCGCGGTCAGCTGCAGGACGCCGTCGGCGTAGGCCCGGGGCGACAGGCCCCAGCCGTGCAGGAACAGCAGGGGGTCGCCCTGTCCGGCCTCCAGCAGGCGCATGCGGGCACCGTCGACCTCGACGTCGCGCCAGACGGCGTCCACGGGGCTCCTTCGCTCGGGGTGGGTGAGGGGACTCCATCGTCACGGACGCGAGATCCGGGAGCGGTCGCCCGGTCCGTCAGTGGGCCGGGCGTCGACGCGGTGGCAGGGTGCACGGGTGCCGGTGGTCGTGACGGGTGGCGACGAGCCGCTGGGGCGCGCGCTGGTGGAGGCGTTCCTGGCGCGCGGCGACGGGGAGGTCCGGTCGGTGGTCTCGACCCGGGCCGGCCAGCGCGCCCTGGTGCCGCGGGGCGTGCGCACGGCCCGCCTCGGCCTCGACGACGTCGACGTGCTGACGGCGGTGCTGCTCGGGGCGCACACGGTGGTGCATGCCGCCGGGACCGAGCCGGCCGCACACCCTTCCCCAGGTGGAACGGGCCTGCCGGGCGGCGGGGGTGCGCCGCCTGCTGGTCGTCACGGACCAGGACGTGCCGGGGGCGGTCCCACCGGGCCCCGGCGCCGTCGCTCAGGTGCTGCGGGCCGACGGGCGCTCCTGACCCTCGCCCGGGTGTCCGGGCCCGGTCGGCTCGTGCAGCGCGGCATGCAGGTCCGCGAGGTGCTCGTGGGTGTGCCCGGCCGCGGCGGACAGGTCCTCCAGCACGGCGATGCCGCCGGGGTGTGCGAGCAGGAGGTGGCCGAGCACCTTCTCGTGGTCGGCCAGCAGGTCGGCCCACTGTCCGGCGAGCTCTCCGGCAGCCACCAGGGCCTCCAGGCGCACCCGCAGGGGCAGCAGCAGGAGCTCGCGCTCGAGCTGCGACACGAGGTCCTCGCCGAGGGCGGCCCGGGGGTCGTCCGGGTCGGTCGGGCGGTGTGGGTCGACCAGGGCCAATCCGGCGAGCTCGGCCTGCAGCTCGTCGAAGTCGGTGGTGTCCAGGGGGTCGTCGTCGTCGGGCTCGTCGAGGTCGAGGGGGTCCTCGTCGTAGCCGGCCTCGACCTCGTCCAGGGACAACCCGGCCTCGGCGGCCCAGCGGGCCTCCTCCTCGAGGTCGACGGCGTCCGGCAGCGCGGCGAAGAACGCGTCCTGCCAGCGCTCGACCAGCTCACGCACGGCCTCGCACCGCTCGAGGGCGCCGCCGAGGTCGCCCTCCACCGGGCGCAGGAGCGCCTGCTGCAGAGCCCGGACGGCGCCCGTGGGCAGGTCGTCCAGGGGATCGCCGGCCGAGACGGTGTGCACCACGCCTCGCGAGTCCCGGAACACGAGCGCCACAGTAGGGTCCGCGGACCGGCAGCAGAGGGAGACAGACGTGGGCGAGTTCGTGCGGCTCGAGGTCGAGGGCGCCATCGGAACGATCCGGCTGGACCGTCCGAAGATGAACGCCCTCAACGGTCAGGTGACCGCTGAGCTGCGGGAGGCCGCGGTCGAGGCCGGCCGGCGCGAGGACGTCCGTGCCGTCGTGCTCTACGGCGGCGAGCGCGTCTTCGCGGCCGGAGCCGACATCAAGGAGATGTCCGGCATCTCCTACGCCGAGATGCTGTCGTGGGGGTCGCGGCTGCAGGACGCTCTGCGCGTCGTCGCCAAGCTCCCCAAGCCGGTGGTCGCCGCCGTCACGGGCTACGCGCTCGGTGGCGGGTTCGAGCTGGCCCTGGCGGCCGACTTCCGCGTCCTCGGTGAGCGGGCCAAGGTGGGCGTGCCCGAGATCCAGCTCGGGGTCATCCCCGGCGCCGGTGGCACGCAGCGCCTCACCCGGCTGGTCGGTCCGGCCAAGGCCAAGGGCATGGTCTTCACCGGTCGCCACGTCGGTGCGGCGGAGGCGCTCGCCCTCGGCATCGCCGACCTCGTCGTGCCCGACGCTGACGTCTACGCCGCCGCCGTCGAGATGGCGTCGCAGTGGGCGCAGGGCCCGGCCGTCGCCCTGCGCGCGGCCAAGCAGGCGATCGACGACGGCCTCGAGCTCGACCTCGACAGCGCCCTGCGGCTCGAGACCGCCCTGTTCGCCGGGCTGTTCGCCACCGACGACCAGAAGGCCGGCATGCAGTCGTTCCTGGACAACGGCCCGGGCAAGGCTGCCTTCACCGGTCGCTGACGCCCCGCCGTCGGCCGCCGGGGGCTGTGGTGCTCGCCACAGTTCGCGGCACTGTCGCGCGGCGGTAACCTCCTGGTCACGAGGGTGCGTCCGCGCCCCGACTTGCACCGCACTACGGTGGCCGTCACCCTCGACCCAAGAGCGCGCGGGGCCCTCCCGCGCCCGAGGCTGACGGAGGTCGGCGCCCGGCATGAACATCGTCGTACTGGTCAAGCAGGTGCCTGACACCTGGGCCGAGCGCAAGCTCGATGCCACCGACAAGACGCTCGACCGCGCCTCGGTCGACGTCGTGATGAACGAGATCGACGAGTACGCGGTCGAGGAAGCGCTGCGGATCACCGAGGCCCAGGGCGGTGAGGTCACCATCGTGTCGATGGCGCCCGACCGCGGGGTCGAGACGATCCGCAAGGCGCTGTCGATGGGCGCGCACAAGGCTGTGCACCTGTCCGACGACGCCCTCAAGGGCAGCGACGCCATCCAGACGTCCTACGCGCTCGCCAAGGTGCTCGGCACCCTGGAGTACGACCTGATCATCTCCGGCTCGGAGGCCACCGACAGCCGGATGGCCATCATGGCGCCGCTGCTGGCCGAGCGCCTCGGGCAGCCGCAGCTGTCCGGTGCCCGGAAGGTCACCGTCGAGGGCGGGACCGTCCGCATCGAGCGCCAGACCGAGAACGGCTACGACGTCGTCGAGGCCGCCACCCCGGCCATCGTGAGCGTCGTCGAGAAGATCAACGAGCCGCGCTACCCGTCGTTCAAGGGGATCATGGCGGCGAAGAAGAAGCCGCTCACCACCCTCACGCTCGACGACGCCGGGATCGAGGCCGGCCAGGTCGGCCTGGCCGCCGCGCCGTCGCAGGTCGTGGAGTTCGCGAACAAGCCGCCCCGCCAGGCGGGCCAGGTCGTCAAGGACGAGGGTGACGGCGGCACGAAGATCGCCGAGTACCTCGCGTCGCAGAAGCTCGTCTGAGAGGTATCGAGAACATGGCTGAGGTCCTGGTCGTCGTCGATCACGTCGACGGTGCCCCCAAGAAGGTCTCCTACGAGCTGCTGACGCTCGCCCGCTCGCTCGGCACGCCGTCCGCGGTCGTGCTCGGCAAGGGTGCGTCCGCGGCCGCCGAGAAGCTCGCTGCCTACGGCGCCGAGAAGGTCTACGTCTGCGAAGCGGAGGAGCTCGACTCCTTCCTCGCCGGCCCGAAGGCGGCCGTCCTCGCGCAGCTCATCACCGACACCGCCCCTGGCGCTGTCCTGGTGCCGAGCAACGCCGAGGGCAAGGAGGTCGCAGCGCGCGCGGCGATCAAGCTCGGCAGCGGTCTGATCACCGACGCCGTCGGTGTGACGCCCGAGCTCATCGCCGAGCAGCCGATCTTCGGTGGCTCGGTGGCCGTGCAGTCCAAGGTCGTCACCGGCGTCCCGATCATCACGGTCCGGGCGAACTCCACCGCTCCGGTCGAGCAGGCCGGCGCGGGCACCGTCTCCGAGATCACCGCGACGTTCTCGGCCAGCGACACCATGGCCAAGGTCGTCGACCGTGTGATCGAGAGCAAGGGCGGCCGCCCGGCGCTCGGTGACGCCGCCGTCGTCGTCTCCGGTGGTCGTGGTGTGGGTGCTGCGGAGGGCTTCGGCGTCGTCGAGGCGCTCGCCGACAGCCTGGGTGCCGCGGTCGGCGCCTCGCGTGCCGCCACGGATGCCGGCTGGTACCCCCACCAGAACCAGGTGGGCCAGACCGGTCAGACGGTCTCCCCCCAGCTGTACATCGCGGTCGGCATCTCCGGGGCGATCCAGCACCGGGCCGGGATGCAGACCAGCAAGACCATCGTGGCCATCAACAAGGACCCCGAGGCCCCGATCTTCGAGATCGCCGACTTCGGTCTCGTGGGTGACCTGTTCACCGTCGTGCCGCAGCTGACCGACGAGATCACCCAGCGCAAGGGCTAGACCTGCCGCACCGACGACCCGGTCCCCGTGGGGGGCCGGGTCGTCGGCGTTTCCGGGGCGGGGCGTTTCGGGGCGGGGGTGTTTCTGGGGCGGGGCGTTCCTGGGGGTGGGGGCCGGGGGCGGGCCGGGGCCGCGACGCACCGCGCGGGCCGCGAGTGTCGCGGTACGCCCCGGTGCGGACCTGCTCGGGGGGCGTGCCGCGACACTCGCGCTCCACGCCGGCTGGCTCGGGGGGCAGTGGCGCAGTGGGGCGCGCCGGTCGGTATGGCCAGCCGCGGGCGCCCCCCGCGCCCCCGCGCCCCGCGCGCCTCTCGGGGCCCGGGGCGGCCGCGAGTGTCGCGGTACGCCCCGGTGCGGACCTGCTCGGGGGGCGTACCGCGACACTCGCGCTCCAGGCCGGCTGGCTCGGGAGCGGCGGCCCAGTCGGGCGCGCCGGTCGGCACGGCCAGCCGCGGGCGCCCCCGCGCCCCCCGGCCCCCCGCGGCCCCCCCGCGCCCCCGCGCGCCTCTCGGGCCCCGGGGCGGCCGCGATTGTCGTGGTACGCCCCGGTGCGGGCCTGCTCGGGGGGCGTACCGCGACACTCACGCTCCAGGTCGGCTGGCTCGGGAGCGGTGGCCCAGTGGGGCGCGCCGGTCGGTACGGTCAGCCGCGGGCGCCTCCCGCGGCCCCCCCGCGCCCCCCGCGCGCCCCGCGACGGCCGCGAGTGTCGCGGTACGGCCGCGAGTGTCGCCGTACGCCCCGGTGCGGACCTGCTCGGGGGGCGTACCGCGACACTCGCGCTACCAGGCCGGCCAATCCGGGCCGGTCAGCTCCAGGCCGGCCGACCCGGCGGAGCGGCGGCCCAGTGGGGCACGACCGCCGGCACAGGAGGCCCCGGGCGCCGCAGGCCCCGGCCCCGTGCGTCCCACCGACCCGCAGAGACTCGGGACGCGGACCGCTCAGTCCAGCTGCTCGTACCCGACGCCGGTCAACTCGACGGAGCGCTCCCAGAGCAGGTGCGCCGCCGCGCCGTCCTGTGCGTGGGTCGTCCGCCCGACCTTCTTCGGGTGCCCGCGCAGCTCGCCGGGGCCACCCGGGCCGTAGTAGTCGTCACCCGAGACGTCCGGCATCGTCGCGGCGTAGAGCTGGGGCCAGGCGCCCTTGCGCTCGGACTGCCCGATGACGAGGTTGCCGATCTTCATCGCCGCCTCGAGCAGGAACGATCCCTGGCCGCTCTGCAGGTTCGTGGCGGCGTAGCCCGGGTGCGCCGAGGCCGCCAGCAGGGGCAGGCCCTTGTCGGTGACCCGCCGGTGCAGCTCGCGGGTGAAGAGCAGGTTGGCGAGCTTGCTCTGCCCGTAGGCGCCCCAGCGGGTGTACTTGCGCTCACCCATCAGGTCGTCGAGGTCGAGGCGACCCGCCTTGTGGGCCGTGCTCGAGACGACGACGACGCGGGGCGCCGGCGCGGCCAGGAGCGCCGGGAGCAGGAGGCCGGTCAGGGCGAAGTGCCCGAGGTGGTTCGTGCCGAGCTGCTTCTCGAAGCCGTCGACCGTGAGCTGGCGGTCGATGGCCATGACCCCGGCGTTGTCGACGAGCAGGTCGAGCGAGCCGACCGTGGAGTGCACCTGCTCGGCCGCAGCCCGCACGCTGGCCAGCGACGCGAGGTCGAGCGTGACGAGCTCCACCTGCGCGCTGGGCACCTCGCCCCGCAGCCGGGCGAGGGCCGCCCCGCCGCGCACGAGGTCGCGGCAGGCGAGCAGGACCCGCGCCCCGTGGCGGGCCAGCGCCAGGGAGGTCGCGAAGCCCAACCCGGAGTTGGCGCCGGTCACCAGGGCGGTGGTCCCTGCCTGGGAGGGGATGAGGTCGTCGGTCCAGCGGGGCACGGTCATGGGACCAGCCTGTCACCGACGGTGCCCGCCCTGCCGCCTAGGCTCGCCGACCATGGCCTCCTGGGACCGGCGGACCGCCGCACAGACCCGCTCGCTTCAGGAGGCGGCGCTGCGCCGTCAGGTGGTGGACGCCGTCGCGCCCTTCTCGCCGTGGTGGCGCCAGCGGCTCGCCGCGCTCGGCCGCAGCGCGGAGCAGGCGTCGACGTCGACGGGCCTGGCCGACCTGCCGGCCGTCGGCGAACGGGACGTGTGCCCCGACGGCGATCCGTCCGGGGCGGCCGCTCTGGTGCTGCAGGCGGGGGAGCGCGGCTGGGCCCTTCACGCCCCCGGGCCCGCCCTGCGCCGCGCCGTCGTCCGGCGGGTCCTGTCGCCCCGCGGCTACCGCGCGGAGATCGAGGCGGACACACGGGCCACCTCCTTCGTGTGGGACGGCCTCGGCCTGACCTTCCCGGTGGCCAGCACCCGCGGTGACCTCGACCTCGTGGCCCGTGCCGGCGCCCGGCTGTGGCAGGTCCTGGGGCTGTCCGGTGCCGACGTCCTGGTGGCGGGCCTGCCGCTGCGACCGTCCGCGGCGGCGCAGGCCCTGCAGCTGGCCGCGCTCGCGGCGGG
Organism: uncultured Actinomycetota bacterium; assembly: GCA_963761695.1. GTDB lineage: Bacteria > Actinomycetota > Actinomycetes > Mycobacteriales > SCTD01 > RYN-122. The sequence goes on along the minus strand of CAVXIB010000013.1, from coordinate 241,654 downwards.
CGCACCGGCCGCCTTCCCGGGGCCGGAGCCCGACGACCTCGCCGAGGTCCTGCGACTGCTCCCCGCGACCGTGCTCGCCCTGCCCTCCGGCCGGGCCGCAGACGTCCTCGGCGCGCTGGCCGGAGGGGGCACGGAGCTGGGCGGACTCGCCGTGCTGCTGCTGGTGGGGGCGCCCTCGGACCGGGAGCGGAACGACGCCCAGCAGGCCCTGGCTGCGGCCGGCGCGACGGCCGCGGTGGTCCTCGCCGTGCACGCCCCCAGCGGTCACCGGCTGCTCTGGGCCGAGTGCCGGGCCTCGGCGGGCCGACCGGCCGGCCTGCACACCTCGCCCGACCTCGAGCTGGTGCAGCTGGCCGACCCCGAGTCGGGCCTGCGTGCCACCGGCGCCGGCCGTCAGGAGGTGGTCCTCACCCAGCTCGGTCTGCGCGGCAGCGCCCTGCTGCGCTGGCGGACGGCCGACCTCGCCGACGCCGTCACCGACGGCCCGTGCCCGGCGTGCGGCCGCACCGTGCCGCGGGTGGTCGGCGTCGCCCGGCGGGCGCTCGCGCCGGCGTTGGGGCTGCGCACGGGCGTGCGGACGGTCGACCTGAGGGCGGTGACGGCGTCGCTGGCCGGCCGGCCCGACCTCGCGGACTGGCGGGTGGTCCTGGCCCGGAGCGCACGCACCGGCAAGGACCAGCTCTTCGTCCACGTCGCGCCGACGGCGGACGTCGACCCTGCCGACGTCGTCGTCGACGTCGCCCGGGCCGTGCGCAGCGCCTGCGGCGTCCTGCCGTCACAGGTGGTCCTGGGGCAGGCTGGCGCTCTGCCCGACGGCGGTGCGGTGCTCTCGCGCCGGGTGCTGCTCCGGGGTGAGGTGTCCCGGAACGTCGACGCCCCCTGACCGGCTCGACGGGCGGGTCGGGCTCCGGCGGCTACGCTTCGGCCGTGGCCTACCTCGACCACGCGGCGTCGACCCCCCTGTTGCCGGAGTCGCTGGCCGCGGTGCATGCCGCTCTCGCCGTTCCGGGCAATGCCTCGTCGCTGCACGCCACCGGACGTCGGGCCCGCCGGCTGCTCGAGGAGTCCCGCGAGTCGCTCGCCGAGTCCGTCGGCGCGAGGCCGTCCGAGGTGATCTTCACCGGCGGGGGCACCGAGAGCGACAACCTCGCGGTCAAGGGCCTGTTCTGGGCGCGTCGCGCCGCCGATCCGCGCCGCACCAGGGTGCTGGCGTCCGCGGTCGAGCACCACGCCGTGCTCGACGCCGTCGAGTGGCTGGTCAGCCACGAGGGTGCGCAGGTGACCTGGCTCGACGTCGACGCCGCGGGTCGGGTCCACCCCGACGTGCTCGCCGAGGCGCTGCAGACCCACGACGACGTCGCCCTCGTCACGGTCATGTGGGCCAACAACGAGGTCGGCACCGTCCAGCCGATCCGCCGGCTGGCCGACGTCGCCCACGCCCATGGCGTGCCCCTGCACAGCGACGCCGTACAGGCCGTCGGCCAGCTGCACGTCGACTTCGGGACGAGCGGGGCCGACGCCCTGACCATCACCGCGCACAAGCTCGGCGGCCCGGTCGGCACGGGAGCGCTCCTGCTCGGCCGTGACATCGCCTGCACCCCGCTGCTGCACGGCGGCGGGCAGGAGCGCGACGTCCGGAGCGGCACCTTCGACGTCGTCGGGGCTGCGGGCTTCGCCGCTGCCGCCTCGGTGGCCGTGGCTCGTCGCCCCGAGACCTCGGCCCGGCTGGCCGGACTGCGCGACGACCTCGTCGCGCGGGTGCAGCGCGCCGTCCCCGACGCCGTGCTCAACGGGTGCACCGACGACCGGCTGCCCGGGAACGCCCACTTCTCCTTCCCCGGCTGCGAGGGCGACTCGCTGCTGCTGCTGCTCGACGCCCGCGGCGTCGAGGTGTCGACCGGCTCGGCCTGCTCGGCCGGCGTCGCTCGCCCGTCGCACGTGCTGACCGCCATGGGGACCACCGAGGAGCGGGCCCGCGGCTCCCTGCGCTTCTCCCTCGGCCATCCCTCGACCGCCGCCGACGTCGATGCGCTCCTGGACGTGCTGCCCGCCGTGGTCGAGCGCGCCCGGCGGGTGCCCGGCTCGCGGTGAAGCTGCTCGCCGCTGTCCTCTCCGGCGGCTCGCGGTGAAGCTGCTCGCCGCTGTCCTCTCCGGCGGCTCGCGGTGAAGCTGCTCGCCGCGATGTCCGGCGGGGTCGACTCCGCCGTCGCCGCGGCCCTTGCCGTCGACGCCGGCCACGACGTCACCGGCGTCCACCTCGCCCTGTCGACCTCCCCGGCCACCCTGCGCACCGGCGCCCGCGGCTGCTGCTCGCGCGAGGACGCCCACGACGCCCGGCGGGCCGCCGACGTCCTGGGCATCCCGTTCTACGTCTGGGACCTCGCCGAGCGCTTCCGCGAGGACGTCGTCGAGAACTTCGTCGCCGAGTACGCAGCCGGACGCACACCCAACCCCTGCCTGCGCTGCAACGAGAAGATCAAGTTCCAGGCCGTCCTGGACCGCGCCCTGGCCCTCGGGTTCGACGGGGTCGTGACCGGCCACCACGCGCGGCTGGACGACGGCGTGCTGCGCCGGTCGGTCGACGACGCCAAGGACCAGTCCTACGTGCTCGCGGTCCTGACCCCGTCGCAGCTCGCGGGCACCGTGCTGCCGCTCGGCCGGCTGACCAAGATGCGGGTGCGTGAGATCGCCGCGGAGCGCGGGCTCGGGGTCGCGGACAAGCCCGACTCGCACGACGTCTGCTTCATCGCCGACGGCGACACGGCCGGCTTCCTGCGTGGGCGACTCGGACCGCAGCCCGGACCGGTCATCGACGCCCTGACCGGAAGGGTCGTCGGTCAGCACGACGGCGCGTACGCCTACACGGTCGGGCAGCGACGGGGCCTGTCGCTCGACGTGCCCGCCGCGGACGGGCGGCCCCGCTACGTCCTGTCGCTGTCACCCGTCGACCGCACGGTGACGGTCGGCCCGGTCGAGGCGCTGGAGGTGGTCGAGCTGCTGGCCGATCGTCCGCTGTGGACCGGGCCGCCCAGGGCGCTGCCGCTCTCCTGCTCGGTGCAGGTGCGGGCCCACGGCCAGCGGACGCCCTGCACCGTGCATGACGTCGACGGCCTCTGGCAGGTGCGGCTGTCCTGTCCGCTGCGCGGCATCGCGGCCGGGCAGGCCGCCGTGCTCTACGACGGCGACACCGTCCTGGGCAGCGCCACCATCGCGTCCGCAGCCGGCGCGGCGGCGCCTGCTCGCTAGGGTCGGCCGCATGGCCGCCGACGACGTCTCCCTGCCCGACCTCGAAGTCATCGCGCAGTTCAGCCTGGCCGTACGCGCCGCCACCGCGCCGCGGGCCGCGGTCATCGCGGCTCTCGAGGCCGACCTGCAGGCGCTGACCGGCACGCGCGGACCCCGCCGTTCCGGTCCGTCGGCCTCCGACGCACGCCGGCCGTCGCCGGGCCGGTCGACCCCGACGAGCAGCTCTGCCCGCACGCCGTCGGGGAAGGCGTCGGGCACGGCGGCCGCCCCGGCGACCAAGGCGACCCGCAAGGCCAGGGCCGCGTCGACGCCGGCCGAACGGGCAGCCGGGGCGCCGCCGAGGAAGCGCGCGCCCAAGGCTTCCACCACCCCCGAGGACAGCGGCAGCCCGGCGCCGTCCGCGTGAGGAACGCGCTCGGCCTGCCCTCCGGCACCGCCACCGGGCTCGGAAGCCTGCCGGGGACCGATCCGCACGAGGCGGTCCGTGCCGTTCTCGGGCTGCTCCCGACGCTCCCGTTCCTGCCCGAGCTGCCGGCTCGTGGCCCGCACGCCGACCTCGCCGGGCGCACCGCCGCGCTGCTGGCCGGCCTGCCCGTCGACCTGCAGCCGAGCGGCTGGCGGCTCACCGAGCGGGGCTCACGGGATGGCACCCGTGCCCGCGACCTGCTGGCCCGGGACCTCGACGCCCTCGAGGACGCCGTCGGGGAGGACGGGCTGGCCCGCCTGAAGGTCTCGGCCGCCGGCCCGTGGACGCTCGCGACCGTGCTCGAGCTGCAGCGCGGGGAGCGGGTCCTCGCCGACCAGGGGGCCCTTCGCGACCTGCACGCCGGCCTCGCCGAGGGGCTGGCGCTGCACCTGGCCGAGCTGGCGCGGCGGTTCCCCGGCGTCGAGCTCGTGCTGCAGCTCGACGAACCGGCGCTGCCGTCGGTGCTGCTCGGCCGGGTCCCGACCCCCAGCGGGTTCGGCTCCTACCGGGTTCCCGAGCCGCGGCTGGTGAGCGACCGGTTGTCCGACGTCCTCGGTGTCGCCGGGCGAAGCGTCGTCCACTGCTGCGCCCCCGACGTGCCCCTGCGGCTCCTGCGCGGAGCGGGTGCGGGAGGTGTGTCGCTGGACCTGTCGTTGCACCAGGACGAGCAGCAGCTGGGGGAGGCGGCCGAGGCCGGCACATCGCTGCTGCTCGGCGTGGTGGACCCCACCGGGGAGCGCCCCCCTTCGGTCGACGCCGTGCTGGCGCCGGTCCGCGCGCTGTGGCGCCGGCTGGGGCTGACGCCCGAGCTGCTTGCCGACGTCGTCGTGCTCACCCCCACCTGCGGGCTGGCCGGAGCCGGTGCGGGGTATGCCAGGGCCGTCCTGGAGCGCCTGGTCGAGGCCGGCGCCGCCCTCGCCGAGGAGCCGTTGTGAGCCTGCCGAACGACCGCACCGACGACGACCCGAGGCTGCAGCACGCCGAGCTGTCGCGGCTCCTGGAGGAGCACGGCTTCCGCTACTACGTGCTGGACAGCCCGACGGTGGCGGACGCCGAGTACGACCGGCTGATGGCGCAGCTGCGCACGCTGGAGGACGCCCACCCCGACCTGCGGACGCCGGACAGCCCCACGCAGAAGGTCATGGGGGCGTACTCCACCGACTTCGCTCCGGTCGAGCACCTCGAGCGCCTGATGAGCCTGGGCAACGTCTTCGACGCCGACGAGCTGCACGCCTGGGCGGCCCGGGCGCAGAAGGAGGCGCCGCAGGCGCGCTGGCTGTGCGAGCTCAAGATCGACGGCCTCGCCGTGGCGCTGGTCTACCGGCACGGCCGGCTCGAGCGGGCCGCCACCCGGGGGGACGGCCGGACCGGCGAGGACATCACCAGGAACGTCCGCACCCTGCGCCAGGTCCCGGACCAGCTGGTCGGCGCCGACGTGCCCCCGCTGCTCGAGGTCCGCGGGGAGGTCTTCATCGCCACGGAGGACTTCCGGCGCCTCAACGAGCAGCTCGTGGCCGACGGCCGGGCGCCGTTCGCCAACCCGCGGAACGCCGCCGCCGGGAGCCTGCGCCAGAAGGACCCCCGCACGACGGCGGGCCGTCCCCTGAGCCTCACGTTGCACGGCATCGGTGCCCGGGAGGGCTGGGAGCCGGCGTCGCAGAGCGAGGCCTATGCGCAGCTCGCCCGGTGGGGGCTGCCGGTGAGCAGTCGGGCCGAGGTCTTCGACGACCTCGACGGCGTCCTGGGCTACATCGCCCACTGGGGCGAGCACCGGCACGACGTCGAGCACGAGATCGACGGCGTGGTCGTCAAGGTCGACCAGGTGCCCCTGCAGCGGCGCCTCGGAGCCACCAGCAGCGCGCCCCGGTGGGCGATCGCGCACAAGTACCCGCCGGAGGAGGTCACGACCAGGCTGCTCGACATCCAGGTCAACGTCGGCCGGACCGGACGGGTCACGCCCTTCGCGTACATGGAACCTGTCCAGGTGGGCGGCGTGATGGTCAAGCTCGCCACGCTGCACAACGCCGACGAGGTCCGGCGCAAGGGCGTGCTCATCGGTGACACCGTCGTCGTCCGCCGGGCCGGCGACGTCATCCCCGAGGTGGTCGGACCGGTGGCGGCGCTGCGCGACGGCAGCGAGCGCACCTTCGTCATGCCGACGCACTGCCCCGAGTGCGGCAGCGAGCTGCGGCAGGCGCGCGAGGGCGACAAGGACCTGCGCTGCCCCAACAGCCGGTCCTGCCCGGCGCAGCTGCGCGAGCGGGTGTTCTCCCTGGCCGGCCGCGCGGCGCTCGACATCGAGGGGCTCGGCTACGAGGCGGCCCGAAGCCTGACCGAGCAGGGGCTGGTGCAGGACGAGGGCGACGTGCTCCTGCTCGACGAGGAGCAGCTGCTCACGAGCGCGTTCTACACGACCAGGAACGGCCACCTGTCCGCGGCAGGCAGGCAGCTGCTGGCCAGTCTCGAGGTGGTCAAGGGCCGGCCGCTGTACCGATGGCTCGTGGGTCTGTCCATCCGCCACGTGGGGGCGCCCACGGCACGTGACCTGGCGAGGCACTTCCGATCGCTGGACCGCATCGTCGACGCCGGCGTCGAGGAGCTCGCGGCGGTCGACGGCGTGGGCCCGGTCGTCGCGCAGACCGTGCACGACTTCTTCGCCGTCGACTGGCACCGTGAGGTCGTCGAGAAGTGGCGGCGCGCAGGGGCCGTCCTCGCCGACGACACCGAGCAGGAGGGCCCCAGGCCCCTGGAGGGGCTGAGCGTCGTGGTCACCGGGACCCTGCCGTCCTACAGCCGCGACGGAGCGACCGAGGCGGTGCAGGAGCGCGGCGGCAAGGTCACCGGAAGCGTCAGCAAGAAGACCGACTTCGTCGTGGTCGGCGCCGACCCGGGCGCCAGCAAGTACGACAAGGCCGTCCGTCTCGGGCTCCCGCTGCTCGACGACGACGGCTTCACGGTCCTGCTGCAGCAGGGAGCCGACGCGGCCCGTGCGGTGGCCCGCACCGGCGAGGCCGGTGCGGACTAGCGCTCCAGACCGGTCGCCCCGCTGCCGAGGACAACGGTGACGCCGTCCTCCCCGGACCGGCGGGAGGAGGTGCGCGCGTGTCGGTCGCCGTGGACCCGCGCGATCTCGTCCGCCCCGGAGTCATGCGGTCCTACGTCCACGGTGTGGGCCTGCTCGGTGCTCTCGTCCTGCTCGACGCCGTACGCCGGCTCGACCCCCACCACCTGACCCGCCCGGGCGCCGGCTTCTGGCTGGTCTGCCTGCTGCTCCTGCTCGGGGAGCTGAGGCCGGTGCTCACCACCCGGGGGTCCGGCCGTGACGGCCTGGTGGTCACGACGGCGTTCGTCTTCGCGGTGCTCCTGGGCCACGGCCTGGTGGCCGCGCTCCTGCTGCAGGCCCTCGCCACGACGCTGGTGGACCTGGCCAAGCGCAAGGCGCTGTGGCGGATCTGGTTCAACGTCGGCCAGTACACGCTCTCGTGGGCTGCCGCGGCGCTGGTCATGGCAGCCACGGGGCACCAGGGGTCGCTGGCGCACCCGCACGCCCTCGGCCAGCACGACGTGCTGTGGGCGCTCGCGGCCGGAGCCGCCTACTTCTGCGTCAACCAGGTCCTCGCGTCGTACGCCATCGCGCTCCGTGGCCAGGTGTCCTTCCGGATCGTGCTGCTCGAGGACATCCGCTACGAGGTGGCCACCAACGCCACCCTGCTCGCCCTGGCGCCCCTGGTGGCCCTCGCCGTGGAGCGGGGCGTGCTGTTCGTGCCGCTGCTGGTGCCGCCTCTGCTCGCCGTCTACCAGGTGGCCGGGATCGCCAGGCTGCGCGAGGAGCAGTCGCTGACCGACGCCCTGACCGGTCTGCCCAACCGGACCCGGCTGCGCCAGCGGACCGAGGCGGCCCTGCTGGGCGAGGAACGCGTGGCCCTGGTGCTGTTCGACCTCGACCGCTTCAAGGAGGTCAACGACACCCTGGGCCACCACGTGGGCGACGCGCTCCTCGCCGTGGTCGCGCGACGGCTGTCGGAGGCGGTCCGGCCCTGCGACACGGTCGCCCGCCTGGGCGGGGACGAGTTCGCCCTGCTCCTGCCCGGCGTGCGCGACTCCGCTGCCGCCGTGCAGACCGCAGAGCGGCTCCGGACCGTGGTCACCGAGGCGGTCCTGCTGGAGGGCCTGCTCGTCGACGTCGGCGCGAGCGTCGGCGTCGCTGTCTCGCCCGACGACGGGCTGACCCTGGACGACCTGCTGCAGCGGGCCGACGTCGCCATGTACGTGGCCAAGGAGTCGGGCTCCGGGGTGGAGGCCTACGCCGTCGAGCGCGACCTCAACACCACCGGACGGCTGGTCGTGCTGGGCGAGCTCCGCAAGGCTCTCGCGGAGGACGAGCTCGAGCTGCACTTCCAGCCGAAGGCCGACCTCCAGCGCGGACGCGTCACGGGGGTCGAGGCCCTGGTGCGCTGGCGTCATCCCGAGCGCGGGCTGGTGCCCCCCGACGAGTTCGTGCCGCTGGCGGAGCGGACCGGTCTGGTGCAGCTGCTCACCACCTGGGTGCTCGACGCCGCGCTCGAGCAGGCGGCGGCCTGGCGGGCCGACGGGCTCGACCTCGACATCGCCGTCAACGTCAGCGTCAAGGACCTGTGCAGCGGCGGACTCGCCGACCGGGTCGCCGCCGCCCTCGCGCGGCACGGGGTCCCGGCCGAGCGGCTGCAGCTCGAGGTCACCGAGGGCACCCTGTTCGCCGACCCCGCCCGGGCCACCGCCACCCTGCACGGCCTGCAGAAGCTCGGCGTCACGCTGTCGCTCGACGACTTCGGGACCGGGTGGTCGAGCCTGAACCACCTGCGCCGCCTGCCGGTCAGCGAGGTCAAGATCGACCGGTCGTTCGTCATGCGGATGGAGGACGACCCGCGCGACCTCGCGATCGTGCGCAGCGTCATCGAGCTCGGGCTGGGCCTCGGACTGCGGGTGGTCGCCGAAGGGGTCGAGACCGAGGCCGCCTGGCACACCCTCGCGGCCCTCGGCTGCGACACCGCCCAGGGCTGGTGGCTGAGCAAGGCGCAGCCGGCGGACGTGCTCACGCCCTGGCTGCACGCACACCGGGCCGAGCAGGCCGGCGCCGTCCCGGGCGGCTGACCCGGGGCCTGCTCCGCGGTCGCCAGCTGTACTGCCCAGGCAGGTTAGCTAGCCCCGCGAGGCGACCGTGGCCGTGATCCCCGCCAGGTGGGCCAGGCGGGCGACCTCGCCGTCGCGCCACCGCGGACCGCCGATCCGGCCGACCAGGACGGCCAGCCCGCTCTCGCCCACCGGGGCGGCGGCCAGCTCGGTACCGAGGTCGCGCCAGGCCTCCGGAACCCACGACGACGACGCCGGGAGCCGCGCCGCCCGCAGGACCGGCAACCAGGTCAGGTCCAGCGACCCCGTCTGCGGGGCTCCCGTGCTGGTGCCGACGACGCCCCGGTCCGGATGCAGCAGGGCCGCCCAGCTGGCGCGGAACACCCCTGGGAGCGTCTGCACGAGCACCTCCTGGGCGGCGCCCGGTCGTGCCGCCATCTCGTCGACCAGCTCGAGGTCGCGGTGCATGTCGTCGGCGCCGAGGTAGGGGCGCAGCGACTCGACCAGCACGCCGGGCACCGACTGGGCGCTCGTGATGAGGGCGTCGGCGAGACCGCCGGGCGGCAGCTGGACGAGCAGGTCGTCGACGGCCCCGTCCGGGCCGCGCTCCACGACGTCCAGGCTCACGATGTCGCCGCCGACGGTGCCGATCGCGGTGGCGACCGCACCGAGCATGCCGGGGCGGTCGGGCAGGACGACGCGCAGCAGGTAGGGCACGCAGGCGAGCCTGCCCCACCCCTGTGTCGGCGTCGTTGCCCAGGTGTTGCGGACGGCGTGCCGACTAGGGTCGTCCCGCAGGACGGACCGCCCACCGAGGAGACGCATGAGCACCCGCCCGACCACGGCGTGCCGCCGATGAGCGACATCAGCCGCGAGCAGGTGGCGCACCTGGCCCGGCTGTCGCGCCTGGCGCTCGACGACGCCGAGCTCGACGACCTCGCCGCGCAGCTGCAGGTCATCCTCGGCGCGGTGGAGACGATCGCCGAGGTCACCGACGCCGCCGACGTGCGCCCCACCACCCACGCCGTCCCGCTCGAGAACGTGACCCGGCCCGACGTCGTCCGCCCGTCGTTGCCGCCGGAGAAGGTGCTCGCCGGCGCCCCGGTGGCCGAGGACGGGCGCTTCCGCGTTCCGCGCATCCTGGACGAGGAGTAGGCCGTGACCGACACCGACCTCACCCGGCTGACCGCCGTCGAGACCCGGGCCGCCATCACCGGCGGCCAGGCGAGCGCCGTGGAGGTGACCCGGGCGCACCTGGACCGGATCGCCGCGGTCGACGCCGACGTCCACGCCTTCCTGCACGTCGACGCCGAGGGTGCGCTGGCGCAGGCCGCCCGGGTCGATGCAGGGGAGCTCACCGGTCCGCTGGCCGGCGTCCCGCTCGCGCTCAAGGACGTGCTGTGCCAGGAGGGGATCCCCACGACCGTGGGCTCCAGGATCCTCGAGGGCTGGCGTCCGCCCTACGACGCCACCGTCACGGCGCGGCTCAAGGCGGCCGGCGTCGTCATTCTCGGCAAGACCAACATGGACGAGTTCGCCATGGGGTCCTCCACCGAGCACTCCGCCTACGGGCCCACCCACAACCCCTGGGCCCTGGACCGCATCCCCGGGGGGTCCGGCGGTGGGTCGGCCGCGGCCGTGGCGGCCTACGAGGCGCCGCTGGCGATCGGGACCGACACCGGTGGCTCCATCCGGCAGCCCGCCGCCGTCACGGGAACGGTCGGCGTCAAGCCCACCTACGGGGGCGTCTCGCGCTACGGCCTGGTCGCCTTCAGCAGCAGCCTGGACCAGGCGGGTCCCTGCGCGCGCACCGTCCTGGACGCCGCCCTGCTGCACGAGGCCATCGCGGGCCACGACCCGGCCGACTCGACCTCGATCCCGCAGCCGGTCCCGCCGGTCGTCGCGGCGGCCCGGCAGGCCGACGTGCGGGGCATGCGGATCGGCGTCGTGAAGGAGCTGTCCGGCGAGGGCTACGAGAGCGGTGTGCAGGAGCGGTTCGACGAGGCGGTCGAGGTGCTGACCGGCCTGGGCGCGACCGTCGTCGAGGTCAGCTGCCCGCACTTCGTCTACGCGCTCCCCGCCTACTACCTGATCGCGCCGAGCGAGGCGTCGTCGAACCTGGCCCGCTTCGACAGCGTGCGCTTCGGGCTGCGCACCGGCGACGACGGCGTCGCCGGGCTCGAGGAGGTCATGTCGCTGACCCGGGCGCAGGGCTTCGGTCCGGAGGTGAAGCGACGCATCATCCTCGGCACCTACGCCCTGTCCAGCGGCTACTACGACGCCTACTACGGGCAGGCGCAGAAGGTGCGCACGCTCATCACGGCCGACTTCACGCAGGCGTTCACGCAGGCCGACGTCCTGGTGTCGCCGGCGGCGCCGACCGTCGCCTTCCCGCTCGGGGCGAAGCTGGCCGACCCGCTGGCCATGTACCGCCAGGACCTCGCGACCATTCCCAGCAACCTCTACGGCGGGCCGGCGATGTCGGTGCCCTGCGGGCTGTCCGAGGGGCTGCCGGTCGGCTTCCAGATCATGGCTCCGACGCTGCAGGACGACCGCCTCTACCGGGTGGGGGCAGCCCTGGAGGCGGCCCTCACCGACCGCTGGGGCGGGCCGCTCCTGGCGCAGGCCCCCGAGCTGGTGACCGCGTGAAGGTCTCCGTGGAGCGCCTGGTGAAGGCCGAGCCGGCCGCGGTCTTCGCGCTGGTGGCCGACCCGAGCAGGCACCGCGACATCGACGGCTCCGGCACGGTCCGCGACGCCGTCGAGGGCTCGCGGCGGCTGGCCCTCGGCGACGTCTTCGGCATGGACATGAAGGCCGGTGGCCGCTACCGGATGCTCAACACGGTGGTCGAGCTCGAGGACGACCGGCGCATCGCCTGGCAGGCCCGGCCGGACATGCCGTCCGTGGCCCGGCACGTCGGCGGTCGCATCTGGCGCTACGTGCTCACCCCGGCCGACGGCGGGACCCTGGTGCGCGAGACCTGGGACACCGACCAGGAGCAGCACCCCCTCCTGGTGGCCCCGCTGGCCCTGCTCACCCGCATCAGCATGAACCGCACGATGGACCGGATCCAGAGGTTGGTGGAGCAGTGACCGTCCCCACGGAGTACGTCCCCTACGCCGAGGCCCTGGCGCAGTTCGAGCCCGTCATCGGCCTCGAGACCCACGTCGAGCTCGGGACGAACAGCAAGATGTTCTGCGGCTGCGCCACCGGCTTCGGGGCCGAGCCGAACACGCAGACCTGCCCGGTCTGCCTCGGCCTGCCTGGCGCGCTGCCGGTCGTGAACGAGAAGGCGATCGAGTCGACCGTCCGGATCGGCCTCGCGCTGCACTGCAGCATCGCCACCTGGTGCCGGTTCGCGCGCAAGAACTACTTCTATCCCGACATGCCGAAGAACTTCCAGACCTCTCAGTACGACGAGCCGCTGTGCACCGACGGCTACCTCGACGTCGAGGTCCCGGGGGAGGACGGCCAGCCCACCCGCACCGTCCGGGTCGAGATCGAGCGGGTGCACCTGGAGGAGGACACCGGCAAGACCCTGCACGTCGGGGGTGCGACCGGACGCATCACCGGGGCCTCCCACTCGCTGGTCGACTACAACCGGGCCGGCATCCCCCTGGTCGAGATCGTCACCAAGCCGGTCACCGGGACGGGTCTGGAGGCGGCCGCCGTCGCGAAGGCCTACGTCACCGAGCTGCGCGACGTCCTGCGCGGGCTGGACGTCAGCGACGTCCGCATGGAGCAGGGCTCGATGCGCTGCGACGTCAACACCTCGCTCAACCTGCCGGGCCAGGAGTGGGGCACCCGCACCGAGACCAAGAACGTGAACAGCCTGCGTTCGGTGGAGCGCGCCGTCCGCAGCGAGGTCGAGCGACAGGCGGCGCTGCTGCGGGCCGGTACCCGCATCGTGCAGGAGACCCGGCACTTCTCCGAGCAGACCGGACGCACGAGCCCCGGACGTAGCAAGGAGGAGGCGACCGACTACCGGTACTTCCCCGAACCCGATCTCGTGCCGGTCGCGCCCGACCCCGCCTGGGTCGCCGAGCTGCGGGCGGCGCTGCCGGAGGCCCCGAGCGTCCGTCGCCGTCAGCTCGTCGAACAGCTCGGGCTCTCCGCGCTCGACAGCGAGGCCATGGTCAACGCCGGCGTGCTCGACCTCGTGCTGTCGACCGTCGATGCCGGGGCGCCGGCTGCCGAGGCGCGGAACTGGTGGCTCGGGCCGCTGGCGCAGGCGGCGAACACCGCCGGCGTCGCGCCGGACGAGCTGGCCATCAGCCCTGCGCAGGTGGCCCGCGTCGTGGCACTCGTGACCGAGGGTGCGCTGACGTCGGGGCTGGCCCGGCAGGTGGTCGACGGCGTCCTGGCCGGCGAGGGCGAACCGGACGCCGTGGTGGCTGCCCGGGGGCTCGCGGTGGTGTCCGACGAGGGTGCGCTCACCGAGGCGGTCGACGCGGCCATCGCCGACAACCCGGCGATCGCCGACAAGGTGCGCTCGGGCAAGGTGGCGGCAGCCGGCGCCCTGGTGGGTGCGGTCATGAAGGCCACCCGGGGTCAGGCCGACGCCGCCAAGGTGCGCGAGCTGGTCCTCGTACGGCTCGGCGTCAGCGACTGACGCAGCAGGAACGGCGCCGCCGCAGGCGTCAGCGTGTCTCCTGCGTCTGCCGCACGCCCGGCGCGACGGGCTCCTCGACCACCAGGGGGGTCGTCGCCGCCGTCGCGTCGCGCTCGGAGAGGGCTGCCTGCTCCCGGGAGGGCGTGGGGTGGTCGTCACCGTGTTCGGCGTGGGCCTCCCGGTGCCGGCGTCGGGCCTGCAGGATGGCGTTCAGCTCGCCGCCGATGAGCAGGGCGGCGCACAGCAGGTAGAACCAGGTCATCAGGATGAGGCCGCCCCCGAGGGCGCCCAGGATCGGGGACCGGGTGACGACCACCTTCAGGTAGACGTTCAGGCCGGCCGAGGCCGCCAGCCACAGCAGGGCCGCGAGCCCTGCCCCGGGGAGCTCCCGGCGCCACGACCCCCGCAGGGGCGGCGCCAGGTGGTAGAGCGTCATGGCCCACAGCACCAGCGCGAGGAAGGCCACGGGGTAGCGCGCGTAGTCCCACACGGCGGCGTACTCCGACCCCAGCCCCACGCCCGTCACGACGTCGAGCCCGGCACCGAACAGCGGTCCGACGACCAGGAGGGTGACGGCGACGGCGCCGGTGATGATCGTGCCGGTGCCGAGGAGCAGCCCGAGCCACCGGCGGCGCCACCAGCCGCGGGTCTCCGGGACGTCGTAGGTGATGGTGACCGTGTTGATCATCGTGGAGAAGGCGGTGGACACCGACACGAGCGCCAGCAGGGTCGCCACCGTCAGGGCGTTGCCGCTGCTGTCGAACAGGTCGCGCACCGTGGTGATGACGCCGTTCGCCGAGTCGGTGAGCAGACGGTCCAGGAAGTCCAGGACGGCCCGCTCCACGGTGTCGGCCGTGCCTCTGCCGACGAAGCTGGCCAGGGAGCCGAGAACGGCGGTCGCGGCGATGAGAGCGGGGAACAGGGTGAGGACGGCGAAGAAGGCGGTCTCGGCCGACAGGGCCAGCAGCCGGTCGCGGTCGGCCTTGCGCACGACGTCGAGCACGGTGCGCACCAGCCAGCGCAGCGGCCCACCGGCCGGCGGCCGGGCGGCCTCGGCGGCGGTGGCCGCCGCACGGACCCTGGTGGCTCGCTGGCTCACGCCCTCCCAGGCGGGGCGGTCCGGCGGCGTCGTCACCGGACCAGTGTGCCCGTCACGGCGCGATCCGCAGGACGCGGTCGTCGGTGTCGGAGGGGTCGCCTCGGCCGTCGCGGTTCGACGTCAGGAGCCACAGTGACCCGTCCGGGGCGGCGGTCACGGTGCGCAGCCGGCCGAAGGTGCCCCGCAGGAGCGCCACGGGGGTGCCTGCCCCGCCCCGGCCGTCGAGGGGGACGCGCCAGAGCCGACGACCCCGCAGGGCCGCCACATAGAGGGCGTCCCCGACGACGGCGGCACCGCTGGGGGAGGCCTCGTCGGTCGTCCAGACGACCTCGGGAGCGTCGAAGCGCCCGCCTCCGGTGCCCGCACCCTCGACCTCCGGCCAGCCCCCGTTGCTGCCCTCGGCCACCTGGTTGACCTCGTCGAAGCGGTTCTGGCCGAACTCGGTCGCCCAGAGCCTGCCGGCGTCGTCGAAGGCCAGGCCCTGCACGTTGCGGTGGCCCGAGGAGAACACCCGGGTGCCGCCGACCGGTGCTCCGGTCAGGCGTCACCCGCAGCACCTTGCCGCCCAGGCTGCCCGGGTCCTGGGCGAGGGCGGTCCTGCCGGTGTCGCCGGTGCCGACGTAGAGGTTCCCGTCGGGGCCGAGCGCGAGCCGCCCGCCGTTGTGGATGACGCCCTTGGGGATCCCGGTGAGGACCGGCACCGGGTCGGCGTCCGGGGTCGTCGTACTCAGCCGCAGGACGCGGTTGTCGGAGGCGGTCGTCGCGTAGACGTAGTAGGCGCCGTCGGTGGCCCAGGTGGGCCCCACCACCAGGCCGAGCAGGCCGCCCTCGCCGCGCGGCCGGACCTGCGCCACGGTGGTGACCACGCTCGGCCTGCCGCCGGCGGCGGGGACGCGAAGGACCCGTCCGCTCTCGCGTTCGGTGACCAGGGCGTCGCCGCCGGGCAGGAAGTCCAGACCCCACGGGACGGCCAGCCGGTCGGCGAGCACGGTGGGGGAGGCGGTCGTCGGGGCCGACCCCGTGGCGGCCGGTGGTGCGGGCGGCCCGGCGGCGGGGTCCGGGTCGGCGGCGCAGCCGGCGAGCACCGACACGAGGCAGGCAGCGAGGGTCAGGCTGCGGAGCGGGGTCATGCCCGGGACAACGCCGCGATCACGCCGGGGATGCCGGGTCGGGGAGGAGGTCGAGGGCGAGCAGGGCCAGCGACCACTCGACCAGGTGGTCGACCCGGTCCAGGGAGCGGCCGGTGAGGGCCTCGACGCGGCGGAGCCGGTTCAGGACCGTGTTGCGGTGGCAGTACAGGCGCACCGCCGTCTGGCCGGCCGAGCCGCCGGTCTCGAGCCACGCCGACAGCGTGCCGAGCAGCAGCTCGCGCTCGACCGGCTCCAGGTCCAGCAGCCCCCCGAGGGCCCGCCGCAGCAGGCGGCCGGCGAGGTCCGGCGCCGTGACCAGCAGGGCCCCGGGCAGCAGGGCGTCGAGCTCCACCACCTCGCACCGACCGGACGGCAGCGCGCGCAGGGCGGTCTGCGCGAGGGCCTGGGCCGCGTCGGCCTCGCGCAGGCCGTCCACGACGGGGGAGACCCCGGCCCGGGCGTCGGGCACGATGCGCAGCGCGTCGACCACCTCGGCCGGCGTGGTCCCGCTGCCCAGGCTGATCAGGCCGACCCGCCGGTCGGCGCGCATCCGCCAGGCGGAGCGGAACCCCCGGACGGCGAGCGCGTCGGCCACGGCCTGCCCGCTTCCGTCCCCGGCCACGACCAGGCACAGGTACGGGCCGTGCTCGGGCAGGTCGAGCGTGGCGGCGGCGTCGGCAGCGACCGCACGGTCGGCTCCCCGCCCCTCCAGCAGCGCGTCGAGCGCGAGGTCGCGGCGTTGCTCGGTGCGCCGGGCGATCCCCGCCTCGGTCCTGCGGTAGCTGTCGCCGACGGCCGCCGAGAAGATGTCGATGATCTCCCAGACGACCGTGGCGGCGTCGACCAGCGAGTCGACCTGGGAGCCGCCGCCGGGTTCGGCCGCGCGGGCGCCCCGCACCAGGCCCTCCCAGATGGTCCGGTAGCCCAGCCGGTAGGCGTGCAGCACGGACTCGAGGGGCATCCCCTGCTCGGCCCGCCGGGCTCCGGTGGCCCGGGGGGCGTCCAGGGCGTCGTGGGCGGGGTCCAGGGCTCCGGTCAGGGCCTGCAGCAGCCGCTCGAGGTTGTCGTGGCACGACCGGCGCAGGTCCTCGCTGGGGGTGCGGACGCTCTCGGCGTAGGTGGGGTCCTCGGCGAGGATCGCGGCCACCAGCCGGTCGGTGAGGTCGTCGAGCTCGTCGAGCAGGCGCCGGACCAGGACGGCGACCTGCTCCGGGGGACGCGGCAGCACGGCTGTCGTCGCGGGAGTGGCGCGCACGTCAGGCCCCCTGACGCCGCAGGAGCCCGGCCCGGTCCATCAGCGCCTCCAGCGCCGCACCGACGGCGTCCGGGTGCTCCACGGGCAGGAAGTGGCTGCCGGGCAGGACCGTCACCTCGGCGCCGGGGATCCGGCCGGACGCCTCCACGACGTCGTGCACGGAGGTCAGCACGTCGCTCCGGCCGGCGACGAGGGAGACCGGGCAGGTCACGAAGGAGGTGTCCATCGGCGCGTGCCGCTCGGCCGCCAGCGCCAGCGTCATGTACCAGCCCCAGTCCTGCTGCAGGAACTCCTCGAGCATCGCCACGAGGTCCTCGGTGCGCGCGCCCGGGAGCATGAAGCCGGACCGTGACAGCAGCCAGGCGGTCCGCGCGTTCACGGGCACGTACGGGGTCAGGCGCGACAGCAGCGGGCCCGCGAGCCGGGTGGCGCGGACCGCGGTCGAGGCGATCGGGGCTCGCAGCGCCCGCGGCACCCGTAGCGGACCGCCCATGGTGGCGAAGGTCCCTCCGGGCACGCCCGCGACCCCGAGCAGGCCGGCCACCCGCTCGGGGTGTCGCCGCGCCGCCTCGAAGGCCACGTTGACGCCGATGGACCAGCCGGCCACCACCGCCCGCTCGATCCCGGCGGCGTCCATGACCGCGAACAGGTCGTCCACGTGGTCGTCGACACCGACATGCGTGGCGTCGGCCGGTCGGCTGCTGCCGAAGGTGCCGCGGTGGTACCAGGTGACGGCCCGGTAGCCGCAGGTCGGCCCGAGCAGCGCGGGCCAGGCGGCGGGGACGCTCCCCAGGCCGTTGGAGACCACGACGGGCGGGCCGTCGGCGTCGTTGGTCCAGGCCCGGACGACCGTGCCGTCGGCGCTGGTCACCTCGAAGCGGCTCACCGCGACGCCTGCTCGCTGGCGGCGACGAGGTCGCGCACCCGGTGCCGGGGCAGCGCGGTCAGGGGGGTGCGACCGCCGTCGGTGAGCAGACGGACCGGACCACGACGGGGCACGTCGTAGCCCCGGACCCGTTCCCAGTCCACCCGCTGGACCCCGAGGCCGTTGCACACCTGTAGTCCGGTCGGTGTGACGACGACGCGCGCCCGCAGGACCCAGACCGCGCAGGCGAGCGGGACGAGGAGCAGCCACAGCAGGCGGCCGTCGCTGGCGGCGAGGGGGACCGTCCCGACGGCCAGCAGGAGCACCGGGCCGAGGGCGATCCGGTCGGGTCCGAAGCGGACGGGCGCGCGCGTGCTCACGCGGCCAGCCTCCCACCCGCGGCTAGTCTCGGCGGCACCGCCTGTCGTGTCCCGGCCGCATCCGGTCGTCCCCTGCCTGCCGCTGGAGAGAAGACCGCCGTGAGCACCCGCAAGCCCCGCAGCACCGACGTCACCGACGGAGACCACCGGGCCCCGGCCCGCGCCATGCTGCGCGCCGTCGGCATGACCGACGAGGACATGACCAAGCCGCAGATCGGCGTCGCGTCTTCCTGGAACGAGATCACCCCCTGCAACCTCTCGCTGGACCGGCTCGCCAAGGCCGCGAAGGTGGGCGTGCGGGAGGCCGGCGGCTTCCCGATGGAGTTCGGGACGATCTCGGTGTCGGACGGCATCTCCATGGGCCACGAGGGCATGCGGGCCTCGCTCGTGTCGCGTGAGGTGATCGCCGACTCGGTGGAGACCGTGATGTTCGCCGAGCGCCTCGACGGCTCGGTCACGCTGGCGGGATGCGACAAGTCGCTGCCCGGCATGCTCATGGCCGCTGCCCGGCTCGACCTCGCGAGCGTCTTCCTCTACGCCGGTTCGACCCTGCCGGGCAAGCTCGCCGGGATGAACGGCGTCGACCGCGACCTCACCATCATCGACGTCTTCGAGGGGGTGGGGGCCCTCGCCCGTGGGCTCATCACCAAGGAGCAGCTCGACGAGATCGAGAAGGCCACCTGCCCCGGCGAGGGCGCGTGCGGTGGCATGTACACGGCCAACACCATGGCGTCGGCCGCGGAGGCCCTCGGCATGTCCCTGCCGGGGAGCGCCGCGCCGCCCGCGGTCGACAGCCGCCGCGACGAGTACGCCATCGCCTCCGGTCGGGCGGTCGTCGCCCTGGTCGACGCCGGCATCACGGCCCGGCAGATCCTCACCAAGGAGGCGTTCGAGAACGCGATCACGGTGGTGATGGCGCTCGGCGGGTCGACCAACGCGGTGCTGCACCTGCTCGCGATCGCCCACGAGGCCCGGGTCGAGCTGTCCTACGACGACTTCACCAGGATCGCCAGGAAGGTGCCGCACCTGGCCGACGTGAAGCCCTTCGGTCGCTTCGTGATGACCGACATCGACCGGATCGGCGGGATCCCGGTGGTCATGAAGGCGCTGCTCGACGTCGGGCTGCTGCACGGCGACGTCCTCACCGTCACCGGACGCACGATGCGGGAGAACCTCGAGGCCCTGGACATCCCGCCGCTGGACGGCGAGGTCCTGCGCGCCCTGGAGAACCCCATCCACGTCACTGGCGGCATCTCGATCCTGCACGGCTCGCTCGCCCCCGACGGCGCGGTCGTCAAGAGCGCCGGCTTCGAGGCGCAGGTCTTCGAGGGCAACGCCCGGGTGTTCGACGGCGAGCAGGCCTGCATGGACGCCGTGGTCGAGGGGCGGCTGCGCAAGGACGACGTGTGCGTCATCCGCTACGAGGGACCCCGCGGCGGGCCGGGCATGCGCGAGATGCTCATGGTCACCGGCGCCATCAAGGGGGCCGGTCTGGGCAAGGACGTGCTGCTGCTCACCGACGGTCGCTTCTCCGGGGGCACCACCGGCCTGTGCGTGGGCCATGTGGCTCCCGAGGCGGCCGACGGCGGCCCCATCGCGCTGGTCCGGGAGGGAGACCGGATCCGGCTGGACCTCGACGCCGGACGGCTCGACCTGCTCGTCGACGACGACGAGCTCGCACGCCGCCGGTCGGACTGGAAGCCGCTGGCGCCCCGCTACACCACCGGGGTCCTGGGCAAGTACGCCAAGCTGGTGGGGTCGGCCGCCCAGGGCGCCGTCACGGGGTGATCGTCCCACAGGTTGAGACGGCCGTCTCATTCCTGTTGACAGCAGGGGTCGGACAGAGCACTCTGTCCGCATGCTTCGTCTCGTAGTTCGCCAGCGCGCCAGCCGCTGCTGAACCCAGCACCCGCCGACGCGCCGACCCCTCCGTGCACCCAGCACGAGGGGTCTTTCTGTGTCCGGGGCGGACCCGCCCGGACGAGAACCTCCGAACGCCCCGCACGTCCGCCCCGCAGCAGAGAGAGCCACCGCAGATGTCAGACACCGGCAGCAGCACCTCGATGACCGGGGCCCAGTCCCTCGTCCGCTCGCTCGAGCAGGTCGGCGCCGAGGTCGTCTTCGGGATCCCCGGCGGGGCCATCCTCCCCGCGTACGACCCCCTGTTCGACTCCCGGACCGTGCGGCACATCCTGGTGCGCCACGAGCAGGGCGGCGGCCACGCCGCCGAGGGGTACGCGCAGGCCACCGGCAAGGTGGGCGTCTGCATGGCGACGTCGGGCCCGGGCGCCACCAACCTGTGACGCCGATCGCCGACGCCTACATGGACAGCGTCCCGATCGTCGCCATCACCGGGCAGGTCCCGAGCGCGCGCCATCGGCACCGACGCCTTCCAGGAGGCCGACATCGTCGGCATCACGATGCCCATCACCAAGCACAACTTCCTCGTGCAGCACGTCGACGACATCCCGCGGACCATCGCCGAGGCGTTCCACCTGGCCGCCACCGGACGCCCCGGTCCGGTGCTGGTCGACATTCCGAAGGACGTCCTGCAGGCCGCCGGCACGTTCGCCTGGCCGCCCACGTTGGACCTGCCGGGCTACCACCCGACGACGCGCCCGCACGCCAAGCAGGTCCGCGAGGCCGCGCGCATGATCGCCGCGGCCCAGCGCCCGGTGCTCTACGTCGGAGGCGGCGTGCTCAAGGCCGCGGGCCGCGGCCGAGCTGCGCGTCCTGGCCGAGCTGACCGGCATCCCCGTGGTCACGACGCTCATGGCCCGCGGGCGCCTTCCCGGACAGCCACCCGCAGCACCTGGCATGCCCGGCATGCACGGCACGGTCGCGGCCGTCACGGCCCTGCAGAAGAGCGACCTGCTCATCTGCCTCGGCGCCCGCTTCGACGACCGGGTGACCGGCAAGCTCGACTCGTTCGCCCCGGGCGCCGCGGTCATCCACGCTGACATCGACCCGGCCGAGATCGGCAAGAACCGCACCGCCGACGTGCCGATCGTGGGCGACTGCCGGGAGACCATCGCCGACCTCGTGGTCGCGGTGCAGGACGTCTACGCCACCGGGACCCGGGCCGACCTCACCGGCTGGTGGCGGCAGTGCGACGGCTGGCGCACCACCTACCCGCTCGGCTACGACGAGCCCGCCGACGGGGCGCTCGCTCCGCAGTACGTCATCGAGCGGATCGGCAAGATCGCCGGGCCGGAGGCGATCATCGCCAGCGGCGTCGGTCAGCACCAGATGTGGGCCTCGCAGTTCATCTCCTACGAGAACCCCTACACGTGGCTCAACTCCGGCGGCGCCGGCACCATGGGGTACTCCGTGCCGGCCGCCATGGGCGCCAAGGTGGGTCGGCCCGAGGCCACCGTCTGGGCCATCGACGGCGACGGCTGCTTCCAGATGACCAACCAGGAGCTGGTCACCTGCGCGATCGAGGGCATCCCCATCAAGGTGGCGGTCATCAACAACGGCAACCTCGGCATGGTGCGCCAGTGGCAGACCCTGTTCTACGAGGGCCGCTACTCCAACACCGGCCTCGGCACCCACGAGAGCACCGCCCGGCGGCGCATTCCCGACTTCGTCAAGCTGGCCGACGCCATGGGCTGCGTCGGCCTGCGGGTCGAGAGCAAGGGCGAGGTCGACGCCGCCATCGAGAAGGCGATGGCGATCGACGACATGCCGGTCGTCATCGACTTCGTCGTCGGGGCGGACGCCATGGTGTGGCCGATGGTCGCCGCCGGCACGAGCAACGACGAGATCCTGGCCGCCCGCGACACCCGCCCCGTCTGGGGAGAGGACGACGTCTGATGAGCCCTGCCGACAGCACGACCCCGCGCACCACCACCCGCCACACGCTGAGCGTCCTGGTCGAGGACAAGCCCGGTGTCCTGGCCCGGGTCTCGGCGCTGTTCAGCCGGCGCGGCTTCAACATCGAGAGCCTCGCCGTCGGACCCACCGAGAACGTCGACATCAGCCGCATGACCATCGTGGTGACCGTGGAGAGCCTGCCGCTCGAGCAGGTCACCAAGCAGCTGAACAAGCTGATCAACGTGCTCAAGGTGGTCGAGCTCGATCCCGAGGCGAGCGTGCAGCGCGAGCTGCTGCTCATCAAGGTCAAGGCCGACCTCACCAGCCGCAGCCACGTGCTGGAGACGGTCCAGCTGTTCCGCGCCAAGGTGGTCGACGTCGCCTCCGACGCCGTGACCGTCGAGGCCACCGGCACCCGCGACAAGCTTGCCGCCCTTGTCCGGGTGCTCGAGCCCTTCGGCATCCGCGAGATGGTGCAGTCGGGCATGGTCGCCGTCGGCCGCGGCCCGCGCTCGATGAGCGGCTCCGAGTCGCGGCTGCGCGCCGTCAGCGCCTAGCTGCGCCCCCGCTCCAGGTCCCACGCCCCACGCCCGACGCCCTCGCCCCACGCACGGAACCACTCGCTCCCGTACGTCCCACCTCCCACCTCACCGAAGGGGCCTCTCCTGTGGCCGAGATCTTCTACGACGACGACGCCGACCTCAGCCTGATCCAGGCCAAGAAGGTGGCCGTCCTCGGCTACGGCAGCCAGGGCCACGCCCACGCGCTGTCCCTGCGTGACAGCGGGGTCGACGTCCGCATCGGCCTGCCCGAGGGCAGCAAGAGCCGCGCGAAGGCCGAGGCCGAGGGCCTGCGCGTCCTCACCCCCGCCGAGGCCACGGCAGAGGCCGACGTCGTCATGATCCTGGCCCCCGACACCGTGCAGCGGAAGCTCTACGAGACCGACGTCGCCCCCAACCTCAAGGACGGCGCGGCGCTGTTCTTCGGCCACGGCCTGAACATCCGCTTCGGGCTGATCACGCCGCCCCCCGGCGTCGACGTCGCCATGGTCGCGCCGAAGGGCCCGGGCCACCTCGTGCGCCGCCAGTACCTCGAGGGCCGCGGCGTGCCGTGCCTGATCGCCGTCGAGCAGGACGCCTCCGGGCAGGCGCAGGCGCTCGCCCTGTCCTGGGCCAAGGGCATCGGCGGCACCAAGGCCGGCGTGCTCAAGACGACCTTCACCGAGGAGACCGAGACCGACCTGTTCGGTGAGCAGGCCGTCCTGTGCGGAGGCGCCGCCGCGCTCGTGCAGACCGGGTTCGAGGTGCTCATCGAGGCCGGCTACCAGCCCGAGGTCGCCTACTTCGAGTGCCTGCACGAGCTCAAGCTCATCGTCGACCTGATGTACGAGGGCGGCATCGGCAAGATGCGCTGGAGCATCAGCGACACCGCCGAGTTCGGCGACTACGTGACCGGTCCGCGGATCATCACCGCCGAGACCAAGAAGGCGATGCAGCAGGTGCTGGCCGAGATCCAGGACGGCACCTTCACCAAGGCGCTGATCGAGGACGACGACAACGGCGGCCCGCGCATGGCGGCCTTCCGCAAGCAGGGTCAGGACCACCCGATCGAGGTCACCGGAGCCACGCTGCGTCCGATGATGGCGTGGATCGACGACGCGGGCGAGTGATCCCGGTGCGGCTCACCTGAGCCGGAAAGGGGTCAGGGGCCGAACCAGCCGCTCACGTCGACGGCGAGGGCGACCGAGCCCGCCTCGTTGCGCACCCTGACCCGGCCGGCGTGGCCCGTGGCGGACACGGCCGCGCCGGCCGCGGTCTGCCCGGCAGCGAGGTTCAGGCTGCTGACGACCGGCGGGACGCCGGCGCCGGTCCGCGTCGCCGGGTACGCGCGCAGGTCGGTCGCGCGCGACGGCGCGATCCCCGTCAGGTTCAGCACCACGGCGGCGGCCGTGGCGGGCACCCCGCCCCGGCCGCCGACCGAGAGGTCCCGCAGGCCGGCCGGGGCGAGCCTGGTCGCTGCCGTCGTGCGCGAGTCGTACACCCGCTGCGGGGCCACCGGCCGGTACCCCAGCCCCCCCGCCGCTGCCGGGTCCTCGAACCAGCCGGCGAGGTCGACCAGCACGGCGAGGCTGCCGGCGGCGTTGCGCAGGCGGATGCGCCCGTCGGCTCCCACCCGCACCACGGCCAGCCCCGCCACCGGCGCGCCGGGCCGCAGGTTGAGCGTGCTCACCACCGGCACCGCGGTGCCGCTGCTCGGTGTGGGATAGGCCCGCAGGTCGGTGGGACGGGTCGGAGCCACGCCCGTCAGTCCCACCACCACCGCCCGGGCCGAGGCCGGAACCCCGGCGACGCCGGCCACCTGGACGTCCAGGACGCGCCCCGCACCCAGCGTGGGGCGGGCGGTGCGCCGGGTGTCGAACAGGCGCACCGGCACGGCGGGGTGGAACAGGGTCGCGCCGTCGGCGGAGTAGAAGCCCTGCAGGTCGACCAGGACCGAGACCGACCCGGCGTTGTTGCGGAGCCGGACCTTGCCGTCGCGGCCGGGGGAGACCGTCACAGCGTTCGCCCGCGTGCCGCCGCGCGCGAGGTTGACGTTGCTGACGACCGGGACGGCCTCGGCGCTGCGCGGACTCGGGTAGACGCGCAGGTCGGTCGCGGCGGTGGGAGCCACCCCGGTCACGTTGAGCACCACTGCGGTGGCGTCGCCCGGGACCCCTGTGCCGCCCCCGGCCACCTGCAGGTCGAGCACCGCCCCCGGACCGAGCAGCCGCTTGACGCCGGCCTGGCCGAGTCCGGTCCGGGTGTCCAGGAGCCGCCGGGGGTCCAGCGGGGTGTACCGGGCACCCGGAAGGGACGGGACGGCCCACCCGACGTCGGACAGCATGCCGAGCGCGACCGGCCCGAGGCTGCGCACGGTCTCGCCCGGGCCGATCCGGGGGGCGAGCAGGCGGTCGGTGCTCCCGACCGGGGCGTCCTGCGGCCGTAGGGCGACCGGGCTGACGACGTCCGGAAGGGTCGGCGCCAGGAGCGGCCGCAGCCCGGCCGACGCCGCGCGGGCCGCCCGTCCGTCCCAGTAGACCGGCGACGCCAGGGCGGCCGCAAGGTCCCGGCTGCCCAGCGGACGCCCCAGCAGCGGCGCGCTGCGCTCGGCGCCCGGCCCGGCGGCGTTGACCAGGAGGCGGTCGCCGACCAGGGGCACCGGTCGGGTGCCGGAGTCTCCGGGCACGCCCCACCGGCCGAACCCCTCCTGGTCGCGCAGGGTGGTGGACAGGCCCAGGGAGGGCAGCAGCTCGGACAGGACGACCGAGGTGAGGTCGTAGACGCCGTCCGGCGCGGGGTCCGCCGAGCTCGACAGGGGCGCCGTCGTGCTCAGGACGAGGTCGACGTCGGCGCCGCGGGGGTCGACGTCGCGTCCGGCGAGCGCGTTGGCCAGCGCCACCGGGTAGAGCGTGTCGGTCGGGTCGAACGCCCCGTTGCGGTCCCGGACCGCGTAGGTGCCGGGAGCCGCGGTGACCGGGACGCCGTCGGCCAGGGGAGCGGCCGTCACGCGCACCGACACGGGCACCGTGCTGCTGAGTGCACCGGCCAGGACGGCGGTCGCCCGCAGCACCGCCTCCTGGGCCGCGGCGTCGACGCCCGCGAAGGAGACCGCGAACGTCGACGGGGTGGCCGTGGACGCGGTCGAGCGGGCGTCGGCGTGGCCCGACACGGGGGAGGCGGGCCCGACCGGTCGCCATCCCTGGTCGGCCGGCGCACCCAGGGACGGGGGAGCGGTGGAGGACACGGGCGCGGTCGAGGACCAGGCCGGCGGTGTCAGGGTGGCAAGCCCGACGCCGGACAGCAGGAGCACCGCGCAGCAGCGCAGGGACGGACGGGGCACGGGGAACTCCGGGGAGGGCGGGACGGGGGCCCATCGTGACAGGGCGGCGGACCTCGCGTGCCGGTCTGCACCCGGGGCCGCCGCTCCCGGCCGGACCCGGCACCTGCGTATCCTCCGCCGGACCGTCCAACGAGCCCTGGGGACCACCATCGCCACGTCGTCCGCCCTCCCGGTCGTCCTCATCGCCGAGGAGCTCGCACCGTCGGTGCTGACGGCGCTCGGTGACGGGGTCGAGGTGCGGCACGTCGACGGCACGGACCGACCGGCGCTGCTCGCGGCCCTGGCCGGCGCGGCAGCGGTGCTCGTGCGCAGTGCGACCCAGATCGACGAGCAGGCCCTGGCGGCGGCGCCGGGGCTGCAGGTGGTGGCCCGGGCGGGCATCGGCCTGGACAACGTCGACGTCGCGGCCGCCACCGCCCGGGGCGTGATGGTGGTCAACGCCCCGCTGTCGAACGTGGTGAGCGCCGCGGAGCAGGCCGTGGCGCTGCTGCTCGCCTGCGCCCGCAACACCGCGCCGGCGAGCG
Organism: uncultured Actinomycetota bacterium; assembly: GCA_963761695.1. Classification (GTDB taxonomy): domain Bacteria; phylum Actinomycetota; class Actinomycetes; order Mycobacteriales; family SCTD01; genus RYN-122. The sequence continues at coordinate 215,273 of CAVXIB010000013.1, read as the reverse complement.
CGGCGCTGCGGGCCGGGCGCTGGGAGCGCAGCCGGTGGACCGGCGTGGAGGTGGCCGACAAGACCGTGGGCGTGGTGGGCCTCGGCCGGATCGGTGTGCTGTTCGCCCAGCGGATGGCCGCCTTCGACGTGCGGCTGCTCGCCTTCGACCCCTACGTCACCAGCGCCCGCGCCGACGCCCTGGGTGTGCAGCTGGTCGACCTCGACACGCTGATGCGCGAGAGCGACTTCCTCTCGATCCACCTCCCGCGCACCCCGGAGACGGTCGGGCTGATCGGCGACCACGAGCTGACCATCTGCAAGCCGACCCTGCGGGTCGTCAACGCCGCCCGCGGCGGGCTCGTCGATGAGGACGCACTCGCCCGGGCCCTGGCCGAGGGCCGCGTCGCCGGCGCGGGCCTCGACGTCTTCGTCACCGAGCCCTGCACCGACAGCCCGCTGTTCGGCTTCGACTCCGTGGTGGTCGCCCCCCACCTCGGCGCGAGCACCGTCGAGGCGCAGGACAAGGCGGGGATCGCCGTCGCCCGCAGCGTGCGGCTCGCCCTGCAGGGCGACTTCGTGCCCGACGCCGTGAACGTCTCCGGTGGCGGGCCGGTCGACGCGATGCTCCGGCCGGCGCTGCCGCTGGTCGAGAAGCTCGGACGGGTCTTCACCGGGCTGGCCGGTCAGGTGGCCAGCAGCGTCACCGTCGAGGTGCGGGGAGAGATCGCGGCGCTCGACGTGCAGGTGCTGCAGCTGGCCGCCCTGAAGGGTGTCTTCGCCGACGTCGTGGAGGACCAGGTCACCTTCGTCAACGCCCCTGCCCTGGCGGCGGAGCGCGGTGTCGAGGTGGCTCTCACCACCGACCCGGTCAGCCCGGACCACCGCAACCTCGTCACCGTGCGCGGCGTCCTCGCCGACGGGTCGGCGGTGTCGGTGTCCGGCACGCTGGTCGGCACGCGGCAGAGCGAGCGGCTGACCGAGGTGCTCGGCTTCGACGTCGAGCTGCCCCCCGTGTCGTCCCTGGTCTTCCTGACCTATGCCGACCGACCGGGGGTCGTCGGGACCGTGGGCCAGATGCTCGGGGAGGCAGGACTGAACATCGGCAGCGCCCAGGTGGCCCGCCGCGAGCAGGGCGGCGCCGCGCTGATGGTGCTCACCGTCGACAGCCCGGTGCCACCGGAGGTGCTGGAGCGGCTCGGGGCGGCGATCGGCGCCGAGTCGGTCCGGACGGTGACCCTGTGACGGAGTTCTTCGCCGCCGCCGACGGCACCCGGCTGGCCTACACCAGCGAGGGACAGGGGCCGGCGCTGCTGTGCCTGCCCGGAGGCCCCGGCCGGGCCGGCGCGTACCTGGAGGACCTCGCCGGGCTCACCGCCGAGCGGACCCTCGTGGTGCTGGACGCGCGCGCCACCGGCCGGTCGGAGGTGCCGGCCGACCCCGCCACGCTGCGCTTCGACCGGCTCGCCGACGACGTCGAGGCGCTGCGGCACCACCTGGGGCTCGAGACGGTCGACGTGCTGGCGCACTCCGCCGGGTGCCTGGTCGCGCAGGTCTGGGCGTCCCGGCATCCCGACCGGGTCCGCTCGCTGGCGCTCGTGACCCCGCCGGGGCGGCTGCAGGGCACCGACCGGGCCGACGTCGCGAGCATCCGGGCGTCCCGCTCGCCCGAGCCCTGGTACGCCGACGCCGCCGAAGCCCAGCAGGCGCTCGAGGCCGGGGCGCCGCCGGCCCAGCAGCAGTCGCTGGTCCGCGCCACCCGCCCGTTCTTCTACAGCCGCTGGGACGAGCGCACCCGGGCACACGCGGCGACCGCGGACCGGCAGAGCAGCAAGCGCGCCGAGCTGGGGTTCGCCGCCGGTGTCGAGGATCTGGACGTGGCCGCCCTCATGGCCGGGCTGCGGCAGGTGCCGGCCCCCGTGCTCGTGCTCGGGGGCGAGCTGGACGCCCTGACCGGTGTCGCGGCGGTGCACGAGGTGGCCGCCTCCTTCGGTGCGCCCGACGTGGTCGTGCTCCCGGACGCCGGTCACTTCCCCTGGGTGGATGCCGCAGACGCCTTCCGGGCCGCGGTCGGTGACTGGCTGCGGCGGGTGGCCTAGGGTGGTCGGCATGTCCCTGTCGAGCCCCTCGCTGCTTCGGTGCCGCGACGGGATCTGAGCCCAGGCCGGCTCTCCCGTCGCGGGTCGCTCCACCACCGCGCCGGCCGCAGCCCCTCTCCCGCTCAGGAGCCCGCATGACAGCCACTCCCTCCACCCGCACCTCCTACCGCCGCTACACCGCGTTCCCGCCGGTCGACCTGCCGGACCGCACCTGGCCGTCGACCGTCCTGTCCAAGGCCCCCACCTGGTGCTCGGTGGACCTGCGTGACGGCAACCAGGCGCTCATCGACCCGATGGACGCCGACCGCAAGCTCGCCCTGTTCCGGCTGCTCGTGGCCATGGGTTACAAGGAGATCGAGGTCGGCTTCCCGGCGGCCTCCAGCACCGACTTCGACTTCGTGCGGACCCTCGTCGAGCAGGACCTGGTCCCGGCCGACGTCACCATCCAGGTGCTCACCCAGGCCCGTGAGGAGCTGATCGAGCGCACCGTGCAGTCGCTGGCCGGGTTCTCCGGGACCGCGCTGGTGCACCTCTACAACTCCACCTCGACGCTGCAGCGCCGGGTCGTCTTCGGCCTCGACCGCGACGGCGTCAAGGACATCGCCGTCCAGGGGGCCCGCTGGTGCGCCAAGTACGTCGAGCAGCTGCTGCCCGGCCAGGACGTGCGCTGGCAGTACAGCCCGGAGTCGTTCACCGGCACCGAGCTCGACTACGCGCTGGAGGTCTGCACGGCGGTCATGGACGTCTGGCAGCCCACCGCCGAGCGGCCCGTGGTGCTGAACCTGCCGGCCACCGTGGAGATGTCGGTGCCGAGCACGTACGCCGACCAGGTCGAGTGGTTCTGCCGGGCGCTCGGTGACCGCCGCAGCAGCGTCGTCCTGAGCCTGCACCCGCACAACGACCGCGGCACCGCCGTCGCCGCCGCCGAGCTCGGGGTGCAGGCCGGGGCCGACCGGGTGGAGGGGTGCCTGTTCGGCAACGGCGAGCGCACCGGCAACGTCTGCCTGGTCACCCTGGGCCTCAACCTGTTCAGCCAGGGCATCGACCCGATGATCGAGTTCAGCGACATCGACGAGGTGCGCCGGACCGCCGAGCACTGCACGCAGCTGCCTGTGCACCCCCGGCACCCCTACGCCGGTGACCTCGTCTACACCGCCTTCTCGGGGTCGCACCAGGACGCCATCAAGAAGGGGTTCGAGGCGCTCGACCGCGACGCGAAGGCCGCGGGTCACGACGTCCGCGAGCACCCGTGGGGCGTGCCGTACCTGCCCATCGACCCGCTCGACGTCGGCCGCTCCTACGAGGCGGTCATCCGGGTCAACAGCCAGTCGGGCAAGGGCGGCGTCGCCTACGTGCTGAAGAACGAGCACCACCTCGACCTGCCGCGTCGCATGCAGATCGAGTTCTCACGGGTCGTGCAGGAGATCGCCGACGGCGAGGGCGGTGAGATCAGCGCCGGCCGCATCTGGTCGCTGTTCGGGCAGACCTACCTCGAGCCGGCCGGCCGCCTGCGGCTGGTGGCCCACCGCACCGCGAGCGACGCCGATGGTCGCGACACCATCGAGGCCGATGTCGAGCTCGACGGCGTCGCGCAGACGATCCGGGGCACCGGCAACGGGCCGATCGCCGCGTTCGTCCACGCCCTGCAGGCCGTCGACGTCGACGCCCGCGTCCTGGACTACGTCGAGCACGCCACCGGAGCAGGGGAGGAGGCCCAGGCGGCGTCCTACCTCGAGGTCGCCGTCTCCGGTCGGGTCCTGTGGGGCTGCGGGGTGCACCCCAGCATCGTCACCAGCTCGCTGCGGGCTCTGGTGAGCGCGGTCAACCGGTCGGCCTGAGGTCACGGTCGGCCGAGGTCCCGGCGGTCCCCCGAGCGGCGGGACCGGGGCTGGCGCACGGCGAGCGTGACCGCCCCCGCCGCGACCAGCGCGACCAGGTTCACGAGCAGCTGGGTCGCCGCCCCCTGGCACTCCGCCCACCGGCCGGCCGACGCGGCGATCCCCACGTCGGCGGCCGCCGGCACCGTCGTCACGCTGACGGCGACGCCGACGAGCGCGGCGCTCTTGGCGCTGGTCAGCGACACCACGCCCGCCACCCCGGCCAGCAGGGCGACGAGCACCGCGTAGCCGTCCGGACGGCTGACGAACGCCGTGAACGGGTGCCGGGCGGCGTCGTAGGCCTGCGGGTAGCCGGCGGTAACTCGCACCACGAGCCCCAGCACGAGTGCGGCGAGTGCGGCGACCGGGAAGCCGACCAGCAGGGCGGTCAGGGAGCGGCGGGCAAGGGCGAACCGGCGCTCGACCACGGCGACGGTGAGCCCCGCCACCGGTCCGAACTCCGGCCCCACCACCATCGCGCCGACCACGAGCACGGCGCTGTCCAGGAGCAGGCCGACGGCGGCGATCAGGGTGGCCAGGACCAGCAGGAGCAGGAACGTCGCCGACAGGGTGGACTCCTCGTCGGTACGGGCCTCGACCTCCTCCCAGACCACGGCGTCGACGCCGAGCCCCGGGGCCGCCCGCTCCGCGTCGTCGGCGTGCCGCGACAGGCAGGTGTCGACCGACTCCAGGCTGATCGCGCACTCTCCGACGTCCTGCAACGCCGAGACCACCTCGCTGACCGCCTCTCGCGCGACGTCGGCGAGCAGGACGTCACCGGAGGGCTCGACCCCCGCGCCGGCGAGCATGACCACATGGGTCGCACCGGGGTGCGCGCGCAGCACCTGCAGCAGACGGGAGGTCAGCTCGGGTGGGGCGATCAGTCGCAGGGCCAGCACGAGTCATCCTGTCCTGTCCCAACGCGTGGGATGGCCGTCCCACGCCGCTAGGGTCGCCAGCATGAGCACCCGGCTGGCGGTCATCGGCGGAGACGGCATCGGACCGGAGGTCACCGAGGTGGCCCTGGAGGTCCTGCACGCGGTGCTGCCGGGCGTGGAGACCACCGACTACGACCTCGGCGGCCGCTCCTACCGGCGGACCGGCGAGGTGCTCCCCGACAGCGTCCTGTCCGAGCTCCGCGACCACGACGCGATCCTGCTCGGAGCGGTCGGCGACCCGACGATCCCCCCCGGGGTGATCGAGCGGGGGCTGCTCCTTCGCCTGCGCTTCAGCCTGGACCATCACGTGAACCTGCGGCCGGTCCGCCTGTTCGAGGGCGTGGCCGGCCCGCTGGGCGATGCCGCCTTCGACATGGTGGTGGTGCGCGAGGGAACCGAGGGCCCCTACGTCGGCAACGGCGGCTCGATGCGGACCGGTACGCCGCACGAGGTGGCCACAGAGGTCAGCCTGAACACGGCCTACGGCGTCGAGCGCGTCGTGCGGGACGCCTTCGGCCGGGCGCAGGCGCGGCGGGGCCACCTCACGCTGGTCCACAAGACCAACGTCCTGGTCCACGCGGGAGGTCTGTGGAAGCGCATCACCGACGCCGTGGGCACGGAGTTCCCCGACGTCGAGGTCGCCTACCAGCACGTGGACGCCGCCTCGATGTTCTTCGTCACCGATCCCGGTCGGTTCGACGTCGTGGTCACCGACAACCTGTTCGGCGACATCCTCACCGACATCGGCGCGGCCATCGGCGGCGGGATCGGCCTGGCGGCGTCGGGCAACCTCGACGTCAGCCGCTCGAACCCGAGCATGTTCGAGCCGGTCCATGGCAGTGCCCCCGACATCGCCGGCACGGGGGTGGCCGACCCGACCGCGGCCGTGCTGTCGGTGGCCATGCTGCTCGACCACCTCGGTCACGAGAAGCCGGCCCGGCGGGTGGAGGCCGCGGTGGCGGCCGATCTCGCGACCCGCCCGGGGGCGCGCAGCACCGCGCAGGTGCGCACAGCCCTGCTGGAGGGCCTGCACCGGACCTGAGGGCCGACCCCCGCCGGGCGCTACCGTGCACGGTCGACGAGAGGGAGGCCCACATGGAGTTCCAGGTGCGCACGACGCAGACACCGGTGGACGCGACGACGCGCGCCGGTGTGCTGGCCGACCCGGCCTTCGGGCGGGTCTTCACCGACCACATGGCCTCGATCCGCTGGACCAAGGACAAGGGCTGGCACGACGCCGAGCTCCTGCCCTACGGGCCGCTGCAGCTCGACCCCGCGAACGTCGTCCTGCACTACGGGCAGGAGGTCTTCGAGGGCATGAAGGCCTACCGCCAGCCCGACGGCGGGGTGGCCCTGTTCCGCCCCGACCGCAACGCCGAGCGGATGATCCGCTCCTGCACGCGGCTGGCGCTTCCCACCCTGCCGGCCGAGGACTTCCTCGCCGCGTGCGAGCTGCTCGTGCGCACCGACGCCGCCTGGGTGCCCGACGGCGAGGGCGCCTCGCTGTACCTGCGACCGTTCATGTTCGCCGACGAGGTCGGCCTCGGGGTGCGTCCGAGCGAGTCCGCACGGTTCCTCGTCCTCGCGAGCCCGGCCGGCAACTACTTCTCGGGACCGCTGCGTCCGGTGTCGCTGTGGCTGTCGCAGGACTACACGCGGGCGGCCCCCGGCGGCATGGGCGCCGCCAAGACCGGAGGGAACTACGCCGCCTCGCTGGTGGCCCAGCAGGAGGCCAGCGCCCACGGCTGCGACCAGGTGGTGTTCCTCGACGCGGTGGAGAAGCGCTGGGTCGAGGAGCTCGGCGGCATGAACATGTTCTTCGTCCTCGACGACGGCACCGTCGTGACACCGGAGCTGACCGGGACGATCCTGGAGGGCGTGACCCGCGACTCGGTGCTCACGCTGGCCCGCGAGGCCGGACACGCGGTGGAGGAGCGTCGCGTCGACGTCGACGAGTGGCGCAAGGGAGCGGTCGACGGCCGGGTGGTGGAGGTGTTCGCCTGCGGCACCGCGGCCGTCATCACGCCGGTGGGTGCACTGCGTTGGCCCGGGGGCGAGGCGGTCGCGGGTGACGGCCAACCCGGTCCGGTCACGACCAAGCTCCGGGCCGCGCTGCTCGACCTGCAGTACGGGCGGACCGCGGACACGCACGGCTGGGTGCGGCGCGTCCTGTAGGCGCTGGACGCGGTCCCCTCGGCGACCTACGGTCGCGTCCCGACCCCGGAGGTGCCCGTGCTCGTCCGCGATGCCATGACGTCCGCTGTTCTCACGGTCGGTCCCGCCCACACGCTGCGGCAGGCGGCGCAGCAGATGGCCGAGCGCAAGGTCGGCGCGGCCCTGGTCTACGACCCCGACGGCGAGGGGCCGGGGATCCTGACCGAGCGCGACGTCCTGCTCGCCGTCGCCGCCGGGCAGGATCCCGAGACCGAGCTGGTGGGCGACCACCTGACCGCAGACGCGGTCAGCGCCGAACCCGACTGGAACCTCGAGCGGGCCGCCTCGGCCATGGTGAAGGGCGGCTTCCGGCACCTGGTGGTGTGCGAGGGGCCCTCCGTGGTGGGTGTGCTGTCGGTGCGCGACCTCGTCCGGGCCTGGAGCCCTGCCGGCACGCCGTAGGGTCTGACGTCGTGCCCGACGTCAGCGACCGAGAGATCGTCTTCCGCCTCCCCGACCCCGACCGACGGCTGTCGGGGGTCCGCCTGCAGCAGGACGTGCGCCTGCCCGGCGACCGGCTCGCGTTCCAGCGCGACGACGACGCGGACGGCTGGGTGCTGCGTGTCCCGCGTCCCGGCGTCGACCGCCTCGAGTACTCCTTCGAGCTCCAGCACGAGGGGGGCGGCAGCGAGTGGGTCTGCGACCCGCACAACCCCGACCGCACGAGCGGCGCGTTCGGTGACAAGTCCGTGCTGCAGATGCCCGAGTACGTCGCGCCCGCCTGGCTGTCGAGCGCTCCGCCGCGGGGTCCGCGCCGCGAGCTCGCGCTCGAGAGCCGGGGGCTGGCGCACGACGTGCCGTGTCTGCTCTGGTCCTCGCTGGGCCTGGCCGACGACGCCCCGGCGCCGCTCCTGGTGGTGCATGACGGGCCCGAGTACGACGCGCTGGCGTCCCTGACGCTCTTCCTGGACGCCGCGGTGGCCGAGGGACGGCTGCCTGGGCTGCGGGCCGCGCTCCTCGCGCCGGTCGACCGCAACGAGACGTACTCGGCCTCGCCGGACTACGGCCGGGCGCTGGCGCTCGGGCTGGTCCCGCACCTGTGCAGGGAGGTGCCCACCGGTGCGGTCCTGGGCATGGGCGCCTCCCTCGGGGGCCTGGCCATGCTGCAGGCCCAGCGCGCCCATCCCGGGACGTTCGCCGGGCTCTACCTGCAGTCGAGCAGCTTCTTCCACCGGCACCTCGACGGGCAGGAGAGCGGCTTCGACCGCTTCCCGCGCATCGCCGCCTTCGTCGACTCGGTGACCCGCTCCACGACCGCACCGGAGAGCGTCCCGGTGGTCATGACCTGCGGGCAGATCGAGGAGAACGTCGACAACAACCGCCTGATGACGAGCGCCCTGCAGGCGCAGGGCTACGACACGCGCCTGGTGGAGAACCGCGACGTGCACACCTACGTCGGCTGGCGGGACACGTTCGACCCCCACCTGGTCGACCTCGTCCAGCGGGTCCTGCAGGCGGACGGCGATGACGAGCTCTGGAGCGACGAGCTCGGATGGGCCCCCCGGGTGGTCGTCCATGGCTCGTACGGGCGCCCGGTGCTGGTCTTCCCCAGCAGTGAGGGACGGGCGCAGGACTACGCCGACCACGGCATGGTCGACGCCGTCCGTCCCCTTCTGGAGGCGGGTCGGGTCAAGCTCTACTGCCTCGACTCGTGGGACGCCGGTTCCTGGTATCGCGGTGACCTGTCGCTGGAGGACCGGGCCCGGCGGCACGAGGCCTACGAGCGCTGGGTGGTGCACCAGGTGGTGCCCTTCGTCGACGCCGACTGCGGCGGTCGCCAGGACATGATCACGACCGGATGCAGCTTCGGCGCCTACCACGCGGTGAACACGGCCCTGCGTCACGCCGACCTGTTCCCCCTCGCGATCGGGCTGTCCGGGGTGTACGACCTGAGCGTCCTCGGCTGGGGGGAGCGCGGTACGTCCTTCCACCTCAACAACCCGCTGTGGTCGCTGGGAGCCGCCGAGGGCGCCCACCTGGACTGGCTGCGCAGCAGGCTCTCCCTGCTGCTCGTGGCCGGGCAGGGCCAGTGGGAGGACACCACCGGCGCGCTCGACAGCACCCGGTCGCTGGGCGAGGTCGCCGCGGCGAAGGGCTTGCGTGTGGAGACCGACCTGTGGGGTCATGACGTACCGCACGACTGGCCCTCGTGGCGGGCCCAGATCGCACACCACCTCCCGCGGTTCTGCTGACGGGTCCACCGCGCACTGCGCTGCTGTCGTCGTGACGGCGTCGGAAGGGAAGACATGGCTGACACCAGGCACCTGCTCGGACTGCTGCTGGGTACCGAGGAGGACTGGCCGCGCGCGTTCGAGCACCTCGTGCGCCGGCTCGACCCCGCCCTGACCGTCGAGGGCACGACGCACCGCTACGGGGTCGAGCGCATCACCATCGAGCCGTTCGACCTGCGCCAGCCCAGCCGCTACGACCTCGTGGTCGACCGGCTCGCGTACTGGTACTACGTGCCGCGGGAGTGGCTGAAGAAGGTCGCCCTCATGGACGACACCTACCTGCTGAACAACCCCTTCACGTTCCAGTCGATGGAGAAGCACGCGGCCTACTGCGCCATGATCCGGCTGGGGCTGGACGTGCCGGAGACCTGGCTGGTGCCGCACAAGGAGCCACCGAGCAACGCCCGCTTCGCCTACACCGCGGCCAGGTACAACCAGCCGTTCGACCTGGCCGACGTCGCCGAGAAGGTCGGTTACCCGCTCTACATGAAGCCCTACGACGGCGGCGCCTGGGTGGGGGTCACCCGCATCCAGGACGAGCACGACCTGCGCCGCGCGTACGACGAGAGTGGCCAGCGGCTCATGCACCTGCAGGCGAGCGTCGAGGGCTTCGACGTGTTCGCCCGGTCGCTGTCGATCGGCGCCGAGACCATGGTGATGAACTTCGACCCGGGCAAGCCCATGCACGACCGGTACTCCGTCTCGCACGACTTCCTCAGCCCGGAGGCGGGCGCCGAGGTCGAGAGCATCGGCAAGATCGTCAACGCCTTCTTCAAGTGGGAGTTCAACTCCTGCGAGACCCTGGTGCGCGACGGCCGGGTGTTCCCGATCGACTACGCGAACGCCTGCCCCGACGTCGCCATCACCTCGCTGCACTACTACTTCCCGTGGGCCATGACGGCGCTGGTCAAGTGGTCGCTGTTCTGCACGGCGACCGGTCGTCGACCCCGGACCGATCTCGACACCCGACGCTGGTTCGACGTCGCGGACGCCGGGGGCAGCTACGACGGAGAAGCTCGCGGCCTACCGGGTGCTCGCCGACGAGTACTTCGAGACCGACCGCTACGCGGCCTTCGTGGGTGAGCAGCTCGGGAACCTCGATGCGGTGGCGCACGAGTACTTCACGTCCCCGGAGTTCGACACGGTGCTCGTGGAGACCGTGCAGGCCACCTTCCCGGCACACGAGCACGAGCAGTTCGTCGCCCACTACCGCGGCCTGATCGCCGCCTGGGCCGACGACGCCGCCCGCTGAGGCCACGGGCGGGGCCGCCGTGCCCGCGCCCGGGGTCCCGTCCCCCGCCCGGGCGGCGTCGCTGCGTCGGCTGTACGAGCTGGCCAGGACGGTCAACGGCGACCTCGACCTGAATCGGACGCTGCAGAGCGTCTGCCAGGGGGTGGTCGACGGCCTCGGCTTCGGGGTGGCCGTGCTCAACCTGGTCACCTCCGAGGGCGACCTGCACGTGGTGGCCGTGGCGGGCGACGAGCGGGCCGCACAGGAGCTGCTGGGCACCCGGGCGTCCAGGGCGGTCTGGGAGAGCCTGCTCGCGGCATGCGAGCCGGTCGGGGAGCTGCTGGTCGACTACCTGCACCGGGTGCCCGAGGACGCGCAGGTCCCGTCGTGGATCCCGGACCGACCGGTCCCGGACGATCCCGGAGCCTGGCATCCCCTCGACCAGCTGCTGGCGCCGCTGCGGACGGCGCGCTCCGGGCTGCTGGGGGTCATCAGCGTCGACCTGCCGCTCGACGGGCGCCGACCCAGCCCGGACCAGCTGGAGCTGCTGGAGATGTACGCCGCACAGGCGAGCGTCGCCCTGGAGAATGCGCAGCTGCACGCGGCGGTCCTCGCCCGCCACGAGGAGGGGGCCGAGGCCCTGAGCCGGCTGTCCGCGCTCGTGAACGGCACGCCGGTGGCCATCGTCGAGCTCGACCTGGATGGTCTCGTGCGCCTGTGGAACCCGGCGGCCGAGGCCATGTTCGGCTGGCCCGCCGCGGAGGTGCTCGGCCGCCGCAACCCGATCGTCGACGAGGACACCTACCGGGCCAACCTCGACGTGCTGGAGCACCAGCCGCTCGTGGGCGTCCCGTCACGCCGTCGTCGCCGCGACGGGTCCTTCGTGCAGACCGAGCGTTCGTCGGCGCTGCTGCGCGACGACGCCGGACGTCCCTTCGGCTATCTCGGGGTGTACGTCGACACCACCGACCGGACGCTGCTGGAGGAGGGCCTGCGCGCTGCGGCCCACACCGACCCGTTGACCGGGCTCGCCAACCGGACGCTGTTCGGCCAGCGGCTCGAGAAGGTGTGCGGCGCGGGTGGTGGCGCGACCGTCCTGCTGCTGGACCTCGACGGCTTCAAGGGCGTGAACGACACCGCCGGCCACGCAGCCGGTGATCTCGTGCTGATCGAGGTCGCTCGCCGCACGGAGACCGCCTGCCGCACCGCCGACCTCGTGGCACGGCTCGGCGGCGACGAGTTCGTGGTGCTCATGGCGAAGGACCACGACGACGAGCAGGCCGCCGCAGCCCTTGCCCGGCGGCTGGTGGAGGCCCTGGCCCTGCCGATCCAGGTGGGCCTGGCCACCGTCAGCCTCGGGGCGAGCGTCGGGGTCGCCCGGCTCCAGGGGGTCGGCAGCGCCGACGACCTCCTGCGCGACGCGGACGTCGCCATGTACGCGGCCAAGGCGGACGGCAAGGGCCGCTACCGGGTCTTCGAGCCCCAGCTGCGCGCCACGCTGCTGGACCGGACGGCGTTGGTGCAGGACCTGCGGGCAGCGCTGCGCGTCGAGGACGAGCTGTTCGTGCGCTGGCACCCCATGGTGCGGGTCGCCGACGCGCAGCTGCTCGGCTTCGAGGCGCTGGTGCGCTGGCAGCACCCGGGGCGGGGTGAGCTGGCTCCGGCCGCCTTCATCGGCCTCGCGGAGGAGAGCGGCCTGGTCGTGGACGTCGGCCGCCTCGTCCTGCACCGAGCCTGCTCGTCGCTGCGGCGGTGGCAGCAGGCGGTGCCCGAGGCCGAGCACACGTCGATCAGCGTCAACCTCTCGCCGGTGCAGCTGGGCGCCGACATCGTCGCGACCGTTCAGGAGGTGCTGCTCGACACGGGCGTCAACCCCCAGCAGCTCGTGCTCGAGCTGACGGAGGACGTCCTCCTGCACGACGTCGACACCGCGGTCGGGGTGCTGCGGGAGCTGCGCGCGCTCGGAGTGCGGCTGGCCATCGACGACTTCGGGGCCGGCTACTCCTCGCTGGCCTACCTCAAGCGCCTGCCGGTCGACGTCGTCAAGCTCGACCGCTCGCTGCTGCAGGGTGTGGAGACCGACCTGGCGGCCCTGGCACTGTTCGACGCCGTCGTCGGCCTCGTGCGCCGGCTCGGCCTGACCGGCGTCGCCGAGGGGGTGGAGACACCGGGTCAGTGGCGCCTGCTCGAGCGCCTGCGCTGTCCGGTGGCGCAGGGCTTCCTGCTGGCCCGGCCGCTGCTCGAGCAGGACGTGCCCCGGTGGGTGCGGGTCGGACGTCCCAGCAGCGGCCTGCGGGCGGCAGGGTGACGGGGGAGCCGTCCCGGCCGGGCGCGCACTGACGGGGGCGGTCCGCCGCGCGGCGGCTCGGTAGCCTCGGCGACGACCCCCGCCCGGCTCCAGGAAGGCCCTCCCGCGTGCGCATCGCCCGCTTCGCCCTGGCGGGCGAGATCTCCTACGGCCTGGTGCACGGCACCGGCGAGGACCCCGCCGACCTGACGGTGGCCACCCTGGTCGGGCACCCCCTGTTCGACCCGACCCCGACGGGCGACGTCCTGCCGCTGTCGGCCGTCCGGCTGCTCGCACCGACCCAGCCCATCAACGTCGTGTGCATCGGCAAGAACTACGCCGACCACGTCGCCGAGATGACCGACCTGTCCGGGCCGGCCCCGGCCGCCGGCAATCCGGTGGTCTTCCTCAAGCCGGCGACCTCGGTGGTGGGCCCGGGCGACCCGGTGCGGCTGCCGCGAGACAGCGCGCGGGTCGACCACGAGGCCGAGCTCGCCGTCGTCATCGGCAAGCCGGCGCGCGACCTCACGCCGGTCACCGCCCTGGACCATGTCTGGGGGTACACGGCCGCCAACGACGTCACCGCCCGTGACCACCAGAAGGACGACGGGCAGTGGACCCGGGGCAAGGGCCACGACACGTTCTGCCCGCTGGGTCCGTGGCTGGAGACCGACCTCGACGTCGCCGACGCCGGGGTGCAGTGCAGTGTCGACGGTCAGCTGAGGCAGGACGGCAACACCCGCGACCTGCTGCACGACGTGCCGGCCATTCTCGCTTTCATCACCTCGTTCATGACGCTGCTGCCCGGTGACGTCGTGCTCACCGGGACGCCCGCCGGCGTCGGCCCGCTGCAGGCCGGCCAGTCGGTGTCGGTGCGCGTGCAGGGCATCGGCACGCTGACGAACCCCGTCGTGAACCGCTGATGACCGCAGCCGTTCCGGTCCGCGTCCGCGTCGCCCCCAGCCCCACCGGCGACCCGCACGTCGGCACCGCCTACATGTCGCTGTTCAACCTGGCGTTCGCGCGTCAGCAGGGTGGTCAGTTCCTGCTGCGGGTCGAGGACACCGACCGGGCCCGGTTCCGGGCCGACAGCGAGCAGCAGGTCTACGACACGCTGCGCTGGCTCGGTCTCGACTGGGATGAGGGCCCGGACAAGGGCGGTCCGTACGCGCCCTACCGGCAGAGCGAGCGGCTCGGCACCTACCGGCCCTACGTCGACCAGCTGCTGGCGCAGGGTGACGCCTACCTGTGCTGGTGCAGCGGTGAGCGACTGACCGAGATGCGCGAGGCGCAGCAGCGCGCCAAGCAGCCCACCGGTTACGACCGGCTGTGCCTGGGTCGGACCGCGGCGGAGCGCGCCGAGCTACCGGGCTACCAGGAGACGCCGGTCGTGCGCCTTCTGGTCCCGGACGACGCGCCGCTGACCTTTCCGGACCTGATCCGTGGCGAGGTGTCCGCACCCCGGCCCGACGACCAGGTGCTGCTCAAGGGCGACGGCTTCCCGACCTACCACCTGGCGGTCGTCGTCGACGACCACCTGATGGGGATCACCCACGTAGTGCGCGGTGAGGAGTGGATCAGCTCCACCCCGAAGCACCTGCTGCTGTTCGACATGCTGGGCTGGCCGCGGCCCGCGTTCGCGCACATGCCGCTGTTGCGCAACGTCGACAAGAGCAAGATCAGCAAGCGCAAGAACCCGGCGGCGCGCCTCACCTGGTTCCAGGAGCAGGGCTACCTGCCCGAGGCCCTGGTGAACTTCCTCGGCCTGCTCGGCTACAGCCAGCCCGGTGGCGAGGAGGTGTTCGGTTTCGCCGAGATGTCCCGGGACTTCGACTGGTCCCGCGTCAACCCGGTCGGGCCGGTGTTCGACCTCGACAAGCTGGGCTGGCTCAACGGCCACTACATCCGGGAGCTCGCCGAGGACGACCTCGCCCGCCGCCTGGTGCCGTTCCTCGCGACGGCGGGGCTGGTCGACGCCGTGCCGACGCCGGGGCAGCAGGCCGCGCTGGCGGGCCTGGTGCCGCTGATCCGCACGAGGATGGCGCTGCTGTCGGAGGCGCCCGACCTGTGCCGCTTCCTGCTGGTGGACGAGGCGGTGTTCGCCGTCGACGAGGCGGCGGCGACCAAGCACCTGGGGGAGGGCTCCGGCGATGTGCTGCGTGCCGCGGACCAGGCCCTGGCGGCGCTGACGGAGTGGTCCACCGAGACGGTGCAGACCGCGCTGGACACGGCGCTGCTCGAGGGGGGCCTGGGCCTCAAGCGCGGCAAGGCCTACGCCCCGATCCGGGTGGCGGCCACGGGGGCGGCCATCAGCCCGCCGCTGCCGGAGTCGTTGGCGCTGCTCGGTCAGGACCGCACGCTGGCGCGGCTCCGCGCCGCGATCCGCTAGAGTTCCTCCCGCCCCGCAAGGGGTCCCATGGGGTATGGGGTAATTGGCAGCCCGACGGTTTCTGGTTCCGTTAGTCTTGGTTCGAGTCCAGGTACCCCAGCAAGGTCAGCCCGCTGGCCGGTACGGTGATCACGCAACACAGCACGGCCAGGAAGTTCTGGGGCCCCGTCGTCTAGCGGCCTAGGACGCCGCCCTCTCACGGCGGTAGCGAGGGTTCGAATCCCTTCGGGGCTACGCAACGCAACGACCCAGTCACCTCGGTGGCTGGGTCGTTCTGCGTCTCCGGCAAGCAGTGGTGAGCGCAACAGGTCGACCGCTCCGCGCTGGAACACGCAACAGGACGCCGCTCAGACGCAGTCCGGGCGCGCCGATAGAGCGGTGTCCGCTGCTTACGCTTGCCGCGGCAACCACCCCGTTCTGGAGGCACCGTGACCGTCCCCGCACAGCGCGCGCCGCAGCGCACAGCCGCTCCGCTGCACGTGCTCATGTGCCCGCCGGTCCACTTCGAGGTGGCCTACGCGATCAACCCCTGGATGGTCGGTCAGGTCATCGACCCGACCCTCGCGATGAGCCAGTGGGAGGGCGTGCGCGACGCCTATCTCGCGCTCGGTCACCGCGTCGACCTGCTGACCCCCGTCGCCGGTCTGCCCGACCAGGTGTTCGCCGCCAACGGCGCGGTCGTCGTCGGAGGACGGGGCTACGGCGCCAAGTTCCGCTACCCGGAGCGCACCGGTGAGGAGCTGCCCTTCGCCGAGACGCTGGCCCGCCTCGGTGTGCAGGACCTGCGCCGCCCCGAGCACGTGAACGAGGGCGAGGGTGACTTCCTCTACATGACCGACGAGCTGGTGCTGGCCGGCTACGGCTTCCGCACGAGCCTGGAGGCGCACGCCGAGGCGGCCGCCGCTCTCGGCGTGGAGGTCCTGTCCCTGGAGCTCGTGGACCCCCGCTTCTACCACCTCGACGTCGCGCTCATGACGCTGTCGGAGGACGCCGTCGCGGTCTTCGCGCCGGCCTTCACCGAGGCCGGTCTGGACGCGTTGCGCCGCCGCATCCCGACGGTCGTCGAGGTGGCCGAGCAGGACGCGCTGGTGCTGGGTCTGAACGGGGTCAGCGACGGCCTGCACGTCGTCCTCGAGGAGCAGGCGCACGGCTTCCGCGCGCAGCTGCTGGCCCTGGGCTTCGTGCCCGTGCCGGTGCCGACGTCGGAGCTGCGCAAGTCCGGCGGCTCGGTGAAGTGCTGCACCCAGGAGCTGCGCGGACTCCCTGCCGGGGTCGCGGCGTAGGACGGGCCCGCACGCCCCTGCGGGCCGCCGGCGTCAGACCGGCAGCAGGGCCCGCGGCCGCAGGCGTGCGGCGAGCACCGCGCAGCAGTCCTCGCACGAGCACCGGCCCGCCGCAGCCAGCAGCAGGACGGCCGGCACATGGGTCACGTCGTCCTGCGTGCGCCAGGGCGTGCTGCCCGGGGCCCGCGGGACCGGCACCGTGAGGAGCGGCGGCTCGGCGCCGTCGTCCTGGGTCCGGCCGGCGTCGTCCGCACGCGGGCTCGGGGCGGGGACGAGCGACAGGCGGCGCGGGGTGGCGACGGTCATGGGGAGCTCCGGGGGTGAGGGGTGACCCGAGCCTGTCCCCGGCAGGGCCTGCGCACCATGACCTGGACGGGCCGTTCTGGGTGCACCTGACGGACTAGTCCGGTGTGTCCGTTTCGAGGACCTCCGTCAGGCCGGGGTCCGGCTCAGCTCCGCAGCGGCGGCCAGGACGGCGGAGGCGTGCAGCCGGCCGGGTGAGCGGGTGAGCCGCTCGAGCGGACCGCTCACGCTGACCGCGGCGACCACGACGCCGTCGCGCCCGCGCACCGGCGCCGACACCGAGGCGACCCCCTGCTCGCGTTCGGCCACCGAGGAGGCCCAGCCGCGCCGTCGCACGTCGGCGAGCACCCGCGGCGAGAACGCGGCTGCCTCCAGCAGGGGGTCCGACGCCCGCCAGGCGAGCAGCACCTGCGCTGCACTCCCCGCCGTCATCGGCAGGGCCGAGCCGACGGGGACGGTGTCGCGCAGGCCGCTGTCGCGTTCGGCCACCGCGACACACACCCGTCGGTCACCGGATCGCCGGTAGAGCTGTGCGCTCTCGCCGGTGGCGTCGCGCAGGCGGCCGAGCACGGCGGGCGCCCGCTCCAGGAGCGCATCGGCCGCCGAGCGCCCGGACAGCTCGGTCAGCTTCGGACCCAGGTGCCAGCGACCGTCGCGGCTGCGGGCGAGCAGGCGGTGCGACTCGAGCGCCACGGCCAGCCGGTGGGTGGTCGCCCGGGACAGTCCGGTGGCCTCGGTGAGGTCGGCCAGGGTCGTGGCGCCCGCTGCCACGGCGTCGAGGACGGCGACGGACTTGTCCAGGACACCCACTCCGCTACTGTGTTCCACGTTGTGACACAACCATCCCACATGCTGGGAATGCAAACGACGAGAAGGCAAGCGATGCCGAAGACTCTGGCGGAGAAGGTCTGGGACGCCCACGTGGTGCGCCGGGCCGAGGGCGAACCGGACCTGCTGTTCATCGACCTGCACCTCGTGCACGAGGTGACCAGCCCCCAGGCCTTCGACGGGTTGCGGCTGGCGGGTCGGGCCCTGCGCCGTCCCGACCTGCACCTCGCGACCGAGGACCACAACGTGCCCACCGACCTGCGCGCCGGGGCGGGCACCGCCGACATCGCCGATCCCGTCTCGCGGGTGCAGGTCGAGACGCTGCGCCGCAACTGCGCCGAGTTCGGCGTGCGGCTCCTGCCGATGGGCGACGCCGGGCAGGGGATCGTGCACGTCATCGGGCCGCAGCTGGGCGTCACCCAGCCGGGCACGACCATCGTCTGCGGCGACAGCCACACGAGCACGCACGGGGCGTTCGGCGCCCTGGCCTTCGGCATCGGCACCTCCGAGGTCGAGCACGTCATGGCCACCCAGACCCTGCCGCTGGTCCGTCCGCGCACCATGGCGGTGACGGTCGAGGGGTCGCTGCCGGCCGGGACCACCCCGAAGGACCTCGTGCTGGCGCTCATCGCCCAGGTGGGCACCGGGGGCGGGCAGGGCCACGTCGTGGAGTACCGCGGCCAGGCGCTGCGCGAGATGTCCATGGAGGGCCGCATGACGGTCTGCAACATGAGCATCGAGTGGGGTGCCCGTGCCGGCATGGTGGCCCCCGACGCCACCACCTACGCCTACCTGCAGGGCCGTCCGCACGCTCCCGCCGGAGCCGACTGGGAGGCCGCCGTCGCGTCCTGGGACGCCCTCGCCACCGACGAGGGCGCCACCTTCGACAAGGAGGTGGTCCTGGACGCCACCACGATCACCCCGTTCGTCACCTGGGGCACGAACCCCGCGCAGGGCGCGCCGCTGAGCGACGTCGTTCCGGATCCGCAGGCGCTCCCCGCGGGCAACGAGCGCGATGCCGCCGAGCGCGCGCTGGCCTACATGGGCCTGACCGCGGGGACTCCGCTGCGGGACGTCGCCGTCGACACGGTGTTCCTCGGCTCCTGCACCAACGCCCGGCTGGAGGACCTGCGCGCGGCGGCCGACGTGCTGCGCGGCCGCACGGTGGCCGCGGGCGTCCGGGCCATGGTGGTGCCCGGGTCGATGCTCGTGAAGCTGCAGGCCGAGCAGGAGGGCCTGGACACGGTCTTCACCGACGCCGGCTTCTCGTGGCGCAACGCCGGCTGCTCGATGTGCCTCGGCATGAACCCCGACACCCTCGCGCCGGGGGAGCGCAGCGCCTCCACCAGCAACCGCAACTTCGAGGGGCGTCAGGGCCGGGGTGCCCGCACGCACCTGGTCAGCCCTCCGGTGGCCGCTGCCACCGCCGTGCTGGGCCGGCTGGCCGCTCCGTCGGACCTGCCGCCCCTGGCGCAGCCCGCTCCGAATCAGCCCGCCCTGGCACAGCCCGCTCCGCATCAGCCCGCTCCGGACCGGCCCGTGTCCCGTGGCTCGTCCCTGCCGACCGAGGAGAGCTGACCGTGGACGCCTTCACCACCCACACCGGCACCGCGGTGGCCCTGCGCCGCAGCGACGTCGACACCGACCAGATCATCCCGAGCGACTGGCTCAAGCGGGTCGAGCGCACAGGGTTCGGCCAGGGGCTGTTCAGCGAGTGGCGCCAGGACCCCTCCTTCGTGCTCAACACCCACCCGGGTGCGACCGTCCTGCTCGCGGGGGAGAACTTCGGGACCGGCTCCTCCCGGGAGCACGCCGTCTGGGCGCTGCAGGACTTCGGCTTCCGCGCCGTCATCAGCCCGCGGTTCGGCGACATCTTCCGCAGCAACAGCCTCAAGGGCGGGCTGCTGCCGGTGCAGTTGCCGGCCGACGTCGTCGTGGCGCTCATGGATCTCGCCGACGCCGACCCGACGGCCCAGGTGACGGTGGACCTGGTGGCCCGGGAGGTCCGCGCGGGGAGCGTTGCGGCGAGCTTCGAGCTGGACGACTTCACCCGCTGGCGGCTGCTGGAGGGGCTCGACGACATCGGCCTGACCCTGCGGCACGAGGACGCCATCAGTGCCTTCGAGGCGGGCCGTCCGTCGTTCCTGCCGTCGGTGCGGTGAGCGGCCAGGTGCCGTCCCCCGAGGAGCAGCAGGCGGCCGACCTCGCCGCCCGTCTGCTCGAGGCCCACCGCCGCCTGCGCGAGGCCGACCTGTCGAAGGACGACAGGGGCCGCGCCGCCCGGCGGCTGATCGCCCTGTCCGACGCCAGCAAGCACGATGTCGCACGCGCGGCCACCCGCCTGGAGGCCTTCCTCGCCGACCTGGACGCCGGCCGGGTCGCCCCCGACTGACGGCGCGGCCGCTGGCCCGCAAGCGGGGGCGGGCCTAGGTTCCGGCCCGGGGCACCGTGCTCCGCACAGCAGGACCCGTCGGAGGTCGAGCGTTGAACCGAGCCGAGCTGATCGAGGCCGTCACCGAGCGCATCGGGGACAAGCGCACTGCAGGAGCGGCCGTGGAGGCGGTTCTCGACGTCATCACGCGGGCCGTCGCGGCCGGCGAGAAGGTGTCGCTGACAGGCTTCGGCGTCTTCGAGAAGGTGGAGCGGGCCGCGCGCACCGCCCGCAACCCCGCGACGGGCGCGAGCATCGACCTGGCCGAGACCGCCGTGCCGAAGTTCCGGGCGGGCAGCGTCTTCAAGCAGGTGGTCGCCGACCCGCGCACCCTGCCTTCCGCGGCGTACGACACGGCGAGCGCCGGAGTGGGCAAGGCGGTCAAGGCGGGCGCGGGAGTCGGCAAGGCCGTGAAGGCCGGAGCCGGCGCGGCGGGGGCCGCCGCCGCGGGTGCGGTGAGCAGCCTGGGTCGTGGCAAGCAGCCCCCGACCGCCAAGAAGCAGGCCGCCAAGAAGGCTCCCCCCACAAAGGCAGCGGCCACAAAGGCAGGGGCCACGAAGGCAGCGGCCACGAAGGCAGCGGCCACGAAGGCTCCGGCCACGAAGGCTCCGGCCAAGCAGGCCGGCAAGAAGTAGCTCCGCCGTCGGTCGGCTCAGCCGTCGGCCGGACGAGGCCCCGAGCGGGCCGAGCTGCGACGCAGCAGCTCGGCCTGCAGGTCCCGCGAGGGTGCACCCGGCCCGGGCAGCCGCCGCCAGCTCCCCTCCGGTCCGAGCTCCCAGCGACGGATGTCGGGGGCGAGGCTGCGCTCGAACAGGTCGACCAGCTGCGCCTGCACGGCCGGGTCCTGCACCCGCACCAGGGTCTCGACCCGTCGGTCGAGGTTGCGGTGCATGAGGTCGGGGCTGCCGATCCACACCTCGGTGCGCCCGCCCTCGCCGAACACCATGATCCGGCTGTGCTCCAGGAACCGGCCCAGCACGCTGCGCACGTGGATCCGGTCCGACAGCCCCGGCACGCCCGGGCGCAGCGAGCAGATGCCGCGGACCAGGAGGTCGACCGGCACGCCGGCGCGGCTCGCCCGGTAGAGCGCGTCGGCGGTCTGCTCGTCGACGATGCTGTTGGCCTTGATCCGCACCCGGGCGGGCCGGCCGGCCCGGGCGTGCGCCGCTTCGGCGTCGATCCGGGCGACGAGCCCGTCGCGGACGCCGTGCGGCGCGACCATCAGCGTCCGGTACTCGGTCTGGCGGCTGTAGCCGGTGAGGGTGTTGAACAGGTCGGTCAGGTCGCCGCCGACGTCGGGGTCGGCCGTCAGCAGGCCGAGGTCCTCGTAGGTGCGGGCCGTCTTGGGGTTGTAGTTGCCGGTGCCCAGGTGCGCGTAGCGGCGGAGCTGGCCCTTCTCCTGGCGGACCACCAGGCACGTCTTGCAGTGCGTCTTGAGGCCCACCAGTCCGTAGACGACATGGCAGCCCGCGCGCTCGAGCGCCCTGGCCCAGGTGATGTTGGCCTGCTCGTCGAACCGCGCGGTGATCTCGACGAGGACGACCACCTGCTTGCCGGCCTCCGCCGCGTCGATGAGGGCGCGCACGATGGGGGAGTCACCGGAGGTCCGGTAGAGGGTCATCTTGATCGCGAGCACGTGCGGGTCGGTCGCCGCCTGCTCGACGAACCTCTGCACCGACGTCGCGAACGAGTCGTAGGGGTGGTGGACGAGCACGTCGCTCTCGCGCAGCGCCGCGAAGACGTCGGCCGCCGACTCGCCCTCGGCCAGCCGCGGGTGCGTCGCGGGCACGAACGGGTCGTCCTTGAGCTCGGGCCGGTCGACCGCGTACAGCTGCCACAGCGACGACAGGTCGAGCAGGCCGGGCACGGTCACGACGTCGGCCCCGGTGATCTCGAGCTCCCGGACCAGCAGGTCCAGGATCTCCTCGTCCATGTCCTCACCGACCTCGAGCCGGACGGCGGGCCCGAACCGGCGGCGGGCCAGCTCGCGCTCGAGGGCCTGCAGGAGGTCGGCGTCGCGGTCCTCCTCCACCTCGAGGTCGGCGTTGCGCGTGACCCGGAACGGATGGTGCCCGAGCACGTCGAGCCCGGGGAACAGCGCGTGCAGGTTGGCGCCGATGAGCTCCTCGAGCGGCAGCCACGAGACGTCGCCGTCGGCGGTGTCGACCGGCACGAAGCGCTGCACGTTGTTCGGGACCTTCACCCGGGCGAAGTGCTCGGTGCCCGTGACCGGGTCGCGCACGAGCACCGCGAGGTTGAGCGACAGGCCGCTGATATAGGGGAACGGGTGGCCGGGGTCCACCGCGAGCGGGGTCAGCACCGGGAACACCTGACGCCGGAAGTAGTCGTGCAGCCGGGTGTGGGCCTCGGCGGGCAGGTCGCGCCACAGCACGACGCGCACCCCGGCGGCGGTCAGCGACGGCAGGACGTCGTCGCGGAAGCACCTTCCGTGCCGACCGGCGAGGGCTCCCGCGCGGTCGGCGATCAGCGCCAGCTGCTCGCGGGTGCTGAGGCCGTCGGCGCTGCGCACCCCGAGGCCGGTCGACTGGCGCCGCATCAGCCCCGCTACGCGCACCATGAAGAACTCGTCGAGGTTGCTGGCGAAGATGGCCAGGAACTTGGCCCGCTCCAGCAGGGGCGCCCCGGGGTCCTCGGCAAGCTCCAGCACGCGCTGGTTGAAGTCGAGCCAGGACACCTCGCGGTTGAGGAAGCGGCCCTCGGGCAGCGGCTGGTCGTGGTCGTCGACGCCGGGAGCCGCCTGCAGGTCGCTGGTCACCCGCCCATTGTCACCCGCTCAGGTGAACGGCAGGCCGCACACGGTCAGGGAGACGACACGGCCGTCGACGCAGTCCACGGTGACCCGTTGCCCCACCCGGAGCAGGCGGACCGCGGCGTCGACCGCCGACGCCTCGAACTCCAGCGAGGTGCCGTCGTCGCGGACGAGCGACCCGCCGTCGACGCCGCCGCGACGCACGGTGGCCTGCTCGATCACGCCAGTCCCGCCGCGACGGCCGCCGTGCGCGGCCCGACGCCGAGCTCCAGGGCCCGGGCGAGGTCCTCGGGGGTGTCGACGTCCAGGCGCAGACCGCACGCGGCGTCGAGGGGGTGTGCCCCGCCCGCCCGGTGCCGGGCGAACGAGCCGGGACCGTAGGCGGCGGCGAGCGCGACGCCGGGGGAGGCGGCCAGCAGGGTCGTGCCGCTGCCCGGGGCGTCCGCGACCACTCCGCGTCCGTGGGCGGGCACCTGGGAGAGGGCCTGGGTGAGCTGCTCCGGGCGCAGCGAGGGCAGGTCGGCGGCCAGGGCGCAGACCCCCAGCGCAGGCTCCTCGGCCCGCATCAGGTGGGCGCCGTGCTCGAGCGCCGCGACCAGCCCGTCGTCCGGGTCGTCCGCGGTGGTGCGGGCCCCGAGCTGGGCAAGGACCCGGGCCACGTCGAGGTCGTTGGTGACCACCAGGACGGACCGGACAGCGGGGCAGGCCCGGACCGCGGCCACCACGTCGCAGGCCATGGCCAGGGTGAGGCTGCGCCGCTGTTCCACGTCGTAGGGGCGCAGCCGGGTCTTGGCCAGCGCGAGATGCTTCACCGGGATCACCAGCCCCCAGCCCGCCGCCCGCTCCACCGGGTCGAGTCTGCCGGACGCCCGGGGCGGCCCGGGCGCCTCGACACGGCGAGCCCGTTCCCCGACACGGACGACCGCTCCTCGACACGGGCAGGCGACGCGCGCGACACTCGCCCTCCGACGACGACAGGTGGTGGCAGGGTGCGACAGCAGCGGGTGCGATGGCGCGAGCTCGGCCCCTGGTACCTGTTCGCCGCGGCCCTGCTCAAGCCGTGGACGACGGCGCGCACCCGGCCCACCTGGCGGGGCGCCGACAACGTCCCGGCGCAGGGCGGTGTGATCCTCGCGGCCAACCACATCTCGACGGCCGACCCGATCGTGCTCGCCGACTTCGTGCTGTTCGCCCTGCACCGACCGGCGCGGTTCCTGGCCAAGAGCACGCTGTTCCTCGGGTCGGGCCTGGTGGCCCGGGTGCTGCGCGGGGCGGACCAGATCCCGGTGCACCGCGGCACGGCCGACGCCTCGCGGGCCCTCGACGCCGCGGTCGCCGCCCTGCGGGCCGGTGAGTGCGTCGTGCTCTACCCCGAGGGCACCGTCACCAAGGACCCGAACGGCTGGCCCATGCTCGCCAAGACCGGGGTGGCCCGCCTCGCCCTGCTGTCCGGCGCTCCCGTGGTTCCCGTCGGCCAGTGGGGCGCCCGCGGGCTGCGTCCGGTCGGCGGTGCCCGCCTGCCGGTGACCGTCGTCGCCGGCCCCGCCGTCGACCTGTCCGCCTACCGCGGGCAGCCCCTGAGCGCCGAGGTGCTGCGGGCGGCCACCGACGAGGTCATGACGGCGGTCACCGCACTCGTGGCCGGGCTGCGCGGCGAGTCTGCGCCCGACCGGCCGTTCGACCCCACCGGGGCCGACCGGGCCGGTCAGGGCAACGCGCCCGGCGCCCGGACCGGTCCCGAGAAGGATGAGATGAGGACGGCATGACCCGTGCCGCCGTGCTGGGCACGGGCTCGTGGGGGACCGCCTTCGCCAAGGTCCTGGCCGACGCCGGCACGGACGTCGTCCTGTGGGCCCGGCGGCAGGAGCTTGCCGACGCCCTCAACCGGACGCACGAGAACCCCGACTACCTGCCGGGGCTGCGGCTGCCGGACAACCTGTCCGCGACCTCCGACGCCCGGGCGGCGGTGGCCGGAGCGGACTTCGTCGTCCTGGCCGTGCCGTCGCAGAGCCTGCGCGAGAACCTCGCCGCGGTGGCCGGCGCCCTCGCTCCCGGGGCGGTGCTGGTGAGCCTGATGAAGGGGGTCGAGCTCGGCACGTTGAAGCGGATGAGCGAGGTGATCGCCGAGGTCGCCGACGTTCCGGCCACCCGGGTGGCCGTGGTGAGCGGCCCCAACCTGGCCCGGGAGATCGCCCTGGGTCAGCCGGCCGCCACCGTGGTCGCCTGCACCGACGGCGCCGCGGCTGCGCGACTGCAGGCCGCCTCGCTCACGCCGTACTTCCGGCCCTACACCAACACCGACGTCATCGGGTGCGAGCTCGGCGGTGCCGTGAAGAACGTCATCGCGCTCGCCACCGGCATGGCCGAGGGCATGGGGCTCGGCGACAACACGAAGGCCTCCCTCATGACCCGGGGGCTCGCCGAGACCGCGCGCCTGGGTGTGGTGCTCGGCGCGGACCCGCTGACGTTCTCGGGCCTGGCCGGACTCGGCGACCTCATCGCGACCTGCAGCTCGCCGCTGTCGCGCAACCGCACGTTCGGCGAGAAGCTCGGCCGGGGGCAGACCCTGGAGGAGATCCTGGCGCAGAAGCAGCAGACCGCCGAGGGGGTCAAGAGCAGCCGCTCCATCCTCGACCTCGCCCGCAAGCACGACGTCGACATGCCCATCACCGAGCAGGTCGTGGCGGTCTGCCACGAGGGGCTCTCGCCGCGTGAGGTGATCAAGGCGCTGATGCGGCGCGAGGCACGGTCGGAGTAGGCGCTGCCGGAGCGGCACGCCGAGGGCGCGCGTGGACGACGGCGGCGTGGACAAGACTGGGGCCATGACCTCCGGAGAGCAGACCCGCGCCGTCCACGGACCCGCCTTCCCGTCGTTCCGGCAGTCGCCGGTCGGCCTGCCGGTGTACCGGACCGCGGCGTTCTCCTTCGACAGTGCGGAGGCCTACGCCGAGGCGATGTCCGGGGCGATCCCCGGCTACTCCTACAGCCGGGTGGACAACCCCACGTCGGCCCACTTCGCCAAGGCGGTGGCCGCCCTCGAGGGCGTGCGGGTGGACGGCGAGGTCGTGGGGCAGCCCTTCGCGTCGGGCATGGCGGCGATCAGCACCGTGCTCATGGCCTTCACGCACGCCGGCGCCCACGTCGTGGCTCCCCGCGAGGTCTACGGCGGCACGTACGGACTGCTGGCCCGGGTCCTGGCGCGGTTCGGGGTCGAGACGACCTTCGTCGACGCCCGCGACCTCGACGCGGTCCGCGCCGCCGTCCGCCCGACCACCACGGTGCTGTGGGGTGAGGTCATGGCCAACCCGACCATGACCGTCAGCGACCTTCCGGGGCTCGCCGCGATCGCCCGCGACGCCGGGCTGGTCTATGCCGTCGACGCGACCTTCGCCTCCCCGGCGGTCTGTCGCCCGCTCGAGCACGGCGTCGACGTCGTCGTGCACAGCGCCACGAAGTACCTGGGCGGCCACAGCGACGCCACGGGCGGTGTCGCCGTCGGGCGGCCCGAGCTGCTCGCCAGGGTCAGGCACGACCGGAT
This sequence comes from uncultured Actinomycetota bacterium, assembly GCA_963761695.1. Taxonomy (GTDB): domain Bacteria; phylum Actinomycetota; class Actinomycetes; order Mycobacteriales; family SCTD01; genus RYN-122. The sequence continues at coordinate 188,876 of CAVXIB010000013.1, read as the reverse complement.
CGAGCTCGGCGGCGCCCTGGCGCCCGACGAGGCCTTCCTGCTGCACCGCGGCCTGGCCACGATGCCGCTGCGGGTCGACCGCGCGTGCCGCAGCGCGCTGGCGGTCGCCGAGGCCGTCCACGGCCACCCTGCGGTGCGGAAGGTCCAGCACCCCGGCCTGGCCGACGACCCCTCGCACGAGCTCGCCGTCAAGCTCTTCGACGAGGGCCGCTACGGCGCGTGCGTGACGATCACCCCGCACGGCGGGCGCGACGCGGGCCTGGCGCTCTGCGACCGGCTGGGCCTGGTCAAGAACGCCACGAGCCTCGGCGGGACGGTGAGCAAGACCAGCCACGCCGCCACCACGACCCACCGCCAGCTCGACGACGCCGCTCTGCGCGAGGCCGGCATCGACCCGGCCGCCGTCCGGGTCAGCGTGGGCCTCGAGGACCCGGCCGACCTCGTCGAGGACCTGCTGCAGGCCCTCGACACGCTCCGCTGACCCCGGCCGGACCCGGACCCGACCTGGCCCGGGTGGCGGACCGGCTGCTGGCCCACTACGGCGAGGAGCCCTGGTGGTGGCCGACGCTGCTCCCGACCCTGCCCCGCGGCGACGAGCTCCTGCTCGGCGCCGTGCTCTGCCAGCAGAGCCGCTGGGAGCGGGTCGAGCAGGCGCTGCTGCGGCTGGACGCGAACGGGCTGGCCACCTGGCCCGCCCTCGCCGCGGCCGACCCGGACGTCCTGCGGCCGCTGCTCACCGGGGTGGCCTATCCGCCCACCAGGGCGCGCCTGCTGCCCCGGCTGGCGGCGGCGGTCCTCGCGGCCGGTGGGCTCGAGCAGGTCCTGGCCGCCCCCGACGCCCGGCGTCAGCTGCTGGAGCTCCCGCAGGTCGGACCCGAGACCGCCGACACGCTGCTCGCCTTCGCCGCCGGCCGGCACGTGCCGATCGTGGACGCCTACCTGCGCCGGGTGCTCGGCCGGCTGGGGGTGGTGGACGCGACCGCGTCGTACGCCGCGCTGCGGGACGCGCTGGCCGGTGACGACACCGGGGGCGTGCCATGGAAGGTGCTCCATGCCCTCGTGGTCGAGCACGGCATCCACCACTGCCTGACGGGTCGGCCGCTGTGCCGGGGCCGGGGCCATCCCCGGCGCGACTACGCCGAACCACGCAAGTGCGTCGAGCACTGCCTGGCCTGCACCGCCTGCCCGCTGGTCGACGTCTGCCCGTCGTCGGGGTTGGCGGCCTGAGTTTGCGGTGAGAGGTGCCCCATGGACACCTACGACGTCGTCGTGCTCGGCGCCGGATCAGCCGGCGAGAACATCGCCACCTCGTTGGCTCAGAAGGGGCGCTCGGTCGCGCTGGTGGAGCGCCTGCGGGTCGGGGGCGAGTGCCCCTACGTCGCGTGCATGCCGAGCAAGGCGGTGCTGCGCAGTGCCGATGCCCGGCACGAGGCCCGCAGCCTGGTCGACCTGGCCGGTGCCTCCGCGGTGCCCGACCTGGACAGCGACGACGCCGCGTTCGGCGAGGCCGTCCGGCGGCGCGACGAGATCGCCGAGCACCGCGACGACAGCGGTGCGGCGCAGGGGCTCGAGGAGTCCGGGGTAACCCTGGTCCGCGGGGTCGGGCGGGTGGTCCGGCCGGGGGTCGTCGAGGTCGACGGTCGCGAGCTGGGCTGGACCGATCTGGTGCTGTCGACCGGAAGCACGGCGGTCGTGCCCGACCTGCCCGGGCTGGATGAGGTGCCGCGGTGGACCAGCGACGAGGCGCTGTCGACCCGGGAGCGGCCGGCGAGCCTGCTGGTCCTCGGTGGCGGTGCCGTCGGCGTGGAGCAGGCGCAGTCGTTCGTCCGGTTCGGGACCGCAGTCACGCTGGTCGAGTCGGGGGAGCAGCTGCTCGGAAAGGAGGAGCCGAGCGTCGCGGGGCTGCTCGCCGAGGCGCTGACCTCCGACGGCGTCGACGTCCGGCTCGGGGTGGGCGCCGAGCGCTTCGAGGCCGCGGGCGCAGGCGTGCTGGTCCACCTCTCCGACGGCGCGGTCGTCGAGGTCGAGCGGGTCCTGGTGGCCACCGGGCGGCGTCCGACCAGCGAGGGGCTCGGTCTTGAGGTGCTGGGCATCGAGGCCACCGACTCGGGCGCGCTCGACGTCGACGACCACTGCCGCGTGGTGGGGCAGGAGCACGTGTGGGCCGCCGGCGACCTCACCGGTACGGCGCCCTATACGCACACGGCGAACTACCAGTCGCGGATCGTCACGGAGAACCTGCTCGGCGGAGACCGCGCCGCGGACTACCGGGCCATCCCGCGGGCGGTCTACACCTCTCCGGCTGTGGCCAGCGTCGGCCGGGACGAGGCGACGGCCCGCGAGGACGGCGTCGACGCCGTGACAGCGGTGATGGATCTGGGACAGACGGCGCGGGCCTCCACGGAGGGGGCCGGTGGCGGGCGCCTCGTCCTGACCGCCGACCGCGACCGGGGGGTGCTGATCGGGGCTGCGGCCATCGGCCCGCGTGCCGACGAGTGGCTGTCGGAGGCCACCCTGGCGATCCGCGCGGAGGTCCCCCTGGCGGTGCTGGTCGACGTGGTGCACGCCTTCCCGACCTTCGGGGAGGCCTTCGAGCCGCCGGTCCGCGAGCTGGCCGAGGCCGTGCGAGCCGGCCGGTGAAGGCCCTGGAGGGGCTCACGGCGCTGGTGACCGGCGGCGGCAGCGGCATCGGAGCGCAGACGTGCGTGCGGCTGGCCCAGGACGGTGCGGCCGTCGCGGTCAACGGACGGTCCGACGACGACGTCCGCGACACCGTCCAGCGCTGCCTCGACCTCGGCGTGCGGGCCGTCGCCGCCGTCGCCGACGTGTCGGACCCGGACGCCGTCCGCGCCATGGTCGCCGACGTCGTCGAACAGCTCGGCGGGCTCTCGGTCGCGGTCAACAACGCCGGCATGCAGCAGCAGGTGCCGTTCCTGGAGACCGACGTCGCCACGTGGCGGGCCCAGCTGTCGGTCGACCTCGACGGGGCGTTCTACGTCGCCCATGCCGCGGCGACGCACATGGCGGCGCATGGTGGAGGCGTGATCGTCAACGTCACCAGCGTCCACGAGCACCAGCCCCGACCCGGGTTCGCGCCGTACTGCGTCGCGAAGGCCGGACTCGGGATGCTCACGAAGGTGATGGCCCGCGAGCTCGCTCCGCAGGGCATCCGCGTGGTGTCGGTGGCCCCGGGGGCGATCGAGACGGCGATGCAGGGCGACCAGACGCCGCAGGAGCGGGCGGAGCAGCTCGAGGGCATCCCGGCCGGGCGGCTGGCCCGGCCGCAGGAGGTGGCCGGGCTGATCGCCTTCCTGGTCTCACCGGCCGCCGCGTACATCAGCGGGACGAGCGTGGTGATCGACGGCGCGCTGGAGCAGCAGGTGTCGCTGTCCTGACTAGCCTGCCCCCATGAAGCGGACCAGGGTCGCCGTGCTGTTCGGCGGGCGCAGCACCGAGCACGCCATCAGCTGCGTCTCTGCCGGGAGCGTCCTCGCGGCCCTGGACCGGGACCGGTACGACGTCGTCGCCCTCGGCATCACGCCCGAGGGCCGTTGGGTGCTGCTGCCCGATGACCCGTCCCGGCTGGCCATCACCGGCCGCGAGCTCCCCGCGGTCAAGGACGGCGCGGCCGTGGCCCTGCCCGGTGACCCGACCGTCGGTCTCCTCCCGCTCGAGGACGGCGCCGCGGTGCTGGGGGCGGTCGACGTCGTGTTCCCGGTGCTGCACGGGCCGTACGGCGAGGACGGCACGGTGCAGGGGCTGCTGGAGATGGCCGGGGTGCCGTACGTGGGCAGCGGGGTGCTGGCCAGCGCGGCGGCCATGGACAAGCAGGTGGCCAAGGTGCTGCTGCGCGACGAGGGCCTGGCCGTGGCGCCGTCCGTGCTGGTGCGCCGGAGCGGCCTGGTCGACCGGGCGGCGATCGCCGGGCTGGGCCTGCCCGTCTTCGTCAAGCCGGCCCGGGGGGGTTCGAGCATCGGGATCAGCCGGGTCACCGACCTCGCCGACCTCGACGCCGCCCTCGAGGTCGCCTTCGCCTCCGACCCGAAGGTGCTCGTGGAGGGCGCCGTCGTCGGGCGCGAGGTGGAGTGCGGTGTGCTCGACACCGAGGACGGGCCGCGGGCCAGCCTTCCGGCCGAGGTGCGCGTGGTGGGCGACTACGACTTCTACGACTTCGACGCCAAGTACCTCGATGCGGCCACCGAGCTCACCGTGCCGGCGGTCCTGCCCGACGGTGTCACCGAGCGGTTGCAGGAGGCGGCCCTCGTGGCCTACCGGGCGCTCGGCTGCGAGGGCCTGGCCCGGGTCGACTTCTTCGTCGGAGCCGACGGCGCGCTCACGGTCAACGAGGTGAACACCATGCCGGGATTCACCAGCACGTCGATGTTCCCGCGGATGTGGGCGGCCTCGGGGCTGGACTACCCCGCGCTGGTCGACGCGCTGGTGCAGTCGGCGCTGCGGCGCGCCCCGGGCCTGCTGCGCTGACCGCGCCCGGGCGGCGGGTGCGTCAGGCGCCCGGCGCCGGCGACGGCTCCGGCAGGGCGCGGAGCGCTCCGGCCAGCGTCACGAGCACCTGGCTGTCGTAGACGTCGGGCACGGTGACCGCCACGGTCACGGCGCGGTCGCTGGTGGTGAACCGGGTGGCGGCGCCGACGTCGCGGGTGGTGAACGCCACCAGCGGTCCGTCGTCGTTCGGGCCGATCTCGACGGGCGGCTCGGCCCGGGCCGGACGGGGCACCCCGCACTCGAGGGTGACGGCAGGGTCGCCCCAGGCTGCGGTGCGCAGCGGGTCGCCGGTCACCTCGCGCCGGCGCAGCCCGTCGCCGAGCTCCTGCGGCACCGCCCGCAGCAGGGCAGCGCACGAGCTCACCACGAGGTCGTCCATGGCCACCGGGTCCGGCACGACGACGGGCGCCGTGGGACGCGGCGACGGGGAGGTGTCCCCGGAGGAGGTGCAGGCAGCGAGCAGGAGCAGCGCGAGCGCCGCAGGCACCCGCCTCAGAGGTGGACGACGGGGCACGTGAGCGTGCGGGTGATGCCGTCGACGCCCTGGATGCGGGCGACGACGAGGCGGCCGAGCTCGTCCATCGAGTCGGCCTCGGCCCGCACGATGACGTCGTACGGACCGGTGACGTCCTCGGACTGCGCGACGCCGTCGAGGTCGGCGATGGCGGCGGCGACCGCGGCGGCCTTGCCGACCTCGGTCTGGATGAGGATGTAGGCCTGGACCACGGGAGCCGGGTCCCCCTTCGGAAGGAGTCAGGAGCAGTGTCGGACGGTACCGCAGCGCCCTGCGGCCCCTCGGTGGGTGCGGTCGGCGAGGACGCCCTGGTGGCGGCGGTCCTCGCGCGCCTGCCGGCCGGGCCCGGCGTCCTGCTCGGGCCCGGCGACGATGCGGCCGTGGTCGCCGCCCCGGACGCGCGGGTCGTCGCCACCACGGACGCCGCCGTCGAGGGGGTGCACTTTCGCCGCGACTGGTCCAGCGGCTACGACGTCGGGCGCAAGACCGCGGCCGCCAACCTCGCCGACGTCATGGCCATGGGGGGCACGGCGACGGCCCTGCTGGTAGCCCTGGTGGCGCCCCCGGACCTGCCCAGGGAGTGGGCGCTCGCCCTGGCCGACGGCCTGCGTGACGAGGCGGCGTTGGTGGGCGCCTCGGTGGTCGGCGGCGACACCGTGCGGGGTCCGGCCCTGGTGGTGAGCGTGACGGCGCTCGGCGACCTCGGGGGGCGCCGACCGGTGACCCGGTCCGGGGCGCGTCCCGGTGACGTCGTGGTCGTGTCGGGCGTGCTCGGGGGGTCGGCGGCGGGTCTGCGCCAGCTGCAGCAGGGCCGCAGGTCCGGCCCCCTCGTCACGCGTCACCGCCGGCCGACCCCGCCGTACGGGCTCGGTCCGTCCCTGGCCGACCTGGGGGCGACCGCCATGTGCGACCTGTCCGACGGCCTCGTGGTCGACCTGGGCCGGTTGTGCCAGGCCAGCGGGGTGCGGGTCGAGCTCGACGCCGCCGCCGTCCCGCGGCCCGACGGCGCCAGCACGGCCGACGCCCTGCACGGAGGCGAGGACCACGGGCTGCTCGCCACGGTGCCGCTCGCGCTGCTGGCACAGGCCGAAGCACTCGGGACGACCGGCGTCGGGCGGGTCCGGGACGGAGCGGGAGTCGTGGACCTCGACGGACGTCGGATCGCGTCGCAAGGCTGGCGGCACTTCGGGCAGGAGTAGGGCCGCACGTGGCGAACCTCACGTCCATGAGACGTCGTCCCCTGCTGCTTGCCGTTCCCGTCGTCCTCGCGGGCCTGCTCACGTCGACGTCCCACGCGTCGCTGCTGCCGACCACCGCCGCGGTGCTGCCCGTGAAGTGCGCGGCCGGCGACGTGACGGCCGACGGTCGGGTCTTCCCCGAACCCCTCATGTCGGTCGGGCACCTGAGGCTCGAGGACTTCCAGTGCGGTCTGGCGCTGCTCGAGGCTCAGCACCCGGACCGGCGTGACGACGACGACCGTGGCGCAGAGCAAGGGTGGCCGGCCGGTCTACGACGTGCTGCTCACGGACGAGTCCGTCACGGGGCCCAAGCAGAAGCTGCTGGTCGTCTCGCTCGATCCACGGCGACGAGGTCCCCGCCCGCGAGGGCGCGGCCCGGGTGCTCGAGGACATGGTCGACCCGCGGTTCCTGGCCGACAAGGACTGGGTCAAGCAGGTGCTGCGGCAGTACGTCGTCCACTTCGTGTTCCCCAACCCCGACGGCTGGGTCAAGGGCGACGTGACCACCACGACGGCGGGCTCAAGTTCACCCGCGCCAACGACAGCGGGCGCGACCTGAACCGCAACTTCCCGGTGCAGGGCTGGATCGACGTCGCCAACGGGACGCTGCAGCAGCCGGAGGCACGCGGGGTGCAGGCCGCGCTGCCGAAGCGAGCAAGGGCTGGTACCTCGGCACCGACAACCACGGACAGGGCGCCAAGACACCTACGCCGCCGCCGGCCTGCAGATCGTCGGGGAGTTCGACTACCACAAGTCCGAGACGCTGGCCCGCTTCGCCGACGGCATCACCGGCTCGATGGCGCAGTACGCCGTGCTGGCGCAGATGCTCGAGCGCTGCAGACCGCGACCAGCGGCGACCTCGGTCCCTACCACTGGGGGACGCTCTACGACATGCTCGGGCTACTCCGCCTCGGGCTCACTGATCGACTACTACAACACCGCCAGTGAGACCGACGGCACGGCTTCGCCACCGAGCTGACGCTCGGCAAGCACCTGCCGGCAACGACGCCTCTACAGCGCCCGGCTGGCAACCAGGTGTGGGTCGACTCGATCCGCGCCATCGACTACGACGATGTTCCGCCAGGCGATCGACCCGCAGGAGCTTCACCTACCCGGTCGGCAGCCGCACCGCCTACGTGCACGACCCCCGGCTGGTCGCCGACGACGACGCGAACGGGCAGGGCTACACGCGCGGGCCGCCGGGGAGACCCTCGAGCAGAAGCCCTACTCCGCCACCCGGATGCGCTTCTTCGAGGACCTCAACAAGTACGCCAGCCAGCCCCTCACGCCGCTGACGACCGGGAGGTGCGCCCGGGCGCGGACCTGTCCGGAGTCGACTCCCTGGTGGTGGCCGACGCCATCGAGCCCGTCCGCGCAGGAGCGCAGCGCCTACGTGGCCCGGCTCAAGGCCTTCGCGGAGTCCGGCGGAAACCTGGTCGTCACCGACGCCGCGGCGCCCCTGCTGGCCGAGCTCGGCCTGGTCGCCCCGGCCGACGTCAAGAGGACGCCAACGCTACGTCGGCTTCGTGGACTTCACGACCGGGCGCTGCCGCTGAACGCGGGACTGCGCGGCGTCGCCCGGCAGACCTTCGACACGGTGCCGATCGGCTACTCGTTCCGGACGAACACCGCCCCGAACTGGACGGTCACCCAGACGGCCTGGGAGGCCGGGGCGGGGTCACGGCGGGCACGAACGGCACCGGCCGCACCATCTACGGCGAGAAGGCCCTCGGCGCCGGCAAGGTGCGCTTCCTCGGGGCACTGCTGCCGCAGCCGACCGAGGCCTACTACCACCCGTACGGCCTGCAGGACTACGCCGTCACCTACACCGGCTACACCCTGCTGGAGAACATGCTGAAGAAGTAGCGGCTACTCCGGGTCGCCGTCGCGCCAGGAGCGGTCGCGGGCGTCCTCGGCCTCGGTGCGCTCGGCGGCCTGCCGCAGGGCCCGTGCGGCGCCGGCCTCGCTGTCGTAGGGGCCGAGCCGGTCGCCCGACCGGCAGCCGACGCCCTCCTCCACCGTGCCGTGCGTCAAGCAGAACCACCAGCTCATGCGGACCTCCGTCGTGGTGCCGGCCACGGTAGGCCGCGCGCCGCGGCGTCGCGTCGGCGGGTCGGGTGCGACGATGCCGGCCCGCGACCACAGGAGCTGTCCGTGCCCGTCTACGCCCTGGGCGACCGTGTCCCCGACATCTCCCCGGACGCCTACGTCCACCCCGACGCCGTCGTCATCGGCGACGTGCGGATCGGCGCCGGGGCCTCCGTGTGGCCCAGCGCGGTGCTGCGCGGCGACTACGGGACGATCACCGTGGGGGAGCGCACCTCGATCCAGGACGGCACCGTCGTGCACGCCACCCACGACAAGCCGACGGTGATCGGCGCGGACTGCGTCGTCGGGCACCTGGCGCACCTGGAGGGATGCACCGTCGAGGACGGCTGCCTTATTGGCAACGGCAGCAACGTCCTGCACGACGTCGTGGTCCGGAGCGGCGCCGTGGTCGGGGCGGGGGCGGTCGTCAGCAACCGCACCGAGGTTCCGGCGCGGGCGATGGCCCTGGGGGTGCCGGCCACGATGCGGCTGGACGCCGTGCCCGAGGGGCTGGTCCAGCTCGGCGTCGACGTCTACGTCGAGAACGCCCGTCGCTACCGCAGCGAGCTGCGCCGGCTCGACCAGCCCTGACGGACGGCCGCCCTGACGGACGGCTGGGTCAGATCGCCCGGACGGCGTCCGCCTGGGGGCCCTTCTGGCCCTGGGTGATCTCGAACTCGACCCGCTGGCCCTCGTCGAGGCTGCGGTAGCCGTCGGACTGGATGGCGCTGTAATGGACGAACACGTCCGCGCCGCCGCCGTCGACGGCGATGAAGCCGAAGCCCTTCTCGGCGTTGAACCACTTCACTGCACCCTGAGCCATGTCCTGGAGCCTTCTGTCGCGGACGGCCGCCGCACGGCGCGGGACCGAGTCGTACCGGTCCGTGCGGAAGGTGCGACTGACGCGGGAGGGTACACACGGCAACGCCGCCTGGACAGAGACCTGTCAGGCGGCGTGCGGCTCGTGCCGGGTGGGAGCGCTCAGGCGCGGGAGACCTTGCCGGCCTTGAGGCAGGAGGTGCACACACCGAGCTTCTTCGGCGTCTTGCCGGCCTTGCCGACCATGGCACGCACCGTCTGGATGTTCGGGTTCCAGCGGCGGGGGGTGCGGCGGTGCGAGTGGCTCACGGACATGCCGAAGCCGGGGCGCTTGCCGCAGATGTCGCAGGTGGCAGCCACGGAGTTCTCCAGTACGTCGAGTGCGAGATGAGGGTGAGACCGGAGAAACCGGTCCAGGTGCGTCGGGGCGTGCGCCACCGGACGACGGAACGACACTAGCAGCCCTGGCCGACCGGCCCGCCGGTGTCGGCGGCACGGGATAGCCTCGCCCCTCCGACCGGCCCGGGCCGGGGGGATCCTTGCGGTCCCGGAGCCCCGGGCCCGCTGACGACCGGGGAGCCGCGTGCTGCAGGTGCTGGACGCCGCCGCCGTGCGCCGTTGGTGCAGCGCCGGTGCCGACGCCCTACGCGCCGCGCGCAGGGAGATCGACGACCTCAACGTCTACCCCGTGCCCGACGGCGACACCGGCACCAACCTTCTGCTGACCCTGCAGAGCGTCGTCGACGCCCTGACCGCGGTGCCGGACGACCTCACGGAGCTGACCCCGGCGATCGTGCGCGCGTCGCTGCTCGGGGCACGGGGCAACTCCGGGGTCATCCTCAGCCAGCTGCTGCGCGGGGTGTGCGAGGCGCTGCCCCCCGCCGGCGGGGGAGCGGCCGAGCTGCGCGCGGGACTGTCCCGGGCGGCCGACCTCGCCTACGCGGCGGTGGCCGAGCCGGTCGAGGGCACCGTCCTGACGGTGGCCAGGGCGGCGGCGGACGGCGCCCACGGCGACGACGTCGCCTCCGTGGTCAGGACGGCCCGGGCCGCGGCGGTCCTGGCCCTGGCCCGGACGCCCGAGCAGCTGCCCGCCCTGCGGGACGCCGGGGTGGTCGACGCCGGGGGCCGGGGGCTGTGCGTCCTGCTGGAGGCCCTGGAGCAGGTGGTCACCGGCACGGCGGTCGTCTCCGAGCCCCCGCCGGTCGTCGTCCGGGACGGCGCTGCGCCCGCGGCCCGGCGGGAGACCGGCAGCGTCGAGTTCGCCTACGAGGTGCAGTTCCTGCTGGCCGACAGCGACGACGCCCGGGTGGAGCGGCTGTCCACGTCGCTGGCGGCCCTCGGCGACTCCCTGGTGGTCGTGGGGGCGCAGGGGCTGTGGAACGTCCACGTGCACGTCAACGACGTCGGGGCTGCGCTGGAGGCGGGCGTCGAGGCCGGCCGGCCCTTCCGCGTGGGGGTCACCCGGTTCGAGGACCAGGTCGCCGAGGCGGCGTTGCCGGTCATGAACGAGCGGCCGGCCACCAGGGCTGTCGTCGCGGTGGCCCCCGGCTCCGGGCTGGTCGCCCTGTTCTCCGACTGCGGCGCGACCGTCGTGGACGGCGGCCCCACCGCCAACCCGTCGACGGCACAGGTGCTCGAGGCGGTCCGCCGCACGGGGGCGCGCGAGGTGATCGTGCTGCCCAACGACGGCAACGTCCTCGCGGTCGCCCGGGCCGCGGCCGCCCTGTGCCCGCCGGAGCAGCAGCACGTGGTCGTCGTACCGACCCGCTCGGTGGTGCAGGGCCTGGCCGCGCTCGCGGTGACCGACGGGGAGCTCCCCCTGGAGGAGGCGGCCGCAGCCATGGCCGGGGCCGCCGACGCCACCCGCTGGGCAGAGGTGACCGTGGCCGTCCGCGATGCGGTCACCCCGGCGGGACCGTGCCGGGCCGGCGACGCCCTCGGTCTGCTCCTCGGACGGATCGTGGAGGTCGGACCCGACGTCGAGCAGGTCGCCGTGGCGCTGCTGGACCGGCTGCTCGAGCCGGGTGCCGAGCTGGTGACCCTGCTCGCGGGGGCGGCGGCCCCGGCCGCCCTGACCGAGCGCCTGGCCGAGCGGGCCCGCGCGGCGGGGGCGGAGGCCGGCGTCCACGACGGAGGGCAGCCGCACGCGGTGCTGCTGCTCGGCGCGGAGTGAGCACCACCCTGGACACCGCCCGGTGAAGGTCCTGGGCGACCGGACCGCCAAGGCGCTCGCGAGCGGGCTGGCGCTGCACACGGTCGGCGACCTGCTGCACCACTACCCCCGCCGGTACGCCGAACGGGGGCGACTCACCGGGTTCGACGAGCTGGTCGTGGGTGAGCACGCGACCGTCTTCGCGGAGGTGGTGCGCTGCAGCGGCCGCACGCTGCGGCCCAGGCTCCACAAGACCGACGTGACGGTGACCGACGACAAGGGCGCGACCATGACGATGGCGGTCTTCAACCGCCCGTGGGCCGAGCGCGAGCTTCGTCCGGGCCGCCGCGCCTTCTTCGCCGGCAAGGTCGAGGTCTTCGCCCGCAAGGTGCAGCTGGCCAACCCCGAGTGGCAGCTCGTCGACGACGAGGACGGGGTGCCGACGCCGGACTTCGCCGGCGCTCTCGTGCCGATCTACCCGGCCACCGCCAAGATCTCCACGTTCGTGCTGCAGACGAGCGTGCGCACGGTCCTGCCCCAGGTGGAGGTCGGCCCGGACCCGCTTCCCGAGGCGCTGCGTGACGAGCACGGCCTGCCCGGCCTGTTCGAGGCGCTGGCCGGCATCCACGCGCCGTCGGGCTGGCCCGACGTCCAGAGGGCCCGCGCCCGGCTGCGCTGGGACGAGGCCCTGGTCCTGCAGGTGGTCCTGGCGCAGCGTCGTGCCGCGCTGCTGGCCAGCCCCGGCACCCCCCGCGTGCCGCGCCCCGACGGCCTGCTGGCCGCCTTCGACGCGGCGCTGCCGTTCACCCTCACCGACGGGCAGCGGTCCACCGGCGAGGTGCTGCTGGCCGAGCTGGCCCGCAGCGCACCGATGCACCGACTGCTGCAGGGCGAGGTGGGGTCGGGCAAGACCCTGGTGGCGCTGCGGGCGATGCTCGCGGTCGTCGACGCCGGCGGTCAGGCCGCCCTGCTCGCCCCTACCGAGGTGCTCGCCCAGCAGCACGCCCGTTCGCTGCGCGACCTGCTCGGCCCGCTCGCCCGCGCCGGTGAGCTCGACGGCGCCTCCCACGCCACCCGCGTGGCCCTGCTCACCGGGTCGCTCGGGGCGGCGGCGCGCCGGTCCGCGCTGGCCGAGGTCGCGAGCGGCGAGGCCGGACTCGTGGTCGGCACGCATGCCCTGCTCTCCGAGGGGGTGGAGTTCGCCGACCTCGGGCTCGTCGTCGTCGACGAGCAGCACCGGTTCGGCGTCGAGCAGCGTGACGCCCTGCGCGCCAAGGGGGCGACGCCGCCCCACGTCCTCGTGATGACGGCGACGCCGATCCCGCGCACGGTGGCCATCACGGTCTACGGCGACCTCGAGGTCTCCACCCTCACCGAGCTGCCGAAGGGGAGGTCGCCGATCCGCAGCAACGTCGTACCGGTCAGCGAGCAGCCGGCCTGGCTCGACCGCGTCTGGCAGCGGGTCCGGGAGGCGGCCGCCGAGGGGCGCCAGGCGTTCGTCGTCTGCCCCCGCATCGGCGGCGACGACGCCGAGCCCGACGCCGAGGGTCGCCGTCCCGCTGCCGCCGTCGAGGACGTGCTGCCCGGGCTCGCCCAGGAGGCGCTGGCCGGGCTGCGCCTGGCGGCCCTGCACGGGCGGATGCCCTCCGACGCCAAGGACGCGGTCATGCGGGCGTTCTCCCGCGGCGAGCTCGACGTCCTGGTGGCCACGACCGTCATCGAGGTCGGCGTCGACGTGCCGAACGCGACGGTCATGGTGGTGCTCGACGCCGACCGGTTCGGCATCAGCCAGCTGCACCAGCTGCGCGGACGGATCGGGCGGGGGCAGCACCCCGGGCTGTGCCTGCTGGTCACCGAGGCCGAGACGGGCAGTCCGGCCCGGGAGCGGCTGGACGCCGTGGCCTCCACCACCGACGGCTTCGCCCTGTCGCGCCTGGACCTCGAGCAGCGTCGCGAGGGCGACGTGCTCGGGGCCTCGCAGAGCGGCTCGCGCTCGAGCCTGCGCATGCTGCAGCTGCTGCGCGACGTCGACGTCATCCTCGCGGCCCGCGACGCCGCCACGGCCCTCGTCGCCGGCGACCCGATGCTGCAGGCGCATCCGGCGCTGCGGACGGCCGTGGTCAGCCTGCTCGACGAGGAGCGGGCCGACTACCTCGACAAGGCCTGACTAGCGTCTGCCCGGTGACACGGATCATCGCGGGCAGCGAGCGAGGACGACGGCTGCAGGTGCCCGACGGCACCCTCACCCGACCCACCAGCGAGCGGGCGCGGGAGGGCCTGTTCAGCAGCCTGCAGTCGCTGCTCGACGTCGAGGGCGCTGCGGTGCTCGACCTCTACGCCGGCAGCGGCGCCCTCGGCCTGGAGGCGCTGAGCCGGGGGGCCCGGTCGGCGACGCTGGTGGAGTCGCACCCCGCGGCGGTCAGCGTGCTGCACGCCAACGTGGAGGCGGTCGGCCTCGCGGGGGCCCACGTCGTGCACGTGCCCGTCGAGCTGTTCCTCGCCCACGGTGCCGAACCGCGCTACGACCTGGTGCTGCTCGACCCGCCCTACGAGCACGACGTGGCGCCCGTGCTGGAGATGCTGCTGCCGTGGCTGGCCCCCGGGAGCCGTCGTCGCGGTGGAGCGCCGGCGGCGGGGGCCCGCGCTGGCCTGGCCGGGCGCCCTGCAGGGCGTGCGCGAGCGCAAGTACGGTGAGGCGATGCTCTGGTACGCGGTCCTGTCCGACCCCGAGACGGCGCAGCCGGCATGAGGCGCGCCGTCTGCCCCGGCTCGTTCGACCCGGTGACGCTCGGCCACCTCGACATCGTGGGACGCGCCAGCGACCTCTACGACGAGGTGGTGGTCGCCGTCGGGATGAACGCCTCCAAGAACCGGATGTTCACCTTCGAGGAGCGCACGCAGATGCTGCGCGAGGCGACCGCCCAGTACGGCAACGTCGTCGTCGACTCCTTCGACGGGCTCATCGTCGACTTCTGCCGCACCCACGACATCCAGGTGATCGTCAAGGGCCTGCGGGCCATCAGCGACTTCGACTACGAGCTGCAGATGGCGCAGATGAACCACGGCCTGGCCGGCGTCGAGACGCTGTTCATGACGACGAACCCGCTCTACAGCTTCCTGTCGTCCAGCCTGGTCAAGGAGGTCGCCACGTACGGGGGCGACGTCAGCGGCCTGGTCCCGGAGCAGGTGCACGCGGTGCTGCTCGAGCGCCTGGCGAGGGCCTGACGTGGACGCCGTCCACGACAAGCTCGACGAGCTGGCCCGGCTGGTCGAGCAGGCTCGCGTGGTGCCGCTGTCGTCGTCGGTCATGGTCCACCGCGACGAGGTCCTGACCCTGCTGGACGAGCTGCGCCACCTGCTCCCGGTGACGCTGCAGCAGGCGCAGGACGTCCTGCGCGAGCGCGACGCCGTCGTGGGGCAGGGCCACGACGAGGCGGCCCGGATCGTCGGGGAGGCGCGGTCCGAGCGCGAGCGGCTGATCGCCGCCACCGACGTGCACCGGGAGGCCACCGCCGAGGCCGCCGCGCTGCTCGAGCAGGCCCGGGCGACCGCCGAGACCATGCAGGTGCAGGTCGACGACTACGTCGACGGCAAGCTGGCGAACTTCCAGGTGGTGCTGCACAAGACGCTCGAGGCGGTCGAGCGGGGTCGGGCCAAGCTGGCCGGCCGATCGGCGCTGGACGAGCTGGCCGGCGCCGACGACGACGCCCCGCTGCCGCAGTAGCGGTCCGGTAGGGTCTGGGCCGACGATGAACAGATCAGCCGTGCCCGACGACAGGCAGAAGCGCCTCGACCCCCACGCCCCCCTCGTGATCGACACGCGCGAGCTGGGACGGCGACCGGGGTCGATGCGTGAGGTGCACCGCACCGCCGCCGCGCCCGAGGGCCTCGGTCTGGTCGACCTCATCGGCGTGCCCGCCGGTGCCGAGCTCGACCTGGAACTCAGGCTCGAGAGCGTCATGGAGGGCGTGTACGTGAGCGGCACCGTCACCGGTCCGCTGCGCGGCGAGTGCGGTCGATGCCTGGAACCCGTGAACGACACGATCACGGTCTCCGTGCAGGAGCTGTACAGCTACACCGACAAGCGCGACTCCGCCGCCAGCGGTGACGACGACGAGGACGAGGTCTCCCAGATGCAGGGCGACCTGCTCGACCTCGAGCCGGTGCTGCGCGACGCCGTGGTGCTCGCCCTGCCGCTCACCCCGCTGTGCCAGGAGGACTGCTCCGGGCTCTGCGTCGAGTGCGGCGAGCGACTCGACGACCTCCCGGACAACCACACGCACGACGTCGTCGACGCCCGGTGGGGAGCCCTCGCGGGCCTGCTCCCGGCGGACAGCACCGACAGCACGCAGCCGGACCGCACCACCTGAGCCACCGCACACCGCAGTTGCGCACCACACCGACCCGCAGCACCACCGAGGAGTAGTCATGGCTGTCCCGAAGCGCAAGATGTCGCGCAGCAACACCCGCTCGCGTCGCTCGCAGTGGAAGACGGCCCTCCCGGTCCTGACCACGTGCGACCGCGGCCACACCACCCGCCCGCACACCGTGTGCGGCGAGTGCGGCCGCTACGACGGTCGCACCGTCCTCACGGTCTGACGCCTCCGCGGTGACGCGCGTCGCTCTCGACCTGCTCGGGGGTGACCGCGCGCCCGAGCAGGTCGTCGACGGCGCCCTGCTCGCCGCCGACGAGCAGCCCGACGTCGACGTCGTGCTCGTCGGTCCACCGGACCTCGCCGCCCGCCTGCTCTCCGAACGGGGAGCCGACGGGCGGCTGTCGGTGGTTGCGGCCACCCAGGTCGTCGGCATGGATGAGGACCCGGCCCGTGGGGTCCGCGCGAAGCGCGACGCGACGGTGCGGGTCTGCGCTCGGCTGGTCCGCGACGGTCAGGCCGACGCGATGGTCTCGGTGGGCTCCACCGGGGCCGCCCTCGCCGCCGCGGTGTTCACCCTCGGCCGGCTCAAGGGGATGTCCCGACCCGCCCTCGCGGTGGTCGTTCCGGCGCAGGCCGGTCCGCTCGTCTTCCTCGACGCCGGTGCCACGGTGGAGGCGACCCCCGCGCTGCTGGGGCAGTTCGCCCTCGCCGGCGCCGCCTTCGCCGCGGTGCGGCTGGGGCTGGACCGGCCCCGGATCGGCCTGCTGACCAACGGCGAGGAGCCAGGCAAGGGCGACGTCCTGCGCAAGGAGGCCTTCGAGGTGCTCACCGAGGTCTGCGCCGGACTGCCGGTCGACTTCGTCGGCAACGTCGAGGGGCGCGACGTGCCCTTCGGCGGGGCGGCCGACGTCGTCGTCGCGGACGGCTTCACCGGCAACGTCCTGCTCAAGGGGCTTGAGGGTGCCGCGCTCATGCTCACCGGCGTCCTGCTCGAGGCGTTCGCGGCCGCGTCCGGCGTCGCCGCCACGAGGGAGCAGCTGCAGGCGGCCGCGGACGCCGCGACGGCCCACATGCAGCCCGAGGTGCTCGGAGGAGGCATGCTGCTGGGCGTGGGCGGCGTCGTGGTGGTGGGGCACGGCAGCAGCTCTCCGCGCGCCGTGGCGAGCTGCATCGCGGTGGCCGCGCAGGCCGCCCGGGCCGGACTCGTGCCGTCGCTGACCGGCGCCCTCGAGCGACTGCGGGCCTCGGCATGAGCCCGGAGGAGGTGCTCGCCGTCGTGCAGCAGGCCGTCGCCACGGTGCTGGAGGTCCCCGCCGACAGCGTCACCCGGGCGACGAGGTTCCGTGAGGACCTGCAGGCCGACAGCCTGGCCCTGGTCGAGATCGTCGAGATCGTCGAGGAGACGCTCGCCCCACGGGCCGCCGCGGGCTTCCACATCGAGGACGACGACCTCGACGGGCTCACCACCGTCGGGGAGGCCGTCGACCTCGCGGTCGCCCGCCTGTGAGTCGGCGCGCATGAACCGGACCACCCCGCGGCCCGACTACGCCCTCCTCGAGGCCGCCCTCGGCACGCCGCTGCCCGCGGACCTGCTCGAACGCGCGCTCACCCACCGGTCCTACGCCTACGAGCAGGGCGGGCTCCCCACCAACGAGCGCCTGGAGTTCCTCGGCGACGCCGTGCTCGGCGTCATCGTCACCGACGCCCTCTACCGGGCGCACGAGGAGCTGCCCGAGGGCCAGCTGGCCAAGCTCAGGGCGTCCGTCGTCAACACCCGTGCCCTGGCCGACGTCGCCCGCCAGCTCGACCTCGGACCGTGGCTGCGGCTCGGCCGGGGCGAGGAGGCCACGGGGGGCCGTGACAAGACGACGATCCTGGCCGACACGCTCGAGGCGGTGATCGGCGCGGTCTACTGCGAGCACGGCATCGACGGCGCCACCACGCTCGTCCGGGCGCTGTTCGACCCGGTCATGGCGGCCGCCGCGGGGGTGGACGCGTCGCTGGACTGGAAGACCGAGCTGCAGGAGCTCGCGGCGGCGCGGGGACTCGGCGCTCCTGCCTACGCCCTGACCGAGACCGGTCCCGACCACGCCAAGCGCTTCACCGCTCAGGTGCGGCTCGGCGCGGGCCTGCACGGGCAGGGGCAGGGCAGCAGCAAGAAGGAGGCCGAGCAGCAGGCGGCCCGGGTCGCCGCGGTGGCGTTGCGGTCGGTCGCGTCCCAGGGCGCCTGAGGCCGACGTGCCCGAGCTGCCCGAGGTGGAGGTCGTCCGGCGCGGCCTGGAACGCGGCGTCGTCGGCCGGACGCTCGCCGACGTCGAGGTGCGCCACCCGCGGGCCGTCCGCCGGCACGAGGCCGGGGCAGCGGACTTCCGGGCGCTGCTGCTCGGGCGCACCGTCGCGTCGGCGCAGCGGCGCGGGAAGTACCTGTGGCTGCCGCTGGACAGCGGCGACGCGCTCACCGGGCACCTCGGCATGAGCGGCCAGCTGCTGGTCAAGCCGGCCGACCAGGCCGACGAGGTCCACCTGCGCATCCGGTTCACCTTCACCGACGGCGGCCGCGAGCTGCGCTTCGTCGACCAGCGCACCTTCGGGGGGCTGGCCGTCGTGGCCGGGGGAGCGACGCTGCCGCACACGATCGCCCACATCGCCCGTGACCCGCTCGACCCCGCGTTCGACGACGCCGCGTTCGTGGCCGGACTGCGGGCCCGGCGCACCGGGGTGAAGCGGGCCCTGCTGGACCAGACCCTCATCAGCGGCATCGGCAACATCTACGCCGACGAGGCGCTGTGGCGGGCCCGGCTGCACGGAGCCCGGCCGACCGAGCTGGTGACCCGGCCGCGGGCGACCGCCCTGCTCCAGCATGTGCGGGACGTGCTGGAGGAGTCGCTGCAGCAGGGCGGCACGAGCTTCGACGCGCTGTACGTCTCGACCGACGGTGTGAGCGGGCTGTTCGAGCGTTCCCTGAACGCCTACGGCCGGCAGGACCGGCCCTGTGTGCGCTGCGGCACCCCGATCCGGCGGGAGTCATTCATGAACCGCAGCTCGTTCAGCTGCCCGCGGTGCCAGCCGCGTCCGCGGCAGGGGCGTCCCTGAGCGGTCCACCGGTCCCGGTGCGCGCCAGCGCTTCCCGCACGCCGGGCGGCCACGACCCGTCGGCCTGTCGCGGGGTCCAGGGCTCGGACGGCACCCACTGCGAGCCGCACCCGGTGCAGGCGAACAGCGTCTGCCCGTCGACGCGGCCGCGGGTCGGCCCCCACCGGCACAGCGTCCGGCAGGGCGCGATGCGCAGCGGGGTGGCCATCCGAGGAGCCTAGGAGCAGCGGCCTACCCTGGCGCGGTGACCGCGCGCCTCACCGCCCACGTGTCCGGCCACGTGCAGGGCGTCGGCTTCCGATGGTGGACCCGTGCGCGCGCCCTGGAGCAGGGGCTGGTGGGCTCCGCCACCAACGTGCGCGACGGCCGGGTGGAGGTGGTGGCCGAGGGGCCGCGCGCCGGGTGCGAGGCGCTGCTCGCGGCCCTGCGCGGACCGGGGACCCCGGGCCGGGTCGACCACGTGTCGGCGCAGTGGTCCGCTCCCCGCCTCGGACCGGACGGCGGGTTCCTGGAGCGGTAGGCGGGCGGACCCGGACGGGGCTCCCTCCGTCGCAGGATCGTGATCCGACCGTGACAGGTCCTTGACCGTCGTGGAGGCGGGTGAGACTCTTGGCTTCCCACGCCTGGGCCTCGCCCCGGTCCCCCTCGGCAGGCCGATCGGTCGCCGGGTCGAGGACCACAGCGGACCCCAGGAGCACAGCACACCCAGGCCCAGCGACCCACCCGCGCTGGACCCACCTCAACGCGGAGGACAGTCATGGCCAAGGCTCTGTTCGGGCACCTCGGTGCGCCCCACGACCTGCGGCTGCTCGCCGAGGTCCGCCGGCTGCGCGGCCGGGTCGCCGAGCTCGAGGCGGAGCTCGTGGAGCTGCGCGGCAGCGTGTCGGTCACCGACGACGACCTGCGGCTGCTCACCCTCGAGCACGCCGACGAGCCCGCCTTCAGCTAGCGCACCGTCACGGGCCGGTCTCCCTCGGGAGGCCGGCCTTTCGCGTGCCCGGGCCGCTAGCGTGCCGCGGAGCCGCGCCACGGGAAGGACCACGTGCACCTCAAGAGCCTCACGCTGAAGGGCTTCAAGTCCTTCGCGTCCGCGACGACGCTGCGCTTCGAGCCCGGCATCACCTGCGTGGTGGGCCCGAACGGGTCCGGCAAGAGCAACGTCGTCGACGCCATGGCGTGGGTGCTCGGCGAGCAGGGCGCCAAGGCGCTGCGCGGCGGCAAGATGGAGGACGTCATCTTCGCCGGGACCCCCGGCAAGCCGGCGCTCGGTCGCGCCGAGGTGACCCTGACCATCGACAACACCGATGGCGCGCTCCCCATCGAGTACGCCGAGGTGACCATCACCCGGCTGATGTTCCGGGACGGCGGCAGCGAGTACGCCATCAACGGCACGAAGTGCCGGCTGGTCGACGTGCAGGAGCTGATGAGCGACAGCGGCATCGGCCGCGAGCTGCACGTCGTCGTCGGGCAGGGGCAGCTCGACGCGGTGCTCAGCGCGCGGCCGGAGGACCGGCGGGCCTTCATCGAGGAGGCCGCCGGGGTCCTGAAGCACAAGAAGCGCAAGGAGAAGGCGCTGCGCAAGCTGGAGGCGATGCAGGGCAACCTGACCCGCCTGCAGGACCTCACGGCCGAGCTGCGACGCCAGCTCAAGCCGCTGGGACGCCAGGCGGAGGTGGCCCGACGGGCCGGCCAGGTGCAGGCCGACCTGCGCGACGCCCGGCTGAGGCTGCTCGCCGACGACCTGGTGCAGCTGCGGACCGCGCTGGCGGCCGAGGTGCGTGACGAGACCGCCCTGCGGGCCCGGCGCACCGAGGTCGAGGGCGCCCTGGCGCAGCTGCAGCAGCGGGAGACGGCCCTGGAGGCGGCCACCGCCGAGCAGGCCCCGCGGCTCGCCCGGGCGCAGGAGACCTGGTACCGGCTGTCGGCCCTGGAGGAGCGGCTGCGCGGGACGGCCAACCTCGCGGCCGAGCGGCGTCGCCACCTCACGGCGCCGCTGACCGACCAGGGCCGACCCGGCCGCGATCCCGAGCAGCTGGAGGCCGAGGCCGAGCAGGTGCGCGAGCAGGAGCGGGCGCTCACCGAGCAGCAGGCGCTCGACGCCGAGCGGCTGCGCGACGCGGTCACCCGGCGCACCGACCTCGAGGGGTCGCTGGCGGCGGAGGAGAAGGCGCTGGTGGCTGCGGCCCGGGCGGTGGCCGACCGGCGGGAGGGCCTGGCCCGGTTGACCGGCCAGGTCGGCGCCCTGCGGTCGCGCGCGCTGGCCGCCGAGGCCGAGCTGGGGCGCCTGGCCGGGGCGCTCGCCGAGGCGCACCTGCGAGCCGACCGGGCGCGGGCCGACCTAGAAGAACTGCAGGTGCAGGCCGGTGGCCTGGACGAGGGCGAGGTCGGCCTCGACGAGCGGCACGAGGCCGCGGAGCTGGCCCTCGCGGCCGCCCAGGACGCCCTTGCCGTGCTGCAGACCGACGAGCGGGCCGCCGAGCGTGACCGCTCCACGTTCGCGGCCCGGCGGGACGCCCTCGCGATGAGCCTTCAGCGCAAGGACGGGTCCGGGGCCCTGCTCGCGGGCGGGGTCGCCGGAGTGCTGGGCAGCGTTGCGTCGCTCGTGCACGTGCGCGCCGGCGCCGAGGTGGCGATCGCGGCCGCCCTCGGCACCGCTGCGGACGCGGTGGCGATGAGCGGCCCGGACGACGCCGCCGAGGCCCTGGGGCTGCTGCGGGCGACCGACGCGGGCCGGGCCGGGCTCCTGCTCGCCGGGGCGCCCGCGGTCGAGCGGACGGGCGAAGGCCCGCTCCCGGAGGGCTGCCTGTGGGCCGTGGACCTCGTCGAGGCGCCGGACGGGCTGCAGAACGCCGTCGCGTCGCTGCTGGGGGGTGTGGTCGTCGCGCCGTCGCTGGACGTGGCGCGCACCCTCGTGGCGCGGGGCCTGCGGGCGGTCACCACCGACGGCGATGTGCTGGGTCCGGGCTGGGCGGCCGGTGGCTCCACCGGAGCCCCCTCGCTGCTCGAGGTGCAGGCAGCGGTCGACGAGGCAGCGGGCCAGCACGACGAGGCCCAGCAGCGGTTCGAGCGGCTGCACTTCGACGTCGCCCGGGCGCAGGCCGAGGTCGCGACGGCGCGCGCGGAGGTGGAGGCTGCCCTCACGGTGCTGCACGACAGCGACGCCCGGATGGCGGCCGTCGCCGAGCAGCTCGGCCTGCTCGCGAGCGCGGCCCGTTCGGCGGAGGCCGAGGCCGGCCGGCTCGAACAGGCCCGGGTCAACGCCGAGCAGGCGCGCGACCGCGACCTGTCCGGGCTGGCCGAGCTGGAGGAGCGGCTCGCGCTCGCCGAGAGCGCTCCGATGGACGAGGAGCCGACGCCGCAGGTGCGCGACCGGCTCGCCCTGGCCGCGACCCAGGCCCGGGCGGCCGAGGTGGAGGCGCGCCTCGCGGTCCGCACGGCCGAGGAGAGGGCGCGGGCGCTGGCCGGCCGGGCCGAGGCGCTGGAGCGCGCGGCACGCCAGGAACGGCAGGCGCGCGAGCGCACCGCGGTGCTGCGTGAGCAGCGTGCACGGGGCGCGGCCCTGGCCGGGGCCGTGGTCGACGTCGCCACGCAGGCGCTCGCCCTGATCGCCGTCTCGCTGCAGGCGGCCGCCGACGAGCGGGAGACCGTGCAGGCGGCGCGCGCGCTGACCGAGGGGGAGCTCGCCGAGCTGCGCGGCCGCAGCCGTGACCTGGCCGCCGAGCTCGACCGCCTGACCGACGTGGTGCACCGCGACGAGGTGGCGCGGGCCGAGCAGCGCCTGCGGATCGAGGCCCTGGAGGCACGGTCGGTGCAGGAGTGGGGCGTGCCGCTGGAGCAGCTGACGGCCGAGTACGGGCCGGACGTTCCCGTGCCTGCCGCGCCGTCGGCGGACGGCACCGTGGACGACGCCGCGGCGCCCGCGCCCTACGACCGCGCCGTCCAGGACAAGCGCGCCGCCGCCGCAGAGCGGGCCCTGGCGCTGCTCGGGAAGGTGAACCCGCTGGCCCTGGAGGAGTTCGCCGCGCTGGAGGAGCGCTCGGCGTTCCTGACGGCGCAGCTCGCGGACCTCGCGGCGACCCGTCGCGACCTGCTCACCGTCATCCGGGACGTCGACGCTCGCATCCACGACGTCTTTGCCGCCGCCTACGCCGACGTCGCCCGCGAGTTCGTCGACGTCTTCGCCACCCTGTTCCCGGGCGGCGAGGGCAAGCTGGTGCTGACCGCCCCCGACGACATGCTCGCCACCGGCATCGAGGTGCTGGCCCGGCCGGCCGGCAAGAAGGTCAGCCGGCTGTCCCTGCTGTCCGGCGGAGAGCGGTCGCTGACGGCCATCGCGCTGCTCGTGGCGATCTTCCGGGCCCGCCCCTCGCCGTTCTACGTCATGGACGAGGTCGAGGCGGCGCTCGACGACCGCAACCTCGGCCGCCTCCTCGAGCTGTTCGAGGGGCTGCGGCAGACCTCGCAGCTCATCGTCATCACGCACCAGAAGCGGACGATGGAGATCGCCGACGCGCTCTACGGCGTGACCATGCGTGGCGACGGCGTCAGCGCCGTGGTGAGCCAGCGGCTGCGCGAGCCGGTCGCCTGATCGCTGCGCCCGCAGGCCCGGGCGTCGCCCCTGGCGGTGCCGGGGCAGCAAACCCCTGGTAGGACTGGTCGCGTGCTGGAACTCCTCGGTCTGCTGCTCGCTGTCCTGCTCGTCACGGTGGTGGCCTCGGTCGCCCTGATCAGCGGTCGGCGCGGGCGCCGGCAGCTGCCCCCGCCGCCGCCGCGCCCCGGGCTCGACTACCGGCCCGGAACCGGTGACGACGCCGAGGTGCCGCGCGACACCGCCAAGCGCCCGGTCGACACGCTCGACCTGCCGGATGCGCCGCCGGCCGACCTGGACCACGTCCTGCCCGCGGCTGTCGACGTCGTCGACCCGCAGACCCCGGTGCTGGACGTCCCGGAGCCCACCGGCACCCGGATGGCCCGGCTGCGCAGCCGCCTGTCGCGCTCGCAGACCACACTCGGCCGCGGACTGTTCGCCCTGCTCAGCCGCGACGCCCTCGACGAGGACACCTGGGAGGAGGTCGAGGACACGCTCCTGACCTCCGACATGGGGGTGGCCGCCACCCAGGAGCTCATCGCCGCGCTGCGCACCCGCGTGCGGGTCGACGGCGTCCGCACCGTCAACGAGCTGCGGCCCCTGCTGCGCGAGCAGCTCGTGGCCCTGATCGGGGCCGACGTCGACCGCTCGCTGCGCACGCTGCCGCACGAGGACGGGCGCCCGGCCGTCGTCCTGGTCGTCGGGGTGAACGGCGTCGGCAAGACCACCACCTGCGGCAAGCTCGCCCGGGTGCTCGTGGCCGACGGGCGCAGCGTCGTGCTCGGCGCGGCCGACACCTTCCGCGCCGCCGCGGCCGACCAGCTCGAGACCTGGGGGAGCCGGGTGGGTGCCCACACCGTTCGCGGTCCCGAGGGCGGCGACCCGGCGAGCGTGGCCTTCGACGCGGTCAAGCAGGGGATCGCCGACCACGTCGACACCGTCCTGCTCGACACCGCCGGCCGGCTGCACACCAAGACCGGCCTCATGGACGAGCTGGGCAAGATCAAGCGGGTCGTCGAGAAGCACGGCCCGATCGACGAGACGCTGCTGGTCCTGGACGCGACGACGGGCCAGAACGGCGTCACGCAGGCCAGGGTGTTCACCCAGGCGGTCGAGGTGACCGGGATCGTGCTCACCAAGCTCGACGGCACCGCCAAGGGCGGCATCGTCGTCGCGGTGCAGCGTGAGCTCGGCATCCCGGTGAAGCTGATCGGGCTCGGCGAGGGACCGGACGACCTCGCCCCGTTCTCGCCGGAGTCGTTCGCCGACGCGCTGCTCGGTGACGACGCCGCGATCTAGGAGGAACCGGGCACGAGACGTCGAAGACTGGTCCGTGCGCTCCTCTCTCGCCGGTCTGGCCGGTCTCGCCCTCCTGCTGCCCCTGCTCGCCTCCGGGGCGAACGCGGACGTCCTCGACGAGCTCGACGACTACCCCAGGCCCACCGTCGTGGGGTCGGCCATTGCCGACGACGTCGAGAGCTTCGCCTCCGGGCACCCGGTCCGGATCACCGGGACCCCCACCCAGCTCACGGCCGTGGAGGGCCTGGCGGCGGAGGTCAAGGCGTTCGGCTACGCGGTGCAGACCACCAGCTACAAGGGTGTGCTCACGAGCGTCACGGCCACCAAGCAGGGCACGGACCGAGCCGACGAGCACCTCGTCTTCGGGGCCCACCTCGACTCGATGGTCGGCACGATCACGGGCACCTACGACGACGGCAGCGGCGTCCGTACGGTCATGGAGCTCGCCCGTGCCTTCAAGGACGTGCCGACCCACCGCACCCTGGTCTTCTCCTGGTACAACGGCGAGGAGGAGGGCGCCCTCGGTTCCCAGGAGCACGCCGCCGCCTTCAAGGCCGCGGGCAAGAAGGTCGCCGCCTACCTCGGCTTCGACATGGTCGGCATCGCCTGGCCGCTCGGCCCCGACGTCGTGCCGAGCGACAAGGACTGCCTGTGCATCTGGCACGGAGCCCGGGACAAGAACGCCTTCGACCCCGTCCTGAAGCAGGTGAACTACACCTACCTCGGCTTTCCCAAGGGCAAGCGGCTGGTGAGCATCGAGGGCACCAACAACCGCAACTCCGACGAGGCCTCCTGGGCCGACGCCGGCTATCCGACGCTGCGGTGGGCCGGGCAGCGCAAGGCGGCCGACTATCCCGGCTACCACCTGCCCAACGACGACATGACGACGATCGCGAGCGAGGCCGGCGGCCGGAACTTCTTCGGCGAGGGCCTGCGCAACACCCTGCTGTCGGCCTATTACACGGCCGCCAAGCTCGACCTCGTCGGAACCCCTTCGCCGATGCCCGTCCAGGTGCCGGCCAGCCAGATGACCGCCGACCGACGCGCCGTCCACACCCCCTTCGACGGTCACACCCACTAGCACGTCGGGCCGCGCGGCCGCTGTCACTGCTGTGCGCGGTCCACCGCGACGCACCAGTCGGCGTCCTCGTGCCACTCCCCGCCCTGCCACGTGCTGTGCCGCACCACCGGCTCGAGGCCCGCGGCCGCGGCCAGGTCGTCGTACTCCGCACGCGACATCCGGTCGGTGCGCCACCCGCAGACCAGCAGTCCTCCCGGCACCAGGTGGGCGGCCAACCGGCGCACCACCTCGGCCTCGGTGCCGGGTTCGAGGAACACCAGGACGTTTCCTGCCGCCACCACGAGGTCGAACCGGTCGTCCAGGGCGAGGGTCGCGAGATCGCCCTCGAGCCACTCGACCCCGGGCAGCCCGTAGGCGACGTCGAGCATGGACGGGTCGCTGTCGACGCCCACCACCTGGTACCGGCGCCGGGCCAGTTCGGCGGCCACCCGGCCGGTGCCGCAGCCGGCGTCGAGCACCGAGGCGCCTGGCTCGACGAGGGTAGCCACGTAGGCCGCCTCCCCGTGGACGTCGACGCCGGACGCCGCCAGCTCCTGGAACGCCGCGTCGTAGGACGCCCCGCGTTCGCCACCCGTCTCCTGCAGCCACCTGCTCATGGCAGGCAGTCTGCCGGTCGGTCGACCTGTGGAAGGCTCGGCGGGTCCGGAAGCCGACCAGAGGAGAACCCATGGCAGCGCAGCGCGGCAGCAGGCCCGGCAGCGAGGCCTCCGTGGGGTCCGGCCTGGACGTGATGCTCACCGACGCGGGCACCGGCGGCCTGCGGCGGCTGCTGCCGAGCGTCTCCACCCTGCGGCTGGCCGCCAAGGTTGCCGGGCAGCCGGGCCCGCTCCTGCGGCACGCCCCCGGGCTGGCCGGCGAGCTGGGCCGGGTGGTGCTCGGGCGGTCCGAGGTCGCGCCGGCCAAGGGTGACCGGCGCTTCGTCGACCCGGGCTGGACGGGCAACGCCCTGCTGCGTCGCGTCTGCCAGGGCTACCTGGTGCTGGCCGGGACCGCCGAGACGGTCGTCGGTGAGCTCGACCTCGACTGGAGGGAGGGGGCGCGCGTCCGCTTCGTCACCGAGAACGTGGTCGACGCGCTGGCGCCGAGCAACTCACCGCTGCTCAACCCTGCCGCCCTCAAGGCCGTGATCGACACCGGCGGGCGCAACCTTGTCGACGGAGGGGTGCAGCTCGTCAAGGACGTCGCCCGGCGGCGGACGCCGTCGATGGTCGACGACACGGCCTTCAGCGTCGGCACCGACCTCGCCGTGACTCCCGGCGCCGTGGTCTTCCGCACCCCGGTGGTGGAGCTGATCCAGTACCGGCCGCAGACCGACGTCGTGCGCGAGGAGCCCCTGCTGCTCGTGCCGCCCATGATCAACAAGTACTACGTGGCCGACCTCGCACCGGGCCGCAGCATGGTCGAGCACTACGTGCAGCACGGGCAGCAGGTCTTCGCGATGTCCTGGCGCAACCCGGGACGCCAGCACGCCTCGTGGGGCCTGGACGACTACGCGCAGGCGGTCCTGGACTGCCTGGGCGCCGTCGAGCAGATCACCGGCACGTCCCGGACGCACCTGCTCGGGCTGTGCGCCGGCGGCATCACGAGCAGCGTCGCCCTGGCCCACCTGGCGGCCACCGGGGGGCTGAGCCGCATCGCGGGCCTGACCCTCGGCGTGACCGTCCTGGACCAGCGGCGGGCCGGCACGCTCGGCTCCTTCGTCGACAAGGAGATGGCCGCGCAGGCCATTGCCGAGAGCGGCCGCAAGGGCTACCTGGACGGGCAGGCCCTGGCCGGGGTCTTCGCCTGGTTGCGGCCCAACGACCTCGTCTGGAACTACTGGGTCAACAACTACCTGCTGGGCCGTCGGCCCCCGGCCTTCGACGTCCTGTTCTGGAACGCCGACACCACCCGCATGCCGGCCGGCCTGCACCGCGACTTCCTCGGCATGAGCATCGAGAACGCGCTGGTCACGCCGGGAAAGGTGCGTGTGCTGGGCACCCCCGTCGATCTCACCAAGGTCGACTGCGACAGCTACGTCGTGGCGGGGGTCGCCGACCACATCTGCCCCTGGCAGAACTGCTACCGCAGCACCGAGCTGCTCGGCGGAACGTCCCGGTTCGTGCTGTCGACCAGCGGCCATATCGCCGCCCTGGTCAACCCGCCCGGCAATCCGAAGTCGAGCTTCACTGTCAACGACTCGTGCCCGACCGATCCCGAGGAGTGGCGCAGCACCGCCCGCACCGTCCCCGGCACCTGGTGGACCGACCACGTGGCCTGGCTGGCCGAGCGGTCCGGTGCCGAGCGCCCGGCGCCCACCGCGCTGGGCGGCGGCGGCCTGACCCCGCTGGACCCGGCGCCGGGCACCTACGTGCTGGAGCAGTAGTGCCCGACGTCCGGGTCCGCGGCGCGCGCCTGCACTGCGACCGGAGCGGGACGGGTGAGCCGCTGCTGTGGATCACCGGGTTCACCATCAGCGCCGCCGTGTTCGACCCGGTGCTGCCGCTGTACGAGCCGCACGTCGACTGCATCCGCTACGACAACCGCGGGTCGGGCCGCTCGTCGGCGCCGCTGCGGCCGACCACCACGGCCGAGCTCGCCGCCGACGCCGTGGGGCTGCTCGACGCGCTCGGTGTGCCGAGCGCGCACGTGTACGGCATCTCGATGGGCGGCCTCGTGGCGCAGGAGCTGGCGGTCCGCTTCCCGCACCGGGTGCGGGGCCTGATCCTCGGCGGCACCGGAGCCGGCGGTCCGCGCATGGTGCTCCCGGGGCCGCGGGACTACGCCGCGTTCGGTCGTGAGCCCCTCGGGGCGGGAGCCCGGGCGCGCTGGCTCGGCGGCGCCGTGATGTCCGCGAAGTTCCGCCGCGAGCAGCCCGAGCGCGCGCGGGAGCTGCTGCGGGCCCTCGGCCAGCACCGGGCCCGGCCGCAGGGCATGGCGGCCCACTGGTGGGCGACAGCGACCCACGACACGGCGTCGCGGCTGACGCAGGTGCAGGCACCGACGCTGGTGCTGCACGGGGAGCACGACGCCCTGGTGCCGGTGGCCAACGCGCGCCACCTCGCGGCCCGGATCCCCGACGCCGAGCTCGCCGTGCTGCCGGGGGCCGGCCACGCCTACCTGTGGGAGCAGCCCGAACGCGCGGCGGAGCTGCTGACCGACTGGCTGCTCCGTCGTGGTCCGGTCGCCGCGGGGGAGCCGCTCAGCGCGGTGGGCGCCGCTGCGGAGGCTGTGACGCGGGCCCTGGCGGTGCCGCTCGGGGGCCTGCGTGCACCCCGGACGGCCGCCGCGGTGCTGGCCCGGCAGCTCAGGCGAAAGGCGCAGCCGCCGTCCTGACCTCGTCGCCGCGCCCGACCAGCAGCAGGCCGAGCACGCGGTAGGCGCGCCGGTTGAAGGCCAGTCCGACGTGGCTCCCGGTGATCTCCACGTTGCGGGCGTAGGGCACCGCGCAGGCCCGCCAGCGCACCACGCCGTCGCCCTTGCTCCAGATGGAGGTGAGGTCGACGTCGGCCGGGAACGGCGCGGAGTAGTCGCGGACGAAGGGGCAGTCGCAGGAGTCGGTCAGGCAGCCGCGCGCCGCCGCCGTGCGACTGGTGCGCTGCAGCACGGTGCGCACCGCGGCGACGGCCGCCTTCGTCGGCACCGAGATGTCGAAGGGCTCGTCCAGGCCCGACCCCATGGTGACCACCTGACGCACGAGGTCGGGCCGTCGGGCTGCCAGCGCCTTCGCGAAGTGCCCGCCGCGGCTGTGGCCGATCAGGGCGGCGCGGCGGCCGCCGGCGGCGGTGACGAACCCCTCGAGCCGTCGCTCGATCCGGTCGACGGAGCGGTCCGAGCAGTCGACGTTGAGGGTCATGCCCGACCCGAACGGGCGGTGACCCATGCGGGAGAGCCAGTTGGCCATCACCCCGAGCGAGGAGTCGCCGGCCAGGAAGCCCGGCAGGAGCATGACCGGGGCGCCGTCGCCGTGCGGCACCCCGACGCCGAGCCAGACCGGGGAGACCAGCAGCCGGGCGAGCTCGGCCTGCCAGCGCATCTCGGCCAGGTGGTGGCCCCACCAGCGGTCACCCTGCCGGGCCGGCCGGCCGGTCGGCGCGAACGACGACGTCGTCACCGAGGCGGGCAGGGGCACGTCCGGCAGTGGGAGATCGCGGGTGAGCAGGTCGTCGACCAGCCCTTCGGCCATTCCGGGGCGGGGCTCGTCGGTCATGGCCCAAGCGTAGGCACCGGCGCGGCGCGGCGTGAAACACCGATGACACGTGGCCGCAGCACCTGTCACACGGGTGGAACACACCGCGTACCGCTGCGGAACATGCGCGCAGCAGGCTCGCCGTCGACCGGGACGCAGGTCCCGCACGACGAGGAGATCCCGATGACGATCGACGGTGCCAACACCGGTTTCGTCATGGTCTGCGCCTTCCTGGTGCTGCTCATGACCCCTGGCCTGGCGTTCTTCTACGGCGGTATGAGCCGGAGCAAGAGCGTCCTCAACATGATGATGATGAGCTTCAGCGCCATCGCCGTCGTCAGCGTGCTCTGGGTGCTGTTCGGCTACGCGCTCACCTTCGGCGCCGACAAGGGCGGCCTGATCGGCTTCTCCAGCGGCCTGCTCGGCCTCACGGA
Organism: uncultured Actinomycetota bacterium; assembly: GCA_963761695.1. Lineage (GTDB taxonomy): Bacteria > Actinomycetota > Actinomycetes > Mycobacteriales > SCTD01 > RYN-122. The sequence continues at coordinate 158,523 of CAVXIB010000013.1, read as the reverse complement.
CCTCACCAACAACGCCACCTTCGGCGCCACCGACGCCGGCGTCGACGGGGTGATCAACACCTACGCGCTGCCCGACTTGGTCTTCTCCGGGTTCCAGCTGATGTTCGCCATCATCACGGTCGCGCTCATCAGCGGAGCCGTCGCCGACCGGATGAAGTTCGGCGCCTGGCTCGCCTTCTGTGCGGTCTGGGTGTCGGTCATCTACTTCCCGGTCGCCCACTGGGTGTTCGCCTTCGGCGTCGCCGAGGAGGACGGCAAGGCGGCCGGCTTCGCCAACGGCTTCTTCGCGGCCGACTCGGGCGGCTGGATCGTCAACCGGCTCGGCGCGTTCGACCTCGCCGGCGGCACCGCGGTCCACATCAACGCGGGAGCCGCGGCGCTCGCCCTCATCCTCGTCCTGGGCAAGCGCAAGGGCTTCGGCCGCGACCCGATGCGGCCGCACAACCTGCCGTTCGTCATGCTCGGTACCGGCCTGCTCTGGTTCGGCTGGTTCGGCTTCAACGTGGGCTCCACCCTCGGTGCCAGCGCCTACTCGGGCCTGGTCCTCATCACCACCCAGGTGGGCGCCGCCGCCGGTCTGCTCGGCTGGTTGGCCGTCGAGCGGCTGCGCGACGGCCACATGACCACCCTTGGAGCGGCGTCGGGCGCGGTGGCCGGCCTCGTGGCGATCACTCCCGCCTGCGGCTTCGTCAACGTCTTCGGAGCGCTCGCCATCGGCCTGGTGGCCGGCGTCGTGTGCGCCCTGGCGGTGACCATCAAGCACCGGTTCGGCTACGACGACGCCCTCGACGTCATCGGCGTCCACCTCGTCGGCGGCCTGATCGGCACGCTGATGATCGGTGTCGTCGGCGACCAGACCCACACCCTGACCAAGAGCCTGATCGACGGTGGCAGCCTCGGGCTGCTCGGCACGCAGGCGGTCGCGGCGTTCGCCGTGCTCGGCTACTCCTTCGTCGGCACGCTGCTCATCGCGCTGCTGCTCAAGGCGACGATCGGGCTGCGCGCCACCGAGGAGGACGAGGTGACCGGGCTGGACCAGACCCAGCACCTGGAGTCGGCCTACGAGCTCACCGGCGGGCTCGGCGGCGGCGGGGGCACCCTCGCGGCGGCCACCGGGACGCCCTCCAGCAAGGTCCTGTCGTGAGGCTCGTGACGGCGGTGATCAAGCCGTTCAAGCTCGACGACGTGAAGCAGGCCCTGGAGGCGTTCGGGGTGCAGGGCATGACGGTGAGCGAGGTGCAGGGCTTCGGCCGTCAGCGCGGCCACACCGAGGTGTACCGGGGGGCGGAGTACAGCGTGAGCTTCGTGCCCAAGGTGCGCCTGGAGGTACTGGTCGACGACGCGGACGCCGGCGACGTCGTCGAGGTGATCGCGACGTCGGCGCACACCGGCAGCATCGGTGACGGCAAGGTCTGGTCGACCCCCGTCGACGGCGTCGTGCGGGTCCGCACGGGCGAGAGGGGAGCCGAGGCGCTGTGAGGCTCGTGACCGCGGTGATCAAGCCGTTCCGGCTCGACGACGTGAAGCAGGCCCTGGAGGCGCTCGGGGTGCAGGGCATGACCGTCAGCGAGGTGCAGGGCTTCGGCCGGCAGCGCGGCCACACCGAGGTGTACCGCGGGGCGGAGTACACCGTGAGCTTCGTGCCCAAGGTGCGGGTGGAGGTGGTCGTGGACGACGTCGACGCCGAGCGCACCGTCGAGGCCATCGTCGCCGCGGCGAGCACCGGCTCGATCGGTGACGGCAAGGTCTGGACCACGCAGGTCGACGACCTGGTGCGGGTGCGCACCGGGGAGCGGGACGTCGACGCCCTGTAGGCCCGCGGCACGAGGACGGACCGGACGCTCCGCCGGGCCGTCCTCGTGCGCGTTCACCTGCCGGAAACACCGGGGACACCCGGGTGAGACGGCGGTGCAACACCCTCTCGGCCGTGGACCTCGACTCCGGCGACACCGCGTTCGTCCTGCTGTGCACCGCGCTGGTGCTGCTGATGACCCCGGCGCTGGCGCTGTTCTACGCGGGCATGGTCCGGGCCAAGAGCAGCCTGGCGATGCTCATGCAGGTCTTCGTCTGCCTGGCGGTGGCGAGCCTGACCTGGCTGCTGGTCGGCTACTCGCTCGCCTTCGGCGACGACGTGGGCGCGGGTCTGCTCGGCGACCTGCGCTTCGCCGGAGGCGTCGGCTGGTCCGACCCGGTTCCCGGGCTGGCGCTGTCCATCCCCCCTGTGCTGTTCGCGACGTTCCAGATGATGTTCGCGGTGATCACCGTGGCGCTGATCGCGGGCGCGGTCGCCGACCGGGTGCGCTTCGGGGCCTTCGTGTTCTTCGCGGCCCTGTGGTCGGTGGTGGTCTACGCGCCGCTCGCGCACTGGGTCTTCTCCCCGGGCGGCTGGATGGCCCGCTACGGCGTCCTGGACTTCGCCGGCGGGCTCGTCGTGGAGGCCAGCTGTGGCGCCGCGGCCCTGGCGGTGGCCCTGGTGGCGGGCCGGCGGCTCGGCTGGCCGCGCGAGGCGATGCCCCCGCACAACCTCCCCCTGACGATGCTCGGGGCCGGCCTGCTCTGGTTCGGCTGGTTCGGCTTCAACGCGGGCTCGGCGCTGTCGGCCGGGACGCTCGCGGCGCAGGCCCTGCTCGGCACCCACCTGGCCGGGCTCGGCGGCCTGATCGCCTGGCTCGGACTCGAGCGGCTGCGGACCGGGGCCGCCACCTCGCTGGGCGCGGTCTCGGGCGCCGTCGCCGGGCTCGTCGCCATCACGCCCGCCTGCGGCTACCTGGAGGCGGGGCCGGCCCTGCTGCTCGGGCTGGTGGCCGGGGGGTGCGCCTTCTTCGCGGTCCAGTACAAGCACCGCCTCGGCGTCGACGACGCCCTGGACGTGGTGGGCGTGCACTACGTGGGCGGGGTGGTGGGGGTGCTGTTCCTGGGGCTGTTCGCGTCGTCCGCGGTGAACGGGGCGGTGCTCCACGAGGGCCTGCTCCTCGGCGGGGGGACCAGCCAGCTCGGCCGGCAGGCCGTGGGGGTGCTGGCCACCACGGCCTTCTCGTTCATCGCGTCCTACCTGCTGGCCCGCCTGGTCGACCTCGTCGTGCCGTGGCGGGTGAGCGAGGAGGACGAGCACGCCGGGCTCGACTCCGCCCTGCACGCCGAGACCGCCTACGACTTCGGCTCGGTGCGCACGCTGGGCCGTCGGTGAGGACCGCCGCGTCGAGGGTGCCGGGCGCGCTGGTGAGAGGGTTCGCCGCATGAGACTGGTGACCGCGGTGATCAAGCCGTTCAAGCTCGACGACGTGAAGCAGGCCCTGGAGGCGCTCGGCGTGCAGGGCATGACCGTCAGCGAGGTGCAGGGCTTCGGCCGTCAGCGCGGCCACACCGAGGTGTACCGCGGGGCGGAGTACACCGTGAGCTTCGTGCCCAAGGTGCGCCTGGAGGTGCTCGTCGACGACGCCGACGCCGCCTCGGTGGTCGACACGGTCGTGCAGGCGGCCAGCACGGGGTCCATCGGCGACGGCAAGGTCTGGACCACGCCGGTCGACGACGTCGTCCGCGTGCGCACGGGGGAGCGCGGGGCCGAAGCGCTCTGATGACCGGGACGGCAGCGCAGGGCAGCGGCGCAGGAGCGGCACGGGCGAGCCGGTCGGGCTCGGCCGTGCCGGGACGCGCCGCCGTGCTCGACCGCGCCGACCTGCGCGGCGCCGACCAGCGCGCCGCCCTGGTCGAGGTCTACGACCGCTGGCTGTCCGGACTGCTGGGCGACGTCGGGACCGGCGTCGCCCTCGTCGCCGTCGGCGGCCTCGGACGTCGGGAGGCCGCTCCCGGCAGCGACCTCGACCTGGTGCTGGTGCACGACGGTCGGCCCGACGTCGCGGGGCTCGCCGACGCCGTCTGGTACCCGGTGTGGGACGCGGGGATCCCGCTCGACCACTCGGTGCGGACGGTCGCCGAGGCGGTGACCGTGGCGCGCACCGACCTCAAGGCCGTCCTGGGGCTGCTCGACGCCCGGCACGTCGCCGGCGACCCGGCACTGACCGCCGAGCTGACCACCGCCACCCGGGCGCTCTGGCGGGCCGGCGCGGTCAAGCGGCTCCCCGAGCTCCTGGCCGCCGGGCAGGAGCGGGCCCGGGCCTCGGGCGAGGTGGCCTTCCTGCTCGAGCCCGACCTCAAGGAGGCCAGGGGCGGCCTGCGCGACGTGCATGCGCTCCAGGCCCTCGCCGTGGCGCAGGTGGTCGACCCGCCGGGCACCGCCGTGCGGCAGGCCTACGCGCTGCTGCTCGACGTGCGGGGCGAGCTGCACCGCGGCGCCTCGGCCCGCAAGCCCTCGGACCGCCTGCTGCTCCAGGAGCAGGACGCGGTGGCGGCCGCCCTCGGGATGGCCGACGCCGACGCCCTCATGGCCGCGGTGTCCGCCGCGGCCCGCACCATCGCCTATGCCTCCGACGTGACCTGGCGCCGGGTCCGGCCCGCCCCCCGCCGGTTGTTCGGCCGGGCTCCCGCGCGTCGACCTCTCGCGCACGACGTCGTCGAGCAGGACGGCGAGGTGGTGCTGGCCAAGGGTGCCGACGTCGAGGGCGACCCGGTGCTCGTGCTGCGCGTCGGCGAGGCGGCCGCCCGGGCCGGGCTCCCGCTCGCGCCGGCCACCCTGGACCGGCTGGCCGACGGCCCGCCCCTGCCGCTGCCCTGGCCCCGGCCCGCGCTCGAGGCCCTGGTGGGCCTGCTGTCGGCGGGCCCCGGTGCGGTGCCGGTCTTCGAGGCCCTCGACCAGGCCGGACTGCTCGTGCGACTGCTGCCGGAGTGGGAACGCGTCCGCAGCAAGCCGCAGCGCAACAGCTTCCACCGGTTCACCGTCGACCGGCACCTGGTCGAGGCCGCGGCCGAGGCGGCGGCGCTCACCCGTCGCGTGGCGCGCCCCGACCTCCTGCTGCTCGGGGCCCTCCTGCACGACATCGGCAAGGGCTGGCCGGGCGACCACACCGACGTCGGGATCGACGTGGTCCGGCAGATGGCCCCCCGCCTCGGACTGCCCCCGGACGACGTCGACGTGCTCGTCGCGATGGTGCGCCACCACCTGCTGCTGCCCGACGCCGCCACCCGGCGCGACCTGGCCGACCCGGCCACCGCCCGCGGGGTCGCCGACGCGGTCGGCAGCGCCCAGGTGCTCGAGCTGCTGCACGCCCTGACCGAGGCCGACAGCGCGGCCACCGGACCGGCCGCCTGGAGCAGCTGGAAGGGCCAGCTCGTCGCCGAGCTGGTCAGCCGCACCCGGTCGCTGCTGTCCGGCGACCCGGTCCCCGCCCCGGTGCCGCTGGCGGACTGGCAGGAGGCGCTGGTGACGGCGGGCGGCTTCGCGCTCGAGGCCCGCGGCGAGGAGGTCACCGTGGTGGCCCCCGACCGCCCGGGGCTGCTCTCGCTCGCCGCGGGCGTCCTCGCGCTGCACCGGCTGGACGTGCGCTCGGCGTCGGTGTTCTCGCGGGGAGGCACCGCGGTCACGGTCTTCCGGGTCGCCCCCCGGTTCGGCGAGCTGCCCGACTGGGCGCCCGTGCGCGACGACCTGAGGGCCGCCCTGGACGGGCGGCTGCCGCTGCGGGAGCGGCTCGCCGCGCGCGAGGCGGCGTACGCCCGGCGCAGCGCCCTGCCGCCCGCGCCGCCCACCGTGGTGCTGCTCGACGACGCCTCCGACTCCGCCACGGTGGTCGAGGTGCGTGCCCCCGACGCGCTGGGGGTGCTGCACCGGATCACCGCGGCGCTGCACGCTGAGGGCCTCGACATCCGGACGGCCCATGCCAGCACGCTCGGAGCCGACGTGGTCGACGCGTTCTACGTGCCCCGGCTCACCGACGCCGCCGCGCGCGAGCGCGTGGTCACCGCCGTGCTGCAGGCCCTGACGCCGGACGTGCCCGCCGGTCCCTGACCGGGGCCGCGGGACTCGCTACGACAGCCGGTCGGCCTCGTGCAGGCGTCGGGCGAGCCCCACCAGCAGGCGCCGGGCCACCGCCGGCGCGGTCTCCAGCAGCGCGAACAGGTGGCGCTGCTCCACCACCAGCAGCCGTCCCGGCGTGGTCATGGTGACGGTCGCCCCGCGGGGCGTTCCGTCGAGCACCGCGAGCTCGCCGAACCACTGTCCCGCGTCGAGCATCGCCACGAGCGCGCCCTCGCGGGTGACCGCCGCGGTGCCGTCGACGAGGACGTAGAGCTCGTGGCCCGGCTCGCCCTCCCGGACCAGCACCTCGTCGCTGCGTGCGTCGTAGCGCTCGACGAGCCGGCTGATCTGCCGGAGCTGCGCGTCGTCGCAGGCCGAGAACAGCGGTACCCGGCGCAGCTGCTGCGCTTCGTCGTCCTTCGGCACGGGGCTCCTCGGGCGGTGACGCGGTGGTGGCGGTGTGGAGCTGGTGGTGCGGCGCCCGGGATGCTCCCACGGCAGGCCCGTCGCCGACAGGGACGTGGCGGCGCCTGCTGCGCACCTAGGCTGGGGGCATGTTCGACACGCTGTCCGACCGGCTCGACAAGGTCTTCACCTCGCTGCGCGGCAAGGGCCGGCTGTCCGACGCCGACATCGACGCCACGGCGCGGGAGATCCGCATCGCGCTGCTCGAGGCCGATGTCGCCCTCCCGGTGGTCAAGGCCTTCATCGCCGCCGTGAAGGAGCGCGCCCGTGGCGCGGAGGTCAGCGGTGCGCTGAACCCGGCGCAGCAGGTGGTCAAGATCGTGAACGAGGAGCTCGTCGGCATCCTCGGCGGACAGACCCGGCTGATCCGCTACGCCAAGACCGGCCCCACGGTGATCATGCTCGCCGGGCTGCAGGGCGCCGGCAAGACGACGCTGGCCGGCAAGCTCGGGCTGTGGCTCAAGGCCCAGGGCCACGCACCGCTGCTGGTGGCCTGCGACCTGCAGCGTCCCAACGCGGTGCAGCAGCTTCAGGTGGTCGGGGGACAGGCCGGCGTCGACGTCTTCGCGCCCTATGAGGGGAGTGGGGTCGGCGACCCGGTCGACGCCGCCCGCCGTGGCCTGGAGCATGCGCAGCGGATGAACCACGACGTCGTCGTCGTCGACACCGCCGGCCGGCTGGGCATCGACGCCGAGCTGATGCAGCAGGCTGCCGACATCCGGGCCGCGGTCTCGCCCGACGAGGTGCTGTTCGTCGTCGACGCGATGATCGGCCAGGACGCGGTCGTCACGGCGCAGGCCTTCCAGGAGGGCGTCGGGTTCACCGGCGTCGTGCTCACCAAGCTCGACGGCGACGCCCGCGGTGGGGCAGCCCTGAGTGTGCGCCACCTGACCGGGCAGCCGATCCTGTTCGCGTCCACGGGCGAGAAGCTCAAGGACTTCGACGTCTTCCACCCCGAGCGGATGGCCTCGCGCATCCTCGGCATGGGCGACGTCATGACCCTCATCGAGCAGGCCGAGAAGTCCTTCGACGCCGACACGGCCGAGCGCATGGCCGGCAAGATGATGGAGGGCAAGGACTTCGACCTCGAGGACTTCCTCGAGCAGATGCTGCAGGTCAAGAAGATGGGGTCCATCACGAGCCTGCTCGGGATGCTGCCCGGCATGGGGCAGATGAAGGAGGCCATCGCGCAGGTCAAGGACTCCGACATCGACCGGATCGCGGCGATCATCCGCTCGATGACGCCGCAGGAGCGGCGCAACGCCAAGATCCTCAACGGCTCGCGCCGCACCCGGATCGCCAAGGGGTCCGGCGTCACGGTGTCGGAGGTGAACAACCTCGTCGACCGGTTCTTCGAGGCGCAGAAGATGATGAAGCAGATGGGCGGCATGCCGGGGATGCCGGGCAGCCGGGCGTCCAAGCGGGCCGGCAACAAGGGCAAGGGCAAGAAGAAGGGTCCGGGGCGCGCCGGCGGCGGGCCGTCCAAGCAGCAGCAGGCGCTCCCGCAGGGGCTGCCGACCGGCCTGCCGCAGGGCTTCCCGCAGCTGCCCACGGGGCTGCCCCGGGGCGGCCCCAACCCGCTCGGACTGCCGCCGCAGAACGGCCCCGACCCCCTGGGGCTGCGCCGCCCGCGCTGAGCCCTGACCCGCCGTTGGGGTCAGCCGGCGCGGTCAGCCCGGAGCGGGGAGGCGGCCAGGAATCGCCACCCCTGGCCGGTGGTGTCGAAGCGGCCGGAGGCGGTCGTCGGCCACCCGTGGCCGTAGCCGGGCAGGAGCGTCGCGGTGACCCGTGGACCGAAGAAGCGCACCGTCTGCGACACCGGCCGCAGCGGCGACCGCAGTGCCTCCTGATAGGCGGTCCCCTGCAGCGGCACCGTCCGGTCGGCGAGGCCGTGGACGTGCATGACCGCGACGTCGCGCCGGCCCCCGGGGCAGTCCGCGGCGACGGTCCCGGCCACGGCCAGCACGCTCGCGACGACGTCCGGGCGCTCGCAGGCGTACCGGTAGGCCATCATCGCGCCGTTGCTGAACCCGGTGACGTGCCGTCGGCGCGGGTGCACGGGGTGCAGCGCCGCGGCCAGGGCCACCACCCGGTCGAGGTAGCCGACGTCGTCGACCCCCTCGGCGACGGCGTTGCCGCAGCAGGTGCCCGCGTTCCAGGACGCCGACGTGCCGATGCCGTAGGCGAGGACGACGCCCTCGCGGCGGGCCAGCGGCCCCCACTGCTGGTCGCGCTCGACGGTCTGGGTGGTCTGGTACAGCCCGTGCAGCACCACCAGCAGCGGGTCCGGTCCCGGGCGGCCGGCCGGGATCAGCAGGCGGACGGCGCGGCTGCGGCCGCCGAAACCGAACTGCACCTCGCCGCGGAAGCCGGCTCCCCCGGGCAGGCGGGCCGGGAGGGCGCCGTCGGCGAGCCGGTAGCGGAGCCAGCCGTCCGGACGTGGTCCCGTCGGGGGCGAGGGCGACGGCCGCGGGTGCCCTGCCGGCGGGGGTCGCCGGAGGTCGGCTCGGTGGCGGCCGCGGGGGGTCCGCCCGGCAGCAGGGCGACCAGCGCCAGGGCCGCGGACCCGGTCAGGACGGCGAGAAGGCGACGCAGGGGCACCCCGCTCCATCGCCCGGGAGGGTGCGTCCGTGAGCGCAGCGGGCACCCTGGTGCGGTGACCCTGCCCCGTCCGCCCCTCGCGACCGCGCCGTCGCCGTCCGGGCGCCGGGCCCTGCTGGTGTGGTCGCTCGGCGTGCTGGCCTACGGCGCTGCGGTCTTCCACCGGGGTTCGCTCGGTGTGGCGGGCCTGCAGGCACAGGACAGGTTCGGCGCCAGCGCCGCCCAGCTGGGGCTGTTCTCGATGCTGCAGCTCGCCGTCTACGCAGCCATGCAGGTGCCCAGCGGGGTGCTGCTGGACCGGTTCGGGTCGCGGCGGATGCTCACGGCGGGCGCCCTTGTCATGGCCGGCGGTCAGGCCGTGCTGGCCACCTCCGACACGGTGGGCGGGGCCGTCCTGGCCCGGGTGCTCGTGGGGGTCGGCGACGCCCTCACCTTCATCAGCGTGCTGCGCCTGGTCACGGTCTGGTTCCCGCCGCGTCGCGCCCCGGTCTTCACCCAGCTCACCGGCATCCTCGGCCAGCTCGGGCAGGTGGCCGCGACCTTCCCGCTGGTGGCCCTGCTGCACGCCTTCGGCTGGACCCCCACCTTCCTGGCCGTGGCCGGGGCCGGACTGGGCGATCGGCCTGCTCGCCGTCGCCGGGGTCCGCGACGTGCCTGTGGGCACGGTCGTGCTCGCCCCGGCGGGGCTGCCCGAGGTCCGGGCCCGCCTCGGGGCGGCCTGGCGCGAGCCGGGCACCCGGCTCGGACTGTGGACGCACTTCGTGACGCAGTTCAGCGGCACCGCGTTCGGGCTGCTGTGGGGCTACCCGTTCCTCGTCGTCGGGCAGGGGCGCTCGCCCGGTGCCGCCGGAGGGCTGCTGAGCCTGCTGGTCCTCGCCGGCATCGGGATCGGCCCGTCGCTGGGCGCGCTGGCCGGACGCTGGCCGTTCCGCCGGTCGGTCCTGGTGGTCGCGATCGTGACGGGCAGCGCCACGGTCTGGACCGCCGTGCTGCTGTGGCCCGGCCGGTCGCCGCTGTGGCTGCTGGTGCTGCTCATGCTGGTGCTGGCCAGCAACGGCCCCGGGTCGATGCTCGGCTTCGACTACGCCCGGACCGACAACCCGGCCGACCGGCTCGGCAGCGCCAGCGGCATCGTCAACGTCGGTGGCTTCGTCGCGTCGCTCACCACGGTCCTGTCGATCGGGGTCGTGCTCGACCTGCTCGCACCGCAGGGCGGCTACGACCTGGCCGACCTGAAGATCGCCTTCTGCCTGCAGTACGTGCTGTGGGCGGTCGGGCTGCAGCGGGTGGCCCACCACCGGCGGGCTCTGCGCGTGCGGCGGCTCGAGCAGCACGGCGTGCTCGTCGACCCGTTCCACCGCGCGCTGCGGCGCAAGCTGCGCCGTGCCGCGTCAGTCGATCGCGACGTCGGCCCCTGACCGGCGGGCCCGCCGGCCGAGGGCCAGCAGCCCCATCACGACGCCGACCAGCTGCGCGACCGCCAGCCCGGCCAGTCCCACCCGCACGCCGTAGTGGGCCACGACGAGACCCGTTCCGGCCGAGCCCAGGGCGAAGCCGCCGAACTTCAGGCTGGCGGCCGTGGTGACCACCTGGGTCTGCAGGTGATCGGGGCTGTGCGAGGCCCGGACCATCAGGGTGCTGGCGAGGACCGGGCCCTCGATCGCCCCGGCCAGCGCCACCAGGGCGAGGGCGACCGGGAAGGTCGGGGACAGGGCCACGGCGCCGAAGGCGAAGGCGAGGGCCAGCACGCCCAGCAGGGCGGTGCGCAGGGGTCCGGTCCGCGGCGTGCGGGCGGCGACCACCAGGCTCCCCGTCAGGGCGCCGAGGGCGAAGGCGCTGAACAGGGCGCCACCGGCCGCCGGCTCCTGCCCGAGGTCGGCCGCGAGCAGGGGAAAGACCACGGGAAGCGCCCCCATGCCGGTGAACGACAGGGTCGTGGCGACCGTGACGGCCCGCAGCGGCGGCACCGTCGCGAGCAGGCGGAGCCCGACGGCCACGCTGCCCAGCAGCCCGGCGTCGTCCGCGCGGACGACCGGCCTGGGCATGGGGACCCGCAGGACGGCCAGCAGCGCCACCGCCGACAGCCCGGCGGTGACGCCGACGGCCACCTCGGCGCTGAAGGCCGCGGCCAGCACCCCGGCCAGGGCCGGTCCGGCCACGCCGGCCACGTTGTAGCTCGTCGACTCCGCGCCGAACGCACGGCGCAGCAGCGGGGGCGGCACCAGCGCCGCCACCAGGCCGGTGAAGCCGCCGGTCAGGACCGGTGCGGTGACCCCGCCGAGGAGGGTGAGCAGGACGACCACCCACGGCGGTGCATGGCCCGTGACCGCGAGCAGCCCGAGCAGCACGGCAAGCAGCAGCACCTGGTTGGCCACGAAGGCCGACCGGCGGTGCGCGGTGCGGTCCAGCCAGGCGCCGAGCAGCGGCCCGGTGACCAGGGCCGGAACGGCCAGCGCCGCGACCACCGCCCCGGCCAGCGCCGGGGACGCCGTGCGCGCCAGCACGAGCAGCACCACGGCCACCCGGGCGGCCTCCTGGGCCAGCCGGGCCGTGGTGGAGGCCGTGAACAGCACGGCCAGCCCGGGGGAGCGCCACAGGGAGGGGGCCGCCGGGACCGTCGCGCTCGCGCTCTGCAGGGCGGTCATCCGATCAGTAGAACGCGGTTCGGTCCGGACGCGCAGGACCTGTGCCCGACCTCACAGCTGCGCCCGGGTGTGCCACGTGAGCGCGCGCTCTGGCAGACTGTCGGCTGAGCTACCGCCGGACGACGGCCCTCTACCCGTCGGCGGCGTGTCCGCACACCGTGAACGGCCGCGCACCCCCACGCGCAGGGCCGTTCACCACCCTCATCCTCACACCGGAGTCCTGCAACCGTGGCAGTCAAGATCAAGCTCATGCGTCTCGGCAAGATGCGCGCGCCCTACTACCGCATCGTCGTCGCCGACGCCCGCACCAAGCGCGATGGTCGCGTCATCGAGACGATTGGCAAGTACCACCCCAAGGAGAACCCCTCCTTCATCGAGGTCGACGCCGACCGGGCCGCCTACTGGCTGGGTGTCGGCGCGCAGCCGACCGAGCCGATCGAGCGCATCCTCAAGGTCACCGGCGACTGGCAGAAGTTCAAGGGAGAGGCCGCCCCCGCGCCCATGCAGGTGGCCGAGCCCAAGGTCGACAAGAAGATCGCCTTCGAGGCCGCCTCGCGCGCCAACGTCGACGGAGCTGCCGACGGCGCTACCACGCCGAAGAAGAAGGCCGCCCCCAAGGCCGACGCCGCCAAGGCCGAGGCCCCTGCTGCCGACGCCGCCAAGGCCGACGCCCCCGCGGCCGAGGCTCCGGCGGCCGACGCTGCTGCCGAGGCGCCCGCCGCCGACGCCGCGCCCGCGAGCGAGTAGTGCTCGAGAGCGTCCTCGAGCACCTGGTCAAGGGCATCGTCGACAACCCCGACGACGTCACCGTCGACCTGGTCACCGGTCGTCGCGGCCGCACCCTCGAGGTGCGCGTCGCGCCCGACGACCTCGGCAAGGTGATCGGTCGCAACGGCCGGACCGCCAAGGCGCTGCGCACCGTGGTCGCGGCCCTCGGCGGCCGCGGCGTACGGGTCGACGTCGTCGACACCGACGAGGTGCGCTGACCCGATGGTGCGTCGTGTCGCCGGCCGGTCCCCCCGGCCGGCGGCCGTCCCCCGGCCCGACACCGCAGCCGCGGTCGCCGTCCCCGCCCCGGTCGTCATGACCGACCCGGTCTCCACGACCGATCCGGTCTCCACGACCGATCCGGCCTCCGCGACCGACCAGGGCGAGGAGGTGACGGCGGCTGTCGTGCGTCCGGAGGGGGTCGCTGCGCCGGTCACCACCGGAGAGCTGCTCGTGGTCGGCCGGATCGGCAAGCCGCAGGGCCTGCGCGGCGAGGTGACCGTGGAGGTGCGCACCGACGAGCCGGACCAGCGTTTCGCCGACGGCAGCGTGCTGCTCACCGAGACCGGGCAGGTGGAGGTCGAGAGCAGCCGCTACCAGAACGGCCGCCTGGTGGTGGCCCTGGTCGGTGTCCCCGACCGCAGCGCCGCCGAGCTGCTGCGCAACACCCTGCTCTACGTCGACGCCGCCACGCTCCCGCCGCCGGAGGACCCCGAGGTCTTCCTCGACGCTCAGCTGATGGGTCTTCGGGCCGAGCTCGAGGACGGCACGCAGGTGGGCGTCGTCACCGAGGTGCTGCACCTGCCGCACGGCGACGTCCTGGTGGTCAAGCGGTCCGATGCGCAGGGCGGAGCGCGGGGGAGTGCCGCCGAGGTGCTCGTGCCGTTCCTGATGGCGATGGTGCCGGTGGTCGACGTCGCCGGTGGACGCCTGGTGCTCACGCCCCCCGAGGGCCTGCTGGAGCTGAGCGAACCCGGTCCGGAGGAGTCCGACGCCGGCGCCGAGGACCTCCTGCCCGAGCCCGGCCCCGACGGGGAGCCGGACGCCGAGTAGTGCTCGTCGACGTCGTCACCCTGTTCCCGGACTACCTCGCGCCGCTGGACCTGTCGCTGGTCGGCAAGGCCCGGGCGGCCGGCGTGCTCGAGATCCGCACCACCGACCCGCGCGCCTTCACCAGCGACGTCCACCGCACGGTCGACGACAGCCCCTACGGCGGCGGCCCCGGCATGGTGATGAAGCCCGAGCCGTGGGGCCGCGCGCTGGACAGCGTGCTGGAGCGCGGCGGGCCGTCGGAGGCGCCCGTGCTCGTGGTCCCGACGCCGGCCGGCAGCCCGTTCACCCAGGCGATGGCCGCCGAGCTCGCGGCCGAGCCGTGGCTGGCGTTCGCCTGCGGCCGGTACGAGGGCATCGACGGCCGCGTCGTCACCGATGCCGCCCGGCGCATGCGCGTGCTCGAGGTGTCGCTGGGCGACTACGTGCTGGCCGGGGGAGAGGTGGCGGTACTGGTCGTCGTGGAGGCGGTCGCCCGGCTGCTCCCGGGTGTTCTCGGCAACCGGCAGTCGCACGAGCAGGACTCCTTCTCCGACGGCCTGCTCGAGGGGCCCGCCTACACGCGCCCCCCCGTGTGGCGCGACCTTCCGGTGCCGCCCGTCCTGCTCTCGGGCGACCACGCCGCGATCGCCCGCTGGCGGCGCACCCAGTCGCTGCAGCGGACGGCGGCGCTGCGGCCCGAGCTGCTCGACCACGTGCCGCTGTCCGACGACGACCAGCGCGTGCTGGCTGCCCGCGACGCCGGTGTGGCAGAGTAGAAGGGCTGCCGGAGCGCTCCGGTCCACGAGCTGCCGGTCCCTGACCTGCTGGTCACGACCCGCGCCGGCTGCCTGCTGTGTCCAATGATCATGCACACCGCGTGCCCCTGCACGCCCTGACGGACGGTCCCTGATGCACATCCTCGACGAGCTCGACGCCGCCCAGCTACGGACGGACGTCCCCGCGTTCCGCCCCGGCGACACGCTGGACGTCGGCGTCCGCGTCGTCGAGGGCAACCGCTCGCGCGTGCAGCGCTTCCAGGGTGTGGTCATCCGCCGCTCCGGTGGCGGCGCCCGCGAGACGTTCACCATCCGCAAGGTCAGCTTCGGCGTCGGCGTGGAGCGCACCTTCCCGGTGCACACCCCGGTGATCGAGGAGATCAAGGTGGTCACCCGCGGCGACGTCCGCCGCGCCAAGCTGTACTACCTGCGCGAGCTGCGCGGCAAGAAGGCCAAGATCAAGGAGAAGCGCGACACGACGCAGGTCAAGGCCAAGGGCCCGGCGACCACGCCGTCGCGTGCCCAGGCCGAGGCGGCTGCCGCCGCCCCCAGCGCCTGATCCTCGCACCGAGCTCCTGAACGCAATGCCCTGACGGCGGGTGCCCCTGAGGGGGCGCCCGCCGTCGCGGCTGTCCCGGGCACGCCGTTGTCGTTTCTCCCGTTAGGGTTCCTGTGATGAGCGAGACGATCGAGGCCGACCCGCCCGCGCCGGCCCCGAAGAAGAAGGGCGGCTCGTTCTTCCGCGAGCTGCCCTTCCTCGTGCTCGTCGCCTTCGTCCTGGCGCTGCTCATCAAGGCGTTCCTCGTCCAGGCCTTCTACATCCCGTCGGGGTCGATGGAGCAGACGCTCCAGATCAACGACCGCGTGCTGGTCAACAAGCTGGTCTACCGCTTCCGCGACATCCATCGCGGCGAGATCGTCGTGTTCAACGGGCTCGACTCCTTCAGCTCCGAGGTCCCGCCGCAGGCCCCCGCGAACGGTCTGAAGAAGGTGCTGCGCAAGGTCACCGGCGCCATCGGCGTCGGGGCGCCGGGGGAGAAGGACTTCATCAAGCGGGTCATCGGCGTACCCGGTGACCGCGTCGCGTGCTGCACCGACGGCAAGGTCACCGTCATCCCGAAGGGAGAGACGACGCCGGTCCCGCTGGACGAGCCGTACCTGTTCGAGGACAACCAGATGCCGTTCTGCGACGCCGGCGTCACCCTGCAGGCCTGCCCCCAAGGGGCTCCGGGGGTGCTCGTGCCCGAGGGGCGCCTGTGGGTCCTCGGCGACCACCGCAGTCAGTCCAGCGACTCGCGCTACCACATCGATGACGAGAACAAGGGCACCGTTCCGGCCGACAAGGTGATCGGCCGGGCGTTCGTCATCGTGTGGCCGGTCGGTCGCGCCACCGTGCTGTCGGTGCCGAAGACGTTCGACGAGCAGGCCCTCGGCCACCTCGTGCAGGGCGCACCCTTCCTCGCCGGTCTGGGCCTGGCGGTTCCCGTGGTGGCCCTGCGCCGCCGCGTCCGCCGCCGGCGCTGAGGACCTCCGCCAAGCTGTTCCTGCTCGACCCGCAGGGCCGGCTGCTGCTGCTCGACTGCACCGACCCGGCCCGCCCCGGGAGCCGCTGGCAGGAGCTGCCCGGCGGCGGCATCGAGCCCGGAGAGGACGCGGTCTCGGCCACCGTGCGCGAGGTGCGCGAGGAGACCGGTATCCGGGTCGACCCTTCGCTCGTGGGTCCGCTGCAGTGGACGCAGACGGCGTCGTTCCTGTGGCGGGGGCACGCGCACGTGGCCGACCACGAGGGCCGGCTGGCCCGGCTGACCGACCCGCCGTCGGTGCGGCAACGCCGGCTCACCGAGCACGAGGTCGGCACGGTCCTCGGGCAGCGGTGGTGGAGCCCGGCGGAGCTGGCCGCGCATCCCGGACGGTTCTTCCCCCGTTCGGTGCCCGCGCTGCTCGTCCGGCTGCTCGCCGGTGAGCGGGTCGACGAGCCCTTCGACGCGTGGGACGGGCCGGCGGGCACCCCGACCTAGGCTGCTGGCCATGGCCCTGCCCCTCGACGCCGTCGGCGCGGACGTGGGCGCTGCACCCCTGGACCGACGGGCCGCGCGGGTCCTGCTGCTCGACGCGCAGGACCGGGTGCTCCTGTTCCGGGGCCTGGACCCGGGCGCCCCGGAGCGCGGCACCTGGTGGATCACCCCGGGCGGCGGTCTGGACCCGGGTGAGTCGCCGGCGCAGGGCGCGGCCCGCGAGCTGGCCGAGGAGACCGGCCTGATGCTGGCGGCGGGCCAGCTCGGGGAGCCGGTGCACCACCGGGTCGCCGAGTTCGTCTTCGACGGACGGGCCTACCGCCAGAGCGAGCAGTTCTTCCTCGTCCGCGTCGCGCGCCACGACGTCGACACCGCCGGCTTCACCGCGCTCGAGCAGGCCGCCGTGCTCGAGCACCGCTGGTGGTCCGCGCCCGACCTCGCCGCCACCGACGACGTCGTCTACCCGGCGCAGCTGCGCGAGGTCCTCGCCGCGGTCGCCGGGGGAGCCTGGTGCTGACGGCGACCCGGCCGGTGGTCCGGTCCGAGAACGGGCTGTGGGCCCTGGAACGGGTGCTGCAGCGCTCCGGTTTCCCGGTGGTGGCCGGCACCGACGAGGCCGGGCGGGGAGCGTGCGCCGGTCCGCTCGTGGTCGCAGCCGTCGTGCTGCCGCAGGGCCGGCGCGGGGAGGTTCCCGGCCTGGCCGACTCCAAGCTGCTGACCCCGAGGGCGCGCGAGGCGGCCTACGCCCAGGTGCTCGCCCGGGCGGCGGCCTGGGCGGTCGTGGTCGTCCCGCCGCAGGAGGTCGACCGGAGCGGGCTCCACGTCATGAACGTCCGGGCCATGCGCCAGGCCGTCGGCCGGCTCGACCCGTGCCCGTCGTACGTGCTCACCGACGGCTTCCCGGTGGCCGGGCTGCCGGCGCCCGCGCTCGCCGTCTGGAAGGGCGACCGCGTGGCGGCCTGCGTCGCCGCCGCCTCGGTGGTCGCCAAGGTGACCCGTGACCGAATCATGACCGACCTGCACGGCCGCTTCCCGCAGTACGGCTTCGACGTCCACAAGGGCTACAGCACGCCCGAGCACACCGCGGCGATGACCGCCCACGGGCCGTGCCCGGAGCACCGCTTCAGCTACGTCAACGTACGGACGGCCCACGCGGGTGTCGTGCAGACTGTCGGAATGGGGAGCGTCGCCTGATGTCCGCCGAGGACCTCGAGAAGTACGAGACCGAGATGGAGCTGCAGCTCTACCGGGAGTACCGCGACATCGTCCGGCAGTTCGACTACGTCGTCGAGACCGAGCGCCGCTTCTACCTGGCCAACACCGTCGACGTCCAGCCCCGCACGGCCGACGGCGAGGTCTGGTTCGAGCTCACCCTCAACGACGCCTGGGTGTGGGACATGTACCGCCCGGCGCGCTTCGTGAAGAGTGTCCGCGTGCTGACCTTCAAGGACGTCAACGTCGAGAAGCTCGAGAAGCCCGACCTGGAGCTTCCCGGCCGCTAGCCGCGGGTAGGGCGGCGCTATGAGCCCAGACGACCGCGAGCCCGACACCGCGCACGACCCGCACGCCACCGACGCGGGCGGCAGCCGCGACGACGTCCCGCAGGGGAACGAGCCCGGCGCCTCGTCCACGCCGTCCGACGAGGGCCGGGGAACCGTCGAGCTCGGCGACCGGCTCGGTGGCGACAGTCCGGCCGCGAACCAGGCGAAGACCGAGCCGATCCCGCCGTCGCCGCCCGAGCTGGGGGACATGAACGCCGGGCGCGCAGGTGCCCACACGCCGAGTCCGGCGCAGCTGGACCAGGCCGCATTCGTGGCCACCCCGGCGTCGGCCGGCCCCGGAGACGGGCAAGGCGTGCCGGTCCTCAGCGACCGTGCGGCGGACGGGACCTCGCAGGAGCAGGCGCCGGTGCAGGGCGTGGTGCGGCCGACGCCGTAGGGGTGATCCGGGCCGAGCGGACCACCCGCTCGACGCCCCGGGTAGTCCGGCCGGATCCGGCCGCCTGGTCCCTGCGGGTCCCTTCTCCCGGCAGGGCTCCACGTGGGGCCGGACCTGCCGAGGATCAGCACGTGAGCATCTCCTCCTCCGGGCAGGCACCGTCCGCACCGGCACCGTCGGCACCGCCCGCCCCGTCGTCGCTCGTCGACCTTCTCCCGGCGCAGCGGTCCGCCCCGCTGAGTCCGGGGGTGGCCGACGCCCTGGCGGCGGTCACGGCAGCCCCGCTGGTCGAGCTCCTGCAGGACCTCGTCCGGGTGCCGTCGGTCACCGGCTCGGACGCCGAGAGCGAGGCGCAGCACGCGATGGCTGCACGCCACCGGGCGGCCGGCCTCGACGTCGACCTGTGGTCGGTCGACCTCCCCAGCACGCTCGCCCACCCCGACTTCCCCGGTCTGGAGGCCCGCCGACAGGAGGCCTGGGGCCTGGTCGGTGCCTGGGGCGGCGACGACGGCCCGACCGTGGTCCTCAACGGCCACATCGACGTCGTGCCGCCCGGTGAGCAGGGATGGACCACCACGCCGTGGTCCGGCGAGGTCCGCGACGGACGGGTGCTCGGCCGGGGGACGTGCGACATGAAGGCCGGCCTGGCCTGCCAGCTGCTCGCCGTCCGGGCGCTGCGCGACGCCGGGGTCCGGCTGCGCGGGCGGGTCCTGCTGGAGAGCGTCGTCGGTGAGGAGGACGGCGGCCTGGGGACCTTCGCGACCCTCCAGCGCGGCTACCGGGGCGACCTGGCGGTCATCTGCGAGCCGACGTCCGGCGCGCTCGTGCCGGCGTGCGCGGGCGCCCTCACCTTCCGGCTGACCGTGCCGGGCCGTTCGGTCCACGCCAGCGCCCGCCTGGAGGGGGTCGACGCGATCGAGAAGTACTTCCTGGTCCACCAGGCGCTGCGACGCCTCGAGGCACGCCGCAACCGTGACGCGCACCCCCTGATGGCCCGGTACGCCCTGCCCTACCCGCTGTCGGTCGGCACGATGCGGGCCGGTGACTGGGCGAGCACCGTCCCGGACCTGCTGGTGGCGGAGGGCCGGCTGGGCGTGGCGATCGGTGAGGACCCTGCGCATGCCCGGGCCGACCTCGAGCAGGCCGTCGCCGAGGTCAACGCCGGTGACCCCTGGCTGGCGGCGAACCCGGTGCAGGTCACCTGGTGGGGCGGCCAGTTCGCCCCGGGGTACGTCGACGCCGACGCCGCCGTCTCGCGGCTGGTCTCGGACAGCCACGCCCGGCTGCACGGCGGGCGGCCGGCGGTCCACGGGGCCCCGTACGGCAGCGACCAGCGCCTGCTCACCGGCCTCGGTGGGGTCCCGGCCGTCCACTACGGCCCCGGCGACGTCCGGAACGCGCACGCCCCTGACGAGTCCGTCCCCGTGCAGGAGATGGTCGATGTCACCCGCACCCTGGTGCTGCTGCTCGCGACGGCCTGCGGGGTGCGGTAGCGGCCGGGTCCGCGTCCGCGTCCGCGTCCGTCAGAGGGTGGCGACGCCGATGAGGCCGTTGCGGGTGACCAGAGCGGCGAGCTGCCCCTCGTCGAGCCCGTCCGTGCCCGCCGGCCGTTGCGGCAGCACGGCGTACCGCGACTCGGCGCTGGCGTCCCAGACGGTGATCTCGACGTCGGGCGCAAGGGTGGTGCCGAACTCCGCCAGCACCGACCGCGGGTCGCGGACGACGCGGGACCGGTAGGCCTCGGACTTGTACCAGGTGGGGCTCGGTCCGAGCAGCGCGATCGGATAGCAGGAACACAGGGTGCAGACCACGACGTGGTGCGCCGTCGCCGAATTGGGCAGCACCTTCAGTCGCTGTTCCTGCAGGCCACCCCCCATCGACAGCCCCACCTCGGGCAGCGCGGCGTTCGCGTCGTCCAGGAGCCGTGCGCGAAAGCCATCGTCGACCCAGGCGCGCGCCACCATGCGGGCAGCGCCGGCCGGGCTCGACCGGGCCAGGTAGGCCTCCAGCGCCCGGTCGAGCTCTGCGCCGTCGACCAGGCCCCTGGCCTCCAGCAGGGCCTCGACGCCCCGGACCTGCCTGGCCAGAAGGCCGTCGTCGTGATGCTCGCTCATGCCGGCTCCAGCCTCGAGTCCCAGACGTCCACGGTTACGTAGTGCTCGCCCTCGCCGAACAGCTCCCGGGCGGGGAAGCGCACGGTGTAGACGGGCTCGGGATCGGCGGGCAGTCCCTGCGCCTGCAGGTCCGCGAGGGGATGCAGTCCGCCCAGGTCGACGACCGTGCCGACCGCGCCACGCGCGTAGCGGGGGAGTCTGCTGTGGTGCGGCGGGTCGGCACGCGTGGTGCGGACGGCGTCACCCGGCGAGAAGCGCATCCTGCACCTCCTGCTCGGTGAGCACGCCCCTGGCCACGCAGAGGGTTCGCAGGGCGTGGAACCACTTCTCGTAGTAGCTCGAGCGCAGGTACTCCTGCGGTTCCATCTGCTCGATCGCGTCGCGGAACTCGTCCAGGGAGTAGATGCCGGCGCCCAGCAGGGCTCGGTTCATGGCGAACACGTGGGCCTCCCAGTCGCTGTGGAAAGGCGGTTCGTCGAGCTCCTGCTCGACCGCCCCGAAGCCCTGCATCCCGCCGACGTCGTTGACCCTGGACATGGGGCGACCCTAACCACGTCCGCCAGCGCGACCGCCGTCCGTCCACATCCGCCGGCACCGTCCACAGACCGGCTCCGGACGATGGGCGCGCGCTCCCCGCCCCTGCACCGTCGTGGGCGGAGGTGGTCAGTCGTGGACCGACAGGAACTGGGGCGGTACGGCGAGGAGCTCGCGGTGCAGCACCTGCAGGAGGCCGGGCTGCAGGTGCTCGCCCGCAACTGGCGCTGCCGCGAGGGTGAGCTGGACGTCGTGGCGCGCAGCGGACGGACGGTGGTCTTCGTCGAGGTGAAGACCCGCAGCGGGTCGGGATACGGCGAGCCGGCCGAGGCCGTCACCGCCCGCAAGGCCCGCCGGCTGCGGCTGCTCGCGTGCCGCTGGCTCGAGCAGCACCGACCTGCCGACACCGGTGACCTGCGCTTCGACGTCGTCTCCGTCGTCCGCAGGCGCGGCTATGCGCCCGTGGTCGTCCACCTGCGCGGAGCGTTCTGATGGCCCTCGCCCGAGCCTGGGCCGTCACGCTCCTGGGCCTGGAGGGTTCTCTGGTGGAGGTCGAGGCCGACCTCGCGCAGGGCCTGCCCGGGCTGACCGTGACGGGCCTGCCCGACGCCGCGCTGTCGGAGGCGCGCGACCGCGTGCGCGCCGCGATCGTCAACTCCGGCCACGACTGGCCGTCCAAGCGGATCACCCTGGGGCTGTCGCCCGCGGCCCTGCCGAAGCGGGGATCGGGCTTCGACCTCGCGATGGCGGCGGCGATCCTCGCGGCCGCGGGGGTGGTGCCTGCGGCCGCGCTGCACGACAGGGTCCTGCTGGGCGAGCTGGGCCTGGACGGCCAGGTCCGGGCGGTCCGCGGCGTGCTGCCTGCGGTTCTGGTGGCTCGTGATGCCGGCATCACCCGGGTGGTGGTTCCCCGCGCCAATCTCGCGGAGGCCCGGCTGCTCCCCGGCACGGAGGCCGTGGGGGTCGCCACGCTGGGTGAGCTGCTGGCCCTGCTGCGTGGGCAGCAGGTGATCGACCACCAGGTGCCGCTCCCGCTGGAGGACGACGACGACCTGCCCGACCTCGTCGACGTCGCCGGTCAGCCCGGCGGGCGCACGGCGGTGGAGGTCTCGGCTGCCGGAGGCCACCACCTGTTCCTGCTCGGGCCCCCAGGCTCGGGCAAGACGATGCTGGCCGAGCGGCTGCCGGGGTTGCTCCCCGCGCTGTCGGTGGAGCAGGCGCTCGAGGTGACGGCGGTGCACTCGGTGGCTGGACTGCTGCCCTCGGGCCACCCGCTGGTGCGCCGCGCGCCGTTCCAGGACCCGCACCACACCTCGACCGTGGCGGCGGTCATCGGTGGGGGCAGCGGCATCGCCCGGCCCGGTGCGGCGTCCCTCGCGACACAGGGGGTGCTGTTTCTCGACGAGGCGCCCGAGTTCGCCCACGGCGTGCTCGACGCCCTGCGCCAGCCCCTCGAGAGCGGGCGGGTCAGCGTGCGACGCGCCGCCGGAACCGCCACCTACCCGGCCCGGTTCACCCTGGTGCTCGCCGCCAACCCGTGCCCGTGCGCACGTCCGGGCAACGACTGCACCTGCCGGCCGGACGCCCGACGCCGGTACCTCGCCCGGCTGTCCGGGCCGTTGCTCGACCGCGTCGACATGCACCTTCAGGTCGACCGGGTGAGCCGGACGGAGCTGCTCGCCGAAGCGGGCGATGTGGAGGGGACCGCCGTCGTGGCGCAGCGCGTCCTGCGGGCCCGGCAGACGGCCGCGTCGCGGTACGCGGGGACGCCCTGGCGGTGCAACGCCGAGGTGCCGCCTGCCGAGCTCCGCCGTCGCTGGCCCGTGCCCCGTTCGGCCACCCGCTCGGCCGAGCAGGCTCTGGACAACGGCCGCCTGACGGCCCGGGGGTATGGCCGCATCCTGCGACTGGCGTGGACGCTGGCCGACCTCGAGGGCAGCGGCCTGCCCGAACGCCGCCACGTCGACCACGCCCTCGGGTTCCGCCTCGGGACACGGCACCTGGTCGCGGCATGATCACCGAGGACGAGCGCCTCGCCCGCGTCGCGCTGTCACGGCTGGTCGAACCGGGAAGCCCCGCACTGGGGGAGGTGGTGGCCCGAGAGGGCGCCGTGCAGGTGCGGCAGGCCCTTCGCGCCGGTCGTCGCCTGCCCGGCCTGTCCGAGGCCTTGACGCGGGGGGCGGCGCACCGGGCCGGGGGACCGGAGCCGGAGCAGGACCTGCAGGCCCTGATGCGGGTCGGCGGCCGGGTCGTGTGCCCCGGCGACGACGAGTGGCCGCAGGACCGGCTGGACTGGCCGCCGGAGTCCGTCGCGGCGGCGCCGCCACTACTGCTGTACGCGCGTGGGCCGGCTCGCCTGCGCCAGACCGTCGAGAGGTCGGTCGCCGTCGTCGGTGCCCGGGCGGCCACGCCCTACGGCACGCACGTCGCAGGCGAGCTGGCGCTCGGACTGGCCGAGGCCGGCGCCGCGGTCGTCAGCGGCGGCGCCTATGGGATCGACGGCGCCGCGCACCAGGGAGCCCTGGCGGCGGACGGCGCACCGACCATCGCGGTGCTCGCCTGCGGGGTCGACATCGCCTACCCCCGGGGCCACGACCGGCTGCTCGCGCGGATCGCCGAGTCGGGTCTGCTGCTGTCGGAGATGCCGCCCGGCTGCGCGCCCATGCGGCAGCGCTTCCTGGTGCGCAACCGGCTCATCGCGGCCCTGTCGCAGGGGACGGTCGTGGTGGAGGCGGCGCTGCGCAGCGGCTCGCTGTCGACCGCGGCCCGGGCCGAGGAGCTCTCCCGGCCGGTCATGGCCGTCCCCGGACCCGTCACCTCGGCGGCGTCGGCGGGCTGCCACGAGCGGTTGCGGGCCGGCGCGCTGTGCGTCACGAGCGCCGCGGACGTTCTCGAGCACCTCGGGGTCAGCGGCCAGGACCTCGCGCCGGTCCGCCCGACCCCGGCCCGCGCCCGTGACGAGCTCTCCCAGACGGTGCGTCAGGTCCTCGACGCCGTACCGCTGCGGCGTCCCGCGGGGGAGGCCAGCATCGCGCGCACGGCAGGGGTCGCCACGATGGTGGTCCAACAGGTGCTTCCGCCGCTGCAGCTGGCCGGTTTGGTGGAACGGGTCGAGGGCGGCTACCGGCTGACCGGCCTCGGCGCGGGCTGACGGGTTGGGGGCGGGTGTCCGCAGGGCGGCCGAGCGTCGGCGGCCGGGTCCGGCCCCCGTCCCTGGTCGTGCCCGCCCGGTCCGGAGGAACTGGCCCTGGTCGCGCCGGCCCTGGTCGCGCCGGCCCTGGTCGCGCCGGCCCTGGTCGGGCCGGCCCTGGTCGCGCTGGCCCGGGCCCCGAAGGCCGGCCCCGGCGCGGCTGCTTGACCTCGACGGGTGCCCGCCCGCAGCCTGCTCCGGTGCCCGTCGCCCGCAGGACCGACGTCGACGAGCCGCTTCCGGAGGCGCTCGTGCTTGCGCTGCAGGGCTTTCTCGAGCATCTGCGGCTCGAACGGGACCGCTCGCCCCACACCGTGCGTGCCTACGAGGGCGACCTACGCGCGCTGCTGCGGCACGCGGCGCGACGCGGTGTTCGCGAGCCCGAAGGGATCGACCTGGCCGTGCTGCGCAGCTGGCTGGCCCGGGAACGCAGCAGTGGAGCCGCCCGCACCACGCTGGCCCGGCGAGGATCCGCGGCCCGCGCCTTCACTGCCTGGGGAAGCAGGACGGGACTGCTTTCCGTCGACCCCGGACCCGCCCTGTCCACCCCCAAGGGCCATCGCCCGCTGCCGGACGTGCTCCGCGCGGATGAGGCCGCCAGCCTGCTCGACGCCGTCGGGGGCGACGACCCGGGCGCGCTGCGTGACCGCCTCGTTCTCGAGCTCCTCTACGCCACGGGCGTCCGGGTCGCCGAGCTGTGCGGACTCGACCTCGACGACGTCGACCCGGCCCGGTCCGTGCTGCGGGTGCTGGGCAAGGGGCGGCGCGAGCGGTCCGTGCCCTACGGCCGCCCCGCGCAGCAGGCCCTGGACCGGTGGCTCGCGATCGGTCGTCCGGAATGGGTGCGAGCCACGAGCGGACCGGCTCTGCTGCTGGGGGTCCGCGGCGCCCGCCTGGACCCGCGCACGGTCCGTACGGTGGTCCACGACCGGCTGCGGGCGGTCCCCGGAGCTCCCGACCTCGGGCCGCACGGACTGCGCCACAGCGCCGCGACCCACCTGCTCGAGGGGGGCGCTGACCTGCGCACCGTCCAAGAACTGTTGGGCCACGCTACTCTCGCGACGACCCAGATCTACACGCATGTCAGCGTCGAGCGGCTGAGGACGAGCTATGAGCGTGCGCACCCCCGAGCCTGACGGCCCGGCTCCGGGCGCGCCCGCTCCCGGCTTGACAGGCCGTGCCGGACGTGCCCGCCGCGAAGGACGCGAAGGCTGGCGACCAGGGCGCCAAGGACCCGAGCGCCACAGGACGGACTGAGCGCCAAGGACCTGAGCGCCAAGGACCTGAGCGCCAAGGACCTGAGCGCCAAGGACCTGACGGCGGCGGCCGATGCGCTGCTCGCCGCGGCCGACTCGTCGCAGGACGCACCGGCCGAGCCGGCGCCGGACGCGGCGCCCGCCAAGCCCCGGCGGGGTCGCTATGCCAACGTCAGCGACGAGGAGCGCGCCGAGATCGAGTCGGCGATCGCCGAGCTGTGGAAGCAGTACAAGGCCTCCGGCGAGGAGCGGCTGCGCGAGCGGCTGATCCTGCACTACTCGCCGCTGGTCAAGTACGTCGCAGGCCGCGTCGGCGTTGGACTTCCCCCCAACATCGAGCAGGCCGACCTCGTCTCCTACGGCATCTTCGGTCTCATCGACGCGATCCAGAAGTTCGACATCGAGCGCGCCATCAAGTTCGAGACCTACGCGATCAGCCGGATCAAGGGCGCGATCATCGACGAGCTCCGCTCGATCGACTGGATCCCGCGCTCGGTGCGCTACAAGGCGCGCGAGGTCGAGAAGGCCTACGCCGCCCTCGAGGCCAAGCTCCACCGGACCCCCACCGAGGCCGAGGTCGCCGCCGAGCTCGGGATCGCGCTCGAGGACCTGCACACGATCTTCAGCCAGGTGTCGTTCGTCAACGTGGTCGCGCTCGACGAGCTGCTGACCGCGGGCGGCGAGAAGGGCGACAAGCTCTCCCTGGTCGACACGCTCGAGGACACCAAGGCCGAGGACCCGGTCGCGGCGTTCGAGACCGAGGAGACCAAGTACCTGCTCGCCAAGGCCATCAACACGCTGCCCGAGCGCGAGAAGATCGTGGTCACCCTCTACTACTACGAGGGACTGACCCTGGCCGAGATCGGTCAGGTGCTCGGCGTGACCGAGAGCCGGATCTGCCAGATGCACACCAAGGCGGTCCTGCAGCTGCGCGGCAAGCTCGCCGACAGCAAGGACTGACCGGACCGCTCACCCCGTCCGCCGACGGCGACGCTCCTCGTCGAGCCGCACCACCGCCGGCGCCGGTCCTGCCGCCACCGTGGCGGCAGGCCAGGGACGCTCCTGCGACCGGCACGGGGAACAGCCCGGAGCAGCCGAGGACGCTGTGACCGGCGTGGGGCCGCCGCCCGGCACGACCTCGGGCCGCGGCCGGACGGTCGGCAACGGCGGAGCAGTCCGGTCAGGGGTCTGGCCTCCGGCGCCGTCGTCGAGCCCGCAGCCGGGCGCGCCGGTGACCCCGGCCCGCATCGCCTCCGGAGGTGCGGACAGGACCCCGGCAGTGCCCCCGCCGGGCCGTCGGGGCGGCCGGCCGCGGACGAGCACCAGCCCGGCGACCAGCGCCAGGGCTGCCGCAGAGCTCGTTCCGGGCCGGTCGGCCACGGCCTGCGTCCAGGACCGTCCCGCGCCCTGGCGGTCCTGGGGCAACGCCTCCCGGCCGCCTGCGCCAGAGGCCGCCGCCCGTGCGTCGCGCTGCGCCGCGATCCGCACCAGCCGCGCCTCCTGCAGCCGCGCCTCCCGGAGCCCCGCCTCCGGCTGCCGGCCCTGCGGCAGTCGCGCCTCCCGGAACCGGCGCGAACCCCCTCGGCCCCGAGCGCGCGCGCACGGACGACTCCCCGACCTCGATCCCGCGGACGCGGTCGTCCGCGATCCCGGCCTGCCACCACAGGGAGGTCGTCGGGACGGAGCTCCCGAGGGAGGTGGGCGACGGGGCCCGGCCAGCCTGCCCGCGGACCCTGCGGCGGCCCCGGACGGGAGCAGGCGGACCCGTCCGCCGAACAGGCTCAGCGGGTCGAGGTAGTCCGCGCCGCGGCGCAGGCCGAGGTGCAGGCACGCCGCGCCAGCGCACGCATGGCCGCGGGTGAGCGTCCCGAGCTGCTGGCCACGGGAGACCTGCTGACCGACCCGCACGGAGACCGCCACCGGCTCGTAGGTGGTGCGCACCGCCCCGTGCTCGACCACGACGACTCCGCGCCCGGCGAGGAGTCCTGCGTAGCTGACCCGTCCCGCGCCTGCGGCGCTGACCGGACCACCCTCGCGCCCCAGCAGGTCGGCGCCGTAGTGGCCGGCGGAGTACCGCGTCGGGCCCGGCAGGAACGGGCGGAGCACGGCCCGGGCTCCGGAACCGGCCACTGCCAGGTCGGGGCGGCCTGCGGTGCGGCGCCGGCGGCCCGGGCCGGTCCGGCCAGCGCGCACCAGAGCGCCAGCACCGACCCGCAGGCGAGCGCCAGCACCGACGCGCCCGCGAGCGCCGCCGCCGCGGGACGACGGCGGCCGCCGCGCGCCCTCCGCGCGGCACCCGCGGGCCGGCAACCGCTGCCGCCGGCCCCGCGCCGCGCCGCCCCCGCGCCACCCGCTCCGGTTCCCGGTCGACCGCCGCCGCGCCAACCCCCAGCGCCGTCGAGCCGCGCGCACCGACCCTGTCCATCCGTCCACCAGCGACCTCCCGTTCGATGACCTCGACCGGTCCGACCCTGCGGCCGGCCCCGGGCAGGGCCAGCGCTGCGGCGCGATCTGTGGACGAGCTCCCCGGACGACGCGGAGCCGTACACTCGGGACAGCGACCGGTCCGCCGGTCGACTTCGCGCGCCTGCAGACGGCCGCCGTCCCCCGGTCTCCCTCACCGGAGCGGGGCAGCGGCCGGGGCGCCAGGGCGAGGCGCCACCCGGCGCCGAGCGACAACCGACGAGCAGCCGCGGCCCCTCCGGGCGCGGGCTGCGAGCACAGACAAGGGCCCCCATGGCCGTCGTCACCATGCGCCAGCTCCTCGAGAGCGGCGCCCACTTCGGGCACCAGACCAAGCGCTGGAACCCGAAGATGAAGCGCTTCATCTTCACCGAGCGCAACGGCATCTACATCATCGACCTGACGCAGACGCTGGGCTACATCGACCGCGCCTACGACTTCGTCAAGGAGACCGTCGCGCACGGCGGCACGATCATGTTCGTCGGCACGAAGCGTCAGGCGCAGGAGCAGATCGCCGAGCACGCCCGCCGGGTCGGCATGCCCTACGTCACCGAGCGCTGGCTGGGCGGCATGCTCACCAACTTCTCCACCGTCTACAAGCGCCTGCAGCGTCTCAAGGAGCTCGAGCTCATCGAGCAGACCGGCGGCCAGACCGTGCTGACGAAGAAGGAGGCGCTCGTCCTGGACCGCGAGCGCAAGAAGCTCGACCGCACCCTGGGCGGCATCCGCGAGATGACCCGCACGCCCAGCGCGGTCTGGATCGTCGACACGAACAAGGAGCACCTCGCCGTCAACGAGGCGCGCAAGCTCGGGATCCCGGTCGTCGCCATCCTCGACACCAACTGCGACCCCGACATCGTCGACTACAAGATCCCGGGCAACGACGACGCCATCCGCTCCATCGGCGTCCTCACGCGCGTGATCGCCGACGCCGTCGCCGAGGGCCTGCGTGCCCGGGCCGGCGCCAGCGCGGGCGACGACAAGCCCGAGGCCGGGGCCGGCGAGCCGCTGCCGGAGTGGGAGCAGCGAGCTGCTCACCGGTGCGCCCGCCGACGCCGCGCCCGCCGCCGACGCCGCGCCTGCCGCGGAGTCCGCGCCGGCCGACGCCGCCCCCGCTGTCGAGGCACCGGCCGCCGACGCGCCGGCTCCCCAGGCGTAGCGCACCCACCCCGACCGCACCGACCACACGCAGCGCACCGAACACCAGCGCAAGCACGACTCCGCCGCGCCGGGCCCCCGTTACGGGGGCCCGGCCGCGGCGCGCCCCGACCAGCCACCACACCGCAGCCAGCCCCACCGCTGGCGCACCGATTCCGGACAGAGGCACAGACATGGCCGTCAGCACCGCCGACATCAAGAAGCTCCGCGAGGCCACCGGCGCGGGCATGACCGACTGCAAGAACGCGCTCGTCGAGGCCGACGGCGACTACGACAAGGCCGTCGAGCAGCTGCGCATCAAGGGCCTCAAGGGCGTCGCCAAGCGCGAGGGCCGCGCGGCCAGCAACGGCCTCGTCGTCGCCAAGCTCGAGGGCACCACCAAGGGCACGCTCCTCGAGCTCAACTGCGAGACCGACTTCGTCGCCAAGAACACCCGCTTCCAGGAGCTCGCCGACACCGTCGTCGGGGCGGCCTTCGGGTCCAACGACGTCACGGCCCTGCAGAGCGTCGACGTCGACGGCAAGCCGCTGTCGGAGGTCATCAGCGACGGCGGGGCGATGCTCAGCGAGAAGATCGAGGTCCGTCGCGTCACGACGTTCGAGGGCGCCTACGTCGGCCTCTACCTGCACAAGACCAACCCCGACCTGCCGCCGCAGCTGGGCGTGCTCGTGGAGCTGTCCGCCGAGAACGCCGAGGTCGCGAAGGACGTCGCCCAGCACATCGCGGCGTTCAGCCCCACCTACGTCTCGCGCGCCGAGGTCCCCGAGGACGTCGTCGCCAAGGAGCGCGAGATCGCCGAGGCGACCGCCAAGGAGGAGGGCAAGCCCGAGGCCTCCCTGCCCAAGATCGTCGAGGGCCGGGTGAACGGCTTCTTCAAGGACAACGTCCTGCTCGAGCAGCCCTTCGCCAAGGACAACAAGAAGTCGGTCCAGAAGGTCCTGCAGGAGGCCGGCGTGGAGATCAAGGGCTTCGCCCGCTTCAAGGTCGGGCAGGCCTGACCCACTAGGTTCGCAACCCGGCACGACACCGTTCGACGAGGAGGCCCCCACCACATGAGCATCGACGTGGAGGGGGCCTCGGCGTCGTCGGGCCCGGCGACCGGCGCCGGGGTCGGCTCGGGGTATCGCAGGGTGCTCCTCAAGCTGTCCGGAGAGGCCTTCGCCGGAGGCGGCGAGATGGGCGTCGACCCGCGCACGGTCCGCGACATCGCCCGCCAGATCGCCGACGTCGTCCGCACGGGGGTGCAGGTCGCCGTCGTCATCGGCGGTGGCAACTACTTCCGCGGCGCCGAGCTCACCGAGCAGGGCATGGACCGGCCGCGCGCGGACTACATGGGCATGCTCGGCACCGTCATCAACTGCCTGGCGCTGCAGGACTTCCTGGAGAAGCAGGGCGTCGACACCCGCGTGCAGACCTCCATCGCGATGGGCCAGGTCGCCGAGCCGTACGTGCCCCGTCGGGCGATGCGGCACCTGGAGAAGGGCCGCGTGGTCATCTTCGGAGCCGGTCTCGGGGTGCCGTTCTTCTCGACCGACACCGCCGCCGCCCAGCGGGCGCTCGAGGTGGGCGCCGAGTGCGTGCTCATGGCCAAGCAGGTCGACGGCGTGTACGACGACGACCCGCGCAAGAACCCGCACGCGGTGAAGTTCGACGCCCTCAGCTACTCCGAGGTGCTCGAGCGGCGGCTGAAGGTCGCCGACGCCACCGCCATCAGCCTGTGCATGGACAACCGGCTGCCGATCGTCGTGTTCGACCTGCTCACCGAGGGCAACATCGGTCGAGCGGTCCGGGGCGAGAAGATCGGCACCCTTGTGAGCGGAGACCTCGTGACTGGAGCTGGGCAATGATCGACGAGACCCTGATGGACGCCGAGGAGCGGATGGAGAAGGCCGTCACCGTCGCCAAGGACGACTTCGGCGGCATCCGCACCGGCCGCGCCACGCCGGCGATGTTCAACAAGATCGTCGTCGACTACTACGGCGCCATGACGCCGGTGAACCAGCTGAGCTCGCTGACCGTGCCGGAGCCCCGGATGGCCGTCATCACCCCGTACGACAAGGGCAGCCTGGGCATCATCGAGCGGGCCATCCGGGACAGCGACCTCGGCGTGAACCCCACCAACGACGGCACCATCATCCGCATCGTGTTCCCGCAGCTGACCGAGGAGCGCCGCAAGGAGTTCATCAAGGTGGCGCGCACGAAGGCGGAGGACGCGAAGATCTCCATCCGCAACATCCGCCGCCGGGCCAAGGAGGAGCTCGACAAGCTCGTCAAGGACGGCACCACCGGCGAGGACGACGTGGCTCGCGCCGAGAAGGAGCTCGAGAAGACCACGTCGCAGTACGTGAGCAGCGTCGACGAGCTGCTCCGGCACAAGGAAGCCGAGCTGCTCGAGGTCTGATGGCGACCGACAGCCCGGACGGCCCCCACGACGTGATGGCGGCTGTCGATAACGCCCCCAGCGTCGAGGGCGAGCCGCACAAGCGCACTCCTGGTCGAGCCGGCCGCAACCTGCCGGCCGCCATCGGCGTCGGCCTGGCCCTCGGCCTGGTCATCACCGTGCCGCTCTACTCGCCCTGGCGCTGGCTTTTCGTCGGGGTGCTCATCGCCGCCGTGTGGCTCGGCACGTACGAGATCGTCAGTGCCCTGCGCCGGCTCGGAGCCGAGGTACCCCTGCCGCCCCTGCTCGTCGGGGGTGCGGCCATGCCGGTGCTGGCCTATCTCCGCGGTCCCGAGCCGCTGTTCATCGCCCTGGCCCTGACCGTGCTGGCCTGCGTGGTCTGGCGGCTCGCCGACCCGGCCGAGGGCTACCTCCGCGACGTCGCGGCGTCGGCGTTCACCGCGTCCTACGTGCCGTTCCTGGCCGGCTTCTGCGCGCTCCTGGCCCAGGGCGGCGACGGCCCCCGACGGGTCACCGTGTTCATCGCCACGGTCGTCGCGAGTGACGTCGGGGGCTACGCAGCGGGCGTCCTGTTCGGCAGGCACCCGATGGCCCCGTCGGTGTCGCCGAAGAAGTCCTGGGAGGGCTTCTGCGGGTCGCTGGTGTCCTGCGCCGTCGCCGGCGGCATCTTCTTCGCGACCCTGTTCGACGCCAGTCCGTTCGCGGGGGCGCTCTACGGCCTGGCGGTCGTGGGTAGCGCGACCCTGGGCGACCTCGGCGAGTCGATGGTCAAGCGCGACATCGGCATCAAGGACATGGGCGACCTGTTGCCCGGCCACGGCGGGCTGATGGACCGCCTCGACTCGCTGCTGCCGACGGCCCCGGTCGCGTGGCTGCTCCTGGCCGCCTTCGTCGGGACGGCGTGAGCGGTGGCCGGGTGGGTGAGCGTGGCCTTCGCCGCGCTCATGGCCGTGAACCTCTGGCTGATGTGGCGGAACAGAGGATGAGGTCCCTGGCGTTGCAGGACCGGTGACCGTCCTGCCGCTCGTCTTCGACGCCCCCAAGCGCGGCCTGCCCCCGCAGCACCTCGCCGACCTCGACCTGGCCGGCCGCAAGGCGGCCGTGGTGGCGCTGGGCGAGAAGGCGTTCCGCGCCGAGCAGCTCTCCCGCAGCTGGTTCGCCGGGCGGACGCTCGAGCAGATGTCGGACCTGTCGGCGGACTCCCGCGCGGCGCTGGCGCCGCTGCTGCCCACGCTGTGGAGCCCGGTCCGCGACGTCGACTGCGACGGCGGGGCCACCCGCAAGAGCCTGCTGCGCGGCCACGACGGCACGCTGGTCGAGTCGGTCACCATGCGCTACGCCGACCGGACCACGGTCTGCGTGAGCAGCCAGGCGGGCTGCGGCATGGCGTGCCCGTTCTGTGCCACGGGCCAGGCGGGCCTGACCCGCAACCTGTCGACGGCGGAGATCGTGGAGCAGGTGGTCCTCGCGCAGCGCACCGAGGCCCAGACCGGCGGCCGGGTCAGCAACGTCGTCTTCATGGGCATGGGCGAGCCGCTGGCCAACTACAACCGGGTCGTCGCGGCGGTGCGCCGGATGACCGAGCCGTCGCCGCACGGCCTCGGTATCGGTCAGCGCAGCATCGTCGTGTCGACCGTGGGCCTGGTCCCCGCCATCGAGAAGCTCACCCGCGAGCAGCTCCAGGTGACGCTGGCCCTGTCGCTGCACGCCCCCGACGACGAGCTGCGCGACACCCTCGTGCCGGTCAACACCCGGTGGCCGGTCCGCGAGGTGCTCAAGGCCGCCTTCGGGTACACCCGGGTGACCGGTCGCCGGCTCTCCATCGAGTACGCCCTGATCCGCGACGTCAACGACCAGCCCAAGCGGGCCGACCTGCTCGGCAAGCTGCTCAAGGGCAAGCTGGTCCACGTCAACCTCATCCCGCTCAACCCGACGCCGGGGTCGGAGTGGGACGCCTCGCCGAAACCCGTCGAGCAGGAGTTCGTCCGGCGGCTCAAGGCTGCGGGCGTGCCGACGACCGTCCGCGACACCCGTGGCCGCGAGATCGCCGGCGCCTGCGGCCAGCTTGCCGCCCTCGACGCCTGACGATGTCGGATCGCCGTCGGGCGACACCGGCGCGCCCACCTGGGACACTGGCGTGGTGAGCCCTCGTGAGGTCGTCCTGCTCGGTGCGACCGGCTCCATCGGCACCCAGGCCGTCGACGTCGTGCAGCGCAACCCCGAACGGCTCAGGGTCGTGGGTCTGGCCGCGGCCGGGGGTCGGGTCGAGCTGCTGGCGCAGCAGGCCCTCGACCTCGGCGTCGAGGTCGTCGCGGTCGCCCGGGCCACCGCGGCGCAGGACCTGCAGCTGGCCTTCTACGCCGAGGCGCAGCGCCGGGGCTACAGCGCGGGGGAGTTCGCCGTCCCGAAGATCCTGGCCGGTCCCGACGCCGCCACCGAGGTGGCCGCCTGGCCCTGCGACGTCGTGCTGAACGGGATGACCGGCTCGGTCGGCCTCGCTCCCACCCTCGCCGCCCTGGAGGCGGGGCGCACCGTCGCGCTGGCCAACAAGGAGTCGCTGGTGGCCGGCGGACCGCTGGTGACGCCCTACCGCGACCAGCTCGTGCCGGTCGACTCCGAGCACTCCGCCCTGGCCCAGTGCCTGCGCGGCGGCCGCCGCGAGGAGGTCCGCCGCCTGGTGCTCACCGCCAGCGGTGGCCCGTTCCGCGGCCGGTCCCGCGAACAGCTGGTCGACGTCACGCCCGAGCAGGCGCTGGCGCACCCCACGTGGGACATGGGGCCGGTCGTCACGGTCAACAGCAGCACCCTGATGAACAAGGGCCTGGAGGTCATCGAGGCAAGCCTGCTGTTCGACCTGCCCTACGAGCGGGTCGACGTCGTGGTCCACCCGCAGTCGCTGGTGCACTCGATGGTCGAGTTCGTCGACGGCTCGACCCTCGCTCAGGTCAGCCCGCCCGACATGCGGCTGCCCATCGCGCTCGGCCTCACCTGGCCCGAGCGGCTCCCGCACGAGGGGTACGGCACCGACTGGACCCGGGCCGCCACCTGGGAGTTCCTGCCCCTCGACGCCGAGGCCTTCCCGGCCGTGGCGGTGTGCCGGGCTGCGGGCACGCGCGCCGGGACGGCCCCCGCCGCGCTCAACGCCGCCAACGAGGAGTGCGTCGCGGCGTTCCTGGACGGACGCCTGCCCTACCTCGGGATCGTCGACACGGTGGCCCAGGTCGTCGAGGAGCACGCGTTCAGGGAACGCCCGACCCTTGCCGAGGTGTTGGGGACAGAGGACGAGGCACGCCGCCGCGCCCGGGAGCTCGTGGAGAGGCAGTCCTGATGGTCCTGCTCGGTGCGCTGGCCTTCGTCGTGGCGCTGCTCGTCTCGGTCATGCTGCACGAGGCCGGTCACTTCCTGACCGCCCGCCGGTACGGCATGAAGGCGACGCAGTTCTTCGTGGGCTTCGGTCCCACCCTGTTCTCCCGCACCCGGGGCGAGACCGAGTACGGCATCAAGGCCATTCCGGCCGGCGGCTTCGTGAAGATCGTGGGCATGACGCCGCTGGAGGACGTCGAGCCCGGCGACGAGGACCGCGCGTTCTACAAGCAGCCGGCAGGCAAGCGGGCGATCGTGCTCGGTGCCGGCTCGTTCGTGCACTTCTGCATCGCCGTGCTGCTCGTCTTCGGCGTCACCTACGCGGTCGGCGTCGTCGACCAGGAGGCCCCCGTGGTGGCAGCCCCCGAGGCCTGCGTCCTGCTGGCCGTGCCGAGCGGCCCGGACGCCCCCGCGTGCGGGACGTCGGGCACGGTGGCAGCCCCGGCCCGGGCAGCCGGACTGCAGGGCGGCGACCGGGTCCTGTCGGTGGCCGGCACCCGCACCCCGACCTTCGAGGCCGTGGTCACCGCGATCCGCGCCAACCCGGGTCGGTCCGTGCCGGTGGTCGTCGAGCGAGACGGCGCGCAGCGGACGCTCACCGTGACGCCCGTGGCGGTCTCGCGTCCGTCCCTGACCGAGCCCACCCGCACCGAGACCGTCGGGGCCATCGGTGCGGGGCGCGCCCTGGTCACCAAGCGGCTCGGCCCGGTCGCCTCGGCGGGCGAGAGCGTCGACCGCCTGCAGCTCATCGTCGAGGGCACCTGGACCAGCCTGACGGAGAAGCTCGGCACCATCACCAAGCTCTACGGCGCCGATCGCGACCGGGAGGGCCTGGTGGGCGCCGTCGGCGCGGCCCGGGTCAGCGGCGAGATCCTCGGCACCGACACGATCCCCTTTGCCGTCCGGGTCAGTGACTTCCTGCTCCTGATGGCGGGGCTCAACCTGTTCGTCGGCGTGTTCAACCTGCTGCCGCTGCTCCCTCTGGACGGCGGCCACCTCGCCGTCCTCGGGTACGAGCAGGCCCGTGACAAGGTCAGGCGGCTGTTCGGCTACCGGGGCGCCCTGCAGCGCGTGGACCTCACCAAGCTGCTCCCGCTCACCTACGTGGTGGTGCTGGCCTTCGTCGGCCTGACCCTGTTCATCGCCGGCGCCGACATCGTCAACCCGATCTCGCTCAACAGCTAGGACTGCCATGACCTGCCCCGCGCCCTCCTGGACGACTCCCTGCCGCAGGCCCCGATGACCGCGATCTCCCTGGGCATGCCTGAGCTTCCGCCCGCGCGTCTGGCGGAGCGCCGGCAGACCCGTCAGCTCGACGTCGGCGGGGTGCTCGTGGGCGGTGGCGCGCCGATCAGCGTCCAGTCGATGACGACGACGGTCACCGCCGACATCAACGCGACTCTGCAGCAGATCGCCGAGCTGACGGCCACCGGCTGCCAGATCGTGCGGGTGGCGGTGCCGGACCCGGTCGACGCCGAGGCCCTCGCAACCATCGTGAGGAAGTCGCAGCTGCCGGTCATCGCCGACATCCACTTCCAGAGCAAGTACATCTTCGCGGCGATCGACG
Organism: uncultured Actinomycetota bacterium; assembly: GCA_963761695.1. GTDB lineage: Bacteria > Actinomycetota > Actinomycetes > Mycobacteriales > SCTD01 > RYN-122. The sequence goes on along the minus strand of CAVXIB010000013.1, from coordinate 122,329 downwards.
CCGGGTGCGCCGCGGTCCGGGTGAACCCCGGCAACATCCGCGAGTTCGACGGCAAGGTCGGCGAGGTCGCCCGGGCCGCCCGGGACGCCGGCACGCCCATCCGCATCGGCGTCAACGCCGGGAGCCTGGACAAGCGGATCATGGCCAAGTACGGCAAGGCCACCCCGGAGGCCCTCGTCGAGTCGGCCCTCTGGGAGTGCTCGCTGTTCGAGGAGCACGACTTCCGCGACATCAAGATCTCGGTCAAGCACAACGACCCCGTCGTCATGGTGCAGGCCTACCGGCTGCTGAGCCAGCAGTGCGACTACCCCCTGCACCTCGGGGTCACCGAGGCCGGCCCCGCCTTCCAGGGGACCATCAAGAGCGCGGTGGCCTTCGGGGCCCTGCTGGCCGAGGGCATCGGCGACACCATCCGGGTCTCGCTGTCGGCCCCTCCCGTCGAGGAGGTCAAGGTGGGCCTGGCCATCCTGGAGTCGCTCAACCTCAAGCAGCGGGGACTGGAGATCGTGTCCTGCCCGTCCTGCGGGCGGGCCCAGGTCGACGTCTACACCCTGGCCGAGCAGGTCACCGCCGGGCTCGAGGGCCTCACGGTGCCCTTGCGCGTCGCCGTCATGGGCTGCGTCGTCAACGGCCCGGGGGAGGCCCGCGAGGCTGACCTCGGCGTCGCCTCCGGCAACGGCAAGGGGCAGATCTTCGTCAAGGGTGAGGTCATCAAGACCGTGCCCGAGGCGCAGATCGTCGAGACCCTCATCGAGGAGGCCCTGCGCCTGGCCGAGTCCTACGACGGGCCGAGCGGCGACGTCGCCGTGGGCGTCAGCTGACCTAGGCTCGCGCCGTGCTGAGGGCGAGCGGCTCCCGCGTCCTCGACGGACGAGACCTCGACGAGGTCCTCGCGCTCCTGCAGCGCGACCCCGTGGCCGACTGCTTCGTCGCCTCCCGGGTCGCGTCCGCCGGGCTCGACAGCTGGCGGCTCGGCGCCGAGATCTGGGGCTACGGCGAGCGGGGCCGCCTGGAGGCGGTGTGCTACTCCGGCGCCAACCTCGTGCCGTGCCAGGCCGGCCCGGACGCCGTGCGCGCGTTCGCCGACCGGGCCCGCCGGCAGGGGCGGCGCTGCTCGTCGATCGTCGGGCGCAGCGAGGCCGTCGACCCGCTGTGGCGTCTGCTCGAACCGTCCTGGGGCGCTGCCCGCGACGTCCGCGCGGCGCAGCCGCTGCTGGCCCTCGACGGCCCGGCGCAGGTCGCCGCCGATCCGTTGGTGCGCAGGGTCCGGTCCGAGGAGGTCGATGTCCTGCTGCCGGCCTGCGTGGCCATGTTCACCGAGGAGATCGGCCTGTCACCCCTGGCCGGCGACGGCGGGGTGCTCTACCGGGCGCGGGTGCGCGAGCTCGTCGAGCAGCGCAGGGCATGGGCCCGGATCGAGGGCGGCACCGTGCTGTTCAAGGCCGAGGTGGGCGCCGCGAGCGCCTCGGTCTGCCAGGTGCAGGGCGTGTGGGTGCACCCGGCCCTGCGCGGTCGTGGCCTGTCGGCGACGGGGGTGGCCTCCGTGGTCGAGGCGGCCCGACGCGACGTCGCCCCCGTCGTCAGCCTGTACGTCAACGACTACAACACGGCGGCCCGGCGGTCCTACGCGACGGTTGGCTTCGCGGAGGTGGGCCGCTTCACGAGCGTGCTGTTCTAGCCGCCCGCACCTGCTCCACGAAGGCGGTGTTGTGCACGAAGGACCCGCGGGCGGTGGCCGCCAGCTTCCCGCCGGGGGTGTAGATGCGGGCGTCCGTCACCGTGCGGGTACGCCCGGCGTGGACGACCGAGCCCTCCACCCGGTGCGGTTCGCCGACCGTGGCGGGGCGCAGATAGGTGACGTCGAGGTCGAGGGTGAGCATGGGCACGAACTTCTCGCCGGTGGTGGCGCTGGCGATGCCGGCCGCCTCGTCGCAGACCAGGGCGATGTAGCCGCCGTGGACGTTGCCCGACAGGTTGGCCAGGGCCGGGGTGGGCGTCCAGGTCATGACCAGCTCGCCCGGACCCGGCACCTCGACCACGCGGTTGCCGGTGTGCTCGGTGTGCGGGCCCTGGTCGACCTCCCCCGTGATCCACAACCGGACGAACCCGACGGCGTCGTGCGCCGTCCAGGCCGCCACGTAGGCGTCGGTGATGGGGACCCGCGGCGGCGCCTGCATGGCCCGACGGTACCGAGCGGCGTTCGGTCTCGGGCAGTGGCCCGCGTCACGTCCGGTCGGCATGTGGTTCTCTCGCCCGGTCAGCTCGGCATCCGGAGGAACGCATGACCTTGCAGCTCAAGACCGGCACGTCCTGGGACGAGGTCTACGCCCGCGCGCGGGCCGCCGCCCCCGAGGCCTTCGACGGCGACCGCATCCTCAACCTGCACGGCGGCGAGTGGCGCCGTTCGGGGACCCCCGGTGAGCACGTCAACCCCGTGGACGGCGCCGTCATCCAGGGACCGCCGCGAATCGACCACGACGACGCCGTCGAGGCCGTGAAGTTCGCCGGAACCGAGCACGACGCGTGGACCAAGGTCGATCTCGACGAGCGCAAGAGCCGCGTCGCCGCGGCCGTCGCGGAGATGCGCGAGCACCGGGACACCCTGGCGCAGCTGCTGGTCTGGGAGATCGGCAAGCCCTGGAAGCTCGCCTGCGACGACGTCGACCGGGCGCTGTCCGGCGTCGAGTGGTACCTCGGCGAGATCGAGCGCCAGCTGCAGGGCCGCGGGCCGCTGCCCGGTCCGGTGAGCAACATCGCCTCGTGGAACTACCCGATGAGCGTGCAGGTGCACGCCGAGCTCGTGCAGTGCCTCGCCGGCAACGGCGTCGTGGCCAAGACGCCCAGCCAGGGCGGCTTCCACACCCTGACCCTCGCCCACGCGATCATGAAGCGGGCCGGCCTGCCGGTGACCCTGCTGTCCGGCGTCGGGGCGGCCCTCGGCGACGCCCTCATCAGCAGCCCGGAGATCGGCGCGCTGGCCTTCGTCGGCGGCCGGGCCAACGGCCGCAAGGCCGCCACCACCCTCGCCGACACCGGCAAGCGCCACCTGCTCGAGCAGGAGGGCCTCAACGTCTGGGGGGTCTGGGACTACTCCGACTGGGACGCCCTCGCCGCGCACCTGACCAAGGGCTTCGACTACGCCAAGCAGCGCTGCACCGCCTACCCGCGCTACGCCGTCCAGCGCGAGCTGTTCCCGCAGTTCCTCGAGATGTACCTGCCGGTGGTCCGCGGCCTGACCTTCGGCCACCCCCTGGCCGTCGAGAACGGCGACGACGACTATCCCTCGCTCAACTTCGGCCCGGTGATCTCGGCGTCCAAGGCCGCCGAGCTGACCGAGCACTTCGACAACGCCGTCTCCGGCGAGGGCATCCCGCTCTACCGGGGCTCCCTGGCGCAGGGCCGCTTCCTCGACGGTCAGGACACGAGCGCCTACGTCGCCCCCGGATGCGTCCTGGAGCCGCCGAGCTCGTGGGCGCTGCGTCACGCCGAGCCCTTCGGTCCGCTCGACTCGATCGTGCTCGTCGACAGCGAGGCCGAGCTGCTCGCAGCCATGAACGCCAGCAACGGCTCGCTCGTCGGCTCGATCGCCACCGACGACGCCGCCTTCGGGGCGCGCATCGCCGAGGAGCTGCAGAGCTTCAAGGTGGGCATCAACAAGCCCCGCTCGCGTGGCGACCGCGAGGAGGTCTTCGGCGGCAAGGGAGCGTCCTGGAAGGGCGCCTTCGTCGGCGGCGACCTGCTCGTGCAGGCGGTGACCGAGGGGGAGGGGCAGGTGTACGGCAACTTCCCGTCCTACAGCCTCTACCCGGAGACGGTCTGACCGCTTCCCGTCCGCCCGTCTCCGGCTCCGGCCGGGGGCGGGCGGTCGCCGTCCCCCGTGGTGGTGCCGGCTCCGCCCAGATCGGCTGCAGGCCCGTCAGCGGGCGCTGGCCAGGCCGGTCAGCAGGAGGTCGACCTGCCGGCCGGTGACCTCGACGTCGTCGGCCAGCGTGCGCCCGAGCTCGGCGACGTCGCGCACCGACCGGGCCCCGTGCTCGCACAGCGCTCGCGCGAGCCTGCCCTTGGTCCACTTGTTGTCGTGGCTGACCGTGCTGCGCACGCCGCCGACGTCGCGCAGCACCCGTACCGGTACGGCGTGCGGGGTCCGGGCGAGCCCGGCGTAGGCGCCGGAGCGCAGGTCCACGACCAGCGACTCCTGCGCCAGCAGCGGCTCGAGGACGGGCCGCCAGCGCGCTGCGAGGCCGCCGAGGCCGGGCAGCGTCGTGCCGCCCGAGAGCCGGTACGCCGGCACCGGGTCCTTCGGACGCAGCAGCCCGAACAGCGCCGAGCAGACCACCAGCGAGGAGTTGGCCCGGCGCAGCGCGCCCCCGTGCAGGGTGGCGTAGTCGAGGTTGTCGTAGACCACGCCCGTGTAGCGCGCGAGAGCCGGCAGCGTGGGCGACGTCGTGAGCTCGGAGTCCAGCAGGGCCTGCTCGGTAGAGCAGTTCAGCGCCTTCTGCAGGGCGGACAGGTCGCGCCGAGCGAGCGCCTGCAGGTCCTCGACCAGCCGCTCGCGCACCGGGCTCAGGGTCGGGAACGACAGCGCATCGAGCTCGAGGGGCGCGCGACGACCGCCGACGGCCTTGCCTTCGGACGGTGGGAGCAGCACGAGCACGGCCCGCAGGCTAGGGGCCTGCGGGCCGTGGGGCGAACCGGGCTGCTCAGCAGCGGCGGTAGGCCTCGCTGCCGCCGCGCGACTCCGTCAGGGGCTCGTTGTCCCAGTAGGCGACCCGCGCGTCGAAGACGGCGAGCTGGTAGGAGCAGGTGGCGGCGTCCTTGACGGGCGCGGCTCCCTTCAGCTGGGCCAGTGCCTTGGGCACGACGGCCGGGTTGAGCAGCCCCCAGCCGGCCTGGACCACAGCCACCGGCTCGACGACGGGAAGGCTGCCGAGGTCGTCGAGCACGGCGACGGCGGGCTTGTAGGCGCTGACCGGCGGAACCGTGGCGGCCTCCTCGAGCGCGCGGCGGACGGTCCAGGTGGTGACCGGTGTGGTGCCCGGCACGAAGGCACCGGCCGTGATGCCACCTGTGTGGCCCGCGGCCCTGCGGGCCTCCAGGATCACCTTGCTGGCCACGCCGGCGCTGCGCGGGGTGGCGAACGAGGTGCCGCTGACGTTCTTGACGCCCGTGCGGCAGTCGACGCAGTAGGGGAGGTCCTGGTTGAAGTCGGACAGGAAGTCGACGACGTTGCCCGACAGCGTCTCGCGGCCCTCGCCGGTGCCCTCGTGGAAGCCGCCGATCCCGACGCTCCACCACGGGCCGGAGGTGCCGTCGAACGGCGACAGGGCCGGGCTGTTGTCCGAGGCGCCGAAGTGCATCTTGCCGTTGGTCACGACCCCGGCGTAGGAGTCGGTGAGGTGCAGACCCAGCGGGACGCTCCCCGGGAAGCCGTACGACGTGGTGACGACGTCGACGGCGGGGTGGCCGAACGCCCACGACTCGGCGTCGGCGTTGCCCGTGCCCTCGACCATCACGACGACGGCTTCGGGGTTGGCAGTGAGCACCGAGGAGGCGGTGCCGGTGCCGTGCTCGTCCCCGGCGTCGGCCATGATCGGCTTCCCGGCCGGGTCGAAGGAGATGCCGATGACGTTGGTGCCGCGGAACCAGTAGGGGACGCCGCGCTGGACCTGCGCGAAGTCCTTGGCCGCCGCCGTCGTGACCGATCCGCTGCTGAGCGTGATGATCTGGCTCTCGCCGATGCCGAACTCGTCCAGGACGGCCTGCGTGACGTTGTTGCCGCGGAACTTCTCGTGGTAGGGGTTGATGCCGCTGTCGACGTCGGCGACGACGACCCGCGGGGCGGCGGGAACGGTGGCGGCAGAGGCGCCGGGCAGCGCCGCGAGTGCCACGGGGGCGGCCACCAGGAGGGCGGTGAGGGGGAGCAGACGGGGACGCAAGGCAGGGCCTCCAGAGCGGGTCCGGGCACGGTCCCCTCCGACTTCGGCGTCGGACGGGCGGCACCTGCCTGGCGGCACGTGACGATCGCGTGACCAAACCGGGTGGACCGGCGCCGATAGCCTGAGCCGCACCGCCCCGCGAGGGGCAGCCGTCCGACGAGAGGCTCCGCCGTGCTCCGCATGTCCACCCTGTTCCTGCGCACGCTGCGTGAGGACCCGGCGGACGCCGAGGTGCCGAGCCACAAGCTGCTGGTCCGGGCCGGCTACGTCCGCCGCGTCGCGCCCGGCATCTACTCCTGGCTGCCCCTGGGCGTCCGCACGCTCGAGCGGGTCGCCCGGGTGGTGCGCGCAGGAGATGGACGCCATCGGCGCGCAGGAGGTCATCCTGCCGGCGCTGCTGCCCCGCGAGCACTACGAGGCCACCGGCCGCTGGGACGAGTACGGCCCCAACCTGTTCCGCCTCAAGGACCGCAAGGGCGACGACTACCTGCTCGGCCCCACCCACGAGGAGATGTTCACCCTCATGGTGAAGGGTCAGTACAGCTCGTACAAGGACCTGCCGGTCACGCTGTACCAGGTTCAGAACAAGTACCGCGACGAGGCGCGCCCCCGCGCCGGCATCCTGCGCGGCCGCGAGTTCGTCATGAAGGACAGCTACTCCTTCGACCTCGACCAGGCGGGCCTGCAGGCCAGCTACGACGCGCACCGGGCCGCGTACGTGAAGGTCTTCGACCGGCTCGGCATGGACTACCGGATCGTGTCGGCGGTCAGCGGCGCCATGGGTGGATCGGCGTCGGAGGAGTTCCTGGCCGTCGCTCCCACCGGCGAGGACACCTTCGTGTCCTGCACCGGCTGCGACTACGCCGCCAACACCGAGGCCGTCGAGGTGGCCGCGCCGCCCGCCCCCGACGCCGGGCCGGGCCGCTGACGGTGGTCGACACCCCCGACACCCCCACGATCGAGACCCTCGTCGAGGTGCTGCAGGGCCTCGGGCACAACGTCCGGGCCGCGCAGACGCTCAAGAACGTCGTGGTCAACCTCAAGTACCCGGACGGCCGGATCGAGCCCCTGGTGGTCGGTGTCCCCGGTGACCGCGAGGTGGACCTCAAGCGGCTCGAGGCCAACGTGAGCCCGGCCGAGGTCGTGCCGTTCGAGGGCGGCGACTTCGTCAAGCACCCCCAGCTCGTGCGCGGCTACATCGGGCCGCAGGGCCTCCAGGGCGTCCGCTACGTCGTCGACCCCCTCGTCGTACCCGGCAGCGCCTGGGCCACCGGTGCCAACGAGCAGGGCAAGCACGCCGTCGACGTCGTCAGCGGGCGCGACTTCACGCCGTCGGGGGTGCTGCCCGCGGCCGAGGTGCGCGACGGCGACCTGTGCCCCCGCTGCGGGTCGGCGTTCCGGATCGACCGCGGCATCGAGATCGGCCACATCTTCCAGCTCGGCAAGAAGTATGCCGATGCGTTCTCCCTCGATGTGCTCGGGCCCGACAGCAAGCCGGTCCGGGTCACCATGGGCTGCTACGGCATCGGGGTGTCGCGCGCCGTGGCGGCCGTGGTGGAGCAGGCGCACGACGACAAGGGCCTGGTGTGGCCGCGCTCGCTGGCGCCCGCGGACGTGCACGTCGTCGGCGTGGGCAAGGGCGACCACGGCCCGACTGCGGCCCGGCTCGCCGCCGAGCTCGAGGCGCGTGGCCTGGAGGTGCTGCTCGACGATCGCCCGAAGGTCTCTCCCGGCGTGGCCTTCAAGGACGCCGAGCTGCTGGGGATCCCGACCACCCTCGTGGTAGGTCGAAGCCTGGAGAACGGCGAGGTCGAGATCCGCGACCGGCGCAGCGGGGACAGCCGCACGGTGGCGCTGGCCGACGCCGTCGACGCGGTCGTCCGCGAGGTGCGCGGCTGACGCCCGCCGTCCGCCTGCTCGCGGCCGACGGGGCTGCCCACGCGGTGCACCCCTACGTGCCGGGGGAGGCCGGCTCCTACGGCGAGGCGGGAGCGGCCGCCCTCGGCGTCGAGCCGGAACGGATGCTCAAGACGCTGGTCGCCGACCTCGACGGCGCGCTGGTGTGCGCCGTCGTGCCCGTGGCCGGGTCGCTGGACCTCAAGGCGCTGGCCGCGGCGCTCGGCGGTCGCAGGGCGGTGATGGCCGACCCGGCCCGGGCCGAGCGCAGCAGCGGCTACGTCGTGGGCGGGATCAGCCCGCTGGGTCAGAAGACCCGTCTGCCCACGGTGGTCGACGAGACCGCGGAGCTCTACGACACGGTGCATGTCAGCGCCGGTCGGCGCGGGCTGTCGCTCGAGCTCGCCCCGGGCGACCTGGTGCGCCTGACCGGCGCCGTGGTGGCCGACGTCGCCCGGTAGGGCGCAGCCTCAGCCGCCGGGCAGGGCCACCGTGGGCGGGACAGTCCCGAGCAGCCGTCGCCAGGTCGCTGCACGGACCGCCGTCTCCTGCAGTCCGCTGACGCCGGCGGCCCGCAGCGCCGGGTCGGTGGCACCGGCGACGAGCGCGAGCCAGCGGGTGGCCAGTCCCTCCTCGAGCCGCACGGCGAGTGCCAGGGCCGACGGCCGGTCGGGCACCGCGACGTCGTAGGCCGCGAGCGCCACGGGGACCGGGCCGCCGCGTTCGCGCAGCCGGGCGGCCAGGGTGTCGCGGCGGGCCCGGTGCACGTCGTAGGCGGTGAGCGCCGCCGGTCGGGTCCGGGCGTCGAGGCGACCGCCGAGCGTGCCGTATCCGTAGACCGCGGCGTGCTCGGCCTGCAGCAGGTCGGTCAGCAGTGCGACGTCGGTCATCCCAGGGCCACCGGGTGTGAGGCCTCCGACGCCGCCAGCTGGGCCAGGACAGCGGCGAGCCCGGGCGACGCTGTCGCGGTGGCCGCGGCGTGGGCGGTCGCCGTCGTGCGCTCCGCCTGGATCAGGGCGGCCAGCGTCGGGGTCCCTGCGGTGGCGGAGGGCACGGCTGGGGCCACGGCGGAGGGCACTGCTGGGGCCACGGCGGAGCCCGACGGGGCAGGCGGCTGGCCCAGGGCCTCGAGGTGCCTCTCGTGCTCGCTGCGGACGGGCGCCAACCGGGCGCGCAGCGCAGGGTCCGCGGCGAGCAGGGCGTCGTAGCGGGCCAGCAGGGCGCGCTCGCGGGAGATGGCGTCCTGCCGCAGCGCGACGTCGGGATCGACCGGGCGTGGGGCCGGCGCCGGGGAAGCCCCCGTGCAGGCCGCCGCGCCGAGCAGGCCCGCTGCGGCGAGCGCGCTGCGGCGGGACAGGGTCACGTACGCCAGTCTGCCTGCCGCCCGACGCGGAGCGGGGGCGCCGGTCGCTCAGCTGAGTCGCTGCTGATCGGCGATGCCGGCGGCCAGGACGGCGGCCGTCACCACGGCGCGCCGCGCGGCCACCACTGCCAGGGCGGCGGCGTCGTCGGACCCGGACACCCGGCCGCCGGCTGCGGCCACCAGCGGCGTGCGGAGCAGGTCCAGCTCGCGCTGCACCAGCGGTGCGGGCAGGGCGGGCACAGCCACGGCGAGGCGGCCGGCCAGGTCGCGGTCGGCCGCCAGCAGAGCGGCCCGGGCCCGACCGAGCCGGTCGACGTCGCCGACCGCCGTGGCCGTCCCGCCGGCCTGCAGCGCGGCGTTCCCGGCCCGGAGCGCGGCGCCGAGGGCGGCTCCGTCCGCGCCGACCGCCAGCCGCCGGGTGAGCGTGGACGTGAGGGCGGCGAGCGGGGCCTCCGTGGGCGCGCAGCCGGCCAGGTGCGCGCGGCCCACGAGCAGGCGGGTCAGGTCGGCGCGCAGCACCACCGCGGAGCTCTCCGTGGAGCCGAGGCCGTCGCGGGCCGCGACCGCATTGGCCACCAGCCCGGCCGCGACCTCGGCGGCCGCGCCGTCCGCCGCGGGTACGACGTCGGACAGGTGGGCCGTGCTGCGGTCCAGCGCCTGCGTCAGCTCCAGCGTGCGCAGCACGGGGGCGACCGCGGTCAGGGACGTCGCCGCGGCCAGATGCGCGGCGGTGACGGCCGGTCCGTCGATCTCGCCCGCCAGCACCGCTTCGAGCTCGCGGTCCAGAGCCGCGCGTACGGCGGGACCGCCGCCCACGGTGCGGGTGAGGTCGGCCGCGCCCGCCTCGAGCCGGTCCTGCGCCGAGCGCACCGCGGGGGCCGCGCGGTCGCCCTCGCGGACCAGCGCGGTCCGCGCCGCGGCCAGCAGGTGCGCGCGCTCGACGAGCTGCCAGGTCAGACCCGCGCGGAGCTCGGCGGCGGGGGTCGCGGTCGCCGCGGCACCCACGGTGCTGGCGCCGTCGGGGGCCATCGGCGAGGCGGGCGTGCCCGATGGACCGCGCACCGGGTCGGCGCTGCACGAGGCGAGGCCCAGGACGGCAACCAGCGCGAGCGCGGGCACGGCGCAGCGCAGCGCCTGCCGTCGGTCCGCCGTCCCCACCCGTGCCCTCGCTCCCAGCGCCCGCGCGGGCCCGTCCCTGCGGTGTTCGTTCCGCACGGGGGCACGGATGGCACGGGCGCGGAGAGCACGGGCACGGGCGGCACGGGCACGCAGCGCGCGGACGGCCGCCGGTAGCCTCCACAGTGCAGTCCGAACGCCGACAACAGAACACCGGAGGTCCCCGTGAGCGTGCCCGCAGAACGGCTCACCAGCCTGCTCGCCCCCGTCGTCGGGGCGGCCGGGGCCGACCTCGAGGCGCTGTCGGTGTCTGCGGCCGGCCGGCGTCGTGTGGTGCGGGTCGTCGTCGACCGCGACGGCGGGGTCAGTCTCGACGACGTCGCCGAGCTCAGTCGGCTGCTGTCGGAGGCGCTGGACGACATCGAGGCCCGCGAGCCCGCCCTGCTCGGCGGGGCCTACGTGCTGGAGGTCAGCAGCCCCGGCGTCGACCGGCCGCTCACGCAGGAGCGGCACTGGCGGCGCAACGTGGGCCGCCTCGTGACCGTGACCCTGCGCGAGGGCGGCACCGTGAGCGGCCGGCTCCTGTCGGCCGACGACGCGTCGCTGGTGCTCGACGTGCAGGGCCGGGAGCGCACGGTGGCCCTCGCTGCGGCGGTCAAGGGCGTGGTCCAGGTCGAGTTCGACCGCAAGGGCGGCGCCGGACCCGAGGAGCCCCACGACACCGGCGGCCCGGAGGGCGAGGACCCGGACGCCGATCCCGACGGCGCCGATCTCGACGACGACGCCGATCTCGAAGACGACGACGACGATCTCGACGACGGCGCCGATCTCGACGACGGCGACCCCGACGGTCCCGAGGCCCAGCCCCACCCCGAACCCCACGAGACCGACGAGGCGCAGACGCGATGAAGATCGACATGGCGGCCCTGCGGGGCCTGGAGCGCGAGCGCGACATCTCCTTCGACCTCGTCTGCCAGGCGATCGAGTCGGCCCTGCTGACGGCCTACAAGCACACCGACGGCGCGCAGGCGCACGTCCGGGTCGAGCTCGACCGCACGACGGGCGAGGTGGTGGTGCTGGCCCAGGAGCTGGCGGAGGACGGGGCGGTGGTTCGCGAGTACGACGACACCCCGGAGGGCTTCGGGCGGATCGCCACCAGCACCGCCAAGCAGGTCATCGTGCAGCGGCTGCGCGAGGCCGAGTCGCAGGTCAGCCACGACGCGTGGTCCGGCCGCGAGGGCGACATCGTGTCGGGCCTGGTCCAGCAGGCCGGGCAGCGGCCGGGGATGGCCCCCAACCGGAACGTGATGGTCAAGCTCGGCGTCGCCGAGGACGCGCTCGAGGCGACGCTGCCGCCGTCGGAGCAGGTGCCGGGCGAGGTGTACGAGCACGGCAGCCGGCTGCGCTGCCGCGTGGTCGGGGTCTCCCGCGGGCCGCGGGGCGCGCAGGTGACGGTCAGCCGCAGCCACCCCGATCTCGTCCGTGGACTCTTCGCCAGCGAGGTCCCGGAGGTCGCCGACGGCAGCGTCGAGATCATGGCGGTGGCCCGCGAGGCCGGTCACCGGACCAAGGTGGCGGTGCGCACCCGCGTGCAGGGGCTGAACCCCAAGGGAGCCTGCATCGGCCCGATGGGCAGCCGGGTCCGGGCGGTCACCGCCGAGCTGCACGGCGAGAAGATCGACATCGTCGACTGGCACGACGACCCGGCCCGGTTCGTCGGCAACGCCCTCTCGCCGGCGACGGTCTCGAGCGTGGAGGTGGTCGATCTCGCGACCCGCAGCGCCCGCGTCGTCGTGCCCGACTTCCAGCTCTCCCTGGCGATCGGCAAGGAGGGGCAGAACGCCCGGCTGGCGGCGCGGCTGACCGGCTGGCGCATCGACATCCGCCCCGACACGGCGCCGACGCCCTGACCGGGGCGACCGGGCCCGCCGCCGCGCGCGCGTCCCGCCGCCGCGGCAGGGTGAGCGCGGTAGTCTCGCCGGGAACCCGTCTTCCGGGACCGGTCCGCACCTGCGTGGGGTGCCGCGACCGGGCGGCGGTGTCCGAGCTGCTGCGCGTCGTCGCGGTCGAGGGGGTCCTCACCCCCGACACCGCGCGTCGGCTGCCAGGTCGGGGTGCGTCCGTGCATCCCGACCCCCGGTGCGTCGACCTCGCCGAGAAGCGTCGGGCGTTCCCCCGGGCCCTGCGCCTGACGGGCCCGCTGGACGTCACCCCCGTGCGGGACTGCCTGGCCGCGCTCGAGCGTTCTGCCCAGAGCACCACCCTTCGTTCCGCCCCTGTCCCTCCACGGAAGCAGGTCGAACCATGAGCCACCGGTCCGCATGAGCACCTGCGCATGAGCACCCGATGACCCAGCACCACCAGCACGTCCGTCCGAACAGCACGTCCATGCAGTAGCAGCGGCCACGGGATCCCCCCGGGCCCAGACGAGGAGTCCAGTGCCCGGCAAAGCCCGTGTCCACGAGCTCGCGAAAGAGCTCGGTCTCGAGAGCAAGAACGTCCTGTCCTGGTTGAAGGACAACGGCGAGTTCGTCAAGAGCGCGTCCTCCACCATCGAGGCGCCCGTCGCCCGCAAGCTCCGTGAGGCGTTCCCTGCGGCGCCCGCCGCTGCCGCGCCCGCTGCTGCGGCCCCCGCACCGTCGGCGGCCCCCGCCGCCGCTCCTGCGGCTCCCGCGCCGGCCGGCCTCGCGCCCCGTCCGGGCGCCCCGCTGCCCGGGCCGGCCCGTCCTGCCGCGCCGGAGGCCCCCGCCGCCGCGCCGGCCGCCGCAGCACCTGCCACAGCTGCGCCGACCGCTTCCGCGCCGGCCGCTCCGGCGGCCCCCGCCCCGGCCCGGCCCGCGCCCGGCCCGCGGCCCGGCAACAACCCGTTCAGCAGCCCGGCCGACACGCCCGCCGTCGCGATGCCGCCGCGCCCGGCCGCCCCCCGTCCCGGCCCCGCACCTGCGCCGGCCAGCACGCCCATGCCGCCCCGCCCGGCGGCCGCCCGACCCGGTCCGAGCGCGGCCCCGACGCCCGGCATGCCGCCGCGTCCCCCGGCGGCCCGGCCCGGCCCGGCAGGCGCCGCTCCCGGCGGTCCCCGCCCCGGCCCCGGCATGTTCCCGCAGCGCCCGGCGGCAGGACCCGGCGCCGGCGCCGGTGGTCCCCGCCCCGGTCCCGGCATGTTCCCGCCCCGCGCCCCCGGCGCCCGCCCGGGCATGCCCGGTGCGCGTCCCGGCGGCGCCGGTGGTGCTCCCGGTCGCCCCGGTGGCGCTCCCGGTGGTGGCGGCGGCTTCGCCGGTCGTCCCGGTGGTGGCTTCGCCGGTCGTCCCGGTGGCGGTCCCCGTGGTGGCGCGGCCCGTGGTGGCGCGACGCCCGGAGCCTTCGGTCGCGGTGGCGGCGGAGGCCGTCCGGTCCGCGGTCGCAAGAGCAAGAAGCAGAGGCGTCAGGAGTTCGACAACCTCGACGCGCCGAGCAGCTCGGGTGGCGTCGCCCGCGGCAACGGCGAGTCGGTCCGCCTCGTCCGCGGGGCCTCCCTCGCCGACTTCGCGGACAAGATCAACGCCAACCCGGGCTCGCTCGTGCAGGTGGCCTTCACCGAGCTGAACGAGATGGTCACGGCCACCCAGTCGTGCACCGACGAGACGCTGCAGCTGCTGGGCGCCCAGCTCGGCTACGACGTGCAGATCGTGTCCCCCGAGGAGGAGGACGCCGAGCTGCTCGACCGCTTCGACCTCACCTTCGGCGCGGACTACGACGAGGACTCCGTCCTGGTCGTCCGCCCGCCGGTCGTGACGATCATGGGTCACGTCGACCACGGCAAGACCCGCCTGCTCGACGCCATCCGGTCCACGGACGTCGTCAAGGGCGAGGCCGGTGGCATCACCCAGCACATCGGCGCCTACCAGGTCCACCACCCGGTCGAGGGCGGTGTCCGCGAGATCACCTTCATCGACACCCCGGGTCACGAGGCGTTCACCGCCATGCGTGCGCGTGGGGCGAAGGTCACCGACATCGCCGTGCTGGTCGTGGCGGCCGACGACGGCGTCAAGCCGCAGACGATCGAGGCGCTGAACCACGCCCAGGCGGCCGACGTCCCGATCGTGGTTGCCGTGAACAAGATCGACAAGGAGGGCGCCGACCCGGCCAAGGTCCGCGGCCAGCTCACCGAGTACGGCCTGGTCGCCGAGGAGTACGGCGGCTCGACGATGTTCGTCGACGTGTCGGCCAAGGCGGGGCTCAACCTCGAGGAGCTCCTCGACGCGATCCTGCTCACCGCCGACGCCGCCCTCGAGCTCACCGCGGACGCGTCCGTCCCGGCTCAGGGTGTCGCGATCGAGGCCCGCCTCGACCGCGGCCGCGGCGCTGTCGCCACCGTGCTCGTCCAGCGCGGAACGCTCCGGATCGGCGACTCGATCGTCGCCGGCGACGCGTTCGGTCGCGTTCGGGCCATGCTCAACGAGCGCGGCGAGAACGTCACCGAGGCCGGCCCGGCCCAGCCCGTCCAGGTGCTCGGCTTCGCCAGCGTCCCCGGCGCCGGCGACAACTTCCTCGTCGTCTCCGAGGACCGCGTCGCCCGCCAGATCGCCGAGCAGCGGCAGGCCCGCGAGCGTGCGGCCAGCCTGGCGCAGACCCGGGGGCGTCCGACGCTCGAGTCGTTCTTCGACCGGCTCAAGGAGGGGGAGAAGACCCAGCTCAACCTCATCCTCAAGGGCGACGTGTCCGGCTCGGTCGAGGCCGTCGAGGACGCACTGCTCAAGATCGAGGTCAACGACGAGGTCTCGCTGCGGATCATCCACCGCGGAGTCGGCTCGATCACCGAGAACGACGTCACGCTGGCCTCGGCCTCGGACGCGGTCATCCTCGGCTTCAACGTCCGGCCCGAGGGCAACGCCCGCGACCTGGCGGTCAAGGAGCACGTGGACGTCCGGTACTACTCGGTCATCTACGCCGCCATCGAGGACGTCGAGGTCGCCCTCAAGGGCATGCTCAAGCCCATCTACGAAGAGGTGCGGCTGGGCTCGGCCCAGGTGCGCGAGGTCTTCCGGGTCCCGAAGATCGGCAACATCGCGGGCTCCATCGTCCGCGACGGCCTGATCCGACGGAACACCAAGGCCCGGCTGCTCCGCGACGGCGTCGTCGTGGCGGACAACCTCACCGTCGAGTCGCTGCGCCGGTTCAAGGACGACGCCACCGAGGTCCGCGAGGGCTACGAGTGCGGTATCGGCCTGGGCAAGTTCAACGACATCAAGGTCGACGACGTCGTGGAGACGTGGGAGATGCGGGAGATTCCGCGGACGTAGGTCGCCGCCCCTGCCTGCGGGCGTGGGGTCCCCTCCGGCGCTGGAGCTCGTACCTCGCTCCTTGATGCGCCTTCCGGGGACCCCACGCCCTCCGGCCCCGCTCCACCCCGCAGTCGGAGGAGGCTGAGCTTGTGTTCACCGGAGCTCTGGCGCTCGACGTGCTCCTGGGGGACGTGCACAGCCTCAAGGAGAAGCGCTCGCTGGTCAGGCCCGTCCTGGCCGAGCTGCGCAGGAAGTTCGACGTCAGCGCCGCCGAGGCGGGTCATCTCGACCTGCACCGGCGGGCGCTGATCGGGGTGGCCGTCGTCGCAGCCGACGCCGCCCACTGCCGCACGGTCCTGGACGCGTGCGAGCGGCTCGTAGCCGACCGGCCCGAGCTCGAGGTGCTCTCAGCGCACCAGCAACTGATGTCGTCGGAGGACGAGTAGCCATGGTCGACGTCGCACGGGCCCGCAAGCTCGCTGTCCGCATCCGCGAGGTGGTCGCCTCGACGCTCGAGATGCAGGTCAAGGACCCCCGTCTCGGGATGATCACCATCACCGACGCCAAGCTCACCCCCGACCTGCGCGAGGCCACGCTCTACTACACGGTCTACGGCGACGCCGAGGCCCGTCAGGCCACCGCCATGGCGCTGGAGAGCGCCAAGGGCGTGCTGCGCAGCCAGGTCGGCAAGCAGACCGGGGTGCGCTACACCCCGAGCCTGGCCTTCATCGCCGACGTCGTGCCGGAGACGACCGGGCGGCTCGAGGAGCTGCTCGAGAAGGCCCGCCGGGCCGACGCGCGGGTGCACGAGATCGCCGAGGGCGCCGCGCCCGCCGGCGACGCCGACCCCTACAGGGCGCCGCGCGTGATCGCGGACGACGAGGACGACCCGTCGGACGACGACGCCCTGGCGCACTCCGACCTTCCCGCCGACCTTCCGCACGCCGACCTTCCGCACGCCGACCTTCCGCCTGCCGACCGGGACGGCGACGACACCGTCCACAGCACCGAGCCCGGGGACCGCACGGGCGCGTGAGCGACGCCGCACCGGACGGCCTCCTGGTCGTCGACAAGCCCGGCGGCTGGACCAGCCACGACGTCGTGGCCCGGGGGCGCCGGCTGGCGCGCACCCGCAAGGTGGGGCACGCCGGCACCCTGGACCCGATGGCCACCGGCGTCCTGCTGCTCGGCGTCGGGCGCGCCACGCGGCTGCTCGGCCACCTGGCACTCACCAGCAAGACCTACGAGGCGACGATCCGCCTCGGCTCCACCACGGTCACCGACGACGCCGAGGGCGAGGTGGTGGAGGTCCGGGACGCCTCGGGGATCGACGACGACGCCGTCGAGCGGGCGTTGACCGGACTGCGGGGGTCGATCGCCCAGGTGCCCAGCAGCGTGAGCGCCATCAAGATCGACGGCGTCCGGTCCTACGCGGCGGTCCGTGCCGGCCGTGAGGTGGTCCTCGCTGCCCGTCCGGTGACCGTCGACCGCTTCGACGTGCTGGCCCGGCGCGGGGACGACCTCGACGTCGTCGTCACGTGCTCGTCCGGCACCTACGTGCGGGCGCTGGCCCGTGACCTCGGCGCGGCGCTCGACGTCGGCGGTCACCTCACCGCACTGCGGCGCACCCGGGTCGGCCCGTTCGGGCTCGAGGCGGCCCGGACCCTGGAGCAGCTGGCCGACGACACCGACGGCGCGGTCGTGCCGCTGGGCCGCGCGGTGCAGGCGTCGTTCCCGGTGCGCCGGCTGCAGCCGCAGGAGGCCGTCGACCTCTCGCACGGCAAACGGCTCACCGCGAGTGGTCTGCCCGGGGTGGTCGGCGCCTTCGACCTCGACGGCCGCTGCATCGCGCTGCTGGAGGACGTCGAGGGGCTGGCGCGACCGACCGTGGTGTTCGCGCCGTCCGGGGCTCCGGCGCCCTGACCGCGGCGTCGGCGGACCGGCGCCGGTGGCGGACGGTGCGCGGGCGACCGGCCCGCGGCAGCGGCGTCGGGCCCTTCCGCGGGTGATCTGGCAGGCTGGCCCGGTGCAGCGCTGGCGTGGGGTCGAGAGCGCCCCGTCGGGCTGGGGTCGGTGCGTCGTCACGGTCGGCGTCTTCGACGGGGTGCACCGCGGCCACCAGCAGATCATCGGTACCGCCGTCGACGC
Source organism: uncultured Actinomycetota bacterium (assembly GCA_963761695.1). Lineage (GTDB taxonomy): Bacteria > Actinomycetota > Actinomycetes > Mycobacteriales > SCTD01 > RYN-122. The sequence goes on along the minus strand of CAVXIB010000013.1, from coordinate 104,609 downwards.
CGCGCGGGCGCAGGGCGTGCCGAGTGTCCTACTCACCTTTGACCCGCATCCGAGTGAGGTCGTGCGTCCGGGCAGCCACCCGCCGGTGCTCACCAGTCAGCGTCTGCGGGCGGAGCTGGTCGAGAAGCTCGGGATCGACGTCGTCTGCGTCCTTCCGTTCACCCGCGACTTCTCCCGCCTGACGCCGGACGAGTTCGTGCACGCGGTCCTGGTCGAGCACCTGCATGCCAAGCACGTCGTCGTCGGGGAGAACTTCCGGTACGGGCACAAGGCCGCCGGCGACGTGACGTCGCTGACCGCCGCCGGCCGTCGCTGGGGGTTCAGCGTCGACGGGGTGCCGCTGCTCGGGTCGGCCGACACCACCTGGTCGAGCACCTACGTGCGGGCCTGCGTCGACGCCGGTGACGTCGAGGCCGCGGCCTCGGCCCTGGGCCGCGACCACCGGGTGGAGGGCGTAGTCGTGCGGGGCGACCAGCGCGGCCGCGAGCTCGGCTACCCGACCGCGAACGTGCAGACCCTGCCGTGGTCGGCGGTCCCGGCCGACGGCGTCTACGCCGGCCGCCTGGTCCGCAGCACGGGCGAGCCGCTGCCCGCGGCCATCAGCATCGGCACCAATCCCGACGTTCCAGGGCCGTGAGCGACGGGTCGAGGCGTTCGTCCTCGACTTCACCGGCGACCTCTACGGAGAGGCCGTCGGGCTGACGTTCACGGCTCGGTTGCGCGACACGCTGACCTTCGACGGCGTCGAGCCGCTCGTCGCACAGATGGACCGCGACGTCGCGAGGGCCCGGGAGCTGCTCTCGTCACCCTGATGGGTGTACGGCACGCCGGTCGCGTGGGCCGATGCGGAGAGGGTCACTGCTCCCGGAGGTTCCCGTGCCCAAGATCCTGGTGATCGACGACGATGCGTCGATCCGCTCCCTGCTCACCGACGTCCTGGAGGTCGAGGGCTTCACGGTGCGCTCCGCCGAGGACGGCTTCGCGGGGCTCCGGCTCATCGCCGCCGACCGGCCCGACTGCGTGGTCCTGGACGTGATGATGCCCGGCATGGACGGCCACGCCGTGCTGCAGCGCATCCGCGCCGACGAGGGCGGTCTGGACCTCCCGGTCGTCATGCTGACGGCGGCCGCCGACGATGCGCAGGCCTGGCAGGCGTGGACCGAGGGCGTCGACTACTTCCTGGCCAAGCCGTTCGACCCCGATGAGCTGCTGCGCTACCTCGACTACCTGTTCAACGCCGAGGACCGCCTCGCCGGATAGGTCCGGAGGGGAGGTGGGCTCCCGGGCCGTCCCCGGAGGGGGCTCGGGGGACGGGCGGGCGCGGCTCGCCCGCGGCAGCTCGAGTGTCGTGATGCGCCCCGGGAGGGGGCGGCCCGGGGGGCGTACCGCGACAGTCGTCCCCCGGCGGTCGGGCGGGTTCTCCGCCGCTGAGCCGCGAGTGTCGTGATGCGCCCCGGGAGGGGGCGGCCCGGGGGGCGTACCGCGACAGTCGTCCCACCGGCGGGCTCTCGCGGCCGAGAGGTGCCGGCTGAGAGGTCCGAGCCGGGCGGGTTCTCCGCCACTGAGCCGCGAGTGTCGTGATGCGCCCCGGGAGGGGGCGGCCCGGAGGGCGTACCGCGACAGTCGTGCTTTCGGCGGCGGCCGCCCGAGAGAGGTGCCGGCCGAGAGCTTCCGGCCGAGAGGTGCCGGCTGAGAGGTTTCGGCTGAGAGGTCCGAGCCGAGTTGAACCGCCGCCGCTGAGCCGCGAGTGTCGTGGTGCGCCCCGGGAGGGGGCGGCCCGGGGGGCGTACCGCGACAGTCGTGCTCCCGGCGGCGGCCGCGGGAGAGAGGGGCCGGCCGAGAGGGTTCCGGCTGAAGGTGTCAACTCCGCAGGATCCGCTCCGGGCAGGTCCGCCGCTGCTGAGCCGCGAGTGTCGTGGTGCGCCCCGGGAGGGGGCGGCCCGGGGGGGCGTACCGCGACAGTCGTGCTCCCGGCGGCGGTTGAGGGGGAGAGGGGCCAGCCGTCAGGGTCCGCTCCGGGCAGGTCCGCCGCTGCTGAGCCGCGAGTGTCGCGTTACGTCCCAGCAGGGGGCGGCCCGGGGGGCGTACCGCGACAGTCGTGCCCCTCTCGGCGGCGGTCGCGGCCGCGAGGGCTCACCCACGGCGCCCTCGGGCGACCGCTCCGCCGCAGACGGGCCCACTGCTAGTCTCGTCCCCAGCCGGCGTGACCGGCCGTGCGCTTCCTGCCCCGGTGTCGTCGACCCGAGGCGCGCACAGCAACCCAGGGGAGCCCCGTGGCGCTCGACACGGCACAGAAGCAGCAGATCATGACCGAGTACGGCACCGTCGCCAACGACACCGGCTCGCCCGAGGTCCAGGTCGCGATGCTCACCAAGCGCATCCAGGACCTGACGGAGCACCTCAAGCTCCACAAGCACGACCACCACACCCGCCGCGGCCTGCTGGGCCTCGTGGGTCGTCGCCGTCGCCTCCTGAAGTACCTGGAGAAGACCGACATCTCGCGCTACCGCTCGCTCATCGAGCGACTGGGTCTGCGCCGCTAGACCGCACGACGGGGGAGTGCCCACACGGGGCGCTCCCCCTCTCGGCGTTCAGGACCTGTCCGCCGAGGAACGCACCACCCGTCGCCCGGCAACACCGCCGGCCGACGCAGACGAGCCGACCCGGGAGCAGCACCCCGGGACCGGTCCTCGGGAGTGGCAGCCGCAGCCCAGGCTGCGGCCGCTTCCACTGACGACCGGCCCCGCAGGCGAACCCCGGGCTCGGCTCCGCAGTGAAGAGGAGACCTCCATGACGGAGGAGCAGGAGAGCTACGTCTACGGCAGCGAGTTCGTCGACGCCGTGATCAAGAACCCGGGCGGGGACCGCGTCCTCCGCCTCGAGACGGGACGGCTGGCCAAGCAGGCCGCCGGCGCCGTCACCATCTACCTCGGCGACACGATGGTGCTGTCCGCCACCACCGCCAGCAAGCGTCCGAAGGACAACCTCGACTTCTTCCCCCTCACGGTGGACGTCGAGGAGCGCATGTACGCCGCCGGCAAGATCCCCGGCTCGTTCTTCCGCCGGGAGGGCCGTCCGTCCGAGGACGCGATCCTCACCTGCCGCCTCACCGACCGCCCGCTGCGCCCGAGCTTCAAGAAGGGCCTGCGCAACGAGGTCCAGGTCGTCAGCACCGTCCTCGCGCTCGACCCCGACCACCTCTACGACGTGCTGGCCATCAACTCGGCCGCGGCCTCCGTGCTGCTGTCGGGCCTGCCCTTCACCGGCCCGGTCGGCGCCGTCCGCGTCGCCCGCACGCCGAGCGGCTGGGTCGCCTTCCCGAGCCACTCCGAGCTGGCCGAGGCCACCTTCGACATGGTCGTCGCGGGCCGCCTGCTCGACGACGGCGACGTCGCGATCATGATGGTCGAGGCCGAGGCCACTCCCGACGTCTTCGACGTGATCGCCTCCGGCGGCACCGCCCCCACCGAGGACGTCGTCGCCGAGGGCCTGGAGGCCGCGAAGGCCCCCATCGCCGCGATCTGCAAGGCCCAGAACGAGCTCAAGGCGAAGTCTCCCAAGGAGCCGCTGGAGTTCCCGGTCTTCCTCGACTACGACGACGACGTGCTCGCCGCCGTCACGGCCAAGGGTGAGAAGGACCTGAACGCCGCGATGCAGATCGCCGGCAAGCAGGAGCGCGAGGCCGCCTCCGACGCCGTGAAGGCCGACGTCGTCGCCGCTCTGGCCGAGCAGTTCGCCGGTCGCGAGAAGGAGGTCAGCGCCGCGTTCCGCAGCCTGACCAAGACGCTCGTGCGGCGTCGCATCGTCCAGGACAAGGTGCGCATCGACGGCCGTGGCCTGGAGGACATCCGCGAGCTGTCCGCCGAGGTCGAGGTCCTGCCGCGCGTCCACGGTTCGGCCCTGTTCGAGCGCGGCGAGACCCAGATCATGGGTGTCACGACGCTGAACATGCTGCGCATGGAGCAGATGGTCGACACGCTGAACCCGGACAACCGCAAGCGCTACATGCACCACTACAACTTCCCGCCGTACTCCACCGGTGAGACCGGTCGCGTCGGCAGCCCCAAGCGCCGCGAGATCGGCCACGGCGCGCTGGCCGAGCGGGCCCTGCTGCCCGTGCTGCCGAGCAAGGCCGACTTCCCGTACGCGATCCGCCAGGTGTCGGAGGCGCTGGGCTCCAACGGCTCGACGTCGATGGGCTCGGTCTGCGCCTCGACGCTGTCGCTGCTCAACGCCGGTGTGCCGCTGAAGGCACCGGTCGCCGGTATCGCGATGGGCCTGATCTTCGAGGGTGGCGAGTACGCCACGCTGACCGACATCCTGGGCGCCGAGGACGCGTTCGGTGACATGGACTTCAAGGTCGCCGGCACCCCGCAGTTCGTCACCGCGCTGCAGCTCGACACCAAGCTGGACGGCATCCCGAGCTCGGTGCTCGCGGCGGCGCTCCAGCAGGCCCGCACCGCGCGCCTGGCGATCCTCGCGGTCATGAACGACGCGATCGACGAGCCCGACGACATGGCGCCCACCGCGCCGCGCGTCCTGACCGTCAAGATCCCGGTCGACAAGATCGGTGAGGTCATCGGGCCGAAGGGCAAGATGATCAACCAGATCCAGGCCGACACCGGGGCCGACATCACCGTCGAGGACGACGGCACCATCTACATCGGTGCCACCGACGGCCCGAGCGCCGAGGCCGCGCTCGCGACGATCAACATGATCGCGAACCCGACGATGCCCAAGGTCGGCGAGCGCTTCCTGGGCACGGTCGTCAAGACCGCCGCCTTCGGTGCCTTCGTCAGCCTGCTCCCGGGCAAGGACGGCCTGGTCCACATCAGCAAGCTGGGCAACGGCAAGCGGGTGGGCAAGGTCGAGGACGTCGTCAACGTCGGCGACAAGCTGCAGGTCGAGATCACCGAGATCGACCAGCGCGGCAAGATCAGCCTGACCCCGGTCCCCACCGAGGAGTCCGCGGGCGCGTCCGCCTAGGCACCCCGGGGGAGCCTGCTCTCCCACACCGCGAAGGCCCTCTCGGCGCACCGCCGAGGGGGCCTTCGCGCGTCCAGGACGACAGCCCTAGGAGGTGATGTCCGCCGTCGTGAAGCGGCTCCAGGCCAGCGCACCGGCCACCACCACCCAGGCGAGCTGGACCAGCAGCCCCGTTCCGAGCAGCCCGAGGTCGACCGACGAGCGCAGGAGCTCCCCGAAGTCGAACCAGTGGTGGGTCAGCAGCCCGGGGTGGACAGCGGACAGCTGGGGCAGGGCGTCCAGGACGCTGGAGGCCACGGCGACGACGACGGTCGTGGCCATCGCCCCCACCGGCACCTCGGTGAGGGTGCTGACGAACAGCCCGACGGCCACCAGGCCCGACAGCGACAGGGTCACGTACGCGGCGACGCCGGCCGCACGGAGCAGACCCTCCCCGAGGCCGATCGTGTCCCCGGACAGCAGGACGACGTCGCCGAGCCCGAACAGGGCGGCGCCGAGCGTCAGGGCCACGAGGGCGACGGTCAGGACGGCGGCCGCGGCAAAGGCCAACGAGCCCAGGCCCTTGACCACGAGCAGCCGCCCCCGCGACACCGGCACGGTCAGCAGGTAGCGCAGGGTGCCTGCAGAAGCCTCCCCGGCGACGGCGTCCCCGCTGACGATGCCGACGGTGAGGGGCAGGAACAGGGGCAGGCAGACCACGAGCGAGGTGAAGACCAGGAACAGCCCGTTGCTGCTGACCGAGGACAGGAACGGCGGGCCCTCGCCGGCGTCGGGGCCGTTCGACAGCTTCACCGCGGTGCCGATGATCAGGGGGATCACGCCGAGGGCGATGAGCAGCACCTGGTTGCGCCGCCTGCCGAAGACCAGTCCGAGTTCGCTGCGCAGCAGCCGGAGGGTGGCTCCACGGTGACGCGGGCGGGGCGCCGGCGCGGCGTCGGCCGGCTCAGCGGGCGACATCGAAGCCCGCTCCGGTGAGCTGCACGAACAGGTCCTCCAGCGACGGGCGGGTCACGGCGAGCCCGCGGACCGGGACGCCGGCCGCCACCAGTGCCGCGGTCACCGACTCCGGCGCCTGGGCGCCCAGCACGGCCGTGGCCGCCCCGGCACCGGTCCGCACCTCGGTGAGCCCGAGGGTCTGCAGGACGCGGGCGGCTGTGGCCACGGCGTCGTCCGCGGTGGTCACGGTGACCGTGGCGACGCCGTCGCCGGCGACCTCGGCCAGCGACCCCTGCCGCAGCAGGCGACCCCGGCTCATGATGCCCACGTGGGTGCACACCTGCTCGATCTCGCTCAGCAGGTGGCTGCTGACCAGGACCGTCGTGCCGTCGTCGGCGAGCTCGCGCACCAGGTGGCGCACCTCGCGGGTGCCCTGGGGGTCGAGCCCGTTGGTCGGCTCGTCGAGCACCAGCAGGTCGCGGGGCTGCAGCAGCGCCGCGGCCAGGCCCAGCCGCTGCTTCATGCCGAGCGAGTACTGCCGGAACCGTTTGTCCGCCGCGTTCGCCAGGCCGACCCGCTCCAGGGCGGCCATGCTGCGGTCAGCCGCGGTCCGGGGGTCACTGGTGGCGTCGGCGGCGTCGAGGCGGGCGAGGTTGCGGCGCCCGGACAGGTAGGGGTGGAACGCCGGACCCTCGACGAGGGCGCCCACCCGGGCGAGCACGTCGCCGGCGCGCGACGGGACGGGGGCGCCCAGCACGCTGATCGCCCCGGAGGTCGGGGCGACCAGCCCGAGCAGCATCCGGATGGTGGTGGTCTTGCCCGACCCGTTGGGTCCGAGGAAGCCGAACACGGCCCCCCGCGGCACCCGGAGGTCCAGGCCGTCGACGGCCACCTGGCCGGACCGGAACCGCTTGGTCAACGACGTGGTCGACAGCGCGAGGTCGGTGGGAGGGGCGGCCGGGTCCAGGCAGGCAGCCGCGGTCACGCCGCCGCGCGCAGCGTCGCCGGCGTCACGGCGCCGACCAGCAGGCGGCCGTCGTCGGTGAGCAGGGCGCTCAGCAGGGCGGTGCCGAGCAGCCTCCCCTCCGGGACGCGCGTGGTGACCTGGTCGAGCATCCTGCGCTGGTCCGCGTCGAGCGTCACCGCAGGGACGACGAGGATCCGGGACCACCCGGCGCCACGCACCGACGGCGTACGGCCGGCGGCGGGCCGGCGTGTGGCCGCACCGGCCCCGTCGGGGACGACCCGCTCCGCCTTCTCGACCACCCGCGCCCCCCGGGGAGGACGGAAGGCGAAGACCGACCGCGCAGGGGTGGCGAAGACGACGTCGGTGAAGCCCACCTCGAAGGCGGGTTCGGTGGGGTCTGCGGCGGAGAAGACCTGCACCCGCAGGGGCGCCGAGGTCGCGGCGTCGACGGCGAGCCGCACGCTGCCGATCAGGGTGCTGGCGTCCGCGGGGGTCAGGACGAGCTGGCGGGCGTCGCGGCCGGCGACCCGGACGGCGTTCTCGACCCGCACCCCGGTGGTGGCGTCGATCGCGGCGAGCGCGTCCGCAGCGGCATCGGCCGGGCTTGTCGGCCCCGTGTGCAGCGCTGGACCGGCGTCGGACCCGCTCCCCGCCGGGAGCCGGCGGTGGACCGCCTCGTCCTTGTCGCTGCTGTAGGTCCACAGGTCGCGGCCGGACCGGACCACGTCGTACTCGGCGAGCGACCCCCGCAGGGCCAGGCGCTGACGGTCGGGGCCGTCGGACCACACCCGCAGCGTGCTGCTGCCACTGGCGAGCGACATCGGTCCGGTCCCGCCGGTGGCCCCGGGAAGGCTCGGCAGGCCGAGCCGGCTGGTCTGGACGACCGTGCCGGACAGCGCGGTGGTGCGGCGCGTCGACAGGTCGGCCAGCAGCTGCGCCGCGGACCGGGGTGTCAGGTCCGGAGCGCGGCCGGCCGCAACGGCCGCGGGGACGGCGACCGCCCCGGCCACGAGGCCGACGGCGACGAGGGGAGCGGCCCAGCGCAGCGTGCGAGGAGAAGGCATGGGTCCACTGTGCCCGCTCCGACGCAGCGCCGCCGGACAAGCGCCGCCAGCGCCGCCGGACAAGCGCCGCCCCGGCCGGACCGCGGCGGCCTAGGCTGGCGGGCCGCCCCGACCCGGAGGTCGTCCTGCCCGCACGCACTGCACGTCCCGCCCGCGTCGCCCGCCCCCCGGCGGCCGCGTCCGTCCCGCGTGCGAACCCGCCGCGGCCCACCGCGCCCCGCCGGCCGGTCCCGATGGCGTCCTCGGACAGCACCGTGCGGCGCAGCGTGCTGCCGGGCGGGCTGCGGGTGGTCACCGAGGCGATGCCGGGGGCCCGCTCGGCGACATTCGGCATCTGGGTGGGCGTCGGGTCGCGGGACGAACCCCCCAGGCTCGCTGGTGCGTCGCACTTCCTCGAGCACCTGCTGTTCAAGGGCACCGAGCGCCGCGACGCCCTCGACATCGCCGAGGTGATGGACGCGGTCGGCGGCGAGATGAACGCGTTCACCGCGAAGGAGTACACCTGCTACTACGCGAGGGTGCTCGACAGCGATCTCGCGCTCGCCGTCGACGTCGTGTGCGACCTCGTCACCGGATCGCTGCTCGAGGCCGAGGACGTCGAGGCCGAGCGGGGCGTGATCCTGGAGGAGATCGCCATGCACGACGACGACCCGGCCGACGTCGTGCACGACGCCTTTGCCGCTGCGCTCTACGGGGCGCACCCGTTGGGCCGGCCGGTCATCGGGTCGGTGGCGAGCGTGCAGGGGCTGTCCCGCAACGCCCTCGCCGGCTGGTGGCGACGCCGCTACACCCCGGCCGACCTCGTGGTCTCGGCCGCGGGGGGACTCGACCACGCCACGGTCGTGCGCCTGGTCAAGCGGGCCTTCGGGCCCCTGCTGACCGGTGCGAAGGAGCCCGCGGCCGTCCGGGGCGCGGGTCGCCGCGTGCGTACCCAGGCCGGGGTGGTCTGCGAGCGGCGCCCCTCCGAGCAGGCCAACCTCGTGCTGGGGGTGCCGGCGCTGCAGCGCGACGACCCCCGCCGTCCGGCCCTGCAGGTGCTCTCCGCCGGGCTCGGTGGCGGAACGAGCAGCCGGCTGTTCCAGGAGGTCCGCGAGAAGCGGGGGCTGGCGTACTCGGTCTACAGCTACACCGGCAGCCACGCCGACACGGGCATGCTCGGGGTCTACGCCGGCTGCGCGCCCGGGCGCACCCGCGAGGTGCTCGACCTGTGCCGGGAGGTCCTGGCCGGGGTCGCCGCGCACGGGCTGACCGACGACGAGGTGGCCCGCACCAAGGGCCAGCTGCGGGCGGCGACCGTGCTGGGGCTGGAGGACTCGGGCAGTCGGATGAGCCGGCTCGGCAAGAGCGAGCTGGTCCACGGGAGCGTGCTGGGTGTCCAGGACCTCCTGGACCGCATCACCGCGGTCACCCCGGACGACGTGCGCGAGCTCGCTGCCGAGCTGCTCGTGCAGCCGCCCGCTCTCGGCGTGCTGGGACCCTTCGACGAGGACGAGGCACGCGCATGGCTGGACTGATCCGGGTCGCGGTCCTCGGCGCCCGCGGCAAGGTGGGCGCGGAGGTCGTCCGCGGCGTCGAGGCGGCCGACGACCTCGTGCTGGCCGGAGCGTTCGACGTCGGGGACGCCCTCGACCTGACGGCCGCCGACGTGGCCGTCGACTTCACCCATCCGGACGCCGTGATGGACAACGTTGCCGCCTGCCTCGACGCAGGGGTGCACGCCGTCGTCGGCACCACCGGGTGGACACCCGAGCGCCTCGATGCGGTCCGGGAGCGCCTGGCCGGGACGGGTCTGGGCGTGCTCGTGGCCCCGAACTTCGGGATCGCCGCGGTCCTGATGATGCGCTTCGCCGCCCAGGCCGCTCGCTTCTTCGACTCGGTGGAGATCGTCGAGCTGCACCACCCGGGCAAGGCCGACGCCCCGAGCGGCACCGCACGCACTACGGCCCGCATGGTGGCGCAGGCCCGGCAGGGCCTGCCCGCGATGCCGGACGCCACCACCCAGGAGCTGGCCGGGGCCCGCGGCGCCGACGTCGAGGGCATCCGTGTGCACGCCGTGCGGTTGCAGGGGCTGGTGGCCCACCAGGAGGTGCTGCTCGGCGGAGAGGGCGAGAGCCTGACCCTGCGTCACGACACCTACGCCCGCTCGGCGTTCCTGCCGGGCGTGCTGCTCGGGGTACGCGAGATCGGCGCCCGCCCGGGGCTGACCGTCGGACTCGAGCACCTGCTCGACCTGCAGTGAGCCGGCGGAGCGCGCAGTGAGGGGGAGCGGCGCATGAGGGCCAAGCTCACGGCGCTCGGCATCTGCGCCGTCGTCGGCGTGCTCTGCGCCTACATGACGGTGCGCGCCGTGGAGCTGTTCCAGACCGGTCAGGCCGACGCCGCGCTGCTCGGCCTGGGCGTGCTGCTGCTGGTGCTCGTCGGGGCGCTGCTGGTGCTGGGTGAGGTGCGCTTCGGCCTGGCCAGTCAGCGGCTCGGCGAGCGGCTGGCCCGGGAGGGCGGTCTGCCGACGCTGCCCGCCGACGTCGAGCGGCTGCCGAGCGGCCGCCTGAGCCGCGAGGCGGCCGACCTGCTGTTCGAGGCCCGCCGCGCCGAGGCCGAGGCCGCCCCGGGCGACTGGCGGGTCTGGTTCCGGCTGGCCGACGCCTACGGGCTGGCCCGTGACACGCCCCGTGGCCGCAGGGCGATGCGGACCGCCATCCGGCTCGCCCGGGCCCAGGATGACACCCCGGCGCAGGCCTGACCCGCCCGAGGACCGCCGTCCGCTCCTACCGCAGGGGGCGCACGTAGCCGTGCCGGGTGGCCACGGCCCCGTCGGCCCGGACCGGCGTGGAAGCGGCCGCGGGGCCGCCCGTGTGCAGGTGACCGGCCCGGTGGGTGTGGGCATCCTTGGTGGTCAGCGCCAACCGGGCGACCGTGGCGGCCGGTGCCTGTCGCAGCGAGACGGCCGTGCCGGCCTCGTCGAAGCGCACCTCGACGACGCGGGCGTGACCGTCGGCGTTCTGGGCGCAGTAGACGTAGACGTCGTCCTCACGGGAGACCGGCGCGCCGGCTGCGGTCAGGAAGCCCTCGAGGTTGCCGCCGAGCAGCGCGTGCAGGTCCTCGGTCTGCAGCGTCGAGCCGTCGTGGACGCAGCTGCCCCCGCCGCCGTAGGTGCCGCGCTCCCAGATGCGCAGGTAGGTCTCGGGGCCGTTGAGCATGTCGGCGATGATGGCGTCGCCGCCTCCGAGGCCCTTCTGGCGCTCGTCCGCGGCCAGGCGCAGCTCGGCGAACCAGTCGGCGAACAGGCCGTAGTGCGCCACGCCGTCGCGGTTGATGTCGTAGGTCTTCACGCCGCTCTTCTGCTGCCGCAGCGTGACGCCGCCCACGGGGGCCTGGAGGGGCGCGCTGTAGTCGACCCGCTGGGCCGCCGAGGAGCGCCGGCCGGGCTGGCCGCCGAGCCCGTTGGTGTCGGCGCCGTAGCCCATGCCGAAGTCATAACCGGCCGGGGCGCTGTCCGCGGCGAAGGCGCGGTGCTGGGCCCAGCGGTCGACGAAGCTGGACGCGTCGCCCGTGCGGGGAGCGACGACACCGTCGACGCCGTAGATGCGGCGGTAGATGGCGTCGTTGCCCCAGCTGTGGCTGGAGATGAGGGCGGGCTGGACGGCCGGGCGGTGCTCCTTCGCCGCGGCGGCCCGCTCCGCCGGGATGATCTGCTGCTCGACCAGGTCGAGCGCCTCGCGCTGCGCGAGGGCGCTCATGTGGTCGGGGTCGAAGATCATGCCCTTGGCGATCATCGCCTGAATGACGTGGGCGCCCAGGGCCGTCAGACCGCGCGCGTTGCAGTGCGGGCCCTTCGGGTAGACCGGCGCCACGATGCCCTTGCTCACCGGGCCGAACTGCTCCAGCACCCTCCCGGCCAGCACGTCGACCTCGGGCTGCCCGCCGTCGGGGACGTCGTCGCCGACGTTGCTCTGGGTCTTGTCGTGCTCGTGGGTGTGCGCACCGGCGGGCTCGACGCAGGTCCGCATGTCCCAGAAGTGCCCCGTGACGTACTTGTTGCCGTTGTTCACCACGAGGCCGGTGCTGCCGCCGTCGCCGGTCACCCCGGCCAGGGCGCTGTCGAACTTGTTCAGCAGCTCCATCTGGCGGACGCCCATGTCGTAGACCTCCTGCAGGCGGTCGTCGATCTGCGCGGTGGTGCATCCCGGCACGTCGAGGAACTCGCCACAGTCGAACAGCGAGGACACCTCGATGCCCATGACGACGGCGAGCCGGCCGGCGCTGATGGTCTGCCGGGCCTGCGCCGGGGTCGTGACGATGCGGTACCAGCCCTCGCCGGGCCCGCCGCTCTGCGCGTCGACGTAGTCCTGCAGCTCGAACATGCGCTTGGCCTGCAGCCGCACGCCGTCCATCTCGTTGCAGGAGTTCTTCTTCACCGGGAACGCCTGGCACAGCGCGGTGTTGTCGACCAGCAGGTTCGTGGTCAGGCGTAGTCCGCCGAGATAGGCGCGCTCCAGCCACCGCCAGTAGTACTGCTCGTGGGTCAGGGTGTCGGACTGCGGCCAGTACCCGAAGGTGGGCCAGCCGACCGGGTCGTAGGCCGTCACGGGGTCGCTCGGGCTCTTGCCGGCCAGCCCCACCTCGAGCGCGCTGTTGAACAGCTTGCCGTCGTCCTGGCAGTTGCCGAGCGCGTACTCGACGCCGTACGGGTGCCACGGGCGGCCACAGCGCAGCTCGCCCCCGAGGAACTCGAAGGCCATGCCGTGCACGTGCGCCTCGAAGAAGCCCCGGGCCTGCTTGGTCGCGCTGCCCTTCACCGGCTGCGGCTTGCCGGAGGCGCCCGTCTCGATCTCGGGCCAGCGTGCGCACGAGGCGGCGAGCGGGTCGCCGGCCGCGACGTGGCGGACGGTGAACGGGGTGGCCTTCGTGGCCATGGTCAACGCCCCGCCCGAGACGGCGAGCGAGGTGGCACCGACCGAGAGCACGTAGTCCTGGTGCCGGTCACTGCGCTCGGCGTCCCCGCCGGCCGCGGCCACCCGCCACTCGGCGTCGGTGCTCGGGGCGGTGGCGACGGCGGGAGCGGCGCCCGTGCCGGTGAGGTAGGAGCGCACATCCCAGTCGGCGCCCGCGAAGCGCGTCTCCGGACCCTCGTCGGTGGCCAGCAGGTACTCGCCCAGCTTCGTGGCCTGGAAGTGCAGCGGAAGCGCCTCGGCCCGCTGCGGCGTCAGGCGCAGGGCGCCTCCACGGCGCCCGACGAAGCCCTGGCCCGGCGCCTCGAGCAGGTAGCAGCCCCCGGCCAGCGCGTAGCGGTCCTCGGGCTCGTCGAGCCGGTCGTCGACGTCGCGGTCCTGCGTCAGGGTGAAGGGCACCTTGGAGGCGCTCGGCGCTGTCGCGGCGGGAGGAGCCGCGAGCGCGCCGGCACCGGCGGCGCCCAGGGCGAGGCTGGAGGCGAGCAGGAGGCTGCGGACGGAGGCGGGCATCCCTCCCAGTTCGACGCGGCAAGCGCGGTTCCTGCAACCTCCGTGCAACGGAGGTCAGGGCCGGGACGGTCCCACGTGCCGGGCCAGCCAGTCGTTGAGCGGCTGCAGGGAACGCCAGGCGGCCCGGACCACCTCGGCGGCGGCCGCGTCGTGCAGCCAGGCTGCCGGCGGGTGCTCCTGGACCGCGAACAGCGTCTTCAGCGTGAGCAGGTCGGCGCGCGGGCTGTCGGCGGGGAGGTCCTTCGGGATGCGGGCGAGTCGCTGGCCGTCGACGGAGAAGCCGGCCTCGCGCAGGCCGGCGAGCACGGAGCTCAGCCGGCTGCCCGGGAGGTCGTCGGCGATCGCGGCCCGCAGCCGGCGCGCCTGGTCGGTGGCCAGGCCGTGGGCGCCGCCGGCCAGCAGCAGGCCGGCGGCCGACAGCTGCAGGTACAGCCCGCCGTGCACGTCGTCGCCGATGGCCGCGGCGAGGTGGGTCTTGTAGGGCGTCTTGTCCTTGCTGAACCGCACGTCCCGGTAGGGCCGGAACACCTTGGCCACGCCGAACTCCGGCTCGAGCTCCTGCAGCAGGGCCCGGGCGGGGGCCAGCACGCAGGCGTCGTAGGTCGCGCGGTGGTCGGTCCAGTAGGCCTTGGAGTTGTCGGCCGCCAGGCCCTCGTAGAAGTCGAGCGCGACGTCCGGGAACCCCTCGAAGGTCACGCCGTCACGTCGGTGTGGAAGCGCAGCTGCGACAGCACCTGCTCGCCGGTGTCCAGGCCGCGGGTCGCCCCGTCGGGCTCCCAACCGGCGCCGCGCAGGAACGCCTGCGTCGCGGGGTCGCGCGCGAAGGCCCAGCACACCGCCAGCGACCGGCCGTCGGTCTGCCAGTCGGCCACCGCGGCGGCGAGCAGCCGCGAGCCATGGCCCCGGCGGCCCCAGCGGGGCAGGACCAGCAGCGACACCAGCTCCGCCGCGCCGTCGAGGTCGTCGTCGGGACCTGAGGCGGCGAAGCCGACCAGCTCTGCGCCGTCGAACGCCACCAGCAGCCGGTGCGCCGGCGTGGGCGGGCGCTCCACGGCAGCGAGCCAGACGGCGGCAGCCCGTTCGCGCGGGAGCTCCAGCGCCGCCGCGGGCAGCAGGTCGGCGTAGGCCTGCAGCCAGGTCTCCTGCTGCACCAGGGCCACCCGCTCGGCGTCCTGCGGGCGGGCCGGCCGGACGGAGACGTCAGCCACGGTCGTCCCCACCCGCACCGTCGACCGGCGCCGGGAAGCCGCCGGTGGCCACCGGGCCCCAGGAGGTGATGCTCAGGCGGAGCAGGCTCTTGCCCTGCCGGAGCATCGCGGCGCGGTAGTCGTCCCAGTCGGGGTGCTCGCCGGCGATCGCCCGGTAGTACTCCACCATCGGCTCGACCGCCGCCGGGACGTCGAGGACCTCGAACGTCCCCTCCAGCTGCACCCAGGCGCCGTCCCAGTCGTCGGACAGCACGACGGCGGTGCCGCGGGGGTCGCGTCGTGCGTTGGCGGTCTTGGCCCGGCCGGGGTAGGTCGCGACCACGAGGCGCCCGGCGGCGTCGACGCCGGCGGTGACCGGTGAGAGCTGGACGCGGCCGTCGGCCCGGAACGTGCCGAGCAGCACGCGGTGCCGGGGACGCACGAACGCGAGCAGCTGCTCGCGGTCGACGGGCAGGGCAGTGGCGATCCGGGGCACCGGCGAAGGCTACGGGGGTGAACGGCGCCCCCGGCTGGGCACAGGGGGGTCATGGCTGCCATCGCGACGACCGACCCCACCACCGGAACGGTGCTCGAGACGTTCGACCCGCTCACCCCCGCCGAGCTCGAGGACCGCCTGGCCCGTTCGGCCGCCGCCTTCGCGAGCTACCGGACCACCAGCTACGCCGAGCGGGCCGGCTGGCTGCGCGCCGCCGCCGACGTCCTCGACGCCGACACCGAGCGGGTGGCGCTGATGATGACGACCGAGATGGGCAAGACCCTTGCGGCGTCCCGCGCGGAGATCGGCAAGTGCTCGGCCGGGCTGCGGTTCTACGCCGAGCACGGGGAGCGTTTCCTGGCCGACGAGCCGGTCGACCCGGAGTCGGTCGGTGCGGTCCGCGCCTACGCCCGCTACCGCCCCCTCGGGCCGGTGCTCGCCGTCATGCCGTGGAACTTCCCGCTCTGGCAGGCCATGCGCTTCGCCGCCCCCGCCCTCATGGCCGGGAACGTCGGGCTGCTCAAGCACGCCAGCAACGTCCCGCAGACCGCGCTGTACATGCAGGAGCTGTTCGAACGGGCCGGCTTCCCGGCCGACGTCTTCCTCACCCTGCTCATCGGCAGCAAGGACGTCGAGCCCGTGCTGCGCGACCCGCGGGTGGTCGCGGCCACCCTGACCGGCTCGACCCCCGCGGGCCAGGCCGTGGCCAGGATCGCGGGGGAGGAGCTGAAGAAGACCGTGCTCGAGCTCGGCGGCAGCGACCCGTTCATCGTCATGCCGTCGGCCGACCTGCGCCGGGCCGCCCAGGTGGCGGCCACCAGCCGCTGCCAGAACAACGGCCAGAGCTGCATCGCCGCCAAGCGCTTCCTCGTGCACACCGACGTCTACGACGCCTTCACCGAGCTGTTCACCGCGGCGCTGGCGGCGCTCGTGGTGGGCGACCCGACCAAGGACGGCACCGACGTCGGGCCGCTCGCCACCGAGCAGGGCCGCTCCGACGTCGAGGAGCTGGTGCAGGACGCCGTCGACAAGGGGGCCCGCGTGCTGCTCGGCGGGGCGGCCCCGAGCGGACCGGGCTGGTTCTACCCCGTGACGCTGCTCGACGGCGTCACGCGCGAGATGCGCATGCACCAGGAGGAGGTCTTCGGCCCCGTGGCCCAGCTGCACCGGGTGGCCGACCTCGACGAGGCGGTGGCACTGGCCAACGACACCGTCTTCGGCCTCGGCTCGAACGCGTGGACCGACGACCCCGAGGAGCAGGAGCGCTTCGTCCGTGACCTGCAGGCCGGGGCCGTCTTCCTCAACGGAATGACCTCGAGCTTCCCCCCGCTGCCCTTCGGTGGGGTGAAGCAGAGCGGCTACGGACGCGAGCTGGCGGCGCACGGGATGAGGGAGTTCACGAACCTCACCACGGTCTGGGTGGGTCGTGGCGCCGGCGACGACGCCTCCACGGCGGTCGAGTAGGCCGAACAGCCACGCGGGAGTCGCGGTCTGTAGCAAGGTCATCGACGTGAGCAGCGCGCCGGACCCTCCCCGCGTCGGGCGGCCCCCGGCGCACCTGGTGGCCCACCTCGGGGAGATCATCTCGGTGGTCGCCGCCGACGGCACGGTCCTGTCGGTGAACCAGACCGTCGACGAGCAGGTCGCCGAGGGACCTCCTGCCCTGGCCGGCGACTGGGTGCACCCCGACGACCAGCACATCGTCACCGAGGCGTTCCGGACCCTGCTCGCCGACCCGCAGGCCCGCACCCGCACGCTCGTCCGCGTCAGCCGGGCCGGTCAGCCGTACCGGCACATGGAGACCAGCGGCATCAACCTCCTCGACGCGCCCGAGGTCGGGGGACTGGTCTTCGTCAGCCGCGACGTCGAGGACCGGGTGCAGGTCGCCCTGGCCGCCGAGCGGTCTTTGCAGGCGCAGCGCCTGGTGGCCGACCTCGGGGTGCAGCTGCTCGTGCGGGGACAGCTGGCGCCCGAGCTGCCGCAGGCGCTGGCGCGCACCGCGGAGGCGCTGGAGGCGGCCTATCTGACCCTGTACGAGCGCACCGAGCGGGGAGAGCTGCGGGTCACGCGGATGCACGGGCCGCGGCCGCTGGCGCCGGGGCACCTGCAGAACGGGCTGGGCCCCCGGGCCCGCGAGAACGAGGCGCGGGGGGTGCGGAGCACCGCGGAGGCGCGTCTGGAGGGTCCCGCCGGAACCCTCGGCGTCCTGGTGGCCGGCTGGACCGACGAGCACGTGTTCGACGAGGTGCAGCGGCAGCTGCTGCAGGGCGTCGCCAACGTGCTGGCCGGGGCCCGCCAGCGCGAGCGGCACGAGGTCGAGGCCGTGGTCAAGGCGTTGCACGACCCCCTTACCGGCCTGCCGACGCGACCGCTGCTGCTCGACCGGCTCGACCACGCCCTGGCCCGGTCCGGCCGCGACGGCAGCGAGGTGAGCATCATCGTGCTCGACCTCGACCGGTTCAAGGAGGTGAACGACCGCTTCGGGCACGCTGCGGGCGAC
Organism: uncultured Actinomycetota bacterium; assembly: GCA_963761695.1. Classification (GTDB taxonomy): domain Bacteria; phylum Actinomycetota; class Actinomycetes; order Mycobacteriales; family SCTD01; genus RYN-122. The sequence continues at coordinate 87,014 of CAVXIB010000013.1, read as the reverse complement.
GCGGTGCTCGCCGAGGTGGGGGTCCGCCTGGCCGGCAGCGTCCGCCCGGGGGACACGGCCGCGCGGCTCGGCGGCGACGAGTTCGTGGTGCTCTGCGAGGACGTGCCGTCCGCCGAGGTGGTGCTGGACCTGTGCGACCGGCTGCGCGAGGCGCTCGGCCGGCCCTATCACGTGCCCGACGTGGGCATCCTGGTGCTGTCGGGCTCCCTCGGCGCGGCGTTCTCCTCGACGAGCGGGCGCGACCGCGCGGCGTTGCTGCACGCTGCCGACCAGGCGATGTACCGCGACAAGCGGCGACGCTCCTAGTGCCCTTACGCACGGCGACGGCAGGGGGCGGTGCCGGTCGGCCACGGGCGCCGTCGCTCTCCCTGGCCGAGGCCCGCCGGGTGGCCCTGGCCGCGCAGGGCTTCACCGATCCGCTGCCGGGCGGCAGGCCCGACCGCCGGCACCTGCGGCGGGTGCTGCGGCGGACCCTGCTGCTGCAGATCGACAGCGTCAACGTGCTCGAGCGGGCGCACTACCTGCCCGCCTTCAGCCGGCTCGGGCCCTATGACAAGGCCCTGCTCGACCGGGCCGCCTCCGGCCCGCGGCCGGCGGACCGCGAGCTGTTCGAGTACTGGGGCCACGAGGCCTCGCTGCTGCCGGTGGCCCTGCACCCGCTGCTGCGCTGGCGGATGGACCGGGCCCGGCGGCTCGAGGAGGGCTGGGGCGGACCGCTGCGCGTCATGAGGGAGCGGCCGCAGGTGGTGGCCCGGGTGCTCGAGCAGGTGCGCGAGCGCGGGCCGGTGGGCGCGGGAGCGCTGCGCGAGGGCCCGCGGGCTCCCGGCACCTGGTGGTCCTGGGACGAGGCCAAGGCGGCCCTGGAGTACCTGTTCTGGTCCGGACAGGTCACCACGCACAGCCGGCGCGGGTTCGAGCGTCTCTACGACCTGCCCGAGCGGGTCCTGCCGCCCGAGGTCCTCGACCTGCCGACCCCGAGCCGGCGCGATGCCCAGCGCGAGCTGCTGCGGCTGTCGGCCCGCGCGCAGGGCATCGCGACGCCGAGGAGCCTGCGCGACCACTTCCGGCTGCGGCCCGAGGCGGACGCCGGCATCGCCGACCTCGTGGAGGAGGGGGCGCTCGTGCCGGTGACGGTGGAGGGGCGGCCGTGGTTGCTCGCCGCGGGCGCGGACCGGCCGCGGCGGGTCGCGCGCAGCGCGCTGCTGAGCCCCTTCGACCCGCTCGTGTGGGAGCGGTCCCGCACCGAGGCGCTGTTCGGGTTCCGCTACCGCCTGGAGATCTACGTGCCGGCCGCCCAGCGGGTGCACGGCTACTACGTGCTGCCGTTCCTGCACGAGGAGGCAATGGCCGCCCGGGTGGACCTCAAGGCCGACCGGCGTGCGGACCGGCTTCGCGTCCTGGCCTCCTACGGCGATCCGTCCTGCGTGCCGGCGCTGGCGGCCGAGCTGTGGCGGATGGCCCGGTGGCAGGGCCTGGCCGACGTCGTGGTGGAGCCGAAGGGGGACCTGGCTGCGGCGCTGACGGCGGCGTGCGCCCGCCCCGAGGGCTGACGCCGCCAGGCGCACCAGGCGCCCAGGTGCAACCAGGAAGCCAGGTTCAACCAGGAAGCCAGGCGGTCAACCAGGAAGCCGGGCTCACCAGGGCGCGGGGCGGTAGTCCTTGAGGAAGACGCCGAACCGGTCCTCGCCCTGCTCGCCGCGGACCACCGGGTCGTAGACCCGGGCCGCCCCGTCGACGAGGTCGAGGGGGGCGTGGAACCCCTCTTCGGCGAGGCGTGCCTTGGTGGTGTGCGGCCGCTCGTCGGTGATCCAGCCGGTGTCGACGGCGGTCATGAGGATGCCGTCGGACTCGAACATCTCGCGGGCGCTCGTGCGGGTGAGCATGTTCAGGGCGGCCTTGGCCATGTTGGTGTGCGGGTGACCGGGGCCCTTGTAGCCGCGCGAGAAGACCCCCTCCATCGCCGACACGTTGACCACGTGCTTGCGCCGGGCGGGCGAGGCGGCCATCGCGGGGCGCAGCCTCGAGACCAGCAGGAACGGCGCCGTGACGTTGCACAGCTGCACCTCGAGCAGCTCGAGCGGGTCGACCTGCTGCACGTGCTGCGTCCAGCTGTTGATGTCGACCAGGTCCGGCACCAGGCCGCCGGCGTCGATGGCGGTGCCTGCCGCGACCCGCTCCAGCGAGGCCGACCCGGCGGTCAGGGCCAGCGCCGTGAGGGCCTCCGGGCTGAACGAGGCGACACCGGCGCCGATCTCGGCCGCCCCCCGGGTGAGGTCGAGCACCGACGGCAGCTCGCCCGCCGGCAGCGGCGCGGACTCCAGCGCGACCAGCTGGCCGTAGGCGCCCGGTGAGCGCTTCACCGTCTGGGCGGCGTTGTTGATGAGCACGTCGAGGGGCCCGGCGGCCGCCACGGCGTCGCACAGGTCCACCACCTGGCGGGGGTCGCGCAGGTCCAGGCCGACGACGGCGAGCCGGTGCAGCCAGTCGGCGCTGTCGGGCATCGCCGTGAAGCGCCGGACGGCGTCGGTGGGGAAGCGCGTGGTGATCGTGGTGTGGGCGCCGTCGCGCAGCAGGCGCAGCGCGATGTGCATGCCGATCTTGGCCCGGCCACCCGTGAGCAGCGCCCGCCGGCCGGTCAGGTCGGTGCGGGCATCGCGCCGGGCGGCGTTCTCGGCGGCGCAGACGGGGCACAGCTGGTGGTAGAACGCGTCGACCTCGGTGTAGCGCTGCTTGCAGACGTAGCAGGAGCGGGGGTTCTTGAGCACGCCGACGGTGCGCGAGGCCGAGGTGGCCTGCAGCGGTATCCCGCGGGTCTCGTCGTCGATGCGGTCGGGTGCGGCGGTGGCGGTGGCGGCGGTGACCGCGAGGTCGTTCTCCAGCACCTCGAGCCGCTTCTCACGCCGCCGGTTGACCTTGACCGACTTGAACAGCCGTGCGGTCGCCCGCAGCGCGACGGCGACGTCGGGGGAGTCCGACGGCAGGTCCTCGAGCTCGGACGCGACCGCGAGGAACACCGCCAGCCGCTCGGGGTCGATGCCGCCGGCAGCGCGCAGGTCGTCGAGCGCGGTCATGCTGTCCCCTCGTCCGGCACGCGACCGGACGCCGAGCACTCGTGCCCCAGGGTAGCGAGCGTCGTGCCGGCGGGAGGGCCGTCAGACCGGTCCGACGTGCTGGACACCGCCGACGACGTCGGCCACCCGCCGCTGGCCGGGCCCGACCTCCACGAGGTACATGGCCGCCAGCACGATGCCCCCGCCGAGCAGGACCCGTCCGGTGAGCACCTCACCCCCGAGCAGCACGGCGAACAGGCCCGCCCAGACCGGCTCCATGGTCATGATGACCGCGGCACGGGCCGGCGCCAGGTGGGCCTGGGCCCAGGTCTGTACCACCAGGGCGGCGGCCCCGGCCACCAGCGCCATGAACACCAGGACGGCCCAGTCGTCGGCCCGCGAGGGGAGCGTGAGCCCGCCGGGCACTCCGGCCACCAGGCAGACGAGCGCCACGACCCACAGCTGCACGATCGTGAGTCCCAGGGCGCTGCCGGGACGGCTCCAGCGACCGAGGCCGACGATGTGCAGCGCATACAGGACGGCAGAGGCGACCGTGAGCGCCTCCCCGGATCCGATCGCGAACCCCTGCAGCGACAGCACGCCGAGGCCGACGGTGGCCAGCGCGACCGCGACCCAGGTGACGGCCGTGGTGCGGGCCCGCAGCAGGACCGCCCCGAGAACGGGGGTGAACACGACGTACATGCCGGTGAGGAAGCCCGAGACCGACGCCGACGTCGTCTGCAGGCCGGTGGTCTGCAGCACCTGCCCGACGCCGTAGACCAGCCCGAGCAGGAAGCCGTGGCGGCGCTCGTCGGCGGTCAGCCGGCCCAGGGCCCGCGGCGCCAGCAGCGTCACCGCGGCCGCGGCCACCACGAAGCGCAGCGCCAGGAAGTCCGCGACCGGCAGGCGGGTCACCACGTCCTTGAGCAGGAAGAACGTGGAGCCCCAGGCGGCGGTGACGGCCAGCAGGCCGAGGGTCGGCAGCGACAGCGTGCGACCCGTGGGGGTGGCGGGACGGTCCAGGAGCGCGGTCATGCGCACAGGACAGCAGACCGCGTCTGCCACGATCCACCCGTGGACGCGCAACGATGAGCAACCGCCGTCCGGACCCGGTCGACGAGCGGATCCTCCGTCTGCTCGTGCGGAACGCCCGTGCGTCCTGGCGCGAGGTGGGCGAGCAGGTGGGCTTGTCGGCCAACGCGGTGGCCCAGCGGGTCAAGCGGCTCGAGCTCGACGGCTGGGTCCGCGGCTACACCGCCCTGCTCGACCCCGGCCTGGACGGCGACCGGACCAGCGCGGTGGTGCTGCTGACCACGGCCACCCACGTGGCGAACTCCGAGATCGAGCAGCTGATGGCGGCGATGCCCGCGGTGGTCGAGGTGCTCGACCTGGCCGGAGCCGTCGACTACCAGGTGCGGGTGAGGGTGGCGGGTCCGCCCGAGCTCTACGCCGTGGTCAACGCCCTGCGGGCGCTGCCCGGGGTGACCGGCATCGAGACCCGGCCGGTGCTGCGCGAGGTGCTGTCGCGGTAACGGGCTTGCGCCGACCGTCAGGATGCTGCGGTGACCGACGTCGACCGTCTCCCGGCCCGCCCATGATCGTCTCCGCGGTCGACCCCGGGAGCGCCGACCTGGTCGCGTGGCACGCCGTGCACACCGCGGCGCTCCGTCACGACCGGCCGAAGGACACGCCCCCCGCGCTCGCCGAGGTGCGCGCCGCGGCGCTGGCGGGCGTCCCGGAGCGCGACCCGGCCGAGCTGGTGCGGCTGCTGCTGGTGCGCGACGCGGACGGCGCTCCGGTGGGGGCCGGCCGGGTCGAGCTGCCCCTGCGCGACAACACCCACCTCGTGTACGCCGAGGCCCACGTGCACCCCGACGCCCGGCGGCGGGGGGCCGGCCGCGCCCTGCTGGAGGCCGCGCTGGCGCAGACCCGGGAGGCGGGCCGCACGCTGTTCACCGCCGACCTCGACGAGCCCCCGCACCTGGTCGGCGCCTCTGCCGGACGCGCCTTCCTGCAGGCGGCCGGACTGTCCTGCGGGCTGCGCGAGGTCCGCCGTGACCTGGCCCTCCCGGTGGCGCCCGGGCACCTGGACACCCTGGAGCGCTCGGCCCGCGACCGCTCGACGGGCTACCGGGTGCTGACCTGGCGCGACCGCTGCCCGGACGACCTCGTCGAGGCGCGTGCCGACCTCGGCCGGGTGATGTCGGTCGACGCTCCCGTGGGGGACCTGGGCTGGCAGGAGGAGGCCTGGGACGCCGCCCGCCTGCGCGAGCGCGAGCGGCTGCTGGCCGAGCAGGGCCGGGGGAGCATCGTCGCGGCGGCGCTGCACGGGTCGGAGCTGGTGGCCTTCACCGAGCTGGTCGTGCGACCACTGCTGCCCGAGCGGGCCGAGCAGTGGGAGACCCTCGTGCTGGCCGCGCACCGGGGGCACCGGCTCGGCCTGCTGGTGAAGGTCGCGGCGCTGCGCCGGCTCGCCGTCGAGCAGCCGCGGGTACGCGCCGTCTCGACCACCAACGCCGACACCAACCGCTGGATGATCGCGGTGAACGAGGCGCTGGGGTTCGTGCCGAACGGTGAGGTCACCTCCTGGCAGCGCGCTCTACGCTGACCCCCATGCCCGCGCTCGCACCCCTTTCGGTCCAGGTCATCGGCTACACGCACTTCGAGCCGCCGGCCGACGTGCCGTGGGAGACCGACGCCGACGGCGGCCAGGCCCTCGCCGAGTTCGCCGGGCGCGCCTGCTACCAGTCGTGGAGCAAGCCCAATCCGGCCACCGCGACCAACGCCGGCTACCTGCGGCACATCCTCGAGGTGGGTCACCTGTCGGTGCTCGAGCACGGCAGCGTCACGTTCTATCTGAGCGGCATCTCGCGCAGCCTCACCCACGAGCTGATCCGCCACCGGCACTTCAGCTACAGCCAGCTCTCCCAGCGCTACGTCCCGGAGCGCGACGCCGCCATGGTCGAGCCGGCCGTCATCGCCGAGGACCCGGAGCTGCACGCCCAGTTCGTGGCCGCCTCCGACGCGGCGCTCGCCGCCTACGAGGGGCTGCTCGAGGGTCTGGAGAAGAAGTTCGCCGACGTCGAGAACGTCACGTCGCGGCGCAAGCAGGCCCGGCAGGCCGCCCGCGCGGTGCTGCCGAACGCGACGGAGACCCGGATCGTCGTCACCGGCAACTACCGCGCGATGCGGCACTTCGTGGCCATGCGGGCCAGCGAGCACGCCGACGTCGAGATCCGCGAGCTGGCCATCGCCGTGCTGCGCGAGCTGCAGCGGGTGGCCCCCTCGGTCTTCGCCGACTTCGTCATCAGTGCGCTGCCGGACGGCACCGAGGTGGCCTCGAGCCCGCTCGTCGGCGAGGGCTGACCACCCGGTCAGGTGACGTGCCGGGCCCGAAGGGGCCCGAAGCAGGGGGTGTTCCCGAGTCCCCGTTGCGAGGTCCCCCGTGCTGACGCTGCACCTGTCGCCCGTCCTGTTCTGGCTCGTCCTGACGCTGAGCCGGGCCGTCCAGCCCTAGCGCGGGCGCTCGTCGGGCGGCGACGCTGCGTGCTGAAGCGAGCGCGGGTAGTCACTTCGGATCAAGCGCTCATGACCCGCTCCCCGGCGCCGACAGGACGGGGAAGGCCGCCACCCCGAGACCCCGCCCCCAGGAGCCGACGTGACGCAGGACAGCACGCACCCCGCCACCCGCGGCACCGACCGGTCCGGCGGTCGGGCCACTCGCGGGCTCGGGGCGGTGCTCCAGGTCCCGGGCCTGCCCGACGCCGTGCTCCCCGCGCTGCTGCGCTTCAGCGCGCACGACCCGTTCGCGGTGCGGCTGGTCCTGCTGCTCGCCCCGGACGTCGACGGCACCGACAGTCAGGACGGCATCGACAGCACCGGCAGTCACGACGGCCCCGAGAGCGTCGAGTGGGTCTTCTCCCGGTCGCTGCTCACCGAGGGGCTCGTGGCCCCGGTGGGCTCCGGCGACGTCCGGGTCCGGGTACGGGGTCGGGAGGTGGCGGTCGAGCTGGCCGGGTCGGCCACCGTGCTGCTGCCGCTGGAGGGCCTGGTGGAGTTCCTCGCGGACAGCTACGAGATCGTGCCCACCGGCGCCGAGCCCGGCGGAACGCAGGACCTCGACGACGAGCTGGCCCATCTTCTGGGTTAGGGCACCGCGGCCGGGTTCGCGTCGTAGCCTCTGACCGGACCCCGCGCCGACCGGCCCGGGTCCGGGGAGCCGGCGCTCCGCTCGCACCTGGAGGGGCCCTGCCCGTGCCCAGCGTGGTCGACCTCACCCGCGGTCCCGACGACCAGGGTGCGGGTGTCGTGCTGGAGACCCTCACCACGCTGGGCGTGGGGCTGCTCGTCTGCGCCCCGGACCTCACCGTCCTGTCGTGCGACGCGGCGGCCGAGCGGCTGCTGGGGGCACGACCGGCCCACTTCCGGGACGACGGGGACCCGGTGCAGTACAGCGTCCTTCGCACCGACGGCACCCCCTGGCCGATCGACGAGCGCCCGCTGCAGGCCGCGGCCCTGTCCGGTCGGGTGACCGAGGCCGACGTCCTGGGCCTGCGCACGTCCAGCGGCACCCGCTGGATGCGGGTGAGCGCCCGGCCGCTCGGCGTCGGGACCGGACCGCCGCCGTACGCCGCCCTGTGCACCTTCACCGAGGTGACGGCGGACCTGCAGCAGCAGCAGGCCCTCGCCGAGTCCGAGCTGCGGTTCCGGCTCCTGGCCGAGCACGGCACTGACGTCGTGGTGCGTCACGCGCTCGACGGCACCTGCCTGTACTGCTCGCCGTCGGCCCGCGAGGTGCTCGGGCTCGACCCCGACGCGCTCGTCGGGGTCTCCCTGCTCGAGATGGTCCACACCGACGACCGGCGCAGCGCCGTCCGGCTGGTCGAGCAGGTGGTGGCGACCGGCGCACCCGGCACCCTGCGGCACCGGGCGACGCACCGCGACGGGCGGGTGCTGTGGATGGAGAGCGTGGCCCGCGCCGTGCCGGGACCGGACGGCACGCTCGAGGTGCAGACCTCCACCCGCGACGTCACCAGCAGGGTCGAGGCCGAGCGCAGGCTGGCGCGCCTCGCCCTCGCAGACCCCCTGACCGGCCTGGCCAACCGGGCCTCGCTGGTGCAGCGGCTCGAGGACCTCGTCGAGGAGGGCGTGCGGGGCGCCCTGCTGTTCCTGGACCTCGACCGCTTCAAGATCGTCAACGACAGCCTGGGGCACAGCGCCGGCGACGAGCTGCTGCGCACCGTGGCCCGACGCCTCGACCTCGTCTGCGGCACCGACGCCCTCGCGGCCCGGCTGGGCGGCGACGAGTTCGTCGTGGTGGTGCCCGACGTCGAGGCCGGCGCGGCGCTGGCCCTGGCCGACGTCGTGCACGAGGTGATGGCCGAGCCGATGGCGGTCAGCGGCCACGAGCTGGTGGTGACCACGAGCATCGGGCTGGTGGTGCTGTCCGGCACGCGCGGCGTCCAGGCCGAGGAGCTGCTGCGCGACGCCGACGTCGCGATGTACCGCGCCAAGGCCCGCGGCCGAGCCACCACCGTGCTCTGGGACCCCCGGTTCAGCCAGGCCGCCACCGAGCGGCTGGAGACCGAGCGCGACCTCCGCCTGGCCCTGGAGCGGGGCGAGCTGCGGGTCCACTACCAACCGCAGGTCGAGCTCGCCACCGGCCGCATCGCCGGGGTCGAGGCCCTCGTCCGCTGGCAGCACCCCCGGCGGGGACTGCTGACGCCGGCCGCCTTCCTCGGCGTCGCCGACGACAGCGGGCTGGTGGTGGAGCTCGGCGAGCAGGTCCTGCGCAGCGCGGCCGAACAGGTGGCCCGCTGGCGGCGCACTTCCGGGCTGCGCCGGGCTCGCCCTGTCGGTCAACGTCAGTGCCCAGGAGCTGCAGCGGCCCGAACGCGTCGTCCGCACCGCCGAGCTTCTCGCGGACGCCGGCCTGCCGGCCGACGCCGTCACCGTGGAGGTGCTCGAGAGCGTGCTGCTCGACGCCGAGGGAGCGGTCGAGGCCTCGCTCGCCGGGTACGGCCGGCTCGGCGTCCAGCTCGCCCTCGACGACTTCGGCACCGGAGCCACCTCCCTGCTCAACCTGCGCACGGTGCCCTTCGACTGCGTCAAGGTCGACCAGGCCTTCGTGAGCGGGCTGGGCAGCTCGCGCCGGGACGAGGCCATCGTGCGGGCCCTGCAGTCGCTCACCACCGACCTCGGCATGCGCTGCGTCGCCGAGGGCGTCGAGCTCGAGCGTCAGCGCGACTGGCTCTCGGGCGAGGGGATCGGGCTCGCGCAGGGCTTCCTGCTGCACGTGCCGCTGCCCGCGGCCGACGTCGAGGCACTCCTGCGGGCCCTTCCCCCCGTGGCTGGGTAGCCTGCGCCCATGCCCTCAGCCCCACGCCCTGCGCCCTTCGGCCGGGTCCTGACGGCGATGGTCACGCCCTTCACCGCAGCCGGTGAGCTCGACCTCGACCGCGCCCAGGCGCTCGCCGTCCGGCTCGTCGAGGACGGCAACGACGGACTCGTGCTCAACGGCACCACCGGCGAGGCGCCCACCACGCGCGGCACGGAGAAGGCCGCCCTGCTGCGGGCCGTCGTCGAGGCGGTGGGCGACCGCTGCCAGATCGTGGCCGGCGTCGGCAGCAACCACACCGACCACTCCGTGCAGATGGCCCGGGACGCCGTCGAGGCCGGGGTCGACGGGCTGCTCGTCGTCACGCCGTACTACAACAAGCCGCCCCAGGCCGGCGTCGTCGCCCACGTGGAGGCCGTCTGCGCCGGAGGCGCCGGAACGCCCGTGATGCTCTACGACATCCCGGGCCGCACCGGCCTGGCCATGACCACCGACACCATCGTGCGGCTCGCCGAGAACCCGCAGGTGGTGGCCATGAAGGACGCCAAGCTCGATCTCGAGGCGGCCTCCGCGGTGCTCGCCCGCACCGACCTCGCCTGGTACTCCGGCCAGGACGCCTACACCCTGCCCATGCTCGCGATGGGCGCCGTGGGCGTCGTCGGCACCAGCACGCACTTCACGGCACGGGCCACCGCCGACCTGATCGCCGCGCACGATGCGGGCGAGGTCGACCGCGCCCGTGAGCTCCACTACCGCCTGCTGCCCGCCTACTCCGGCATCTTCCGCACGCAGGGCACCATCCTCGTCAAGGCCGGCCTGCGGCTCACCGGCTTCGATGCGGGCCCCGTCCGCCTGCCCCTCGTCGACGCCACTCCCGAGGAGGTCGAGGTCCTGCGCGCCGACCTCGCCTCGGCCGGCGTCCTGTCCTGATCGGTCGTCCCCCGTGAGCCACCCGCACCCCGAGCTCGGCTCGCCCCCGCCCCTGGCCGACGGCGCCCTGCGCGTCGTCGCCCTGGGCGGCCTGGCCGAGATCGGTCGCAACATGACCGTCTTCGAGCACGCCGGACGCCTGCTCGTCGTCGACTGCGGGGTGCTGTTCCCCGAGGAGGAGCAGCCCGGCATCGACCTGATCCTGCCGGACTTCTCCTACATCCGGGACCGGCTCGACGACATCGAGGCGATCGTCCTGACGCACGGCCACGAGGACCACCTCGGCGCCGTTCCGTACCTGCTGCGCGAGCGGCGGAGCATCCCGATCGTCGGCAGCCCGCTTCACCCTCGCGCTGCTCGCGGCCAAGCTCAAGGAGCACCGCATCACGCCGGTGCTGCACGAGGTGGCCGAGGAGCAGACCGCGCAGTACGGCCCCTTCGAGCTGGAGTTCTTCGCCGTCAACCACTCGATCCCGGACGCCCTCGCGGTCGCGATCAAGACCCAGGCCGGCGTCGTCCTGCACACCGGCGACTTCAAGATGGACCAGCTGCCGCTCGACGGGCGCCTCACCGACCTCGGCGGCTTCGCCCGGCTCGGCCGCGAGGAGGGCATCGACCTGCTGCTGAGCGACTCGACCAACGCCGAGCAGCCCGGCTTCGTCACGTCCGAGCGCGAGATCGGCCCGGTCATCGACGACGTCATCCGCACGGCCAAGGGCCGCGTCGTCGTCGCCTCGTTCGCCTCCCACGTGCACCGCGTGCAGATGGTGCTCGACGCCGCCCACAGACCACGGCCGCCACGTCGCGTTCGTCGGGCGCTCGATGGTGCGCAACATGGGGGTCGCGGCCGAGCTCGGCTACCTGAAGGTGCATCCGGGCCTGCTGGTCGAGATGCGCGACGTCGAGCAGCTGCCCGACGACAAGGTCGTGCTCATGTCGACCGGGTCGCAGGGCGAGCCGATGGCGGCGCTGTCCCGGATGGCCAACAAGAGCCACCACCAGATCCGCATCACGCCGCAGGACACCGTGCTGATGGCCTCAGCTCGCTCATCCCGGGCAACGAGAACGCCGTCTACCGCGTGATCAACGGCCTGTGCCGCGAGGGCGCCCGGGTCGTGCACAAGGGCAACGCCAAGGTCCACGTCTCCGGCCACGCCTCCGGCGGCGAGCTGCTCTACCTGCTCAACGCCACCAAGCCGAGCAACCTCATGCCGGTGCACGGCGAGTGGCGCCACCTGCGGGCCCACGCCGAGCTCGGCGTGCTCACCGGCGTCCCGCGCGAGCGGATCGTGCTGGCCGAGGACGGCGTGGTGGTCGACCTCGTCGACGGCAAGGCCTCGATCGTCGGCGCGGTCGAGTGCGGCTACGTCTACGTCGACGGCTCCGAGGTCGGCGACGTCACCGAGACGACCCTGAAGGACCGCCGCGTCCTCGGCGAGGAGGGCTTCATCTCGCTCACGCTGGCCGTCGACTCGATGACCGGCCAGGTCGCGGGTGCCCCGCAGATCAGCGCCCGCGGGTTCTCCGACGACCCGTCGCAGTTCAACGCGGTCCTGCCGCTCATCGACGCCGAGCTCGACAAGCTTGCGAGCGACGGCGTCACCGATGCCCGCCAGCTGGCCCAGGGCGTGCGCCGGGTGCTCGGCAAGTGGGTGTCGGACACCTACCGACGTCGCCCCATGATCATCCCGGTCGTGCTGGAGGTCTGACGCCGGCCGCCGTCCTGGCCCTAGCCGGCCGGGACGGCGTCGATGTGGGCGCGCTCGAGGTCGCCGAGGTCCGAGGTGCACCAGCCGCACCGGGTCGCGACGGCCGGGATGTCGAAGGCGCAGAACGGGCACGGCTTGGTCGCGACGGTCGAGGTCGACGGGAGCGCCCGGGCCGGAGCCTGCGCGGGGGTGGGCGCCGACGGTGCCCCGGTCGGCGTCTGGGTCGAACCGCCGGTCGTCGCGGGGGTCTCGTTGGCCGGGGTCTCGGTCGCCGTGCCGTCGGCCGACAGGGGCGCGGCCAGGTCGCCGGCCGCGCCGACGGCGCCGTCGCCCGTGGTGCCGCCCTGGTCCTGCGCGGACAGCGCCGCGAACGGGGCGGTCAGGGGGTCGAGCCGGCCGCCGCGGGCGCTGTCGGACCCGGCGCCGGGGGCGCCCGCGCGGTCAGCGGGCTCTCTGCGGGCGCCTCCACCCGGTCGGTCCCGGTCTCGGGCCCCGCCACCGCGTCGGTCCCCGCCTCGGGCAGGAGGTCCACGGAGGTGGTGTCGACCGGTCCGTCGGCGTCGGTCGCCGTTCCGTCCGGCACCGCGACGGCGGCCAGGTGCTCGGTCGCCTCGCCGGGCCCGTCGGCGGGGCCGGCCGCGTCCGCGGGGGTGGCCCCCGGCGCTCCGGTCAGACCGTCCCGAGCTGAGGCGGCCGCGCCGGCGAGGTTGCCGTCCCGGGCCTGGCCGACGGCCTCGGCCACCTTGGCGGCCTGGACCCTGCCCAGCTTCTCCTTGAGGGCCGCCAGCGGCTTGACCACGCCGAACAGCGACAGCAGGGCGACCGACAGCAGCACCACGACGGCGCGGACGAGGCCGCCCACCTCGACATCCCCGTGGAACAGCGCCTGCGCCGCCTGCGTCGCCGCGGCCACCACGCGCGGCGAAGGCCGCACCGATGGTGACGCCGACGCCCACCTCGGCGACGCTGCTGGTGGCGAAGAAGGACTTCAGGTCGTCGAGCACGTGGACCTCCGCGGGGCCCCCGGTCAGGGGCGTCGGGGACGCATCCTGCCCCCTGGCCCGCCGGGGAGGGGGCGATACGGGTGGGTGCGCGAGGCGCTCCCGGGCCCCCGGGCGGCGCCGCCTGCGTGTCCGGCTGTGACTGCTGTGACAGGTGGTATCGCCGGGTAGGTTCCGCCGCATGGCCACCCGCACGCCCTCGCGCCCCGTCGTCGAGCGCGCGGACGAGGCGGCGGCCGCGGCCCGTCCGGAGCGGCCGGCCGGCGCCGCCGGCCGCCCGCACCGCGCCACGGCGCGCGTCCGCGAAGCGGCCGCCGGCCCGGCGCCGGGCGCCCGGGCGGCCGTGCACGCCCGTCGCTGCACGGCCTGGGACCGCTGCTGGCGCGCTCGGCCGTGGCTCGCCGCGGCCTGGCGCGCCACCGCCGGCGGCCTGGCGGCGCCGCGAGCCGCGCCGACCGCCAGCGGAGCCAAGGACGTCGACCCCGCCCACCGGCGGGACGGCCTCGGCCTGCTGCTGCTGGCCGCGGCGCTCGTCAGCGCGGGCGGCGCCTGGTGGCACGCCGGGGCAGCCGGGCGACGCGGTCGGCCGGCGTCCTGCGGGCCGGCTTCGGCCGCGGGCGCGCTGCTGCTGCCCGTCCTGTGCGCCGCCGGCGCCTGGCGCGTGCTGCGGCACCCGGAGAGCAAGGGCGGCCGCGGACGACTGGTCGTCGGCTGGGCGCGCTCTGGCGCTGGGCGGCCTCGGCGTGCTCCACGTCCTCGGCGGCCGGCACGAGGGCGGGCTCGTCGGGCTTCGTGCTCGGCGAGCCGCTGCAGGCCGCCCTCACCGCCTGGCTGGCCGTCCCGCTGCTGCTCCTGCTCGCCGTCTTCGGGCTGCTCGTCGTGACCGCCACCCCCGTCCACCAGGTGCCGCAGGCGCCTGCAGCGCGCTGCGCGACCGGTGCTGCTGCACGGCCCGCGCCGTGCGAGGCACCGCGACCGCTGCCGGCCGCTCGAGCCGCTCAAGCGCACCCGCCCCCGCCGCCGCGTCGGGCTGGCGCCCCAGGGCGAGCCGGAGGACCTCAACCCCGTCGTCGCTCGAGCACGACGCGCCGGTGCGCGCTCCTGGTCGCGCCGACGCCCGGAGCCGGCCGTCGCCGATCCCGGTCCCGCCGGCGGCCGAGCAGCTCGAGCTCAGCCCCGACGCCCGACCCCACCGGCTACGTCCTGCCGCCGCAGGACCTGCTCGGCACGGGCACGCCGCCGAAGACGCGCAGCGCCGCCAACGACGAGATCATCGCGGCGCTGTCGCAGGTGCTGCACGACTTCCAGGTCGACGCGCAGGTCACCGGCTTCAGCCGCGGCCCGACGGTGACGCGCTACGAGATCGAGCTCGGACCGGCGGTGAAGGTCGAGCGCATCAAGACGCTGCAGCGCAACATCGCCTACGCGGTGAAGAGCCCCGACGTGCGGATCATCGACGTCATCCCCGGCCGCAGCGCCATCGGCATCGAGATCCCGAACACCGACCGCGAGAACGTCAGCCTCGGCGACATCCTGCGCAGCTCGGTCGCCCAGAACGACCCGCACCCGATGCTGGTCGCGCTCGGCAAGGACATCGAGGGCGGCTTCGTCTGCGCCAACATCGCCAAGACGCCGCACATCCTCATCGCCGGCGCCACCGGCGCCGGCAAGTCGGTCTGCATCAACAGCCTGCTGGTCAGCATCCTGACCCGCGCGACGCCCGACCAGGTGCGCATGGTGCTGGTCGACCCCAAGCGGGTCGAGCTGACGAGCTACGAGGGCATCCCGCACCTCATCACGCCGATCATCACGAACCCGAAGAAGGCCGCCGAGGCGCTGCAGTGGGTCGTCCGCGAGATGGACATGCGCTACGACGACCTCGCGGCGAGCGGCTTCCGCCACGTCGACGAGTTCAACCGGGCGGTCCGGGAGGGCAAGCTCGTCGCGCCCCCCGGCAGCGAGCGGGTCTACGCGCCCTACCCGTACCTGCTGGTGGTCATCGACGAGCTCGCCGACCTCATGATGGTCGCCCCGCGCGACGTCGAGGACTCGATCGTCCGCATCACCCAGCTCGCCCGCGCCGCCGGCATCCACCTGGTCATCGCCACCCAGCGCCCGTCGCGTCGACGTCGTCACCGGCCTGATCAAGGCCAACGTGCCGCTCGCGCCTGGCCTTCGCGACGTCGTCCGGCACCGACAGCAAGGTCATCCTCGACCAGCCCGGCGCGGAGAAGCTCATCGGCAAGGGCGACAGCCTGTTCCTGCCGATGGGGGCCTCCAAGCCGCTGCGCGTGCAGGGCGCCCTGGTCACCGACGAGGAGGTCGACGCGGTCGTCGCCCACGTCAAGGGGCAGCGGCAGCCGGCGTTCCGCGAGGACATCACGGCGGCGCCGGAGAGCAAGAAGGAGGTCGACGAGGACATCGGCGACGACCTCGACGTGCTCTGCCAGGCCGTCGAGCTGGTCGTCTCCACCCAGTTCGGCTCGCACCTCGATGCTGCAGCGCAAGCTCCGCGTGGGCTTCGCCAAGGCCGGCCGCCTGATGGACCTCATGGAGAGCCGTGGCGTGGTCGGCCCGTCCGAGGGCAGCAAGGCCCGCGACGTCCTGGTGCGTCCCGACGAGGTCGACGCCGTGCTGCTGACGATGCGCGGGGGCACGGACGTGACCGGGCAGCCCGGATCGTCGCCCTGGACGGCGTCCCGCCGTACGACGGCCTGGTGGAGCTGGTCCAGGCCGTGGCGGCCGACGGGGGGCGCCGTCGGGCTGGCTCGAGGTGCCGCCGCCGGACGAGGTCCGGGCCTGGGCCGACACCCTCGAGCACGGCCATCTTCGCCCCGTGCCTCGGCGGACCGCCTGGTCGGGCCCGGCGGCCGAGACCGGCGGCGCGGTCGCCCCGACGCCGGTGGCCGCGGCACGACGCCGCACCGGTGCGCCTCAGGTGCCGCGTCCACCCGCAGGCGCCCCGAGCGGACCGCCCCGCGCTGGGGCAGCGCCGCGGTCGCCGCCGCCGGTGCTCGTGGTCGTCGCATCGGTGCGGTCACCGGTGCGCGAGGCCGCTCCCGCCGGACCTGCTCGCCGGCGCAGCCACCCCGGCGCGCTCGCGCCCCGACGCCGCGTCGCGGCTCCCAGCGCCGGTCCAGCGGCCCCCGCGCCGGCGGGCCCGCCTCAGCGTCGCGCGTCGGCGGCGCAGCTGGGTGCGGCGCAGGGCGAGCGCACCGCTTCGAGGGGACCTGCGGCGGGGCCGGCCAAGGACTTCGCGACGCCGGCCGCTGCGGTCACGGTCGGCAACGCCGGCGCGTGCGCCTCCTGCGGCGGCGACCTCGAGCCGGTGGCCGGCCAGGGCGCAGTCAGCGCTTCGCCTGGTCGCCGACCGGTCGGGCGCCCGGCCCGGCCGTAGTCTGGGGGGTGTCCGCCCGCCGCTCGCGTCCGCCTCGTCACCCTGGGCTGCGCCCGCAACGAGGTCGACTCCGAGGAGCTCGCCGGCCGGCTCGACGCCGCGGGCTGGGAGACGGCCGCCGACGGTGAGCAGGCCGACGTCGTCGTCGTCAACACGTGCGGCTTCGTGGAGTCGGCGAAGAAGGACTGCGATCGACACGCTGCTGGCCGCCTCCGACACCGGCTCGAAGGTGGTCGCGGTGGGTTGTCTTGCCGAGCGCTACGGCAAGGACCTCGCCGACGCAGCTGCCCGAGGCCGACGCCGTGCTCGGCTTCGACTCCTACCCCGACCTGTCCACGCACCTGCAGTCGGTGCTCGACGGCGCCTCCGTCCTCGAGCCACACCCCCGGCGACCGGCGCCGGCTGCTGCCGATCAGCCCGGTCGAGCGGGCCGCGGTCATGAGCGAGGTAGAGCCGGGCGACGCGACCGTCGGCATCCCCGGTCATGCCGGCGGTCCCACCGTGCTGCGCAAGCGGCTCGACGACGGCCCGGTCGCCCCGCTGAAGCTCGCCTCCGGCTGCGACCGTCGGTGCTCGTTCTGCGCCATCCCGAGCTTCCGTGGGGCGTTCGTGTCCCGGCGTCCCTCCGACGTGCTCGCCGAGGCCCGCTGGCTCGCCGAGCACGGGCGTGCAGGAGGTGGTGCTCGTCAGCGAGAACAGCACCTCCTACGGCAAGGACCTCGGCGACCTGCGGCTGCTGGAGACGCTGCTGCCCGAGCTCGCGACGATCGTCCCGAGGGTGCGGCTGAGCTACCTGCAGCCCGCCGAGATGCGGCCTCGCTGGTCGACGTCCTCACCAGCACCCCCGGCGTCGTGCCCTACTTCGACATGAGCTTCCAGCACTCCTCGCCGACCGTGCTGCGCCGGATGCGCCGGTTCGGCAGCACCGACGCCTTCCTGGACCTGCTGGGAACGGTCCGCGCGCAAGGCGCCCGACCGCCGGGGTCCGCTCCAACGTCATCGTCGGGTTCCCGGGCGAGACCGAGGCCGACGTCGAGGAGCTCGAGCGCTTCCTGATCGCCGCGCGGCTCGACGTCGTCGGGGTGTTCGGGTACTCCGACGAGGACGGCACCGAGGCCGAGGGACTGCCCGACCACCTGCCGCAGGAGGTCGTCGACGAGCGGGTCGCGCGTCTGCAGGACCTCGTCGAGGAGCTCACCAGCCAGCGGGCCGAGGAGCGGGTCGGTGAGCGCGTGTCGGTGCTCATCGAGTCGTCCGACGGCGAGGGTCGCGCCGAGCACCAGGCGCCCGAGGTCGACGGCAGCACCACCGTCGTCGGTGCGCCCGTCGGGCAGATCGTCATGGCCGAGGTTGTGCTCCAGCGAGGGCGTCGACCTCGTGGCCGTCCCCGTCCTCGTCCCCGCGTGAGCACCCAGGTCTCGCGGCTGAACATCGCCAACGCCCTCACGGTGCTGCGGCTGCTGCTGGTGCCGGTCTTCGCCTACCTGCTGCTGCGCGACAGCGGCGACAGCGACGCCGGTCGGTACGGCGCGCTGCGGGGTCTTCCTGCTGGCGGCCTACACCGACCGGATCGACGGCCAGATCGCCCGCGGCCCGCGGGCTCGAGACCCGGTTCGGCGCGATCGCGGACCCCCTGGCCGACAAGGCCCTCACCGGCGCCGCCCTGGTGGGGCTGTCGCTGCTCGGCGAGCTGTCCTGGTGGGTCACGGTGTCGTGATGGTGCGCGAGATCGGCATCACGGTGCTGCGGGCCGTCGTCGTGCGGCACGGCGACCTCCCGGTCAGCCGTGGCGGCAAGTGGAAGACCACGCTGCAGGGCCTGGCCATCGGCCTGTACGTGCTGCCGCTCGACCTCGGTCCCTGGCCGGCGGTGGTCATGGGCCTGGCGGTCGCCGTCACGGTCGTCACCGGCATCGACTACGTGGTGCAGGCGGTCGCCCTGCGGCGGGCCAGCGACCGCACGGCCCGCAAGCGGGGCCGGTGGCGTGAACGGCGCTGTCCTCGCCGTCGGCGACGAGCTCCTCCTCGGCGACATCGTCAACAGCAACGCCGCCTGGCTGGGGGAGCAGCTGGCCGCCGTCGGGCGTGCAGGTCGTGCACTCGGCGATGGTCGGCGACGACGTCGAGCGCCTGGCCACCGCGCTGCGGCGCGCGTTGGACGACGCCGACGTGGTCCTGGTCACCGGAGGTCTGGGGCCCACCGTCGACGACCTCACCCGCGACGCGCTCGCGCTGGTGGCCGGGGTACCGCAGGACCGCTCGGCCGAGCTCGAGCAGCAGCTGCGGGAGAACTTCGCCGCCTTCGGGTACGCGATGCCCGAGGCGGTGCTGCGTCAGGCCGACGTCCCGCGGGGCGCCCGCACGATCGACAACCCCGTGGGGACGGCCTACGGCCTGCGCCTGGAGATCGGCAGCGGACTGGTCTTCGCCCTGCCCGGACCTCCGCACGAGATGCGGGCGGTCGCCGCGGCCGTGCTGCCCGAGCTCGCCACGCGGACGGGCACGGTGCTGCACACCCGTCAGGTGATGTGCGCCGGCACGGGGGAGTCGCAGGTGGCCGAGCGCGTCGAGGCCGCCGTCACGGTGCCCCCGGGCGTGGCGCTGGCCTACCTCGCCGGTGGCGGGGTGGTGCGGGTCCGCTTCACGGGCAGCGACGACGCCGCGGTCAGCGGCCCTGGCCGACGCCGCAGCGCAGGTGCTCGGCGCCGACGTCTGGGGTCGCGACGCCGACACGCTGCCGGGCGTGGTGCACCGGCTCCTGCGTCGGACCGGGAGCACGGTCGCGGTGGCCGAATCGCTGACCGGCGGCCTGGCCGGGGCGGCCCTGTCGGCCGAGCCGGGCTCCTCGCAGGGCTTCCTCGGCGGCGTCCTGGTCTACGCCACGGCGCTGAAGGAGACCCTGGCCGGTGTGCCGGGGCAGGTCCTCGCCGAGCACGGCGCCGTCTCGGCCCCGACGGCGAAGGCCCTGGCCGACGGGGTGCGGCAGCGCACGGGTGCCACCTACGGTCTGGGGCTCACCGGCGTGGCCGGACCGGACCCCCAGGAGGGTTTTGCCGCCAGGCACCGTCCATGTCGCCGTCAGCGGCCCGACGGGCACCCGGGTCCGGTCCCTGCGCCTACCGGGAGACCGGGAGCGGGTGCGCGCGCTCGCCGTCACGCTGGCCCTGGACCTGCTGCGCCGGACCCTGCAGGAAGCCCCGGACGGCACCTGACGTTGCGCTGAGCGCGGACGCGCCCGGTCAGACATGCCCTGGCGGCTGCGCGCGGGTACGGTGACCGCCACCACGACGTCCGGGAGGTGAGCAGCGATGGCCGTTCTCCGCACGCTGCTCGGTGATGCGCTGCGCGAGACGCGGCTTCGTCAGGAGCGCACCCTGCGCGAGGTGTCCGGCGCGGCCCGGGTCAGCCTGGGATACCTGTCCGAGGTCGAGCGCGGGCAGAAGGAGGCCTCCTCCGAGCTTCTCGCCAGCATCTGCCGGGCCCTCGGCGTGCGCCTGTCCGACGTCCTGCGCGAGGTCAGCGAGACGCTGTCGGTCATCGAGCCCGAACCCGTACCGGTCCCGGGACTGCGCGGCACCACGCTGCCGTCGGCGCTGCCGGTGCGTACGGCGCCCGACGTCGTCGCTGCCGCCTGAGCCCTGCGGATCGCCGCGTGACCGGGGTCGCCGACGCGGCCGGGCGCCCGGGCACGCGGAGCCGGGCGGGCAACGCCATGGGCCGCACCCGCACGTCGCTCCTCACGGCGGCCGCGACCTGCCTCGCCCGGCAGGGGGTGCGACAGACCACCATGGCCGACGTCGCCGCCGAGGCGGGGGTCGCCAAGGCCACGCTCTACAACCACGTCCGGACCAAGGACGAGGTCCTGGCCGCGCTCGTCCTGCACGAGATCGGCCGGCTCGGACAGGAGGCTGCCGCCGCGCCCACGCTCGCCGCCGCCCTGGCGACCGCCGCCCGGGGGCTGTCGGAGCACCCCGCGCTGCGGCGGCTGGTCGCCGAGGAGCCGGCCGTGCTCGGCCCGCTCCTGCGCGGCGGCACCGGCCCGGGCTGGCGGCTCGCCCGCTCGACCGTGGCCGACCTGCTCGGCCGCTCCGGGGCGGCAGCGGAGCCGGCGCGCGTCGACACGGTGCTGCGCTGGCTGCTCGGCGCCGTCCTTCTCCCGGGGCTCGCCGAGGACGCCGAGCGCGGTGCGCAGGTGCTGGCGGCCGGCCTGCTCGCCGGGACCGGGCTGCAGGAGTCCCGTCCCGACCTGATCCCGGCCCGCGCCGCGGTCCGGTCCGCGTGGTCGGCGCTGCGTGCGTACCGTAGGCGTCCGGCACGCGACCGGCTGCGCTCGGCAGCGGTCGGCAACGACAGGAGCACTCGATGGCGAACCCCCTGGTCAAGGGCTGGAAGTACCTCATGGCCCTTCTGTCGGGCAAGCTCGACGAGCATGCCGACCCGAAGATCCAGATCCAGCAGGCGATCGAGGAGGCGCAGCGCCAGCACCAGGCGCTGACCCAGCAGGCCGCGGCCGTGATCGGCAACCAGCGGCAGCTGGAGATGAAGCTGGCCCGGCAGATGACCGAGGTCGAGAAGCTGCAGAGCTCGGCCCGTCAGTCGCTGGTGCTCGCCGACCAGGCCCGGACCGCCGGTGACGAGGCCAAGGCGCAGCAGTTCGAGCAGACGGCTCAGGCCTTCGCGACGCAGCTGGTGGCGGCGGAGCAGTCGATGGAGGACCTCAAGGGCCTGCACGACGGCGCCCTCAAGGCGGCCGAGCAGGCCAAGAAGGCCGTCGAGAACAACGCGATGATCGTGCAGAGCAAGCTCGCCGAGCGCACCCAGCTGCTCAGCCAGCTCGACCAGGCCAAGATGCAGGAGCAGGTGTCGGCGTCGATGGCCTCGATGAGCGAGCTGACCGCCAGCGGGTCCACGCCGTCGCTCAGCGAGGTGCGCGAGAAGATCGAGGCGCGCTACGCCAAGGCCCTCGGCTCGGCCGAGCTCTCCAGCAGCAGCGTCGAGGGACGGATGCTCGAGGTGCAGCGCTCGAGCCTCGACATGGCCGGGGCCTCGCGGCTGGACCAGATCCGCGCCAGCATCGGTGGGGGAGCGGCGGCGGTGAGCCCCCCCGCGTCCACCCCGTCGCTCGACAAGGCCGCCGGCACCTCCACGCCGGCCGGGGAGAGCACGCCGCAGGGCACGACCGGCGCCTGACCGGACACGCGGTCGTCCCCGTGGAGGTCCCCGCCCGCAGGACGGCGCGCGAGGCGCTCGTGGCCGAGCGGGCCCGTGCCAAGGCGGTCCGTCGGCACGAGCGCGCCGTGGCGCGGCGGGCCCGGCTGCTCGCCCGGGCCCGCCGCGCCGTCCCGAGGTACACCGCGCTGGGCGCCATGAGCGGCCTGCTCGTGCTCACCATCGACTCCTGGACGGACTTCGTGTTCGGCCCGGTTGCCGTCACCAGCGGCGTGCTCGTGGTGCGCGCCGTCAGCACCCTTCGGCACCCGCCCCCGCTGCCGGTCCCGGCCGCGGCCCTGACCGCCGCACCGGTGCCGCACCCCGGCAGTGCCGCCTGGCCCGCGCTGCTGCGGCTGGACCGCGCCCGCGAGCAGGCGCTGCGCCTGATCGCCCTGGTCGGGCCGATGGGCCGCGACGCCGCCGGTGAGGCCGTGCAGGCGGCCGCGGACGCCGACACGTCGCTGCGGTGGCAGGCTGCCCGCCTGGCCGGGGTGGAGCCGCACCGGGGCGCCGACCCCGTGATGCTGCAGGCCCTTCTCGACGGCGTGGCCTGCCAGGAGCGGCTGGTGGCGGCCCTGGCCGACCTGGTCGCCGCCAGCGACCCGCACGTGGCCCCGGGGGGCTCGCGGCTCCAGGACGCCGCCGACAGGCTGCACGGGCTCGCGGACGGCCTGCGCCAGCTGCGCTGACGAGACGGTCCGCCCGGGGGTCACGGATCGATCACCGGGCGCCTGCCCGCCACCGGCGCCACCTAAGGTCGGCCCCGTGCACGTTCTCACCGGTCCGTTCCTCGCGGCCGGCGTCCTGCTGGTCGTGGCCGGGGGCGCAAAGGTGCTCGACCCGGCCCCGCTCGTGCGGGCGCTGCGCAGCCTCGGGCTCCCCGGTGGACCGATGCTCGTGCGGGTGGTCGCCGCCACGGAGGTCGTCGTCGGGGTGCTCGGTCTGGTCAGCGGAACCCGGGCGGCCGCGCTCGCCGTCGCCGCGTCCTACGCGGTCTTCACCGCCGTGGTGCTGCGCGGGCTGGTCCGGGGCGGCGTGCTGGCCTCGTGCGGGTGCTTCGGGAAGGCCGACACGCCCCCCACCCGCGTCCACGTCGCGGTGACGGCGGGGCTGGCCCTGGTCGCCGCCGTCGTGGACCCAACCGGGCCGGGCGCGTGGACCGTGCCGCTCCTCGTCGCGTCCGCCGCCGTGGCTGCCACCGCCTACGTCGCGCTCGCCGTCCTGCCGTTGCTGCACGCCAGGCCGGCATGACCGCCGCCGTGGTCGCGCTCGGCGTCGCCGTCCTGCTGCTGGCCGTCCTGGTGGCCGGACTGCTGCGCAGCCACGCCGAGATCCTGCGGGCCCTGCACGAGCTGGGGGCCGGCCTGGAGCTCGACCGGGCGGCCGGTCCGGCCGGACCCGGCGTGGCCGAGGGGGTCGCCGCGCCCCGCCGCTCGCGGGCCGTGGCCGTTCCGGACAGCCTGGTCGGTGCCACGCTCGACGACGAGGTCCTGGCGCTGTCGCTCGAGGGCGAGGTGCTCCTCGCCTTCCTGTCCAGCTCGTGCACCACCTGCCAGGCTTTCTGGACGGCCTTCGCCGACGAGGTGGGGGGCGTTCCAGGCGGCGCCCGGCTCGTCGTCGTCACGCGCGACCTCGACGAGGAGAGCGAGAGCGCGTTGCGGCAGCGGCGGCCCGCCGTCGTCCCGATGGTCCACTCCACGCAGGCCTGGGAGAGCTTCGACGTCCCCGGCTCGCCCTACTTCGCGCTCGTGGCAGGTGGGCGGGTCATCGGCGAGGGGTCCGGCTCCTCCTGGCCCCAGGTGGCCGACCTGCTCGGCCAGTCCCGCCGTGACCGTCGCGGCCGCCGTCGGGAGGCCCGCGACGACGCCGCGCTGCTGGCGGCCGGCATCGCGCCGGGTCACGAGTCGCTGTCGTGACCGACGCCGTCCTGCTCGTCGTCGGCCTGCCCCTGGCCGCCGTGGCCGCTCTGCGGGCCACCTGGTCTCCTTGAGGTGAGTCGATGCTCACCAGCATCAGCCCGCTCGGTGAGCGGGCCCGCGGCCAGCGCTACGGCCTGACGGTGGCGGCGCACCTCGTCGGGGGCCTGCTCGGCGGAGCGACCACGGGCGGCCTGCTCGGCGGGCTCGGGCTGCTGCTGGGCCTGCCCGCCTGGGTGGCCCTGCCCGTACTCGTGGCAGCCGCCCTGGCTGACCTGCGTGGCGTGCGGCTGGGCCGACGACAGGTCGACGAGGACTGGTTGGGGCGCTACCGCGGCTGGGTCTACGGCGCGGGCTACGGCTACCAGCTGGGCCTGGCCGTCGTCACGGTGGTCACCAGCGCGGCCACCCTCGCCGTCCTCGCCCTGCTCGTCCTGCTGGCCAGCCCCGCTCTCGGGGCGGTCGTCGGGGCGACGTTCGGGCTGGTGCGCGGTCTGCCGCTGCTTGCCCTGCGCCACGCGGACTCGCCGGCGGCGCTGCGGGCCGCGGCCGGACGGCTGGACCGCCTCGGCCTCCCCGCGTCCCGTGGGACGGTGGGGGCGCTCCTGCTCGGAGCCCTCACGATCGGAGTCGCCCTGTGAAGCTCGCCTCCGCCGGCCTGACGATCGAGCTCCCGCCCGGCTGGGAGGTGCGGCTGAAGGCGCAGGCGCCGTCCGGTCACGACCGCACCCGCAACCTGCTGCTGCACGCCGCCACCGTGCCGCTGCCGCTCGAGCGGGGCGACTTCGGCAGCGGCGTCTGGGAGCTGCTCGGCCCCGACGACGTCTTCGTCAGCCTGCTGGAGTACGACGCCGAGGACGCCGGCACCGCCCTGTTCGCCGCCGTCGGGCTGCCGGCCGTCCGGCCGGGCGACTTCTCTCCGAACGCCATGCAGCGCCAGATCCCCGGCCGCAGCGGCGCGCAGTGGTTCTTCACCCTGCACGGCCGACCGTTCTGCCTGTACGCCGTCCTCGGCAGCCACGCCCGCCGCGCCGCGGGAGCGGCCACCGTCACCCGCCTGCTCGCCCAGCTCGCCGTGGAGGCCCGATGACCGTCGTCCCACCGCTGTCGTCGTCTGGGCTGTCGTCGTCTGGGCGGTCCTCGTCTGGGCCGCCGTCGACGAGCACGGCGCAGGCGCTGTCGGGCCTCGACGAGGTGGGCGGCAGCACGCTGGCGCAACGGGCGGTCGACCGGGTCACCGGGTGGATCGCCGGGCGCACCAGCAGGCGGGGCTTCCTGCTGCGGGCGGGCCTGGTCGGCACCGCGCTCGCCGTCGACCCCACCGGCTACGTGCTGCGGCCCGGCACGGCCTACGCCAGCGTCTGCGGACCGGGCACGGGCAGGGGCTCGGGCTGGACCGTCTTCTGCGCGACGATCAACAACGGCAGCAACACCTGCCCGCCCGGCTCGATCGCCGCCGGCTGGTGGAAGGCCGACGGCGCATCGCTGTGCGGCGGCCGGGCCCGGTACATCGTGGACTGCAACGCCACCTGCACGCGGTGCAGCACCCCGGGCGCCCGGGCCGGCATCTGCGCGAGCGGCTGCTGGTCGTGCGGCTGCACCGGAGGCCCGAAGGGGTCCTGCGACCAGCGCAAGAACTGCTGCAACGCGTTCCGCTACGGCCAGTGCAACACCCAGGTCCGCCAGGTCGGCGGCGTCCAGTGCCGGGTCGTGTCCTGCACGCCGCCGTGGACGTGGGAGAACTGCTCGACGGCGCCCGCCACCGACAACCGCACGCGCGACCACAACAGCGACTACCTGCCGTCGGCCTGGACCCCCCTGACCGCCCGACACACGGCTCTCGCAGAGCAGGCAGGTCCGCTCGGCGCGAGCGTCTGGCGGGAGTTCGACGTCGCGGGTGGTCGGGCCCAGCGCTACGAGCGGGGACGGATCAGCTGGTCGCGGGCCACCGGGGCGCGCGAGACGGTCGGACCGGTCAGCACCCGGTACGTCGTCGTCGGGGGAGAGGCCGGCGCGCTGGGCTTCCCGACCGGGACCCCGCTGGTCCTGCCCGACGGGCTGGGCCGGGCGAGCCGGTTCGAGCGCGGCCGCATCTCCTGGTCGCCGGCCACCGGCGCCTGGGAGACGCGCACCTCCATCGCCACCCGCTACGAGCAGGAGGGTGCGGAGAGCGGAGCCCTGGGCTACCCCGTGGCAGGGGAGCTGACCGCCGGGCTGGGCCGGTCGAGCCGGTTCGAGCGGGGCACGATCACCCACCACCCCGTGCTCGGGACGGCGGTCCTGGCCGAGCCCGTGGCGGCGCGCTACGCCGCATTGGCCGGGCCGGCCGGAGTGCTCGGCTTCCCCAGTGCCTCGCCCCGTCCACTGCCCGACGGCGGCCTGTCCGCCGCCTTCCAGCGGGGCAGGGTCTCCTGGCACCCCCGCACCGGGGCCTGGGAGGTCCGGGGAGCGGCCGACACGGCGTACGCCGCCGCCGGGGGGGAGCAGGGGCTGCTCGGGTACCCGACCGGACCGGACCTGTCCGCCCCGGGCGGCGGTCGGGCCAACCGCTTCGAACGGGGTCGGATGTCCACCAGCGCCGCCACCGGGGCGCACTGGACGCGCGGTCCGATCGCGGTGCGCTACGAGGAGCTGGGTGCCGAGGCCGGGGCGCTCGGCTACCCCGTCTCGGACGAGCAGTCGCCGTCGGCCGGGCTACGCCGCAGCACCTTCGAGCGCGGCACCCTCACCCACGACGAGGCCACCGGGGAGACCACCCTCGAGGCTCCGGAGCTCGCCGGCTCCTAGCGACCCGGGGGCGGGGCCCGGGGAGCCCGAGTGTCGCGGACGCCCGACTGTCGCGGTACGCCCTTCGGAGCGCCCCCGACCGGGGCGCAGCCGCGACACTCGCGGCCTCGGCGGGTTCGGCGGGTCCGTCGAGACCTCGCCTCATGGACGACTGTCGCGGTACGCCCCTCGGAGCGCCCCCGACCGGGGCGCACCGCGACACTCGCGGCAGCCTGGGTGGGGATGGCCGCGCGGTTGCCAGACGGCGCGGGAGCTGCCTGGACCCGCCGGGCCGCAGGGACGACTGTCGCGGTACGCCCCTCGGAGCGCCCCCGACCGGGGCGCGCCGCGACACTCGCGGCAGCCTGGGTGGGGATGGCCGGGCGGTTGCCAGACGGCGCGGGAGCTGCCTGGACCCGCGGGGCCGCAGGGACGACTGTCGCGGTACGCCCCTCGGAGCGCCCCCGCCCGGGGCGCGCCGCGACACTCGCGGCAGCCTGGGTAGGGCGGCCGGCACCGCGAGCGCCAGACGGCGCGGGAGCTGCCGCGGACCCGCCGGGCCGCCGGGCGACCCACTGGTGCGCCGCGACACGCCCCTCGGTGCGTCCCCGGCCGGGGCGCACCGCCTCGGCGGCCTCGGCGGCCTCGGCGGCCTCGGCGGCCTCGGCGAACCTCACCTCATGGACGACTGTCGCGATACGCCCCCTCGGAGCGTCCCCGACCGGGGCGCACCGCGACACTCGCGGCATCCTGGGTGGGATGGCCGGGCGGGCGCCAGGCCGCGCGGTTGCCAGACGGCGCGGGAGCTGACCGGACCCGCCTGGGCCCCATGGACGACTGTCGCGTACGCCCCTCGGAGCACCCCCGACCGGGGCGCACCGCGACACTCGCGGCAGCCAGACGCCGACGGGCCCGTTGCTCCCCGGACCTCGGGCGTCCTCCACGCCCGCGCCCCGCCCTGACGACAGCGGCCGCCCCGCAGCAGTGCTGCGGGGCGGCCGGTTCTCGCTGTGCGGGACTCAGTCGTCCCAGGGCCCGAAGTCGTTCACGGGGTCGTTCCTCTCTGCTGCCGGCGGCGCGCGATCGGCGCTGCGGCGGATGACGCCTCCCCGAGGGGAGGTGCGGGAAACCGGTGCGGGCTGCGCATGATCGCGGCAGCGAAACGTCCCGGGCAGCCGCTGGGCGGGCTGCTGCATGATCAACGGAGGAGTGGTGGACGAGGTTCCCGTCGACACCGGCCGCGATCTGCTGAACCCTTTCTACCGCACCGGTCGGCCGGCCGGCGGCGGGCGGGCAGGGAGAGGCTCAGCGCACCGACGGCCGGAAGGCACGCACCGGTTCGTCGTCGACCCGCACGGCCAACACGAGGGCGCGCTCCGGTGCACCGGTGAAGTACGTGAGGTTGGTGACGAGGAGGCACCCGTTGCCCACGAGGGTGGCCGACGACGGCGAGTCGAAGGGCGCCGGCCCGTTCGGCGGTCGGGTGAAGGACCGCTCCTCGCGCCCGTCCGCGCCGACGACGATCAGGCGGTCGGTCACGAGGGTCACCAGGTAGATGCGGCCGGAGCGGGCGAGCGCGAAGCCGTCCGGGCCCTCGCCGGGACGGGTCGCGAAGATCTCGGTCAGGGCACCTGCCGACCCGTCCGGCCGCACGTCGACCCTGTAGAGGACCCCGCGTCCGGCGAGCTCCGGGACCGTGGAGGCGGTCACGCTGAGCACCAGGTCACCGGCGTCGTCGAAGGCGAGCTGGTTCGCGCCGAACGTGGACCGCAGCTCCGGTCCCTGCAGCCAGACCCGGGCCCGGCCGCCCCCGTTCGGGACGCGGAAGACCGTGCCCTGCGCGAGGTCGGTCACCAGCAGCCGGCCGGCGGGGTCGAAGGCCAGGCCATCGGTCCAGGGCGCGCTGTCGCCGACGCCGTTGTCGCACGGTGAGGCCGGGCAGGGCGGCAGGTCCGGGATGGTGGCGTAGGTGCTCTGGGCGCCGGTGGCGAGGTCGATCCGCAGGACCCGGGCCGGGGCGTAGTCGGCCAGGTAGAGCCGACCGGCTCGGTCCAGCGCCATGCCCATGGCCCCGTGGTCGCCGGCGGCCTGGCCGCGCACCACGTAGGTGCGCGCCAGCCGGCCGCCCGGGTGGTAGCGGAAGACCTTGCTCGGTCCGGCCGCGGCGCGTGCGCCCCGGTTGGTCGAGACGAGGATGTCGCCGTCGGGCAGCAGCAGGCTGGTGTCGGGGTGACCGGGCGCTCCCACCCGGGCGAAGACGCGGGTGTCGCCGACGGCGGGACCTGCCATCACCGCACCAGGTCCCCGGTCCGCGACCGCGGGCACGGCGAGCGCGGTGAGCAGCAGGAGGGAGGCCGTGCCGAGGGCGGAGGTCAGGCGCATGTCGTTGCGTTCGCCCCCCAGCGCCGTCCGGCCTGGTGTCAGGGCCGGTAGGAGGTGCGCCCGAGCGGGCGGGGCGCCCGCGAGGCCCGGCTCAGCGGGGCCGGCGACGGTCCGGGCTGGCATCGGGGGCACCAGTAGGTGAGCCGGGCGAACGGGGCCGCGCCCTGCTCGGCCGACAGGATGCGGGTGCGGCAGCGCCGGCAGGGCCGTCCGCTGCGCTCGAAGACCCAGTGGTCCTCACCGGGCCGCAGCGACCCCGTCGTCGACTGCTCCCAGCGCTCCTTGTTGGCGTCCATGAGCCGCCGCGCCCGTTCTCGACCAGTCCGGCCAGCTCGGCCACCTCGCCGACCCGGGTCCAGGGTGACAGCCCGCGCACGAACAGGGCCTCGCAGCGGTAGAGGTTGCCCAGACCCGCCAGCTTGCGCTGGTCGAGCAGGGCCGGCCGACCTCGGCGTCCGGCTCCGCCAGGAGGTTCGCCACCGCGAGGTCGAGGTCCCAGTCCGGCCCGAGGCAGTCCGGACCGAGGTGGCCGACGCCGCCTCCGCGTCGTCGGCGACCAGCTCGACGACGGGCAGCCGGTAGCCCACGGCCTGCCACTCCGCGTTTTCCAGGACCGCGCGCACCTGCCAGGCCGGACCGCCGGTCCAGCGGTCACCGGGCCGGTACAGGTGCCAGGAGCCGTCCATGCGGAAGTGCGTGTGCAGGGTGAGGCGGCTGACCGGCCTCGGCGGCGAGGCGGGTCAACAGGTGCTTGCCCCGGCGGACCACCTCCTCGACGACCCGTCCCGACAGGTCGGTGGTGGCGAGCTGGGGCACGCGGAAGTCGGTGCGGGTCAGGAGCCGGCCGGCCAGTGCCTCGTGCAGCCGCCGGGCGGCCAGCCAGACGGTGTCGCCCTCAGGCACGGGCGGGAGCGGGGCGCGTCATCGGTCCATCATGGCCGGGCGTAGCCGGGACGCCCGGAGAGCCGGCGGGTGCGCGATCCGAACGACTCCTCGTTCACGCCGCGGCGCAGCCCCGGACGGGTGGGTCGGTCGGCCAGCGACGGGAAGGGCCCGGGCTGGCAGCGCGGGCACCACCAGGTCTCCCGGGCGTACGGCGCCCCCGGTGCTGTCGCGGAAGGCCACCGGCGTCCCGCACCGGCGGCACGGCCGCTCCGCCCGGCCGTAGACCCAGTGCGTCCGGCCGCGCCGGGTGTCGCCGGTGGTCACCTGCCCGGGGTGCTCGAGCGAGTGCTGGAGCATCCGGCGCGCCAGGCCGCACCAGCGCGCGGCAGGTCGACGTCGCGCGACCGGCGTCCAGGGGGAGTGGCCGCGCAGGAAGCAGGTCTCGACCGCCCACAGGTTGCCGATGCCGGCGAGGTTGCGTCTGGTCCAGCAGCGCCTCCACCAGCGGCCGGTCGGGGTCGGCGAGCAGCCGGCGACGGCGCTCGCCTCGTCCCAGTCCGGCCCGAGCAGGTCCGGGCCGAGATGGCCGACGACGCGCGTCCTCGTCCTCGGTGCGCACCAGCTCGAGCACCGGCATCCGCAGCGCGTACGCGGTCGGGCCGTCGGTGGCGAGCACCAGGCGGACCTCGTCGTCGAAGCGAGCGGCGGCAGCGCCTTGCCCGGCCCGACGACCTGCCAGGCGCCGTCCATCTCGAAGTGCGTGTGCAGGGTCAGCCCCGACGAGAAGCGGGTCAGCATGTGCTTGCCGCAGGAGTCGAAGGCGGTGACCAGGCGCGCCGGACAGGTCGGCCGTGGCGTGGCTGGGGCACGCGGAAGTCGGAGCGCACGCACGGTGCGCCCGACCAGCTGCGCCGCGCATCCGGCTGGCCGCCTTCCACACGCTGTCGCCTTCGGGCACGCCCCGATGGTGCCCCGACTGGCGGCCCGCGCCCGGGCGTGGCGTCCTGGTGAGACCGGGACACCTCTGTCCGATGCGGTAGGCAGGGACCCCGGCTGAGCGTCGAACTCTGTAGCGACCGCGCGCAGGTCCCGCTGCGCGCCGGTGCTCCCTCCCGGAAGGCCCTCCCTTGCGCCGTCGTCCCCTCCTGCTGCTCACGACCGGACTGCTGTCGGTCAGCGCCCTCTCGGCAGGCCTGCTGCCCTCCGCCTCGGCGCGCCCACGCGCTGTCGGACCACCTGCTGCCGCCGCTCGCCGGTGCCGACTCCGGGGCGCTTCCCCGGCGCCGAGGTGCCGCTCGGCGACCGCGACGCGCCGCGGCCCGCGGCTCGCGCCCCTGGCCTCCGCGCGCGACGCCGTCGCCGCCCTCGGGCGCCGGCGTCGAGGTCTCCTGGACCCAGTTCGGCACGCCGCGCACGCTGACCCGTCCCGGCGGCTGGCTCGCCACCGGGCTGGCCGGGCACGCCCGGAGCAGGCCGCGCGCGCCTTCCTCGCCGCCCGGCCCGGCCTGCTCGGCCTGTCCGCCGCCGACGTCGCCGGCGCTCACCCTGGTCAGCAGCACCCCGCTGAGCGGGCAGCCCGGCCCACGCCGTGCTGTTCCGCCAGAGCGTCGGTGGCGTGCCCGCTGGCCGAGGACGGGCTCGTCACGCTCGGCGTCCGCGACGGCGGCGTCGCCAGCCTCACCTCGTCGGCGGTCGGGCCGGCCGACCCTCGGCGCCCTGTCGGCGCGCACCCCGCGGCTGTCGGCGGCGCAGGGCGTGCTCGCCGCGCTGCGAAGGACGCCGGCATCACCACGCTGTCCCTCGGCGACCTGCAGGTCGGCGCCGGGTCGACGGCGCCGGCTTCACCCAGGTCGCCGGCCAAGGGTCTCGCCCAGGTCCAGCGGGCCCGGCTGCGCGCGCTGGCCACCACCGACCGCGGCGCCCGCCTGGTGTGGGAGACCGCCGTCCAGGACGTCGCCGGCGGCCGCGCCACCGCGGCCGCGACCTTCGTCGACGCCGTCGACCGGCGAGGTCCTGCTGCGCCGCGACGCCGTCGACACCCTGGCTGCCGGCACCCGCAGCAGCCGCCGGCATGCGCAGCATCGGCCTGCGGACGCCAGGCGGCCCCGAGCGGCGGCCCGTTCCAGCGGCGACGTACACGCGCCACGGCCTGCTCGGCGCCGATCCCGCTCACCGTCACCGCCGGCGCCCGCACGATCGCCGTCGTCGCGGCCGCAGCGCTGCCCGGCCAACGACATCACCATCAGGATCAACAGGGGCGCCAAGAACGATCGCCGTCGGCGACACCGCTCAGCAGCCCCGAGCAGGCCACGGCCAACCTGGTGCCCGAAGCCGCCGCCGGCGAGAAGTTCACCGTCGAGATCTGCCCGTTCGATGAGGCCAGCGTGACGGCGCCGTTCACCTTCGTCGGCTCCTACGTGGTGACCGACCAGGCGCTCGCGGTGCCGCCGCTGCCCGGCCAGCTGCTGCCCGGCGCCGGCGTGCAGGGCCCGGCGACCTTCACGTACTTCCCGAGCAACCCGACGCTGCCCCGCAGCGCCGCCGCCAGCCCCGACGACCGCGCCACGGTCTGCACCGGCGACGCCGAAGCAGACCACCGGCAAGGACCTGTCGATCTGCGACATCTTCACCTACACCGACACGAGCCCGCTGCCCTACGACGTCGAGGCCACGACCGGGCTCCCGACGTTCACGCACCATCGGCAACAACGCCGTCACCACCAACGCGCAGCTGTCGACGTCGCTGACGCCCGGACCGCCGGCCACCCCCTACTCGAGCCCCACCCGCGACTACGCGCCCGCGTTCGCGGACAGCTGGCACACCAGCGGGTGCGACCCGCTCGCGATCGTGAACCCGGCCCAGCGCGCCGACATCGACGCCTCGATCGTCAACCTGTTCACCGGCCACAACCGCATCCACGACTTCGCCTACCGCCTCGGGCTGACCGAGCCGCGCGGCGCGATGCAGGTCAACAACTTCGGCAAGGGCGGCACCGAGGGCGACCCCGAGCTCGGCAACGCGCAGAACGCCGCGGCCACGAACCCGGCGTTCGCGGTGACCAACCAGGCCACGACCCCGGCCGCGGGCGTCGGCCTGACCGGCCGCAACAACGCCAACCAGATCACGCTGATGGACGGCGTGCCCGGCATCACCAACCAGTACCTGTTCCAGCCGGTCCTCGGCTTCTACGGGCCCTGCACCGACGGTGACCTCGACGCCTCGATCTTCCTGCACGAGTACACCCACGCCATCAGCAACCGCCTCATCGCCGGTCCCGACACCGGCCTGTCCGGCCAGCAGGGCGGCTCCATGGGCGAGAGCTGGAGCGACCTGGTCGCCATCGAGTACCTGCAGGCCTTCGACCTGGCCGGCAAGCGCGGCGAGGACCCGTACTCCGTCGGCGCCTACGCCACCGGAGACACCTTCGAGGGGATCCGCGACTACAACCTGCGGCCGAGCGCCAACCCGCTCACCTACGCGGAGTTCGGCTTCGACTCGACCGGTCCCGAGGTCCACGCAGACGGCGAGATCTGGAACGCGATCCAGATGACCGTCCGTGAGGCGCTCATGAAGAAGTACGACGCGCGCTTCCCGTCCACGAACAAGGCCCTTCAGGCTGCCTGCGCCCTGGGCCGCACGGCGTCAGGCGCCGTGGCGCCGACCTTCGACGGCTGCCCCGGCAACCGGCGCTGGGTCACCTACCTGTTCGACGGCATGATCCTGCAGGCCAGCGGCGAGCCGAGCTTCGTCGACATCCGCAACACCATGCTGGCCGCCGACACCCTGCGTGGCGGCACCGACCAGCAGACGATGTTCGACGCGTTCGCCTCCCGCGGGCTCGGTGCCAAGGCCGCCAGCAAGGACACCGAGGACACCGACCCGACGCCGAGCTTCGCCAGCCGGACGACGGCGCGCAACGCGACGGTGACCTTCAAGCTCGTCGACGCGACCACGAAGGGCGCCGTCAAGGGCAAGGTCTTCGTCGGCAACTACCAGGCGCGGGCGGTCCCGATCGCCACGACCCTGGGCGGCGCGAACCCGGCCGCCACGCAGGCGCTCGTCGCCGGCACGTATTCCTTCGTCGTCCAGGCGCCCGGCTACGGCCTCCAGCGCTTCAAGGCCACCGTCACCCCCGGGGCCAGGACGCAGACCTTCTCGCTGGCCCAGAACCTGGCGTCGGCCACCCGGGGCGCCAAGGCGTCGGCCACGGACGGCGTCCGCGTCGCCCAGGCCATCGACGACGACGAGGCCACGAACATGGGCATCGACGGTCTCGAGGCGAAGACGCCGGTCGCCGGGCAGTCCCTCGTCGTCGACCTGGCGGGCGGGGTGAACACGATCCGCTCGATCGCCGTGAGCGCCCTGCACCACCCGGTCGACCCCGACGACAGCACCGACTTCCAGAGCCGGCTGCTCGGGCTCCGGGCGTTCGACCTGCAGGCCAGCACCGACGGCGGCAGCACCTACAAGACCGTCTACTCCAGCAGGAGCGACTTCTTCCCGGCCGACCGGCCCCGCGCCGTCGCTCCGGACCTCAACCTGCGGACGGTCACCCTGCCGAAGCCCGTGCGGGCCGACCACCTCAAGCTCGTGGTCAAGAGCAACACCTGCACCGGCGGTCCGGACTTCCGTGGCGAGCAGGAGAACGACCCGCTGAGCGAGTCCGACTGCCCCAGCTCGGACAACGCGTTCCGCGTCACGATCACCGAGCTGCAGGCCTTCGGGACCGCAGCCTCGGCCGTGGGCGCCGGCACCGGAACGGGGACCGGCGCCGCGCCGGCCACGGGTTCGCTGCCCACCACCGGCGGCTCCGGCCTGCTGGCCGGCCTCGGCCTGGGCCTCGTGGCCGCAGCCGGCTTCGCCGTCCGTCGCCGCCGCGCCGCGGCGGTCTGACCGGAGCAGCACCCGCGCACAGCAGGCGGCCCGGACCTTCTCGACGGAGGTCCGGGCCGCTTGCCGTTCGGCCCCGGACCGCGGGCTTCCCGCTGCCGGCGGCCTGCTGGGGCGTGAGGTCCGGTGCCTTCCCCGCTGATCTTCCGCTCCTGGTGGGTTGGTGCGGCGGGGCGAGCACCAGAAGCGGAAGATCACCGCGGAGGGGGCACGCGGACAGGCAGGCAGGCGCGCGGGCGCCCTCTGGCGCCGATCGGCTGCGGGCGGGACATGCGGTAGGTCACACTGACCGCGCACAGGTGCCTGCACGCCCTGTGTCGAAACCTGAACAGCCGCTGCCGCTGCCGCTGCTCCGAGTCCTGCCCCTGCTGCCTGCGAGGTCCCATGCTCCTGCCCCGTCTGTCGACCCGCCTCGTGCTCGTCGGCACCGTCGGTGTCCTGGTCGCTACGGGGGCCGTCGCCATGGCCGCCGGTACCTCGCCGATCGTGGTCGCGGCGACCAAGGCCTACCAGGCCGGCCATGCCGGCAGCACGTCTCGGGCCACAGCGCGCAGCACCACGCCCCCGGCGCTGCCGAAGGCCGTCTGCGGTCCCGGCTCACGTCCGGAGACCGGAACCCAGGGGCGGGTGCCCCTGGCCGACTTCTCCAACGGCCGGGCCGCCAAGGGCTACACCT
The DNA here is from genome assembly GCA_963761695.1 of uncultured Actinomycetota bacterium. Taxonomy (GTDB): domain Bacteria; phylum Actinomycetota; class Actinomycetes; order Mycobacteriales; family SCTD01; genus RYN-122. Next base: position 51,864 of record CAVXIB010000013.1, on the reverse strand, counting down.
GCAACGCCGTCCAGGTCAGCAAGGTCGGCACCACGGGCGGCTTCAAGACCTTCCGCTACGTCGACCGCACCGGGCGGGTCTGCGCGTTCTACGACGGGACCCTGCTGTTCCCGACCGCCGTCGTGCACGGCGAGGCCGGGGGCACCCACGTGCTCGACATGAGCGACCCCGCGCACCCGGTCGAGACCGCGCGCCTGCTCACCGCCTCCATGGACAGCCCGCACGAGTCCCTGGCGCTGAACGCCAAGCGCGGGCTGCTCGCGGCCGGAGCCGGCTCGCCCGCCACCGCGCCCGGCATCGTCGACGTCTACGACGTGTCGCAGGACTGCCGCCACCCCGTGCTGAAGAGCTCCAGCCCGCTCGGCATCCTCGGTCACGAGAGCGGCTTCGCGCCGGACGGCCGCACCCTCTACATCTCGACCACCTCGCAGCCGGGCGTGACCGCCATCGACGTCACCAACCCGACGTTGCCGAACATCGTCTGGCGCAGTACCGCCTACACGTTCCACGGCATGAGCTTCAACGCCACCGGCACGCGGATGTACGGGGCCGACCTCGGCAGCCCGGGCCTGGCCGTGCTCGACATCAGCCAGGTCTCCCGCCGGGTCCCGAACCCGGTGGTCAAGCCCGTCTCGCACCTGACCTGGCCGAGCGTGTCCATCCCGCAGAACACGAACGCCTTCACGAGCAAGGGCCACCGGTACCTGCTCGAGTTCGACGAGTACTCCAAGGGCACCGGCAGCGGCGCCGACGCGGCCGTGGGCGCCGCCCGGATCATCAGCATCGACGACGAGAAGCGTCCGAAGGTGGTCAGCGACCTGCGCCTGGCCGTGCACCAGCCGGCGGCCCGCGCCGGAGCGCAGAAGAACGACCCCGGCCAGTACCCGGTGCAGGGCTACGCCGCGCACTACTGCGCGATCCCGACGGCCACGGACCCGAGCATCGTCGCCTGCAGCATGATCCTGTCTGGCCTGCGCGTGTTCGACATCCGCGATCCGCGGCACCCGAAGGAGATCGCCTACTTCAACAAGCCGGCGCCGAACACGCTTCCGCTGGTCTCCGGTGCCTATGCGATGTCGGCGCCGTCGTTCGACGTCGCCCGCAGGACCGTCTGGTACTCCGACGGCGACAGCGGGTTCTACGCGGTGAAGCTGACCAACGGCGTGTGGCGCTGACCCCAGCCCGGACGCGCGGCACCGCCGCGCTCCTGGCGCTGCTCGCCGTCCTCGGGCTCGTCGTCGTCCGCCTGGCCACCCGCCCCGACCCCGTCCCGGTCGTGGGGAGCGAGGCGCCGGTCCTGCTGGAGCCGTACCGGTACCTCGTCCGCCCGATCGGTGTCGCGCCGGGCTCGGCCGGTCCGCCCACGTCGGCGGCCACCCGGGTGCCGGTCGTCCGCGGCCTGACCGCGCAGGGCGTCACGGTGGGCACGGCCGAGGCGCGCCCGCAGGCGGTGCTGTTCCTTCCCCTGCGCGGACTGGCTGCGGACGAGCCCTCGGTCGAGGTCGTCGTGGAGCCGCTCGCACCGGCCGCCCTGCCCCGCGGCTACCGCCCCGACGGCAACCGGTACCGCGTGCGGATGAGCACCCCGGTGCGGCTCGCCCAGCAGGGCGCCTTCGCGACGTTGCAGCTGCGGGCGGCCACCCCCCGCAGCGGCCTGGTGGTGCTGGCCGACGTCGGCCAGGGGTGGCGCCCGCTGGAGACCACGCCCGGCCCGGGTGGGGTCTACGGGTCCTCGTTCCCCGGTACCGGAGACTTCCAGCTGGCCGCGCCGGTGCCGGTCGCGGCGGGCAGCAACCGCACGCTGCTCGTCAGCGCAGCGGCGCTGCTCGTGCTCCTGCTGGCCGTGCTGGGCCTGCGCCGACGCCGGCTCAGGCCCGCAGCCGCAGACCCTTCGACGTCGGCCTGAACCCGGCGGTCTCCAGGGCCAGGCCCAGCGCGCTGGTGAGGGCGGGCTCGCCGTCGGCCTTCTCCACCGTCAGCTTGCCGAGGGCGCCGTCCCGCACCGCCAGCGCCAGGGCGTCGACGGCGGGGGCCAGGCAGCTCTCGGAGGCCTCGAAGCTCAGCAGCGTGCGGCCACCCCGCTCCACGTACAGGACGAGAGCGCCGTCGACCAGCACGACGAGGGCGCCGGCCTTGCGCCCGGGCCGGTGGCCCGACTCCTGGGGCGGCCAGGGCAGGGCGGCGCCGTAGGGGTTGGCCGGGTCGGTGGAGGCCATCACCACGGCGCGGGCCTCGTCGCGGCGCTGGCGCTGGGGGCGGGCGTCGTAGCGCTGTCCGCCGTCCCAGCCGCCGGGCACCGGCGTCGTCCACAGCGGCTCCGCCTCGCGGGGCTTCTCGGCGGCGAGGGCGCGCATCCGGTCGACCGCTCCGGTCGCGGCGAACTGCGCCGCGCCCAGCCCCTCCACGAAGTATCCGCGGCGGACGCGGCCCGCCTCCTCGAAGGCCTTCAGCACGGCGTACACGCCGGCGAACCCGCCCGGCACCCGTTCGGCCATGACGGCGCCGCGGGTGACGATGCCGTGCCGGTCCAGCAGCACCTCGGCGAGCGCGTGGGCGCGGCGGGTGCTGTCGGGGTCGCGGTCGGGCAGCAGCGACCAGCGGCCGGCCGTCGTCGGGGGGCCGGTCCGGGTCGGCAGCACGGGCCGGCCGTAGCGCGAGCGCTGGCGCACGGGGGCCTTCTTCAGCGCATGCGTCGTGCGCCCCGAACCGAGCAGCGCCCGCAACGGCTGGAGGGTGTCGTTGGTGACCAGGCCCGCCCAGACGAGGTCCCACAGGGCGGCCTGCAGGGCGCCGTCGTCCAGGCTCGCGCACGCGGTCCGACAGCGGGCGGAAGAACAGGGCGGCCCCGCCGTCGAGGACCTCGAGCACCTGGGCGTGCAGGGGCGTGCCCGAGTAGTCCGACGGCGGCGCCAGGAGCAGGTCGGCGCTGTCGGCCAGGACGAGCGACACCCAGCCGTCCTGACCGGGCAGCGATCCGGCGCCGGCCCACAGCACCTCGCCCGACGCCGTCAGCGCGTCCAGCATCGACGGCGCGTAGCCGGCCACCCGGCTGGGCAGCACGAGCGTCTCCAGCGCCGACGCCGGCACGGGAACGCCGTTGAGCTGCTCGAGCACCCGCAGCAGCGCGTCCGGTCCCCGCCCCGACGCCGTGCCGAGGCCCTGCCACTGCGGGAGGAACCGGGCCAGGGCCTCGGGCGGGACCGGCTCGACCTCCTTGCGCAGCTTGGCCAGCGACCGGCGCCGCAGCGAGCGGAGCACCTGCGCGTCGCACCACTCCAGGCCGCTGCCTCCGGGGCGGAACTCGCCGTGCAGCACCCGCCCGGACGCCGCCAGCCGGGCCAGCGCCGTCTCCACGACCGCGATGCCCAGGCCGAAGCGACGGGCCGGCTCGGCGGGGGAGAAGGGTCCGTGGGTGCGGGCGTAGCGCGAGACGAGGTCGCCCAGGGGGTCGGCGACCGGCTCGGTGAAGGCCTCGGCCACCCCGACGGGCAGCGCGGTGCCGAGCGCGTCCTGGAAGCGGCCGGCGTCCTCGACCGCGGCCCAGCGCTCCTGCCCGGCCACCCGCACGCGGATCACCCGCCGGGCCTGCTCCAGCTCGGTCAGCCACTCCGGCGTCCCGCCTCGCTCGATCGCCTCGTCGGTGGTGAGGTCGCCGAGGCGCCGCAGGAGGTCGGCCGTGGTCTCGACGTCCTTGGCCCGCCGCTCGGGGGTGAGCAGCTGCACCTCGGCCTCGACCTCGGCGAGGGCGTCCGGGTCGATCAGCTCGCGCAGCTCGGCCTGGCCCAGGAGCTCGGCCAGCAGCGTCGAGTCGAGCGACAGGGCCTGCGCCCGGCGCTCGGCCAGCGGGGAGTCGCCCTCGTACATGAACGCCCCGATGTAGCCGAACAGCAGCGACCGGGCGAACGGGGAGGGCTGGGAGGTCTCGACCTCGACGATGCGGACCGTCCGCGACTCGACGTCCTTCATCAGCTGCACCAGGCCGGGCACGTCGAACACGTCCTGCAGCACCTCGCGCATCGTCTCCAGGACGATCGGGAACGTGCCGTACTGGGCCGCGACGCTCAGCAGCTGCGCGCTCTTCTGCCGCTGCTGCCACAGCGGGGTGCGCTTGCCGGGGTTGCGGCGGGGGAGCAGCAGCGCCCGGGCCGCGCACTCGCGGAAGCGGCTGGCGAACAGGGCCGACCCGCCCACCTCGTCCTGCACCGCGCGCTCGACGTCCTCAGGGGCGAACACCGCCTCGAAGGCGGGCACGTCCTCGGTCTCGGGCAGCCGCAGCACGATGCCGTCGTCGGAGTGCATGGCCTGCACCTCCAGGCCCGAGCTCTCGCGCAGGCGGGCCGACAGCGCCAGGGCCCACGGCTGGTTGACCTGGGCGCCGAACGGGCTGTGCAGGGCGATCCGCCAGTCGCCGAGCTCGTCGCGGAACCGCTCCACGAGGATGGTCCGGTCGTCGGGGAGGGTCCCGGTGGCCTCGCGCTGCTCGGCCAGGTAGGCCAGCAGGTTGGTCCGGGCGGAGGCGTCCAGCCCGGCCGACGCCAGCCGCTCCTGCGCCGCCTCGGGCGTCAGGGCGGACAGCTCGCGCAGGAACGCCCCCAGGGCCTTGCCCAGCTCGAAGGGCCGACCGGGAGCGTCCCCCGTCCAGTACGGCATCCGGCCGGGCTGCCCGGGCGCCGGTGTGACCAGCACGCGGTCGTGGGTGATGTCCTCGATCCGCCAGGCGCTGCTCCCGAGCAGGAAGACGTCGCCGACGCGGCTCTCGTAGACCATCTCCTCGTCGAGCTCGCCCACCCGGCTGCCCGTGGTGCCCGAGCCCACGAGGAACACGCCGAACATGCCGCGGTCCGGGATGGTGCCGCCGCTGGTCACCGCCAGGCGCTGCGCCCCGGGGCGGCCGGCCAGCACGCCCGTGACCCGGTCCCACGTCAGGCGCGGGCGCAGCTCGGCGAAGTCGTCGCTGGGGTAGCGGCCCGACAGCATGTCCAGGACCGCCTCCAGCACCGACTGCGGCAGCGCCGCGAACGGGGCCGCCCGCCGGACGACGGCGGCGAGGTCGTCCACCGTCCAGTCCTCCATCGCGCACATGGCCACGACCTGCTGGGCCAGGACGTCCAGCGGGTTGCGGGGGTAGGAGGTGGACTCGATCCCGGCGGGCTCGCCCGGTCGCCCGACCATGCGCTCGGCCACGACGGCGCACTGCACGAGGTCGCCGCGGTACTTCGGCATGATCACGCCCCGGCTGACGGCGCCGACCTGGTGGCCGGCCCGGCCGACCCGCTGCATGCCGGACGCCACGCTCGGCGGCGACTCGACCTGCACCACGAGGTCGACCGCGCCCATGTCGATCCCCAGCTCGAGGCTGGAGGTCGCGACGACGGCGGGCAGCCGCCCGGACTTCAGCGCCTCCTCGATCTCGGACCGCTGCTCGCGGGAGACGCTGCCGTGGTGGGCCCGCGCGATCTCGACGGGCGCGGCGGACTCGCCGGAGGGCAGCCGGTACGGCGCGTCGGCGGGCGTGCCCGTCCCGGACTGCGCGGGGTGCTGGGCCGGCGCGCGGGAGAACGAGAGCCCCCCGGGCTTGACCCCGGCGCTCCCGATGGGCCGGTCCGGCTCGAGCTCGGGCAGCTCGACGTCGGGCACACCGTGCAGCCGCTCGTTCGCGATCTCGTTGAGCCGGCTGGTGAGCCGCTCCGCCAGGCGGCGGCTGTTGCAGAACACGATGGTCGAGCGGTGCTGCTCGACGAGGTCGACGATCCGCTCCTCGACCGCGGGCCAGATGCTGCTGCGGGGGGCCGCTCCCGCCGCCGAGCCGCCCCGCACCGGGCCGGTCTCCTCGCCGAGCGCGCTCATGTCCTCGACCGGCACGACCACCTCGACCTCGAGGGTCTTGGTCGAGGGTGGCTGCACGACGGTCACCTCGCGCGAACCGCCGAGGAACCGGGCGACCTCGTCGAGGGGTCGGACCGTGGCCGACAGGCCGATCCGCTGCGCGGGCCTCGGCAGCAGGGCATCGAGCCGCTCGAGGGTGACCGCGAGGTGGGCGCCGCGCTTGGTGCCGGACACCGCGTGCACCTCGTCGAGGATGACGGTCTCGACCCCCGCCAGCGCCTCCCGGGCCGCCGACGTCAGCACGAGGAACAGCGACTCCGGCGTCGTGATGAACACGTCCGGAGGGGTCTTGGCGAACCGGCGTCGCTCCTCGGGCGGGGTGTCTCCGGAGCGGGTGCCCACCGTGATGTCCGGGACGGGCAGGCCCAGGCGCTGGGCGGCCTGCCGGATGCCGGTCAGCGGCGCCCGCAGGTTGCGCTCGACGTCGACGGCCAGCGCCTTGAGCGGGCTGACGTAGAGCACCCGGCAGCGCAGCTTCGGGTCGCCCGGCGGGGGAGTGGAGGCCAGGCGGTCCAGCGACCACAGAAAGGCCGACAGCGTCTTGCCCGACCCGGTCGGGGCGACCACGAGGGTGTCGCGGCCGCTGCTGATGGCCTCCCAGGCGCCGAGCTGGGCGGGGGTCGCCGCCGCGAAGGCACCGTCGAACCAGGCCTGCGTGGCGGGGGAGAACCGGGTCACCCCGTCATGCTCCCCCGGGGCGCCCCGCTGCACGCACCGGAGGCCGGGCGGGACCTCAGCGCAGGCGGCCGACCAGCGACGCGAGCACGGCGTAGAGGGCGGCGGCCAGGCCGTAGTTGGCAGCGGCGCGCAGGGGGCGGCTGTCCAGGGAGAAGACGTCGCGCAGCGGACCCGCCACCTGGTCGGCGGCGGCCAGCACGAAGGAGACGACGCTGTTGGCCTCGTTGACCGGCCCGACCACGAACACCACGGCCAGGACCAGGACGGTGGCGAACGCCAGGAGGACGAGCTGCGAGACGCGGGCCACGCCGCGGCGCACCCCCCGGGCTCCGGGGGAGGACGCGCCGGCCAGGACGCGGCTGTCGAGACGACGCAGGGCGGCGGGAGCAGTCATGGGGTGCCTGTGCCCGGTGGGACGCGGGCCCCACCCTGCCCCCGGTGGTCGTCATGCACCTGTCATGTCCCGGAGGGACCCCGCCGTTCTGCGCAGCGGTGTTGCACAGGTGGTGCAGGAATCCCGACGCCGGCGGCGAACTCTCCCTGTCATGCGCCCGCTCCGCCTCCTGATCGCCTCCTCCCTGCTCGCCGCCACCGCCCTCGGGGCCTCGGCGGCGACCGCTGCGCCCGAGGCCTCCGGCCCGGTCACCCTCGCCGACGTCGGCATCCCGGCGAGCGACGGCGTCGAGCTGGTCGGCGACGTCCACCTGCCGCACGCCACCGGGCGGTACCCGGCCGTGGTCGACATGGAGCCCTACGGCCGCGCGAGCGACACGAGCTACCTCGACGAGGGTTACGCCCACGTCAACACCGACGTCCGCGGCTCGGGCAAGAGCGGCGGCGCCCTGTGCCTGCTGTGCGACCGCGAGCAGCAGGACGCCTACGACGTCGTCGAGTGGGTGGCCCGGCAGCCGTGGAGCAACGGCAAGGTCGTGCTCAAGGGCTACTCGTACTCGGCGATCACCGCGCTGCTGGGCGCGGCCAAGCAGCCCCCGCACCTGCGGGCCGTCGTCGCGGGCCACCCGCCCACCGACCCCTACCGCGACGTGCTCTGGCACAACGGCCTGTTCATGCAGGGTTTCGTGGACCAGTGGTTCGCGGGGCAGACCGGCACGCAGGCCGTCGGGCTCGGGCCGCAGCCGCAGTACGTCGACCGCAAGGACCAGCTGTTCGCCGTCGAGACCCGGCTGACGATGCTCGACGGCCCGCTCTACCAGGAGCGGTCGGTCCTGGACAAGGTCGCCAGGATCACCGTGCCCGTCTACATGACGAGCGGCTGGAACGACATGTACAGCCGCGGCGACCTCCAGCTGCTCGACGCCCTGCGCGGACCCAAGCGCCTGGTCATGGACGCCAGCACCCACCACGGCACCGGCCAGGCCGGTCACGCCGGGGCGCCCTACAGCGACGCGCCGCTGGGCGCCGAGGCGAGCCTGAACACCCCGTTCCCGGCCGGTGAGGTGGAGAGCTGGCTCGACCACTTCGTCAAGGGCAAGCGCAACGGTGCCGACCGGCTCCCCGCCCTGCGCTTCCTCGACCTCGGCTCGCGCACGTGGACGGACGCGCCCTCGTGGCGCTCGGTGGGCACGCGGCTGACCGGCTACCAGCTCTCCGGTCGGCGCAGCGGCACGGCGGCGCTGTCGCCCAACGACGGCAGCCTGGTCAAGGCCACCCCCACCGGCCGCGACAGCTATCAGGACTCCTACGTCTACGACCCGGCGGCCGGCTCCTCGGTGCCGATGGACAAGGAGGGCCCGGACGGCTTCGCCCCCTACCTCGCGCTCGACCCGAGCGTCGACGCAGCCGCACGGCCTGACCTACACCTCGGCCCCCCTGGCGGCGCCGCTGCGCCTGGCCGGGCCGTCCGAGCTGGCCGTCTCGGTCGATCACCGAGGCCAGCGACATGGCCTACGTGGCGCGGCTGGTCGACGTCGCGCCCGACGGCTCGGCCCGGCTCGTCACCCAGGCGTGGGTGCGGGCGAGCATGCGCGAGGTCGACGCCCGGCGCAGCTCCGCCCGGGGGCGCCCTACCTTCCCGACCGCCGCCAGCTCCCGGTGACGCCCGGCGAGACCATGGACCTGCGCATGGACCTGTGGGACACCGCCTGGACCGTGCCGGCGGGCCACCGCCTGCGGGTGTTCCTCAGCAGCTCCGACACCCCGAACCACGAGCCGCTCGCCTCGCCGGGCCGCAACCTCGTGCTCCACGACGCCGGCCACCCGGCCCGGCTGCTGCTCGGGACCCGCTGAGCGACCGGCGTCCGGAGTCGCGCGCCGTCAGGCCAGGTCACGCCGCAGGGTGAGGCCGGCCGCGACGCCGGACAGCCCGACGGCGTAGAGCACCAGCAGCGCGGCCCCGCCCAGCGGCGGGAGCAGGTCGCCGCGGGTGGTGGCCAGCTCGCCGAGCTGCAGGACCGCTGCGGTGGCCCCGCCGGGCAGCCAGCGCCCGACGCCCGGAAGCAGGGCGACCAGCAGCTGCTCGACGACGAACAGGTACGCCAGGGCCCCCACGACCGCCGCCACCTGGTTGCGGACCAGGGCCCCCACCGCGATGCCGATCGGTCCGTAGAGCGCCGTGACGAGGACGGCGCCCGTGAGCGTCTGCAGCAGCGGTCCCTCCAGTGAGATCTCCAGGCCGCGCAGGCGCAGCAGCAGGACCGCGAGCGCCACGTCGTACAGGGCGGCCACGACCGCGAACCCCGCGCCGACGGCGGTGACGGCCAGCAGCTTGGCCACCAGGACCCGCTCGCGCCGCGGGGTGACGAGGAACGACGGCGTGGCGGTCCCGAACCGGAACTCCTGGGTCAGCACCAGGATGCCGAGGACGAGCACGATGACCTGCCCGGCGCTGGCGCCGGCGAGGGCGAACCGGAACAGCTGCGGATCGTCGGCCCGCAGGGGCGCGCCCTCGCGGCCCGCCGTCAGCACGGTCACGCAGACGCTGAGGGTGACCAGCGCGAGGGTGACCAGCAGCAGGGTGACCGGCAGGCGCACCGTGCGCAGCTTCAGCAGCTCCGCCCGGACCAGGGCGGTCATGCGGCGTCCTGTGCGGTGAGCTGCAGGAACACGTCCTCGAGCCGGCCCCCTGCTCGGCCAGCAGGTGCAGCACCACCCCGTGGCGCGCGGCCAGTTCGCCGACGACGGTCGAGGGGGCCGCGACCAGCAGGTCGGCGCCGTCGGTCGTGACGCCGTGTCCGCTCTCGCGCAGGACGACGGCCAAGCGGTCCCGGTCGGGGGTGCGCACCCGTGTGGTGCCCCCCTCCGTGCGGAGCTCCTCGACCGTGCCGGCCCGCACCAGGCGGCCCCGGCTGACCACCAGGACGTCGTCGGCGGTCTGCTCCACCTCCGACAGCACGTGGCTGGAGACCAGGACGGTCCGTCCCTCGGCGGCGAGCGCCCGCAGGACGTCGCGCAGCCAGCGGATGCCCTGCGGGTCCAGGCCGTTCGCCGGCTCGTCCAGCACCAGCACGGGCGGGTCGCCCAGCAGCGCCGCGGCGAGCCCGAGCCGCTGCCGCATGCCGAGGGAGTACTGACCGACCTTGCGCCGCCCGGCCGGCAGGAGGTCGACGGTGCGCAGGACCTCGTCGGCCCGCGACGTCGGCAGTGCGGCCGCCGTGCAGAGCACCCGTAGGTGGTCGCGGCCCGTGCGGCCGGGGTGGAAGCCGGTCGCCTCGAGCAGCACGCCCACCTCGCGGGACGGCCGCCGCAGGTCGGCGTAGCGGCGGCCGTCGAAGGTGGCGGTGCCCGAGGTGGGCGTCACCAGGCCGAGCAGCATGCGCAGGCTGGTGGTCTTGCCGGCACCGTTGGGCCCGAGGAAGCCGGTGACCCTCGCCTCCCGCACGCTGGCGGTGAGGCCGTCGACCGCCACCTGGTCGCCGAACCGCTTGGTGAGACCGTCGAAGGCGAGAAGGGTCATGGGGGGACGGTAGGCGGGGGCCCGCCGTGGCAGGCTCGCGGCCCCGACTCCCGCAGGAGGATCCGTGCCCATCTCGCTCACCAAGGGCGGCAACATCTCGCTCACCAAGCAGGCCGGCAGCGCCGGCCTGGCCGCGGTCACGGTGGGTCTGGGCTGGCAGGCCCGGACCACGGACGGGCAGCCGTTCGACCTCGACGCCTCCGCCATCCTGTGCGGCAGCAACGGCAGGGCGCGGGGCGACCGGGACTTCGTCTTCTACGGCAACCTCGCCTCCGGCGACGGCACGGTCCGCCATCTCGGTGACGAGCTCACGGGGGAGACCGTCGGCGACGACGAGCAGGTCACGGTGGCGCTCACCGGCGTCGCCCCCGACGTCGACCGGATCGTCTTCTCGGCCTCGATCTACGAGGCGGCCGAGCGCGGGCAGAACTTCGGGCAGGTGCGCGAGGCGTTCATCCGGGTGGTCAACGACGCCGACGGCACCGAGCTCGCCCGGTTCGACCTGTCGGAGGACGCGAGCACCGAGGCCGCGATGGTCTTCGGCGAGCTCTACCGCAACGGCGCCGAGTGGAAGTTCCGCGCCATCGGGCAGGGCTACGCGGCCGGGCTCCGCGGCATCGCGCTGGAGTTCGGTCTCAACGTGTAGGGGCAGGATGGCCCCGTGACCTTCCCCGCGCACTGGGAGGCCGACGCCGTCCTCGCCGACGGCGGCACCGTCCACCTGCGGCCCATCACCCCGGACGACGCCGACCGGCTGCGGGCGTTCCACGGCCGGCTCTCCTCCGACACCGTCTACAACCGCTTCTTCACCCTCGTCCGCACGCTGCCGGCCCGCGACGTCGAGCGCTTCACGACGGTCGACCACGACGACCGGGCCGCCGTCGTGGCCCTGCTGCGCGACGAGATCGTGGGGGTCGTCCGGTACGAGCGGCTGCCGGGCACCGACGACGCCGAGGTGGCCGTCGTCGTCGAGGACGCCCACCAGGGACGCGGGCTCGGGCCGCTGCTGCTCGAGCACCTCATCGCCGCGGCCCGCGAGCGCGGCGTCCGTCGCTTCATGGCCGACGTGCTCCCCGGCAACCGGCGCATGCTCGAGGTGTTCCGGTCGGTCGGCTTCGAGCTCACCCGGGCCCTGTCGGACGGCTACGTCGAGCTGTACTTCCCGATCTCGGAGACCGAGACCTCCCGCGACGTCGCCCGCGGCCGCGAGCACCGGGCGGAGGCGCGCAGCGTGGCGCGGCTGCTGCACCCCAAGGCGGTGGCCGTGGTCGGCGCCTCGAGGGAGCCGGGCACGGCGGGCCACGAGGTGTTCCGCCGCCTGCTCGACGGCGGCTTCGAGGGTCCGGTCTACCCCGTCAACCCGCGGGCGCCGCACGTGCGCAGCGTGCGGGCCTACGCCGACGTGCGCGACGTGCCCGACGACGTCGACCTCGCCGTCGTCGCCGTCCCGGCCGACCAGGTGGCCGCGGTGGTGACCGCCTGCGTCGACAAACGGGTGCGGGGGCTGGTGGTGGTGTCGGGCGGCTTCGCCGACGCCGGTCCGCACGGGCGCGCCCGGCTCGCGGAGGTCGTCGGGCTGGCCCGCGCGGGCGGGGTGCGGCTCATCGGGCCGAACGCCATGGGCGTCGTCAACACCGACCCGGCCGTGCGGCTGCATGCCACCTTCGCCGAGGGGTCCCCGCCGAGCGGCCGGGTCGGGGTGTTCACCCAGTCGGGGGCGCTCGCGGCCACGTTCCTGCAGCTCGCCGGCCGCCGGTCGCTCGGCCTGTCGACGTTCGTCAGCATCGGTGACCGCGCAGACGTGTCCGGCAACGACCTCCTGCAGTACTGGCAGCAGGACCCGCGTACCGACGTGGTCATGCTGCACCTGCAGGGGTTCGGCAACCCGCGCAAGTTCGCCCGGATCGCCCGGGGCGTCGGACGCACCAAGCCGGTGGTCGCGCTCAAGAGCGGCGGGGGTGAGGCCGCGGTCGACGCCCTGTTCGCCGGGGCCGGCGTCATCCGGGTCGACACCCTCGCGCAGCTGTTCGACACGGCCAGCCTGCTCGCGCACCAGGCGCTGCCGGCCGGCCGGCGGGTGGGCGTGGTCGGGACGTCGTCGGCGCTCGCGGCCCTGGCCTCCGATGCCTGCCGGGCGGTCGGGCTGACCGTCCCGGTGCTCCCGGACCTCGTGCAGGCCGACCTGGCCGCCCTGGCCGGGACCACCGAGACGGCGAACCCGGTCGACCTCGGCCCGGTCAGCGCGCCGGGGCGGCTCGAGGCGGCGCTGCGGCTGGTCGCGGGGTCCGGGGAGGTCGACGCGCTGCTGGTGCTCGTCACGCCCCACCCGGACGTCGAGGCCCTGGGCCGGGCCGTCCTGGCCGTCGCCCGCGACGTCGAGCTGCCCGTCCTGGCCTCCTACCTCGGCCACGACGGGGTGCCGGACGTCCTGGCCGTCCCGGGCGAGGCCGGCGCGCCGGGCAGGGGTTCGGTGCCGTCGTTCGCCTCGCCGGAGTCCGCGGCGCTGGCCCTGGCCCGGGCTGCGGACCACGCCGACTGGCGGGCCCGCCCCGAGGGCGTCGTCCCCGTGCTGGACGGCCTCGACCTCGACGCCGCGCGTCAGGTGCTCGCCGAGGCGCCCCACGACGGCCGCTGGCTGCCCGACGGCCTCGCGGCGTCGGTGCTGCGCGGGGTGGGGCTGTCGGCCTGGCCGAGCGCCCGGGTGGTCGGCGTCGACCGAGGCGCTGCTCGCCGCCCAGGGGCTCGGCTGGCCGGTGGCGGTCAAGAGCACCGACGAGCGGTGGCGCGGCCGGGTCGACGTCGGGGCGGTCCGGCTGGAGCGTGGCCGACGAGGCGGAGCTGCGCGAGGCGGTCGCCGACGTCGAGGCGCAGGCGGGCCCGGGGCGAGCTGTTCGTGCAGCCGATGGCCCCGAGCGGGCGTCTCCGTGGTGGTCCGCCTCGTGCAGGACCCCGCGGTCGGGCCGCTGCTGTCGCTGCGGCTCGGCGGCGTCGTCGCCGACCTGCTGGCCGACCCGCACACCCGCACGCTGCCGCTCACCGACGTCGACGCCGCGCGACCTCGTGCGCGCGGTGCGCGGGGCGGCGCTGCTCACCGGCGGCGCCGGCGGACCGGTCGCCGACGTCGACGCGCTGACCGACCTCCTGCTGCGGGTGGCCCGCCTGGCCGAGGAGCTGCCCGGAGGTGGCCGAGGTGCTGCTCGACCCGGTGCTGGTCGGGCGCGGCCGGCGGCGGGCTCACGCTGCTGCACGCAGGGGTGCGGCTGCTGCCGCCCGAGGCCGACCCGGAGGCGGGGCCGCGGCGGCTGACCGGTCGCGGCGCCGCGTGGCTGCGCTGAGCGGCGGCGCCCGTCGCGGGCGGGACGCCCTCGGTCAGGGAGGTCCCCGCCTAGGCTGTCCCGGTGAGGCTGACCGACTTCTGGGCGCGGATGGAGCGCCGCTTCGGCGCGGCGTACGCCGAGTCCTACGCGCGCGACATGGTGCTGTCCGCGCTCGGCGAGCCGGACCGTCCGCGAGGCCCTCGACGACGGCGACGACGTGCAGGCGGTGTGGCGCGCGGTCTGCGCCGCGACCGAGGTCGAGCCCTCCGACCGCGTAGTCCCGGCGTGTCGCGCTGACTCGAACACCTGTTCGGTCTAGCGTCTGACGGCGTCCGGGTGTCCCCAGGCCGCGTCGTCCGTCTCGTTCCTGTCGGACCCCGCTCCTAGCGTCACCGCCGATCGGACCGCAGCGCGGGCATCGACGCCCGCAGACCCCAGGAGACGCACATGGCCGGAGCACCGGACCGCGAGAAGGCCCTCGAGATGGCCCTCGCCCAGATCGACAAGAACTTCGGCAAGGGCTCGGTCATGCGCCTCGGTGACGAGGTCCGCGCGCCGATCAGCGTCATCCCCACCGGGTCGATCGCGCTCGACGTCGCGCTCGGCATCGGCGGTCTCCCGCGCGGCCGCGTCGTCGAGATCTACGGCCCGGAGTCCTCCGGCAAGACGACCGTCGCGCTGCACGCGGTCGCGAACGCGCAGGCCGCCGGCGGCATCGCGGCCTTCATCGACGCCGAGCACGCGCTCGACCCCGACTACGCCAAGAAGCTCGGCGTCGACACCGACGCCCTGCTGGTGTCCCAGCCCGACACCGGCGAGCAGGCGCTCGAGATCGCCGACATGCTGGTCCGCTCCGGCGCGCTCGACATCATCGTCATCGACTCCGTGGCGGCCCTGGTGCCCCGCGCCGAGATCGAGGGCGAGATGGGCGACAGCCACGTCGGCCTCCAGGCCCGCCTCATGAGCCAGGCGCTGCGCAAGATGACCGGTGCGCTGTCCGGCACCGGCACCACGGCCATCTTCATCAACCAGCTCCGCGAGAAGATCGGCGTCATGTTCGGCTCGCCCGAGACGACGACCGGCGGCAAGGCGCTCAAGTTCTACGCCTCCGTCCGCATCGACGTCCGGCGCATCGAGACGCTCAAGGACGGCACCGACGCGGTCGGCAACCGCACCCGCGCCAAGATCGTGAAGAACAAGATGGCCCCGCCCTTCAAGCAGGCCGAGTTCGACATCATCTACGGCGTCGGCATCAGCCGCGAGGGCTCGCTCGTCGACATGGGCGTCGAGCACGGCTTCGTCCGCAAGTCCGGGGCTTGGTACACCTACGAGGGCGACCAGCTCGGCCAGGGCAAGGAGAACGCCCGCGCGTTCCTGCGCGACAACCCCGACCTCGCCGACGAGCTCGAGAAGCGCATCAAGGAGAAGCTCGGCGTCGGAGCCGGTCGTCGACGCCGAGGCCGACCAGCTCGCTCCGGTCCCGGTCGACCTCTAGCCGGAGGTGGAACGGGGGTTCCCGGCCGGGCCCGAGGATGCGGCCGGCCGCGGGCCAGAGCCTGACGGCGCTCTCGACTGGGCGGCCACGCCGTGGGTCGGCCCGTCGACGCAGCCGGCCGCGGCCGCCGCGCCTGCCGCAGCCGCCGCGCCTGCCGCTTCCGGCCGTCCTCGCGCGGCGGACCCGGACGCGCACGAGCACCCGGACTCGGACGGAGAGGTCGACGCGACGGCAGGCGCCGCTCCGGGCGGAGACGGGCGGCGCGTGCTGACGACGGGTCGATCCTCGGGGGTCGGGGCTCAACGGGCAGCAGCCGCTCCGGTCGCCGCCCCCGGCCGGGGGCCGACCAGGAGTCCGGATCGCCGTCCCTGCCCGCGGTACCGACCCGGCGTCGCGCGGCAGGAACGGTCGGCCGCCGCACCGTCTCGCAGCGGGCCCCCCGCGACCTGACCCCTGACGACGACGCCGTGGAGGTCGCCCGTCAGGTCTGCCTCGACCAGCTGTCGTACGCGGCCCGCACCCGCGCCGAGCTCGCCACGGCGCTCGACCATCGCGGGGTGCCCGCCGACGTCGCCGCCGCGGTGCTCGACCGCTTCACCGAGGTCGGGCTGATCGACGACGCCGCCTTCGCCGCCGCCTGGGTCACCCGGCGTAGCGCGCCACAAGGGCCTGTCCGGTCGCGCGCTGGCCCAGGAGCTGCGTCGGCGCGGGGTCGACGACGAGACGGCCGCGTCGGCGCTCGCCACCCTCGACCCCGACGACGAGGTCGAGCGCCGCCCGCAGCCTGGTCGAGCGCAGGCTCCGCAGCAGCGCCGGGCTCGATCGCGATGCCCGGGTGCGGCGGCTGGTCGGGATGCTCGCCCGCAAGGGGTACAGCGCCGGCCTCGCCTTCCGCGTGGTGCGGGAGGCGCTCGCCGCGGAGGGCCTCGTGGTCGAGCCCGACACGACGGTCGACTGAGCCGGCCAGCCCGGCAGCCCGACCGTGGGTGCCCGGCTGTGGCGGCCCGGCTGTGGGTGCCGCGCTCACCGCGGGGAAGGATCTGAGCGTGCCCGACCCTGACGACCTCCGCCGCGGCCACCTGTCCGACGCGGCGTGGGCCGACTCCCGACCCGGGTGGGCCGTCTCCCGACCAGGGCGAGCCGCCGCGCCGCCCTTCCGCCCGCCGCCCTTCCGGTCGGCGCTCCCGGTGAGCACCCCGCTCGTCGCGGCCCTGCAGACCCTGCGCGACCGGGTCGCCCGCACCCGGTTCGGACTGTCCACCGAGCCGGCCCAGGCAGCCCGGCGCTCGGCGCGCAGCGTCGTCGAGCAGGTCGACGACTACCTGCTCCCGCGGCTGCGCGACCTCGACGCCCCCCTGTTGGCCGTGGTCGGCGGCTCCACCGGGGCGGGCAAGTCCACGCTGGTGAACAGCCTCGTCGGTGCGCCCGTGACCACCGCCGGGGTCCTGCGGCCGACCACCCGCAGCCCGGTCCTGGTCTGCTCCACCGCGGACCGGCACTGGTTCGAGGGCGACCGCGTGCTGCCCGGGCTGGCCCGCAGCACGGGCGAGGCCTCCGGTCTGGGTGGCGTGCGCCTGGTGGCGCTGGACTCCTTCCCTCGCGGCCTCGCGCTGCTGGACGCCCCCGACGTCGACAGCGTCGTCGAGGCGAACCGCGACCTCGCCGGTCAGCTCCTCGCAGCAGCTGACCTGTGGCTGTTCGTGACGACCGCCGCCCGCTACGCCGACGCCGTCCCCTGGGACCTGCTGCGCACCGCCCAGGAACGGGCGACGGCGCTGGCCGTGGTGCTCGACCGGGTGCCCCCCGAGGCCGCGGCCGAGGTCGCGGCCGACCTGCAGCGGATGCTCGCGCAGGCACGCCTGCCGCAGGCGCGGCTGTTCGTCGTCGAGGAGCGTCCGCTGGAGTCCGGGGCGCTGCCCGACGACCAGGTCGCGCCGGTGCGGGCCTGGCTCCACGACCTGGCCGCCGACGCCGGGGCCCGGGGCGTCGTCGTCCGGCAGACCCTGGCCGGGGCCCTCGACAGCCTCGACGGCCGGGTCGCCGAGCTGGTCCGCGGGGTCGAGCAGCAGGAGACGGCCGCCGAGGCGCTGCGCACGGCCGTCGAGGTCAGCTACGACGCCGGAGCACGCGACGTCGACACGGGGGTCAGCGGCGGGAGCCTGCTGCGCGGGGAGGTCCTGGCCCGCTGGCAGGAGTTCGTCGGCACGGGGGAGTGGATGCGGGGCGTCCAGAGCGGCGTGGGGCGGCTGCGTGACCGGCTGACGAGCCTGGTCACCGGACGGCCGACGCCCGGCGCGGGGCTGCAGGGCGCGCTGGAGTCCAGCGTCGAGCACCTGCTGCGCAGCGCCGCCGACACCGCCGCCGAGCGCACGGTGCGCGCGTGGCGCGGCCTGCCCGGGGGAGAGGCGCTGCTGGCCGCTTCCGGCCGCGAGCTCGAACGGGCGACCCCGGGCTTTGCCGAGGCGGCCCGGAACGAGGTGCAGGCCTGGCAGGGCGCCGTCCTCGACCTGGTCCGGCAGGAGGGCGCCGACAAGCGCAGCAGCGCCCGCCTGCTGTCGTTCGGGGTCAACGGGACGGGCCTGGCCCTGATGGTGGCGGTCTTCGCCAGCACCGGCGGCCTGTCCGGCGGGGAGGTGGCGATCGCCGGCGGCACCAGCGCCGTCGGCCAGAAGCTGCTCGAGGCGGTCTTCGGCGACGCGGCCGTGCGCTCCCTGGCGGCCAAGGCCCGCAAGGACCTGGCCGGGCGCGCCGACCGACTGCTCGCCGCAGAGCAGCAGCGGTTCCGCGAGCTCGTGGAGGTCGGGGCGCCGGAGCCGGGCAGCGCCGCGCAGCTGCGCGTCAGCCTGGCCGCCCTGGGCTCCGCGCGGGCCGCCGATCCCGTGCTCGCCCCCGCCGCTCCGGAGCGCCCGTGAGCCGCGAGCGGACGCGACCGCTCGGCGAGCGGCTGGCCGCGCTGCGCGAGGCCGTCGACCTGGCCGCCGACCGCTTCGACACGCACGACGCCCGCGCCCTGCTGGCAAAGGCGGGAGCGCGCACCGCACTCGGCGACAGCACCGTCGTGGCGCTGGCCGGATCGACCGGGAGCGGGAAGTCGAGCCTGTTCAACGCCCTGGCCGGAGCGGCCCTGAGCGACCCCGGAGTGCGCCGGCCGACCACGGGCGTCGCCCACGCCGC
Source organism: uncultured Actinomycetota bacterium (assembly GCA_963761695.1). Lineage (GTDB taxonomy): Bacteria > Actinomycetota > Actinomycetes > Mycobacteriales > SCTD01 > RYN-122. Next base: position 33,401 of record CAVXIB010000013.1, on the reverse strand, counting down.
CACCTGGGGCGGGACGCCCGGGCCCCTTCTCGACTGGCTGCAGGTCCCGCGACGACACGCCGTCGCGCCGTCCACAGACGCACGGGGCACGGAGGGCACGGAGGCCCTGGAGGGTCTGGTCCTGCTCGACCTGCCCGACCACGACAGCACCCGCCTGGAGAACCGCCTGGAGGTCGAGCGTCTGGTCGAGCTGGTCGACGTCCTGGTCTGGGTTATGGACCCGCAGAAGTACGCCGACGCCGCCGTCCACGACCGCTACCTGCGGCCGTACGCCGCCCACGCCGGGGTGCTCCTGGTGGTGCTCAACCAGGTCGACCGCCTGGCCGAGCCGGCCCCCGTGCTGGCCGACCTGCGCGGGCTCCTCGACGCCGAGGGCCTGTCCGCGGTGCCGGTCCTGGGGATGAGCGCCCGCACCGGCGAAGGCGTCGACGGGCTGCGCCACGAGCTCGCTCGCAGGGTCGCGCAGCGGCGGGCCGCCAACGACCGGCTCGCCGCCGACGTCGCGCCGGCAGGCGACGGCGCTGCGCCGGCACTGCGGCGGGCCCGGAGGCGAGGTCGGAACCAGGGAGCGTCGGGCCCTCGTCGCAGCTCTGGGGGACGCCGCCGGGGTCCCGACGGTGACCGACGCGGTCGAGCGGTCAGTGCTCGCCGGGAGGCGACGAGGGCCACCGGCTGGCCGCCGCTGCGCTGGGCCGGCCGGCTGGCGCCCCGACCCGCTCGCGAGGCTGCACCTGCGGCCCGGTGGGGGTGGCGGGGCGACCAACCTGCCGGTCACGGCGGGGGTGGAGCAGGCCAGGGTCGACAACGCCCTGCGCACGGCTCGCGAGGCGGTCGGCACCGACCTCCCCCAGGTCTGGCGCGACGGGCTTCGGGACGTCGTCGACGCGCGCCGGGCCACGCTGGCGGCGGCCCTGGACCGCGCGGTGTCCGAGACGCCCCTGCCGGCCGCGACGCCCCCGCTGGTGGAGCGCCGTCGGGGCGCTGCAGGGCGTCCTGCTCGTCGCCGCCCTGGTCGGCGCGCTGTGGCTGCTGGCGCTGGTCGCGCTGGCCTCCCTGCAGCTCGACGGCGTCCTGCCGCTCCCCCGCCTGCGAGCGGGCTGCCGCTGCCGACGCTGCTGCTCGGTTGCGGGCTGCTGGCCGGGGCGCTGCTGGCCGCCGTCGTGCGTCCGGCCACCCGGCTGAGCGCCCGACGCCGGGCGCCGCCGAGCCCGCGGCCGCCCTGCTGGAGCGGCATCGAGCTGGTGGCCCGCGAGCGAGCTGTTGGCGCCGCTCGAGTCCGAGCGGGCCACCTACACGGCGTTCTGCGGCCTCCGCCGTCCGGGCCGGTGGCAGGCTGATCAGGTGCGCCACCTCCCGCCCCGCCTCCGCCTCGGCGGTCAGCCGCTGTCCGTCGTCGGGCGCGCCCGCATCTACGTCTGCGGCGTGACGCCCTACGACGTCACCCACCTCGGCCATGCGGCCACGTTCGTCTGGGTCGACGCCGCCGACCGGCTGCTGCGCCGGCTCGGCGTGCAGGTCGAGGTCTGCCGCAACGTCACCGACGTCGACGACGTCCTGTTCGACGCGGCCGCCCGCGCCGGCGCCCACTACGACCGCTTCGCGGCGGTGCAGCAGTTCCACTTCGAGCAGGACATGGCGGCGCTCGGCGTCCGCCGGCCCGCGCACGAGCCCCGCGCCCACACGCTTCGTGCCCGCAGGTGGTCGAGCTCGCGTCCGCCGCTGCTCGAGCGCGGAGCGGCCTACGAGCGCGGCGGCAGCGTCTTCCTGCGCGGTGCGGACGTCGTCGCGCGCGCCGGGCTCGACCGGGAGCGAGGCGCTCGCGCTGCTGGCCGACAACGGCGGTCGCCTCGACGACGCCGACAAGGACGACCCGCTCGACCAGGCGGTCTGGCAGTCGAGCGCGGGCGACGAGCCCGCCTGGCCGAGCCCCTGGGGACCCGGGCCGCCCGGGATGGCACGCCGAGTGCACGGCCATGGCGCTGTCCACCTACGGACCGGCGCTCGACCTGCACGCGGGCGGAGCCGACCTGCGCTTCCCGCACCATGCCTACGAGGCGGCGCAGGCCGAGGCGGCCACCGGCGTGAGCCCGTTCGCCCGGGCCTGGATGCACGTCGGCACGGTGCAGCTGGCCGGGGAGAAGATGGCCAAGTCCACGGGCAACCTGGTGTTCGTCGCCGACCTGGTCGCCCGCACCAGTGGACCCGCCGTCCGGCTGCTGCTGCTCGACCGGCGCTATGACGCGGCGTGGGACCACACCGACGCCGGCCTCGAGGCCGCGGCGGTCCGGCTGGACGAGCTGCATGCCGCTGCCGGGCGACCCGGAGGCAGCGAGGCCGCGCAGGCGGCCGTCCTGCAGGCGCTCGCCGACGACCTCGACGTGCCGAGGGCCCTGGAGCTCGCGCTCACCGAGGGCGGACAGGCGGCCCGCGACCTGATCGCCGTGCTGGCCCTGTAGGTCCGGCGGGCCGCCGTGCCCGCGCCGGACGTGTTCCTGACACGCTGCGCGCGTGACGACCGATCCGGCTCCCGGCTGGGCCTGTGGCGCCTGCTCCGGGAACAACCCCGCCGGCACCCGCTTCTGCGGGCACTGCGGCGCTCCCTCCGCCGGCGGGCCCGCCGTGGCCGAGGTGCTGCGGTCGTTCGTCACCGAGCAGGTGGCCGATCGCCTCGAGGCCGGCGGAGGCGCGGTTCCGCAGGAGCGCCGCCTGGTGACGGCCCTGTTCGCCGACCTGTCCGGCTTCACCCGGCTGGCCGGCGCGCTCGACACCGAGGACCTCATGGACGTCATCGACCCGGTCATCACCGGTCTCACCGATGTGGTCGGCCGCTACGGCGGCTACGTCGAGAAGTTCGCCGGCGACGCCCTGTTGGCTTTCTTCGGTGCTCCCGTCGCCCGTGAGGACGACGCCCAGCGGGCCCTGCTCGTGGCGCTCGAGATGCACCAGACCCTGCCCGGGCTTGCCCCCGCCGGGGTCGACCTGACGCTGCACGTGGGCATCAACACCGGCCACGTCGTCGCCCGGCTGATCGGCAGCAGCGTCCGCCTGGACTACGGCGTGCTGGGGGAGTCGGTCGTGCTGGCCCAACGGCTGGAGTCGGTGGCCCCCTCCGGTCAGACCTACGTCGGGGAGACCACGGTGCGGCTCGTGGGCGGCGAGTTCGCGCTCGAGGAGGTCCCGCCGGTGACGGTGAAGGGGCGCGACGCGCCCCTGCGGGCCTGGCGGCTGACCGGCCTCGGGTCCGGGTCGGCCGGCCCGGTCGAGCAGCCGCTGCGGGAGCGGGACGACGCCCTGGCGGCCGGGCACTCGTTGGCCGGGCAGGTGGCCGGCGGCGGGTGCGGCGTGCTCGACGTCGTCGCCGACCGGGGCCTCGGCAGCACGGCCCTGCTCGGGGCGCTGCGGGGCGATCCCCGGGTGCACTGGTTCGCGACCACCTGCTCCACGCACGGCGCCGATGCGCCCTACTGGCCGGTGACGCGGCTGCTCGAGACGCTGCTGCCCGAGCCCGGGCCCTCCGGGCTGGACCGGCTCCTGCGTGGGCTCGGGCTGGCGCGCCTGCTGCCCGTCCTCGGCGAGCTGTTCGGGATGCCGGTGCCCTCGCAGGACCTGCCCACGCCGGAGTCCGTCCGCCGGGCGGTGCACGGGGCTGTCCGTGAGGTCCTCGACGGTGTCGCCGGTCGCCCCTGGGTGCTCGTGCTCGACCAGGCCGACCGGGCAGACCCGTCGACCCTCGAGCTCGCCCGATCGCTGCTGAGCGCGCCCCGGCGCAGGGGTCGTCGTCGCGGGCGGCGCCCCGCTGCTGGCGACCGGGCCGCTGCCGGACGCCGTGCGGCCGCGACGACCGCCTCGCGCCGCTGTCGGCCGCCGCCACCGCCGCGCTGGTGCTCGACGACGCTCCGGCCGGACCGCTGGACCGGCCGGTCGTCGACGCGGTCGTCGCGCGCTGCGGCGGCAACCCGCGCTTCGCCGTCGAGCTCGTGCGCAGCCTGCTGGCTCCGCCCCCGGCGCGGCGGGGCCGGAGCCCGCGCGACGGCGCTGGCCCAGCTCCCGCTCACGGTCGAGGCACTGCTGCCGCCCGGCTCGACCGGCTGCCCGTCGACGGCTCGCGGGTCGTGCAGGCGTGCGCCGTGCTGGCCTCGCCGGTGCCGCGCGACCTGCTCGACGCCGTCGCCGCGACCGCTCCGCGTGCCCGCCGGCATCGCCGCGCTTGCCGCCGCCGACATGGTCGACGCGCAGGCCGCCGCGGTGCGCTGGCCTTCCCGGTGCCGCTCGTGCTCGAGGTGGCCCTGCAGCGGCAGCTCCGGCGCCACCGGCAGGTGCTGCATGCCCGGGCCGCCGACGCCGTCGAGCTGCTGCACGGCGACGGCGACGACGTCGTGCACCTGCTCGCCGAGCACCGCTACCGGGCCGGCGACGACGCCCGGGCCCTGCCGCTGCTGCGCCGATCGGCCGCCGCTCGGCGGCCTCTTGTGTCGAACCCCGAGGCGGTCGGCCAGCTGGGCCGGGCGCTCGAGGTCGCCCGGCGCACGGGTGAGCCGCTGTCCGACCTGCTGCACGACCTCGGCGACCTGCTCGAGCACGTCGGCGACTACCCGGCGGCAGCAGCCGCGTACACCGAGGCGGTCCAGCTGGCCGACGACGTCCGCGGCTGGCGCGGGCTGGCCTCGGTGCGCCGGTCGCAGGGTGACCCGGCGCAGGCAGAGGCGGTCGCCGCCCGGGCGCTGGCCGCCTCGCCCTCGGCAGACCGGCGGCTGCTGGAGCTCGAGCTGCAGCTGGGCGGCGTCGGTGCAGGGTCGGGCAGACGACGCCGTCGCGGCGGCCGAGCCGGGCCTCGCGGCCGGCCCGGACGACGCCGTCGCCGGGCGGCTGCTGCTGCAGGTGGTGCGGGCCCGGACGCTGCAGGGCCGCGACGGCGACGCCCTGTCGGCCGGGACGCGTGCTCTTGCCCTGCTCGAGCCCGCCGGTGACCTGCGCGGGCTGGCCGGGGGGCTACGGCTGCTCGGCAACGCCCACGAGCGGGCCGGTCGGCTCGACGACGCGGCCGCGCTGCTGCGGCGCGGCCTTGCCGTCGCCGAACGGGTGGGCAGCGTCGAGGAGCTGGCCGGGTGCCTGGTCAACCTGGGGCTCGTCGCGCATGCCCGGGGCGAGCACGCCGCGGCCGGCGCGGCCTACCGGCGCGCGGCGGACGAGTTCGCGCTGGTCGGCAACCGACGCGGGACCGCCGTCGCCTGGGGCAACCTGGCGGAGACCCTGTGCGAGGCGGGTGACCTCGAGGGGGCCGAGGCGGCCGCGGAACGCGCGGGCGAGCACGCCCGCGCCGTCGGCTACCTGCTGGTCGAGGCCGACGCCACGGCGACGCGGTCCGAGCTCGCGACCCGGCGTGGTGACCACGAGAGGGCGGCCGCCCTGGCGCAGGCCGCGGCGGACACCGCCGGCCGGGCCGGAGCGGTCTCCTACCAGCGGGACTTCCTGGCCCGGTCGGCGCGGGCGTGGCAGGCGGCCGGTCGGCCGGACCGGGCGGCGGCCGTGCTCATGTCGCTCGACCAGGCGCCGTCCGCCTAGTGGTAGCCGACCCCGCGCAGGTTCAGCAGCAGCGTCACCGGCACCGGGTCGGACTCGACCGCGCCGACCCGGGCGGTGAAGGTCTCCTGCGGACCGAACCCGGTCCCGCAGCGGCGAACCTCGTAGGCGCCGCCCTGGGCCGTGACGGTACTGAGAACGGTGCCCCCGCGCACGAGCTGCACCTGCTGACCCGACGACGCAGGGCTGACCGTGCCGGTGGCCTTGACGCAGAGCGGCTCCCCGCCTTCCGACGGCGCCTGCTCGACGTCGAGCGTGACGACCGTCGGCGCCGCCGTGGGGCCGGCCTGGCTCGACGGGGTCGGGGCCGCGTCCGCGCCGCCCGCGTCCGTCCCGCTGCCGCAGGAGGTCAGCAGCAGGCACAGGGTGCCCGCGCCGAGGAGGGCGGCGATGCGGTTCGTCATGGCGGAGCTCCTCGAGCGCGGCGGGACCCGGCGTCGGGCGGAGCACGCATCGAACCACCGCCCGGTCGCTGCGTCCCTAGGCTCTCGGGGGTGACACGCACCTACGAGGTCCGCACGTACGGCTGCCAGATGAACGTCCACGACTCCGAGCGCATCAGCGGCCTGCTCGACGAGGCCGGCTACGCCCCGGCCGAGGCCGGCAGCCGGGCCGACGTCGTCGTGTTCAACACCTGCGCCGTCCGGGAGAACGCCGACAACAAGCTGTACGGCAACCTCGGCCACCTCAAGCCGGTCAAGGACGCCCATCCGGGCATGCAGATCGCGGTGGGTGGGTGCCTGGCGCAGAAGGACCAGGCGGCCGTCGTGGCGAGGGCGCCGCACGTCGACGTCGTCTTCGGTACGCACAACGTCGGATCGCTCCCCGTGCTGCTGGAGCGGGCCCGGGTGGAGCAGCGGGCCCAGGTGGAGCTGCTGGAGTCGCTGGAGGTCTTCCCGTCGACCCTGCCGGCCCGCCGCGAGTCCACCTACAGCGCCTGGGTGAGCATCAGCGTGGGCTGCGACAACACCTGCACCTTCTGCATCGTGCCGTCGCTGCGCGGCAAGGAGGAGGACCGCCGTCCCGGTGACGTCCTGCGCGAGGTCGAGGTGCTCGCCGCCGCAGGGGTGCTGGAGGTGACCCTGCTCGGCCAGAACGTCAACTCCTACGGCCGGTCGTTCGGCGACAGGGAGGCCTTCGGCAAGCTCCTGCGAGCGGTCGGGGCGGTCCAGGGCATCGAGCGGGTGCGCTTCACCAGTCCGCACCCTCGGGACTTCACCGACGACGTGGTCGAGGCCATGGCGCAGACCCCCGCCGTCTGCCCGTCGCTGCACATGCCGCTGCAGTCCGGGTCGGACGCCGTGCTCAAGGCCATGCGGCGCTCCTACCGGTCCGAGCGCTTCCTGGCGATCCTGGACCGGGTGCGCGCGTCCCTGCCGCACGCGGCCATCACCACCGACCTCATCGTCGGTTTTCCCGGCGAGACCGAGGCCGACTTCGCCGAGACCCTGCGGGTGGTCGAGGCGGCCCGCTTCACCGGCGCCTACACCTTCCAGTACTCGCCCCGGCCGGGGACCCCCGCCGCCGACTACGCCGACCAGGTGCCGAAGGAGGTCGTGCAGGAACGCTACGAGCGGCTGGCCGCGCTGCAGGACCGCATCACGGTCGAGGGCAACGCCGCCCTCGTCGGCTCCACGGTCGAGGTGCTGGTGGGGGAGCGCGGTCGCAAGGACGCCCCGGGGCGGCTCACCGGACGGGCCCGCGACAGCCGCCTCGTCCACCTCGCACCGGCCGAGGGCGTGCGTCCCGGCGACGTCGTCGAGACCGTCGTGACGCGCGGCGGAGCGCACTACCTCGTCGCCGACGGCGCTCTGCTCACACACCGCCGCACCCGCGCCGGTGACGCCTGGGAGGCCCGGACGACGACGCGGACGCCCGGGGTGTCCCTGGGGATGCCGACGGTGGGCGTGCCGGTCGCCGGCTGAGCCCCGCGCGCCACCCCCTACAGGCGTTCGACCTTGTCGGCCTGGGGGCCGCGGTCGCTCTGCCGGACCCCGAAGCGCACCCGCTCACCCGGGACCAGCGGCTCGGCGCCGGCGAGCACGGAGACGTGGACGAACAGGTCGGTGCCGCCGTCGTCGGGCGTCACGAAGCCGAAGCCGCGGTCGGCGTCCCAGCGGGCGACGACGCCCTCGCCCCCTCGGGTGCTCGAGACCGCGGGCGGGCCGGACCGGGCCGCCGCCGGCGACGACCCGGACGACGCGGGTGCCGGCGCGGCGGTCCCGGCCTCGCTGACCAGGGCGACGTCGCGTGCCTGCAGCCCGCGGTCGCCCTGCACGACGGAGAACGCCACGCGGTCGCCCTCGGCGAGGTACTCCAGGCCCTCGACCAGCGCCTTGACGTGCACGAACACGTCCTCGGAGCCGACGTCGGGGGTGATGAAGCCGAAGCCCTTGGCCTCCTCGTACCAGGTGACCGTGCCGTCGGCGCCGTCGCTCGCAGCCGGAAGCCCGGCGGCCCCGGCGAGCGGGAGGACGTTGCTGGCCTGCGGGCCCTTCTCGCCCGGCCCGACGAGGAAGGCGATCCGCTGTCCGGTGGCGAGGACGCCGGAGGTGACGATGGCCGAGCTGTGCACGAAGACGTCCGGCGCCGCCGCCGTCGGGGGTGGCGAAGCCGTAGCCCTTGCCGGGCTCGTACCAGGTGACGGTGCCGAGGACACCGAGCTGCGCGTCGGGGGCGACGTCGCCGATCACCCGCACCTGCAGCGCCTGCGGGCCGCGGTCGCCCTCGCCCACCTCGAACTGCACCTCCTGGCCCTCGCGCAGCAGGCGCGGGCCGTCCTCGATGAGCACCTCGGAGGCGTGGACGAACAGGTCGGGGCTCTCGTCCTCGGGGGCGAGGAAGCCGAAGCCCTTCGCGGGGTCGAACCAGCGGACGGTCCCGTGCGGCACGGTGGGGCTCCAAGCGGTAGGCGGAGACCAGTGTCGGCTATGCCGCGCCGGTGCCGCCGCTGGCCGCGCGGCCGTAGCGGCGACGCTGCCGGCTCTCGACCTGCCGGGCCACCCGCGACAGCGCCAGGCAGACGGCGACGTACATGACGGCGACCACCACGTAGGCCTGCAGCAGGTCTGCGGTGACCTCTCCGGCGATCTGCCCGCGTCGGAGCAGCTCCTCGTAGCCGATGACGAAGCCGTACGAGGTGTCCTTGAGCACGACGACGGACTGCGCGATCAGCGACGGCAGCATGCGGCTGATGGCCTGCGGGAGCACCACCAGGCGCTGCACCTGGCCGCGGCGCAGCCCCAGGGCCGCCGCCGCCTCGGACTGGCCCCTGGCCAGGGAGAGCACTCCGGCCCGCAGGATCTCGGCCATGACCGCGCTGTTGTACAGGCTCAGGCCGAGCACGAGCGCGGAGTACTTGCTGATCCGGAACGGCAGGATCTCGGGCAGGGCCAGGAACGAGAACAGGATGAGCAGCAGCGAGGGGAGCGCCCGGAAGACCTCGACGTAGGTGCCGGCGAGCCAGCGCAGCGGCGCCAGCCGCGACAGGCGGCCGAGCGCCATGACCATTCCGACGACGACGGACAGCAGGACGGCGAGGGCGGCGACCTTCAGGGTGGAGCCGAGGCCGCCCAGCAGCAGGCGGAGGCCGTCCGAGGACAGGATCTCGGTCCACCGGTCACCGGCGAGCTGACCGCGCTCGTCCAGGCGCCGACCGGCGAGGACGAGCAGGGCGAGCACGGCGGCGCCGCCCACGACGGAGGCGATCAGGGCGTTGCGACGTCCGCGGGGCCCGAGCACGTCGCCGAAGGTCGCGAGTCCCTCGCTCATCGGGCGAACGCCGTCCGGCGCTCGACCCGGCCGAGCAGTAGCCCGGTGGGGAGCGTGAGGACCAGGTAGCAGGCGGCGGCGCCGAGGACGGCGGCGAGCGGGTCGACGGTGGCCGAGATGATCGCGTGTTGGTCTGCGCGGTCAGGTCGAGCACACCGATGGTCGCCGCCACCGAGGTGTTCTTGGTCAGCGCGATGAGCACGTTGCCCAGCGGCGGGACGACGGTGCGGAAGGCCTGGGGCAGCACGACGAGCCCCAGCACCTGCCGGAACGGAAGGCCGAGCGCCCGGGCCGCCTCGCCCTGCCCGACGCCGACGCTGTTGATCCCCGAGCGCAGCGCCTCGCAGACGAAGGCGGCGTGGTAGATGCCGACCGCCAGGACGGCGTAGAAGAAGAACGAGCGGGTGCTGGCCACCTTCGGGCCGCCGAACACCAGCAGCACCGCCAGCACGGGCAGCGGGAAGTTGCGGAAGGTCTCGACGTAGACCAGCCCGGCCCCGCGGAGAACGGGGACCGGGCTGACCCGCATCGCCGCGAGCACGGTGCCGAGCACGAGTGCTCCGGCAGCGCCCGAGCGCGGTGAGCTGGAGCGTCTTGAGGAACCCCTCGGCGTAGACGTCGAGGTTGTCGGTGATGGTCGACAGCTGCACCGAGGGGACCTCGAGACGATCAGGCGCTGGGCGTGGCGGCAGGAGCCGCCGCACCGCCGGTGTAGCGGTCGACCGACGGGGGCTTGGGCAGGTCGTCCTGCACGGTGCCGACCGTCTTGTCGAGCGCCTTCTCCCAGCGACCGTCCTCGAACGCCTTCTCGAGCGTGTCGTTGAGGAAGTCGCGGAACTGCTGGTCGTCCTTCTTCAGGCCGATGCCGTAGGGCTCCTCGGAGAACTGGTCACCGACGACCTTGAAGGCGTCGGGGGATCTTGCTGACCAGGCCGAGCAGGATGGCCTCGTCGGTGGTGACGGCGTCGGCCTGGCCGTTGGTCACGGCCTCGGCGCACTTGCCGTAGGTGTCGAACAGGATGATCTTGGCCTGCGGGGCCTCGGTCTTGATCCGGTCGGCCGGCGTCGAGCCCTCGACCGAGCAGACCGTCTTGCCGGCGAGGTCGTCCTTGCCGTTGATGTCGCTGTTGTCCTTCTTGACCATCAGCGACTGGCCGGTGACGTAGTACGGACCGGCGAAGTCGACGATCGCCTTGCGCTTGTCATTGATCGTGTAGGTGGCGACCACGACGTCGACGGTCCCGTTCTGCAGGAACGGCTCACGGTTCTTCGAGACGGCCTCCTGGAACGCCGGCTCGACGCCGAGCTCGTCGGCGATGATCTTCGCGATCTCGACGTCGAAGCCCTCGACGTCGCCGGAGAGCTGCTTCTCGCCGTAGAGCGGCTGGTCGAACTTCGTGCCGACCTTGAGGGTGCCGGACTCCTGGATGCGCGCCATGGTGCTGCCGGCGGCGAAGGTGGGCTTGGCGCTGGGGTCGTCGGCGGCGAGGTTGTCGCCGTCGTCGCTGCCGCAGCCGGTGAGGGCCAGGGCGAGGGCGGCGGCGGTGGCCGCCGTCCGGAGGGCGAGACGCATGCGGGGCTCCCTTGTGGTGGGGTGAGGTGGGTCAGTGGGTCAGGATCTTGGACAGGAAGTCCTTCGCCCGCGGGGTCTGGGGGGCGTCGAAGAAGGCATCGGGGCGGCCGATCTCGGCCAGGGCGCCGTCGGCCATGAAGGCGACCCGGTCGGCCGCCGACCGGGCGAAGCCCATCTCGTGGGTGACCACCACCATGGTCATGCCGTCGGCGGCCAGGCCCTTCATGACGTCGAGGACCTCGGCGACGTACTCCGGGTCGAGCGCCGACGTCGGCTCGTCGAACAGCATCAGCTTGGGCTCCATGGCCAGCGCCCTGGCGATCGCGGCGCGCTGCTGCTGCCCGCCGGACAGCTGCGCCGGCATGGCCGACGCCTTGTCGCCGATGCCGACCCGGTCCAGCAGGGCGTGCGCGCGCTCCTGGGCGTCGCGTCGGGACATGCCGCGGACCTTGGTCGGACCCACGTCACGTTGTCGAGCACGCTCTTGTGCGCGAACAGGTTGAAGCTCTGGAACACCATGCCGATGTCGGCGCGCAGGCGGGCCAGCTCCCTGCCCTCCCGCGGCAGCTCCACGCCGTCGACGGTGATGCTGCCGCTGTCGATCGTCTCGAGGCGGTTGATGGTGCGGCACAGCGTCGACTTGCCCGAGCCGGACGGGCCGATGACCACCAGGACCTCGCCCGACCGACCTGCAGGTCGATGTCCTTGAGCACGTGCAGGTCGCCGAAGGACTTGTTGACGCCGCGGAGCTCGACCAGCGGCAGGGTCGCGTCCTTCGTCAGCGGGGTGGGCACGCAGCGGAACCTAGCGGGACCGGGCGACAGTCCGCGCGACCCTAAGGTCACGGTCGTGGCACACCTTCCGGGCGTCTGGGCGGTGGTCGGCCCGACGGCGTCCGGCAAGAGCGACCTCGGCGTGGCCCTGGCGCAGGCCCTCGGCGGAGAGGTGGTCAATGCCGACTCCATGCAGCTCTACCGGGGCATGGACGTCGGCACGGCGAAGCTCCCGGAGTCCGAGCGGGGCGGCGTTCCCCACCACCTGCTCGACGTCCGCGACGTCGGCTGGACGGCCACGGCCGCGGAGTACCAGGACCTGGCCAGGGGGGTCATCGACGACCTGCGCGGTCGCGGCGTCGTCCCGGTGGTGGTCGGCGGCAGCGGGCTGTACGTGCGCGCCGCGCTCGATGCACTGACCTTCCCGGGCACCGACCCCGTGCTGCGGGCCGACCTCGAGCGGGCCCTGGACAGCGACGGTCCGCAGGCGCTGCACGCCCGGCTCGCCGCGCTGGACCCGGAGGCGGCCGGGCGCATGGAGGCCTCGAACGGGCGCCGGATCGTGCGCGCCCTGGAGGTGGTGACCCTCACGGGGGCGATGCCGGGGGAGCTGACCGACTACGCCGCGCACTACCCCGCCACCTACGTGGGGCTCGACCGTGACGACCTGGGCGAACGGGTCGCCACGCGGGTCGACCGGATGTGGGACGAGGGCCTGGTCGAGGAGGTGCAGCGGCTGGAGCGGGCCGGTCTGCGGGCCGGCCGGACGGCGTCGCGGGCGCTCGGGTACGCGCAGGTCCTGGCCCATCTCGACGGGGGTCTGGACGACCCGCGGGGCGCGACCGTGAGCGCGACGCGCCGCTTCGTGAAGCGGCAGCGGTCGTGGTTCCGGCGCGACCCGAGGGTGCAGTGGCTGGACGCCGCCGCGCCCGACCTCGCGCAGCAGGCCCTCCGGTGTGGTCATCCCGGGTGATCGCGCCCTGATCCCGGCGGGTCATGCAGGGCGCTCGCCGCCGTGACGACACTGCCTGCATGAGCACCGCACTCCAGACCCGCGTCGCCGATCTCGATCTCGCCGACGGCACCCTCGAGCTGCAGTACCAGCCCGAGGTCGACCTCGCCTCCGGGGCGATCGTGGCGATGGAGGGCCTGCTGCGCTGGCACACCCAGGACCTCGGCGTCCTCGCGCCACCCGCCTTCTTCGCGGCCGCCGAGGAGGCCGGCCGGATGCCGGCGATCGGCGAGTGGGTGCTGCGGGCCGGAGCCGCCGAGGCCGCGGCCTGGCAGCAGCTGCGCGGGCCCTCGCGGCAGCTGCGCCTCAACGTCACCACCGCCCAGCTGATCGACCCAACCTTCTGCGACCTCGTGAGCACCGTGGTGGCCCAGCACGCGCTCCCCGTGGGCGCGCTGGGCCTGGAGGTCAGCGAGCAGACGCTGCAGGACCTCGGCGACGACGCGCTGTTCGTCCTGTCCGAGCTGCGGGCCACCGGCGTCGCCCTCGCCGTCGACGACACCACCTTCTACGCCACGCTCGCCGTCATCGACCACCTGCCCGTCGACGTCGTCAAGATCGGCCAGCGCCATGTGCGGGGCGTCGACGAGGGCGACGGCGCGCTCGTCGCCACCATCGTCGGCCGGGCCCACGACCGCGGCCTCACCGTGGTCGCCGAGGGCGTCGAGACCTGGGGCGAGGCCGTGCGGCTGCTCGAGCTCGGCTGCGACCGCGCCCACGGCTGGCTGTACGCCTCGGCGCAGCGCGGCGACAAGGCCCGCTGGCTGCTCGAGCAGGGCCGCGGATGGCAGGGCGCTGTCGTGGCGCCCGGTGTGCAGGCGCTGCCCTTCGTCCCGAGCCCGCGCGCGAGCGTCTGAGGCCTACTGTCGATCCCGTGCAGCTCACCTATCTCAAGGGCCACGGGACCGAGAACGACTTCGTCGTGCTCCCGGACCTCGAGGGTGTGCTCGACCTGACGCCTGCCCTCGTGGCCCGGCTGTGCGACCGCCGGTCCGGGCTCGGTGGCGACGGCGTGCTGCGGGTCGTGCCGTCCGCCCTGGTTCCCGAAGCCGCGCAATACGCCGACGAAGCCCCGTTCTTCATGGACTACCGCAACGCCGACGGCTCGGTGGCCGAGATGTGCGGCAACGGCGTGCGCGTCTACGCCCGCTACCTCGTGCAGGCGGGGCTCGCGCAGCCCGGACGCCTGTCGCTGGCCACCCGCGGCGGCGTCAAGCACGTCCTCATCGACGACGACGTCGTGACCGTCGACATGGGGCTGGCCGTCGTCGGCGAACCGGTCCTGGTCGACGGCGTCGTCGCGACGTCGGTCGACATGGGCAACCCCCACGCCGTCGTGCACCAGAGCCCGCCCGCGGTGCTCGATCCCGACCGCAAGGACCTCAACGTCGAGTACGTCGAGGCGCTCGGTCCGACCCACCTGCGCATGCGCGTGCACGAGCGCGGGGTCGGCGAGACGCGCTCGTGCGGCACCGGGGCCTGCGCCGCCGTCGTCGCGCACGTCCTGCGCGAGGCCGAACCCCGCGGGACCACCTACGACGTCGATGTGCCGGGCGGCCGCCTGCAGGTGACCTGGCAGGAGGACGGCCACGTGCTGCTCGCAGGACCGGCCGTGCTGGTCGCGGGCGGGACGTTCACCGAGTCCTGGCTGTCGGCGTGACGCCCGCCGAGGCGGTGCGCGCGTGCGCCGGCCCGGTCGGCAGGCTCGGTGGCGCCTGGATGTTCGACGCCGGTGTGTCCGCCCGGGGCGCCGAGCTCGGCCTGACGACCTGGTCCTGGTACCACCTCGGCCGAGGTGGGGTGCTCGGCGACGGTCCCGCCGACGCCGTGATCGCCGCGTTCGGCTTCTTCCCGCCCGACCTGCAGCGCAAGGCCTGGGACCGCGGCCGGGCCGTCCTGCCGCCGGCCGACGCGGCCCGCGAGTACGCCCTCGCCTGCGCGGCGTGGGGGCGCCGGTCCTTCTCGGCCGACCCGGCACTGACCGATCTCCTCACGCGGGTCACCGACGCCGCCTCCCCGATGGGCCTGCCGGTGTTCGCCGGGTGGCGTGCGCTGAGCCGCGCCGTCGACGCGGACGACGCCGGACGGCTGGCCCTGGCCCTGCAGGTGGCCCGCGAGCTGCGGGGCGGAGCGCACCTGGTCGCGGTCGCCGCCCACGGCGTCGCTCCGCTGCAGGCGGTGATGTCCGGGCGCTACGGCAGCGCGAACGCCGAGTTCTTCGGCTGGCCGCAGCCGTGGCCCGACGCCGACGCCGCCCGCGAGGTCATGCAGGCGGCCGAGGCGATGACCGACCGCATCCTCGAGCCCGCCTTCGCCGTGCTGGACGGCGCGGAGCGGGCGGCCCTGGCGGAGGGTCTGCGGGCGCTGCGGGTCAACTCGGGCGACACCTGAGGCTGCGCGTGTCACGCTGGGCGGGATGACGAACCCCGCGCACGGCGTTGACCCCTCGATGACACCTGCCGCTGCCCCCGCCCCCCGACGCCGCTCCGACGGCGCCGTCGTCCTCGACGACTCCCTGCTGCAGGCGCCCGGCTTCCACGACCTCGAGGGGGAGGGGTTCGACCTCGAGGAGCGCAAGTCGCTGCGGCGGGTCGCCGGGATCCGGACCGACCTCGAGGACGTCACCGAGGTCGAGTACCGCCAGCTCCGGCTCGAGCGGGTCGTGCTCATGGGGGTGTACGGCTACGGCGATGCCATCGGTGCCGAGAACTCGCTGCGCGAGCTGCAGGCGCTCGCCGAGACCGCCGGCTGCGAGGTGCTCGAGGGGCTGGCCCAGCGGCGCGAGAAGCCCGACCCGAAGACCTACGTCGGGTCCGGCAAGGCACAGGAGCTGCGCGACGCCGTGCTGGCCTCCGGCGCCGACACCGTCATCTGCGACGGCGAGCTGACTCCGGGCCAGCTGCGCTCGCTGGAGGATGTGGTCAAGGTCAAGGTCATCGACCGGACCTGGCTCATCCTGGACATCTTCGCCCAGCACGCCACCTCGCGGGAGGGCAAGGCGCAGGTCGAGCTCGCCCAGATGACCTACATGCTGCCGCGCCTGCGCGGGTGGGGCGAGTCGCTGTCGCGCCAGGGCGGTGGTGCCGGCGGTTCGGGCGGCGGCGTCGGCACGCGCGGCCCGGGTGAGACCAAGATCGAGACCGACCGCCGGCGGATCCGGGCCCGCAAGGCCAAGCTGGCCGGGGAGATCAAGGAGATGAAGACCGCCCGCGACGTCAAGCGGCAGGAGCGCGAGCGCAACACCGTTCCGTCGGTCGCGATCGCCGGGTACACCAACGCCGGCAAGAGCTCGCTGCTCAACCGGCTCACCGGCGCCGGGGTGCTGGTCGAGAACGCCCTGTTCGCGACGCTGGACCCGACCGTGCGCAAGGCGTCGACGCCGTCCGGCCGCGACTTCACCCTGACCGACACCGTCGGGTTCGTCCGGCTGCTGCCCCACCAGCTGGTCGAGGCGTTCCGGTCCACCCTCGAGGAGGTCAAGGGAGCCGACCTGATCCTGCACGTGGTCGACGGGTCGCACGCCGACCCCGAGGGTCAGATCAACGCCGTTCGCTCCGTCATCGCCGACATCGACGGGCAGGACATCCCCGAGGTCATCGTCGTCAACAAGTGCGACCTCGCCGACCCCGTGGTGCTCGGCCGGCTGGCGCGCCGCGAGAAGCACCTCGTGCAGGTCAGTGCCCTCACCGGCGAGGGGCTGACCGAGCTGCTCGAGCTGCTCGAGCGTGAGGTGCCGCATCCGGACACGCTCGTCGACGTCGTCGTGCCCTACAGCCTGGGCGCCCTGGTGTCCCGGGTGCACGTCGAGGGCGAGATCCTGCTCGAGGAGCACCTGTCCGAGGGGACCCGGCTGCAGGCGCGGGTCGGCCCGCAGCTGGCGGCCGAGCTCGACGCGTTCCTGGTGGCGTGAGGCCCCTGCCGTCCCTGGACGGCCGACGGTTCACGGCGGTGTCCGGCGGCGTCGACGTCGGTGCCGACACCGTCTTCCGGTTCACCGAGGACCGGCTGACCTCCGTGGTCACCGGCACCTACCGGGGCGGCGCGGTGCTCGCGGGTTCGCTCGTCGGCCTGCGCGACGGTTCGCGGGTGGAGTTCCGGTACACGCATGCCACCCGGTCCGGGTTCGTGGAGTCGGGGGTGTCGCAGGACCGCCTGTCGGTGCTGGCCGACGGAAGGCTGCGGCTGGACGAGTCGTGGGAGTGGACGTCCAAGACCGGCTCCGGGACCTCGGTGCTGGAGGAGCTGCCCGGGCCGGCCTACGTGAAGACGCGGGTGGCCAGGCCCGTGGCCTCGCTGGCGCGCTCCCTGGCGTTCTACAACGGTCTGCTCGGGCTGGAGGTGACCGGGTCGTTCCAGGACCACGCCGACTACGACGGGGTCTTCCTGGCGCTGCCCGGGGGTGGGGAGCTGGAGCTGACGGTCGGGCCCGGCGGCGCGGTCGCGCCGGGGTCGCCGGACGACCTGCTGTGCCTGTACCTGCCCACGGCGGCGGCCGCGTCGGCGTTGGCCTCGTCCCTGCCGGAGTCCGTCCCGCGCGCGGCGGCGGAGAACCCGTACTGGACCGACTTCGGCACGACCCTGCTTGACCCGGACGGCTACCGCGTCGTGCTCACCTCACCGCCCGGGGCGTAGTCCACAGGGGTGCGTGCGGTGCACGGTTCTTGGTTAGCCTGTGCTGCGTGAAGGTCCGACTCGCCGCCGTCGTCCCGGCTCTCGGGCTGCTCCTCGCGGGATGCAGCGGGGAGGAGCCGCAGGCTCTGCCGGTGCCGACGGCGGGCTCGCCGTCGGCGTCACCGTCGCCGAGCGCGCCTGCGGTGCCGCCTGAGGCGACCGGGGAGACGCCGCAGGCGGCGGCTGCCTTCGTGCGCTATTACTACACCGAACTTGGGAAAGCGTTCGTCATCTCTGGACACGCACGAATCCGGCCGCTATTAGTGCAGCGTCTTGCACTACCTGCGTCAACATCGCCAGACAGCATCGATACCGAGCGCGCGAGCGGGCGGCGGTACAGCGGCGGGGGATCACGGTGCGCATTGCCGAGGCGGCTCGCCGTCGGACGCCGACGCGCGACCGTGTCACGTTGTCTATGACAACAAATCCCCTGCTCATTCTGGAAACCAGCCGGTGCGCCCAGTCCGCCCCTCGCCCGCGGGACGGGATCGCCGTCGAGGTCGAACTCAGCCGATTCGGCTCGTGAGCTCTTGGCGCGTAGCCAAGATCAGTGAAGCCTAGATGACTACGTGCCGTCGGCAGTGACTCGTCGCTGGATCCTTATCGCTGGCTCGCGGCCTCCGCAGCGCCTGCGCTAAGCGCCACCTGCAGGTTCGCGGACACCAGGACAGGCGGCGTCGATCGCGTGGCGTGGCATTCGATGCACGCTGCCAGCCGACGAGTCAGTCCGCCAGTAACCAGCGGGAAAGCTCAGCCATACTTCGACTACCGCTATCTCCCGATGTGTTCCGGCAACAACATCATCGAACAACGGTGATGTGATGTGCACGGGGGCGGCGTCCTACTGCGAGGCGACGGGACAGCAGGGGATCGCCTTTTGGGTGTGGCGTCGGCTGATCACCCCGTCTCCCCGCAGCGTCGGCGAGTGGGAAAGGTTGTCCGGTGTCGAGTGCCGCGCCGGGACCGATCCGGGTGTGCCGACGACGGCTCAGGCTGCGGACTACGTCCGTAGGGAGTTCCAGCGGCTGGTCGTCATCAGCGGAACGACCCGGGTCGACCCACAGGCCCGCAGCCTTGTGAACATCGACACGATCTTTTCCACAGATCGCGTTGCCGCTGAGGCCCTTCCGGCGGTGTCCCTTCTCGGTCATCGGGTGGTCATCACGGTGACGCCGTCGCAGTACGCATGGGACTTCGGGGACGGCTCGCCCACGCTGCGGACGACGGTTCCTGGCCGCCCGCTCGAGAAGGACGTCACCCACGTCTACGAGGCACCCGGGCGGTTCGGAGCCCATGTCACGATCACCTGGACGGGCACGTTCACCATCGACGGCGGTGAACCGCTGACGATTGCGGGTACCGCGACGACAACGGGTCCGACGACGCCAGTCCAGATCGTGACGGCACGCTCAGAGCTCGTGGCGCGCTAGAGCCTCTCCGGGGGTCGCGAGGACCTGGCCGCGCGACGGTCGGGCTTCGAGGTCCTGGACAGCCGGCTTCATCCACAGGGTCACCCACCAGGCTTGTTCGGTCGTTAGCCTTCTCGCCATGAAGGTCCGAGTCGCAGCCATGGTTCCGGTTCTCGGGTTGCTTCTCGTTGGGTGCAGCGGCGGCGAGGAGCCTGCTCCGCTTCCCGTTCCGACGGCGGCATCGCCGTCGCCCTCGTCGTTTGCGGTTGAGGTACCGCCGGAGGCGCGGGAGGATTCGCGTGCGGGAGCTGCCGCCTTTGCAAGATATTTCTACGAGACGATCCGATCGAGCTTTGTGAGTGGCGATACCAGTGAGCTGTCGCGTATAAGTGAAACGTCCTGTGAAGCCTGTTCTGCGATTGTCAAGACGCTCAACAAGGAGTTCTCTGCGGGGAACCGCTATACCGGTGGCGGAATAACTGATTTCACGGCCATTGCGTCGCCAGCCGAGGCTTGGTGTGGTGGGTAGTCGCCGTAGCGTTCAGTTCGAGGGGGTACGAGGTGACGAAACCAGGGCTGACATCCCCGTCGGCGCTGCCTGGCGCCAAGGACGCCACCTTGGAACTGCAAGTCGTATACCGGCCATCAGGTTGGCGTGTGTCTGAAATTGTCGGTGCCGGACGGTGACTCGTGTTGTCGCAGCCGGGCTCGCGGTCCTGCTCTATACCGCAGGTTCGAACACGGCTTGGGCAGATGCACCCTGTCGAATGCAGCGCTTCGCAAATAGCCACGGGGCTGTGTCAAGTTTCCCCGCAGGGCGCCCCCCCGGCTTCGGAGCAACGGTCAACCGCTGATGAGACGTCGGATGTCGCACCGGCGTCGAATGCGCCGTATATCCAGCGCCGCTTCGTGACGGCCTGCCCGTACAACACCCTGGGCAACGGGGGCGACGTGATGTGCGTGGGCGCCGCCACGCTGTGCGACCGCGGCACCGACATGTCGCTCACTGCGTTCTGGGTCTACTCGCGCATGTTCGACCCACGCTTGTCCGAAGCGCAACAGCGCCCCTTCACTCGGGAACCGGGATTCGTATGTCTCGGTGCGGACAACCCGGGGGTTCCGGGAGTCGTCCAAATTGCACAACAGGTTCAGCGGGATTTCGAAAAGTTCGTCGTCTTGAAGGGCCGGACGCGCGTCGACCCAGGCGCGCGCAGCCTCATCAACATCGAGACCATCTTTTCAACCCCGGACGGCGCTCCGGTCGATCTGCCTGCTCTCAGTCTGTCGGCCGCGGGCAGCTCGTACAACGTCATCATCACCGTCGTCCCCGAGCGCTACACATGGATCTTCGGCGATGGCAGTACCTTGCAAACGACGACGCCCGGGCGCCCTTTGCGCAAAGACGTGACGCACACGTACGACCGCACCGGAGCCGTCGCGGTCCGCGTGGACATCGAGTGGTCCGGGTCATTCACCATCAACGGCGGCGAAGCGATACCGGTACGGGGACGCGCCAGGACGGCCGGCAGTGTGACCAATCTTGACGTACGTGCCGCCCGGAGCGAACTCGTCTCGAGATAGCCGTCAGATCTTGCGCAACACGGTGACGACGCGCCCCAGAATCACGGCCTCGTCGCCGGGAATGGGCGCGTAGGCCTGGTTGTGCGGCATCAGCCAGACGTGCCCGTCGCGGCGCTTGTAGGTCTTGACCGTGGCCTCTCCGTCGATCATCGCGGCGACGATGTCTCCGTTGTCGGCGTTCGGCTGCTGACGCACCACGACCCAGTCGCCGTCGGCGATGGCGGCGTCGACCATCGAGTCGCCAACGACCTTGAGCAGGAACAACGTGCCGGTTCCGACGAGCTCGCGGGGGAGTGGGAAGACTTCCTCGACGGCCTGCTCGGCAAGGATCGGCCCACCCGCTGCGATGCGGCCAAGCACCGGTACGTAAGCCGGCTGGGGGTGAGCCTCGCGCTCGGCGGCCTCGTCGGCGTAGCGGGCGGATGCGGCCGTACGCGCGGCGTCGCGCAGCGCGAGGCGGTCGGCGTCGCCAGGAAGGCGTACGTCGACGGCTCGCGGACGGGAGGGGTCGCGACGCAGGAAGCCCTTGGTCTGCAGGGTCTTCAGCTGGTGGGAAACGCTGGAGGTGCTCGTCAGCCCCACCGCTTCACCGATTTCACGGACAGTGGGCGGATAACCCCGACGCTCTACCGAGTCTCGGATGACCTCCAGAACGAGCTTTTGCCGGGGGGTCAGACCGTTTTCGTCCGCAGGACCGTCAGGCAGGTCGCGAACGGTGGCTCCCGCAGCAGAGTTGCTGTCCGTCTTCCCGCTGCCGGTCCTTGTTGCCACGACTCGTCCCCTCGTTGCGCCGGGCTCGAGCAGCCCGGTGATCACCGCGGACGCTAACGCGGACAGGGAGATCGATCAAACACCTGTTCGAATACCCGGACCTCGGGCGTGTCGCCCGGACGCATCGGGCAGGGCGACAGGGTCACGTCATAAGGACAGGATCCTGGTGCCGGTCTGCGTGCTCCCGCTAGCGATCTCAGACGCCGAAGCGGGGCGAAATCGCCTGGTCAGTACACGTGCGCTCCGAGTGACTGACCAGGGCTCGCAGCCGCCATGCGCCGCCCCGTCGGTCACGTCGAAGGGTGCACAGGAGGCGTCGTTCGCACATCTGTTCGAAGTCGTGACCTCCGGACTCTCGTTTTTGTCGGAGCCCTGGGGTAGAACTCGCTCACACGTTCGATCGAACGCCCGTTCGACGTCGCGTCCCGAGGAGTCCTGATGAGCGCCACGACCATGAGCACCACGACCGTCATCGGAACGATGGAGAACAGTGCGACCGCGCGCCTCTCGACCGGTCGCGGGTCGCGTCTTCCTCGCACGGCGCATGCGGCCCGCATCTCTCGGTCGTCGCACCGGTCGGCCGGCGTCCGTGGTCGCCGACGTCCCTCGATGGCGTCCGTACCGCTGCGCCAGGCGCGCACGCGCACCGGGGCGGTGCCCCTGCGCCTGACGCGACGCGGCCGCTTCGCCGTCGTCCTGCTCGTCGCCGTCGTCCTGCTCACTGGCTTCTCGTTCACCCGTACCGGCACGCAGGCGTCGACAACCCTCGAGACCGGTCCTGTGGTCGTCCAGACCACGGTGCAGCCGGGTGAGACGTTGTGGACAGTGGCCACCCGAGTCGCACCCGGGAACGACCCGCGCGAGACCGTGCAGCGTCTTCGACAGCTGAACCACCTGAGGGGCAGCGGATTGCAGGCTGGCCAGCAGCTGCTCCCTGCCGATCTGAGGTGACGTTGGACAGTCGGCGACACGCCCGACCAACGTCGTCGGGCCATCGTGTTGCCTGCGCTGACCAGCAGATTCGACGGGCTCAGGCGGCTCGGTACGCGGCAACGCCTTGCGCTACCTCTTGTGTCGCCCTACTGTCGCCGACACAACATCTCGTATTACACGGGTGTAGTTCTCCACACCCTGTGGAGGCGGTGATCCACACGCTGTGGACGCCGACGGCGCGGAGCTGGAGGGTGCGCACATGCGTTGCCCCTACTGCCGACACCCCGACAGCCGCGTCGTCGACAGCCGCGAGGCAAACGAGGGCGATGCCATTCGTCGTCGGCGCTCCTGCCCCGAGTGCGGCCGCCGCTTCACCACGGTGGAGGAGACGACGCTCGCGGTCGTGAAGCGATCGGGGGTCACCGAGCCGTTCAGCCGATCCAAGGTGATCTCCGGCGTCCGGAAGGCCTGTCAGGGCCGACCTGTCGACGAGGACAGCCTCGCGCTGTTGGCACAGCGCGTGGAGGAGACCCTGCGGGCCGCCGGAGCCGCCGAGGTGCCGGCCGACGAGGTCGGCCTCGCCATCCTCGAACCGCTCCGCGATCTCGACGAGGTCGCCTACCTGCGCTTCGCCAGCGTCTACCGGTCGTTCGAGTCGCTCGGCCGACTTCGAGGCCGAGATCGCAGTTCTGCGCACCCCGCCGAGCGTGGCGATCGGCCGCGAGGTCCCGGCCGCCGCCACTCCCTGAGACCAGCATCGTCGGTTGGCCGACACCGAGGTGCACCTGTTCCACCAGCACCGGGACGACCCGCAATCCCCACGACGTTGAACACCACGGACCACGACGGAAGAAGGAACGGCATGACCGAGACGGTCGGCGCCCCGCGCCAGCAGCAGCGCAAGGCGCACGCCTGCGCATCGAGCGGGTCTACACGACCCCCGGCATCCACCCCTACGACGAGGTGAGCTGGGAGCGCCGCGACGTCGTCATGACCAACTGGCGTGACGGCTCGGTCAACTTCGAGCAGCGCGGTGTCGAGTTCCCCGACTTCTGGTCGGTGAACGCGGCCAACATCGTCACCACCAAGTACTTCCGCGGCGCCGTCGGTGCCGAAAACCGTGAGCAGAGCCTGCGGCAGCTCATCGACCGGGTCGTCAAGAAGTACGCGGCGGCCGGTGCCGAGCACGGCTACTTCGCCACCGACGACGACGCCGAGGTGTTCGAGCACGAGCTCACCTGGATGTTGCTGCACCAGGTGTTCAGCTTCAACAGCCCCGTCTGGTTCAACGTCGGCACGAGCGCCCCGCAGCAGGTCAGCGCCTGCTTCATCCTCGCCGTCGACGACTCGATGGACTCCATCCTGAACTGGTACAAGGAGGAGGGAAAGATCTTCCAGGGCGGTTCCGGGGCCGGTCTGAACCTGTCCCGCATCCGGTCCAGCAAGGAGCTGCTCAGCTCGGGCGGTACGGCTCCGGTCCCGTCTCCTTCATGCGCGGCGCCGACGCCTCCGCGGGCACCATCAAGAGCGGTGGCGCCACCCGCCGGGCCGCCAAGATGGTCGTGCTCGACGTCGATCACCCCGACATCGAGGAGTTCATCGACACGAAGGCGCGCGAGGAGGACAAGATTCGCGCGCTGCGTGACGCGGGCTTCGACATGGACCTCGGTGGCAAGGACATCGTCAGCGTCCAGTATCAGAACGCCAACAACTCGGTCCGGGTCAGCGACGAGTTCATGAAGGCGGTGACGGACGGCAAGGAGTTCGGCCTGCGGGGTCGCCTCGACGGCCGGGTCATCGAGACGATCGACGCCCGAACCCTGTGGAACAAGCTGGCGACCGCGGCCTGGGAGTGCGCCGACCCCGGCATCCAGTACGACGACACCATCAACGACTGGCACACCACGCCGGAGTCCGGCCGGATCACCGCAAGCAACCCGTGCTCGGAGTACATGAGCCTGGACAACAGCTCGTGCAACCTCGCCTCGCTCAACCTCATGACCTTCCTGCGCCCCGACGGCACCTTCGAGGCCAAGAAGTTCGCCAAGGCCGTTGACATCATCATTACGGCCATGGACATCTCCATCTGCTTCGCGGACTTCCCGACCGAGGCGATCGGCCAGACCACCCGTGACTTCCGCCAGCTCGGAATCGGCTACGCCAACCTCGGTGCGCTGCTCATGGCAACCGGCCACGCCTACGACTCCGACGGCGGTCGGGCACTCGCCGGGGCCATCACCAGCCTGATGACCGGGACGGCCTACAAGCGCAGCGCAGAGCTGGCCGCGATCGTGGGCCCCTACGAGGGTTACGCGCGCAACGCCGACAGCCACAAGCGGGTCATGCGCAAGCACGCTGCCGCCAATGACTCGGTCCGCACGGTCGGCGCCGACGACGCACGCATCCTGCACGAGGCGACCAAGGCGTGGCAGGAGTGCCTGGCCCTGGGGGAGAAGAACGGCTACCGCAACGCTCAGGCGTCGGTCATCGCCCCTACCGGCACAATTGGCCTGATGATGGACTGCGACACCACCGGTCTCGAGCCCGACCTGGCGCTGGTCAAGTTCAAGAAGCTGGTCGGCGGCGGATCGATGCAGATCGTCAACCAGACCGTGCCGCGTGCCCTGCGTGCCCTGGGCTATCAGGAGGAGTCGGTCGAGGCCATCGTCGAGCACATTGCCCAGCACGGTCACGTGATTGATGCACCCGGTCTCAAGCTCGAGCACTACGAGGTCTTCGACTGCGCCATGGGCGCCCGGTCGATCAGCCCGATGGGCCACGTCAACATGATGGCTGCCATCCAGCCGTTCGTGTCCGGTGCGCTGTCCAAGACGGTGAACCTGCCTGCCGAGGCGAGCGTCGAGGACGTCGCGAACGTCTACTTCCAGGGCTGGAAGCTCGGCCTGAAGGCGCTGGCGATCTACCGCAACAACAGCAAGGTCGGTCAGCCTCTCCAGGACAAGAAGGACTCCGAAAAGGGCGCTGAGACAGAGGTCGTCGTGGAGTACCGGCCCACGCGCAAGCGCCTGCCGAAGAAGCGCCGCAGCCAGACCATCTCGTTCTCCGTCGCCGGGGCCGAGGGGTACATGACCGCGGGTGAGTACGAGGACGGGACGCTCGGCGAGGTCTTCATCAAGATGTCCAAGCAGGGCTCGACGCTCGCGGGCGTGATGGACGCCTTCTCGGTGTCGATCTCGATCGGCCTGCAGTACGGCGTCCCGCTCGAGGCCTTCGTGTCGAAGTACATCAACATGCGCTTCGACCCGGCCGGCATGACCGACGACGCTGACATCCGGATTGCGCAGTCCGTTATGGACTACCTGTTCCGCCGGCTCGCCCTCGACTACCTGCCCTACGACACGCGGGCCGAGCTGGGTGTGTTCAACGCCGAGGAGCGCGCGGCCACCGTTGCCGGCTACGGCAGCAGCGACGACGTCGACGTCGAGGGGCTGGCGCAGTCGGTTCCGGTGGCCGCTCCGGCCGTCAAGGCGGCTCCGGCCCAGGTGCACAGCAGCACCGAGTTGCTCGACGCGATGCAGGGCACCGCGGCCGACGCGCCGCTGTGCATGACCTGCGGGGTCAAGATGCGTCCGGCGGGGAGCTGCTACGTGTGCGAGAGCTGTGGAAGCACCAGCGGCTGCAGTTGATAGGAAATCTCGGCTGGATGAGACCAAAATCTTGGTCGAATGAGACTGCGTTCTCGTCGAACTGAGACTGCGTTCTCGCCCAAATGAGACTGCGTTCTCGCGATCCACGCTCAAAGTGAGACTGGAAAGGGGCGGCGGAGGGACGACGGCCGACTAGGTCGTTGTCCCTCCGCCGTCCCCGTTCCGCGGCCGGGAACGGCCCACGGCCCCCAAGCGCGCGACAGAAGGACAGGACGGGAGATGCCGAAGCAGCCAAGCCCCACGAGGGCCGCCCGCAGCACCCTGTTCGGCTACGCGGTCCTGCGCGCCAACTACAACCACAGCGCCCCGAGCTACCTGGACAACTTCACGGGGTTCGTCATCGACGTGCTGGCCCAGCACCACCCGCAGCCTCTGTCCGAGGCCGAGGTCGGGGCCGCGGTGCGTGACAACTTCGGGCTGACGATCCCGGACCGCGTCGCCGGGGTCCTGCTGCGCCGCGCGGTGAAGGACGGCAAGGCCGTCGGCGTGGAGGCGGGCAGCTACGCGGCGACCGACGTGGCGCTCGGGGGCCTCGCGTCGCTGGACGCGAGCATCGCCGAGTACGAGCAGAAGCAGGCGACGCTGCGGCGCAAGTTCGTCGACTACGTGCGGGACGAGCACCCGGAGCGCCTGGTCCTGGTCGAGGACGAGCCGGAGGCGGTGCTGCACGAGTTCGTCGAGCGGCACGCCGCGCCGCTGCTGCGCCGCGCCGTCAAGGGCGGCCGCGGCCGGGACGCCCGGTGGGACGACCTGCAGGGCCCGGACTACCTGGTCGCCGCGTTCATCTCCCGGCTCGCCGAGACCGACCCGACCGTGTTCGGGTACGTGGTCGAGACGGTCAAGGGCGCGATCCTGACTGGTGTGCTGGACGTCGGGCACGGCGACCTGCACCGCAATCTGCACGGCCTGACGGTCGTGCTGGACACGCCGGTGCTGCTGTCGCTGCTCGGCTACCAGGGCGAGGTCCAGCGGCGGGCGGTCGGGCAGACGGTGCAGCTGGCCAAGAGCCTGGGCGTGAAGGTCGTGTGCTTCGAGCACACCGAGCGCGAGATCGACGGCGTGCTGGAGTCGGTCGCGCGGGTGCTGCGCAACCCGGGTCGTGCCACGGGGCCGCTGCGGGCGGTCGACACGCACTTCATCGACCGTCGGGCGTCGGCCGCCGACGTCCTCGTCGAGCAGGACCGGCTCCGCGCCGGCCTGCAGGAGGCCGGGGTCCGGGTCGTACCCCGGCCCGACGACTACGCCGCGTTCGGGCTGGACGAGGACGCCTTGGACGGGCTGCTCGCCAAGCGCCTGCCGACCCAGCGCCAGGCGACCCGCCGGTTCGACGTAGAGAGCCTGTCGGCTGTCCACCGCCTGCGCGAGGGGTCGAGCCCGGCGCAGTTCGAGCGGTGCCGCTTCGTGTTCGTGACGAGCAACGTCGGGCTGGTGCAGGCCGCCCGCGAGGTCGACGAGCGGCACCAGTGGCCGCTGGTCATGCTCGACGCGGAGATCGCGAGCCTGCTGTGGGTCCGGAGCCCGGCAGTCGCCGAGGACCTCCCGCGCGACCAGCTGCTGGCGACCGTGTACGCGGGGATGCAGCCCAACGGGCACCTGTGGGTCAAGTATGTCCAGGAGATCGAGACCCTGGAACAGCGCGGCAGCGTCGACGCCCAGGAGGCGCTCGTGCTGAAGGTCAACCCCGAGGCGCGGCGTGCCCTCATGGATGTGACGCTGGGCGAGGCCGACGCGGTCGACGCCGCGAGCGTCGGGGAGGTCGTCGACCGGGTCCGGGAGTCCCTGGAGGCCCCGATGCGGCAGGTCGTGGACCTGGCCCGCCTGGAGCGCGACCGTGCCGTCGCCCGCGCGGCGCACGAGCAGGACCGGAGGTCTGAGACCGAGCAGGAGCAGGCCCGTCTGCAGGGCGTCGTCGCGGCGCTGCAGGACGAGCGAACCCGGCAGGAAGACCGGATCAAGGCCGACGCGGCTCGCCGTGCCAAGCGCACGGTCCTCCGGGGCGTCCTGGCCGTCGCGCTGGTGCTCGTCCTTCTCGGTCTCGGCGGACTCGTGCCCCGGGTGGCCGCGCACCTGCCCCACTGGGCCGCCCGGCTCGCCCTCGGCAGCGGCCTGCTCGTACTGGCCGTCGGCCAGCTCAGGAACTTCGTCGGCGGAAGCGTGAAGGAGTGGCTGGCCTTCGTGGAGAAGCCGCTGGCAAGGCGCTACGAGAAGCGGGCGCGCATGCAGGCCGGGCTCGCGGTCGAGTAGACCGCCCACCGCGAGAGGCATAGTGCCCGGCATGGGCCCGCCTCTGGACGCTCTTGAAGGGAACTGGTCAGCGGGCTAAGCGAGTGCCGCCTGTAGCGGCCCGTGTCGTCGGACTTATCTGGGTGCGCGCTCCAGCGCCATGGCCGAAAGAGCGGTAGCCGGCACTACCGTCGACTCCATGACTGACGGCGACATCCCGGAATGGTCTAGGCGGTCTATGCGAGCGCTGCGGGATGACTTAGCCCGAGCGGGGGTCCGCGCCTGCGCCACCTGCGGAGCCAGGGTCGAACCGCAAGGCAACCAGCCGAGCAGCGGCGTCGGCTTTTCCACGGCCTTGCATTCGGTTCATCCGCTGGATTGGCTGAACATCGAACGTTCGCCTGCCCTGGTCTGGCATGGCAGCCCGGAAGCACAGAGGGCGCGCGCCTACATGGCCGCCACCTGTCGCGAGTGTCATGCCACGACGCTCTTCGACCGAGGCTGGTACACGGCAGGACACGGGGACTTGACTATGTTGAGCGACGAGGAGCAGGTCGAACAAGACGAGCGGTAGGTGATGCTCCTACTGTCAACCGAGGGCTGTTGTCGGTAGTGCGCTGAAGACCTCGCGGGCGATGTAGCGCTTGAGGCAGCGGATCGCTTCGACCTTGCTCTTGCCCTCGGAGACGCGCTTGGCGACGTAGTCGCGGGTCTCTGGTCGCTGCTCATGCGGACGATGCGCGATGCGCCAGAGCGCCGCGTTGCCTTGCCGGTCGCCGCCGCGGTTGAGGCGGTGCCGGTTCTGCCGCTTGCCGCTGGTGGCGGGGATCGGGCTGCTGCCGAGCAGCGCGGCGAAGGACCGCTCGGAGTGCAGCCGGTGCGGGTTGTCGCCGGCGACGATGAGCAGCGTGCTGGCGGTGTCGGGGCCGACGCCGTGCTTGGCGACGAGGTCGGGCGCGACGGCGCTGGTGATGCGCCGCAGTCGCTAGGTCGTGTCCTGCAGCTGGCCGTCGAGCATCGCGATCCGCTGCGCGAGCTCGCGCAGGACGAGCCGGGTGGTGCCGGCAAGGCTGTCGTCGTCGGTGCGGACCCGGAAGGCCGCGCAGGTCGCTAGAGCTCGCGGGTCTTGAGCTCGCGCAGCCGCTCCCGCAGCTCCGGCGGTGCGGTCAGGACGACGGCGCGGAGCTGGTTGATCGCCTGCGTTCGGGCCTTGTTGCCGCTGCGCTGCAGCGTCTTGAGCAGCCGCAACGCCTCGACGGGCCCGTCGTGCGTCTTGGGCTTCGCGCTCGCCTCGCCGGACAGGACGGCACGGGCGGCGGCGATGGCGTCGACGACGTCGGTCTTGCCGTGCCGCCGTCGGACCTGCCGGTTCGGCCGGCTTGAACCGCCCTGGGTCTGATGGAGACTCGGGCTATTGGTTTCCTACCCCTGCTGGGGTCGGTGCTTGGGCAGCGTAGAAGGCTGCTTCGTACTCCGCTGGCGGCCGGTCGTCGCAGTGCCCGTGGAGGCGCTGCTCGTTGAACCAGTGGACCCAGCTCAGGGTCGCGAGCTCGAGGGCGTCGACGTCGTCCCAGCCGCTGGTGTCGGGTCCGTAGACGCACTCGGTCTTGTAGAGCCCGTTCGTCGTCTCGGCCAGCGCATTGTCATAAGAATCAGCGACCGTGCCGATAGAAGGCCGCGCCCCGATCTCCTCGAGCCTTTCGGTGAATCGCACCGACGTGAATTGAGAGCCGGCATCGCTGTGCGTCACGAGGCCGACGAGGCGGTGGCTGCCGCGGCCGCGCCTGGCCATCTCGAGCGCGTCCAGGACCATGTCGGTCTTCATGTTCGACGCGACCCGCCACCCGACGATCCGGCGGCTGAACGCGTCGACGATGAAGCAGACGTACGCCATCCCCGAGCGGGTCGGGACGTAGGTGAGGTCGGTGACCCACAGCGCGTCGGGCCGCGTCGGCGGTGAACTGCCGGTTGACCAGGTCCGGCGCCCTGCCCGGCGCCCGGGTCGGACAGGGTGGTGAAGACCTTCTTGCGCAGCCTGCTGACGCCCTCGATCTGCAGCTGGCGCATCAGGCGGGCGACCTGGTCGCGGCCGACGTCGTGGCCGGCGCGCCGGGCGGCCTTCCAGAGCTTGTGGGCCCCGTAGACCTTGCGGTTGCTGACCCACAGCGCGAGCAGCACCTGCATCAGCAGGGCGTCCCGCACCGCCCGGGCGGACGGTGCGGTCTGCCGCTTCTTCGCGGCGTAGTAGGTGCTCGGAGCCACCTGCAGGTGCCTGCAGATGAACTCGACTCCGAACTCGGACCGGTGCTCGTCGACGAACGCGACGGTCACCTCGAGGGGCGGTCGAGCTCCGCCGCGAAAAAAGCCGAAGCCTTCTTCAACAAATCGTTGGCGCGGCGCAGCTCACGGATTCTCCTGCTCGAGCTGCTTGATCCGCACTGCCTCCGCGGTACTCACGCCGGGCTCGGTGCCGTCGTCGATGTCCGCCTGCTTGACCCACTGGCGCAGCGACTCGACCCCGCAGCCGAGCTGGTCGGCGACGCGCTTGACCGTCCCGTGCGACGTCCCGAGCTCCTTGCGCAGCTGCCGGACCAGGCGGACCGCGCCGTCCTTCTCCGCGTCGGTATAGCGGTGGCTCGTCGACTTCGCCGACTTCCCAGCCGTCTCTGTGTTCCCCATGACTCGATCCTCGTATACAAGGTCAGGAGCCTCCACAGAACCCAGGGCGGTTCAGGAAGGCGCTGGGCAGAGCAGCAAGAACGGAGCCAGAACGCCAAGAGCAGGCTGCCCGCAAGGTAGGGGTACCAGGCGCGGTCCTGCAGTCTCATTGCAGGACCATCCTGCTTGCGGGCTTGCGTGGCTACGGAGGTCGACTGGTTCTGGGGCCTGTTCGGTCAGTGCGGTTGTTGCGCGACCGCAGCACCGCAGGCGCAACCTGCGGGCAGTCCGCGAAGTTGACGAGTTGTGCGTGCGAGGCTGCGCCTGTGGCGCTCTCATCAGCTTCGGGTCGCAGCCCTGTTCAGGTGACGATCTTCGCGATCGGCCTGGTGTCGTCCAGCTACGTGGCACTCGTGACGGAGGGACTGCTGCACGAGTAGGTGACATCTGATCTGTGGCGCCGTGAGGTGCCGCTGGAAGGATGTTGACCGTGCCCAAGCCCTACCCGAAAGAGTTCCGCGACGACGTCGTGCGCGTCGCCCGCAACCGCGAGCCAGGCCAGCTGCTGAAGACGATCGCGTCCGACTTCGGTGTCAGCGAGTCGTGCCTGACGAACTGGATGAAGGCCGCAGACGTCGAGGACGGCGCCGCTCCCGGCGTGACCGCTGCCGGCCACGCCGAGCTGCGGGAGGCCAAGAAGCGGATCCGCCTGCTCGAGCAGGAGAACGAGGTCCTGCGCCGCGCCGCGGCCTACCTGTCGCAGGCGAACCTGCCGGGAAAATGATGTACCCGCTCGTCCGTGAGCTGGCCGCTGCAGACGCCCCTGTGCGGGTGCCTGTGACGGTGACGTGCCGGGTCCTGAAGATCGCCCGCCAGCCCTACTACCGCTGGCTCGACAGCCCGGTCGGCCCGGCCGAGCTCGAGCAGGCGCACCGGGCGAACGCGCTGTTCGACGCGCACCGCGACGACCCCGAGTTCGGCTACCGGCTGCTGGTCGACGAGGCCGCCGACGCCGGGCAGCAGATGGCCGCGCGCACGGCGTGGCGGCTGTGCTCGGCCAACGGCTGGTGGAGCGCGTTCGGCAAGCCCAAGCGCGGCAAGAACGGCAAGCCCGGCCCGCCGGTCCACGACGACCTCGTGCAGCGCGACTTCACCGCCGCCGGGCCGAACCTGCTGTGGCTGACCGACATCACCGAGCACCGCACCGGCGACGGCAAGCTCTACCTCTGCGCGATCAAGGACGTGTACTCCAACCGGATCGTCGGCTACAGCATCGACTCCCGGATGAAGTCCCGCCTGGCCGTCACCGCCCTGCGAACGCGGTCGCCCGGCGGGCTGCGAAGGCGCCGACGTCGCCGGCTGCATCGTCCACAGCGACCGCGGCAGCCAGGGCGGACTCAACCGGTCGTCGCAACACCTCCACGATCACGGAGGTGGCAGGTGGCACGACGTCAGCAGCAGGCGGACCGGGCGCTTCGACCGGCGATGCGGTCGCCGGGCAGGCCGATGCCGGCGCGGCATGTGGAGCGCGCGTTCTGGCGCGTGATCGCGCAGGGCAAGAGCACCGAGGACGCCGCGGTCGAGATCGGCGTGTCGACGCCGGTCGCGTCGCGCTGGTATCGCCACGCTGGCGGCATGGCGCCGTTGTGCCTTGCCGAGCCCACCGGCCGCTACCTGTCGTTCGCTGAGCGCGAGGAGATCGCGCTGCTCCGCGCGCGGGGCTTGGGGGTCCGGGCCGTCGCCCGCGAACTCAAGCGAGATCCGGGCACGATCTCCCGGGAGCTGCGGCGCAACGCCGCGACCCGCAGCGGCAAGATCGAGTACCGGGCGACGGTCGCGCAGTGGAAGGCGCAGACCGCGGCGCGGCGCCCGAAGGCGGCGAAGCTGACGCCGAACCCGCAGCTGCAGGAGTACGTCCAGACCCGGCTCAGCGGGCAGCTGCAGCGCCCCGACGGCAGCCTTGCGGCCGGACCGGCGACGACCTGGAAGGGGCTTGAACAAGCCCCACCGGGCCGACCGGCGCTGGGCCACCGCCTGGAGCCCGGAGCAGATCTCGCGGCGCCTCACCGTCGAGTTCCCCGACGATGCCGGCATGCGCATCAGCCACGAGGCGATCTACCAGGCGCTCTACATCCAAGGACGCGGCGCGCTCAAGCGCGAGCTCGTCGCCTGCCTGCGCACGGGCAGGGCCCTGCGCAAGCCACGGGCGCGCGCGCAGAACAGACCCCAGGGGCATGTCACCGCCGACGTCGTCCTCAGCGAGCGACCCGCCGAGGCCGATGACCGCGCGGTCCCTGGGCACTGGGAGGGCGACCTCATCATCGGGCTGAACCGCTCCGCGATCGGCACCGTCGTCGAACGCACCAGCCGCTACACGCTCCTCGTCCACCTGCCTCGGCTGCCTGGCCACGGCGCCGTCACGCCGGTCAAGAACGGGCCGTCGCTCGGCGGCTACGGCGCCATCGCCATGAAGGACGCCCTCACCGCCACCATGACGACGATGCCGGCCGAGCTGCTGCGGTCGCTGACCTGGGACCGCGGCAAGGAGCTGTCCGCCCATGCGCAGTTCAAGGTCGACACGGGCATCGCTGTCTACTTCGCGGACCCGCACTCGCCCTGGCAGCGCGGCACGAACGAGAACACGAACGGCCTGCTGCGCCAGTACTTCCCCAAGGGCACCGACCTCGCCCGCTGGAGCTCCGAGGACCTTCTCGCCGTCCAGGCCGCCCTGAACAGCAGGCCCCGCAAGGTCCTCGACTGGCAGACGCCCGCCGAAGC
>CAVXIB010000012.1:0-257504 GCA_963761695.1 uncultured Actinomycetota bacterium | reverse complement strand
AGGGTTCTGGTCATGGGGGACCTGCTGTTCGGCTCGACGCGGGAGCAGGCCGCGGCGGTCCGGGCTGCGGCTCGCCTGTCGGCCCGGGCGTTCGTCGCGGAGCAGCGCGCGGCGCTGGCGCTGCTGGAGGCGGCGTCACCCGAGCAGGCCGAGTTCGTGTCCGGCGAGCTCGCCTGCCTGCTCCACCTGTCCCCGGCCACCGGCACCGACCGGCTCGCGACCGCGTTACGGGTCCTGGCGTTCCCCCGGCTCGTCGCGGCCCTGGAACACGGCGCCCTCGGGGTCCCGCACGCGCTCGCGCTGCTCGCCGAGATCGAACCCCTGAGCCCGCCGCACGCCGCCCGGGTTCTCGACACGGTGCTGGACGGACCCTCCGACGACGACGGCGCGCTGGATGGCTCCCCGTCGCAGCTGCGCGCCGACGCCCGACGGACCGCGATCGCCCTGGACCCCGACGCCGCCCGGCGCCGCCACCAGACCGCCCGCAGAACTGCCGGCGCCCGGCTACGCCCACAACCGGACGGGATGGCCGACCTCGTCCTGGGCTGCACCGCCACCGAGGCCGCCGTCGCGCTCGCGGCGCTGCGCGGCCGGGCCCACGCCATGACCTTCACCGCAGAGCTCACCGAAGGGCAGAAGCAGATCGCGGCGCTGCTGCACGCGCTGGGCTGCGACCGGGTTCCCGTCCAGGCCGTGATCGAATGCCCCGTCGAGAAGGCGGTCGACCTGCACGCCGCCGCCGGCAGCGCCGTCTGGACCGTCGACCTGCGACTGCCCGCCGCCGTCGCCCTCGGCCTGTCCGACCACCCGGCGCTGCTCGCCGGCTACGGCCCGATCGACGCCGACCAGGCCCGGGCGCTGCTGCCGCAGGCCGACCTCGTCCGGGCCTGCGTCGACGCGACCACCGGCGAGGTCCTCACCGCCGACCGGCCCATCAGGCACACGACCTGGCAGGCCGGCGACCCCAACCAGACCCGGGCCCTACGCGCAGCCCTGCTCGCGATGGCCACCAGCAACGGCACCCTGACAGACCTGCGCACCGACGGGTACGTCCCGACCGAAGCCCTCGGCCGGCTCATCGACCTGCGCGACGTCACCAGCACCTTCCCCGGCGACAACACCCCCACCCGGCACACCGAACGCGACCACCGCCTGCCCTGGCCGCTCGGACACACCGCCCCCGACAACCTCCAGAACCTCAGCAAGCACTGGCACCGGGCCAAACACGCCGGCGGCTGGACCACCACGCTCCTGCCCGACGGAACCATCCGCTGGCGCAGCCCCGGCGGCGGCGTCTACGACCGGCGGCCACGCGCACCCCACCACCACCCCTCCACCCCGACACCACCCTGACCTGCCCCGGCACCACCCTGCCGCCACTGACGACGACACCGAGCAGGGATGACCGGGTCCGGCCCTCAGCCTCAGCCTCGGCTGATGGGGACGGCAGCCCGTGCGCGGTCCGATGATGCGGAGCCTGCGGCGTCAGAAACGCGCCTTTGCTGCAGCTGCCCGCCTGTGACGTGCTGAGGGCCGGGCGACGAACCCGGCAAGTCGCTCTCGGGCTTCTCGAGCCGCGCCGACCACTCCCGCGTCCGTGCTGAACCTTTCGTCCTGCTGCGCCTCCTGCGGGTTGTACGCCTCTACGACGTGGAAGAGCGCGTCCAACGCCTCGAACAGTGGCTCCTCCACCTGCCCCGGTTGGGCGAGCCACTGCTGCTCATACGCCCACGCGAAAGACTTCGGCGACAAGCTTCCCGTCAGCAGCTCGTCGATCAGCGACACGTACGCGGCGGCGATCCGACGGGAGCTCCTTGACGCCGTTGCCCCTCGCCGCCACATGCCGTCAGTCTGCCGCAGCGCCGAGCCCACGAGCCGCCTCGGCGAGCGGCGACGTTCGGGCCAGGTGCAAGGCCGTCCGGACCTTCGACGAGCAGGAAGGCATGTGCCGTGAGACGGCTCGAGCCCCGGCCCCGCGCGACCACGCGCTGCATCCCGTGTCCCCGCCGGCCGGAGATCGGAGATCCGTCTGGTCAGCCGCCGAGGCCGTCGTAGCCGGGGGTGGCGCCGTCGTTGCGGGGTCGGCCGGACCAGTCGCGCGGGACGGGTACCTGGCGGTGGCGCAGGAAGACGAACAGCGGGCCACCGACGCCCAACGCCGCCACCGCCATCACGAGCAGGCCCCCGAGATCCATGGCAGCACTGTAGGAGGGGAGAACCGAGCTCAGCCGCCGTGGCGGCCGGCACTAGCCGAGCCGGAACAGGGCCGTGTGCTCGACGACCATGACCGGGACACCGTCCGCCAGCACGAGGGCGTCGTAGCGCACCTCGTCCCGACCGTTGCGCACCGACGTCGACCGGACGACGGCCCGCACCTCCATCGCGCTGCCCACCCGTGCCGGCGACAGCAGGTGGGCGTCACTGGCGGTGTGGATCCACGGACCGAGGTCGACGTTGCGCATCAGCACCAGGTTGACCGCCCGCAGGAGCAGCCCCGGATGCACCAGGCCCTGCCGGCGCCACAGCGGCAGGGGGTCACCGATCTGCGTGACGTAGGTGTCGTTGGCAGCCGGGTCGAGCGGTCCGGAGATGGTGCCGAGCGACCCGGGAGGCAGGCTCGCCGCAAGAGCAGGCGGCAGGTGCGAGGGCAACGGCCGCACCGGCCACGGCAACGGGTCCTCACGGCGCGCGGACCGTCCGGTCAGGCCGATGCTCCGCGCCTCGTCGTCCGGGCCGCGCAGCACGAGAGCCCCCGAGGCATCCTGCTCGATCCGGACGGTCTCGCCGTCGTAGACCGGACGGCGGAACCGCAGCGCCAGGCGACCTCCGGTCAGGAACTCCGCGCCGTGCTCGGCGACGAGCGCCGAGGCGGTCCGGGCGAACAGCTCGACCCCCGGAACCAGGGCCCCGGTGAAGCCGAACTGCCGGGCGACGTCGTCGTCGTGGATCGCGTTGGCAGCCGCGGGGTCGATGTTGCGGGCGACGAAGGTGGCGGTCATGCGCGGGGGCGCAGGAACGCCCCGACCGCCTCGCGGGCCGCCGCGGACTGGCCGATGACGGCGTCGGTCCGGAAGAAGCCGTGGACCTGGCCGTCGAAGGGCAGCCGCTCGACCGCGACGCCGGCCGCCTCGAGCGCGTCGGCGAGGGCCAGCCCCTCGTCGCGCAGCGGGTCGAAGCCGGCCGTCAGCACCAGCGTCGGGGGCAGCCCGGACAGGTCGAGCTGCAACAGGTCGACCGGCACGTCGGTGGGCCGCGGGGGAGGTACTGCTCCCAGTACCAGCGCATCCCCTCGGTCTCCAGGGCGTAGCCGGTCGCGTTCTCGACCGCGCTACGGGGTGTCCAGGTCCGGGGACACGACCGGGTACACCAGGGCCAGGGCGGTCAGCTCCACCGGCGTCAGCGACGCGACGAGTACCGCGAGGTGGGCCCCGGCGCTGTCACCGGCCAGCCCGACCGGGCCGCCGTGACGCTCCGCGGTGGCGGCCAGAACGCGCAGGCACTGCTCGAGCTGACCGGGGTGCCGCAGCTCAGGAGCCAGCCCGTAGTCCGACCGACACCACGGCCGACCCCGCAGCGGCCGCCAGGGCACGGCAGACGCCGTCGTAGGTGTCGAGGGTGCCGACCACCCAGCCGCCGCCGTGCAGGTAGACGGTGAGCCCGCGGGCCCCGGCCGGGGCGTAGTAGCGGACCGGGACGCCCTCGACGACGGCGTCGTGGACCGCGTGCGAGCTCCGGCCCCGGCAGGCTCACGGACGGCGACCCGGCCACGTGCGCCTCTCGCAGCTGCTGCGGCGTCAGGCTCCCCAGCGGCGGGGCCGCCAGCGCGCGCAGGCGGTCCAGGAAGGCAGCGGCGTCGGGGTCGAGGGCATGCCGTCATGCGTCGGGACGCTACGCCCGGCGCTCGACCATGCCGTCCCAGCTGCTGTCCCGCCGCGACCTCGACTTCCTGCTGTACGAGTGGCTCGACGTCGAGCTGCTGTGCAAGCGCCCCCGGCACGCCGAGCACTCCCGCGAGACCTTCGACGCGGTGCTCGACCTCGCCGAGCAGGTCGCCACCGAGCACTTCGCGCCGCACAACAAGGCGAACGACGCGAACGAGCCGCACGTGGTCGACGGCGAAGGTCGTCCTGGTCCCCGAGGTCAAGCGGGCCCTCGAGGTGTTCGCCGAGACCGGCCTGATCGCCAGCGCGATGGACGAGAGCGTCGGCGGCATGCAGCTGCCCGGCGTGCTCACCGGCGCGCTGCTTCGCCTTCTTCCAGGCGGCCAACGTCGGCACCAGCAGCTACCCGTTCCTGTCCATCGGCAACGCCAACCTGCTGCTCGCGCACGGCACGCCCGAGCAGGTCGACACCTACGTGCGCCCGATGGTCGAGGGCCGCTTCTTCGGCACGATGTGCCTGTCCGAGCCGCAGGCCGGGTCCTCGCTGGCCGACGTCACCACCCGCGCCGAGCCGCAGGACGACGGCACCTACCGGCTGTTCGGCAACAAGATGTGGATCAGCGCCGGCGACCACGAGCTGAGCGAGAACATCGTCCACCTGGTGCTGGCGAAGATCCCCGGCTCAGCCGCCCGGGGTGAAGGGCATCAGCCTGTTCATCGTGCCCGAAGGTCGTCGTGCGAGACGGGCGAGCGCAACGACGTCGTGCTGGCCGGCCTGAACCACAAGATGGGCTACCGCGGCACGACGAACACCCTGCTGAACTTCGGCGAGGGCGTGCACACCCCGGGCGGCCGTGCGGGCGCCGTCGGCTTCCTCGTGGGCGAGGCCGGACGCGGGCCTCGCCTACATGTTCCACATGATGAACGAGGCCCGGATCGGTGTCGGCTCCGGGGCGATGGCCCTCGGGCTACACCGGCTACCTCAAGTCGCTGCAGTACGCCAAGGAGCGGCCGCAGGGACGACCCGTCGCGGCCAAGGACCCGACCGGCGCCGCAGGTGCCGATCGTCCAGCACGCCGACGTCAAGCGGATGCTGCTGGCCCAGAAGTCCTACGTCGAGGGCGCGCTGGCGCTGGTGCTCTACTGCGGCCGCCTGCTCGACGACGAGCGGACCGCCGAGACGCCGCAGGAGCGTGCGCAGGCGCACCTGCTGCTCGACACCCTGACGCCGATCGCCAAGAGCTGGCCCAGCCAGTGGTGCCTGGAGGCGAACAGCCTCGCCATCCAGGTGCTCGGCGGTTACGGCTACACCCGCGAGTACGACGTCGAGCAGCACTACCGCGACAACCGGCTCAACCCGATCCACGAGGGCACGCACGGCATCCAGGGACTGGACCTGCTCGGTCGCAAGGTGGTGCTGCACGACGGCGCCGGGCTCGCCCTGCTGCACACCGACGATCAGCGCCACGGCGGCCCGGGCCACCGGCGACCTCGCCGGGTACGGAGCGGCCCTGCAGGCGGCGATCGACCGGGTCGCCGAGGTGACCGCGCAGGTCTGGGGGACCGGCGACGTCGAGGGCGTCCTCGCGCACGCGAGCGCGTACCTGGAGGCCGTCGGCCACATCGTCGTCGCCTGGCTGTGGCTCGAGCAGATGCTGGCCGCCGAGGGCCGCACCGGCGACTTCTACGACGGCAAGCGCGCCGCCGGGCGGTACTTCTTCCGGTACGAGCTGCCGAAGACGACCCAGCAGCTGGACCTGCTCGCCTCGATGGACCGGACCACGATCGAGGTCCAGGAGGGCTGGCTCTAGCTGGCGCGCAGGGCGGTGTGCATCTCCCAGACGAGGATCTCCGCTGGCGTGGTCGCCGTCAGCCGCTGGCCGCCGACGGCGGTGCACCGCACGGCATCGCCCTCGGCCAGGCGCCCCACGCCCTCGAGCTCGACCTCGCCGACCGGCACGAACAGGTGCAGGAAGGGGGCGTCGGGGAGCAGCACGCTCTGACCGGGGTCCAACCGGGCCGCATGCAGCGCCGCGGAACGGTTCCGGATCCGGATCGCACTGTCATGGCCGGCCCGGCCCGACGCCACCGGCACCAGAGCCCCGGTCTGCAGCTCACCGGAGATGTCCAGCTGGGAGTAGCCCGGCGCGCCACCGGTCTCGTCGGGGGCGACCCACATCTGCACGAAGCGAACGTCCTCGGTTCCGGCGTCGTTCTTCTCGCTGTGCAGCACGCCCGCGCCCGCACTCATCCGCTGCGCCAGCCCGGGGTGCACCAGGCCCGTGTGCCCGCTGGAGTCCTGGTGGGCGAGCGACCCGCGCAGCACCCAGGTGACGATCTCCATGTCGCGGTGCGGGTGCGTCGCGAACCCCGACCCGGCCGTGACGACGTCGTCGTTGTTGACCAGGAGCAGGCCGTGGCCGGTGTTGGCCGGGTCGTAGTGCCGGCCGAAGGAGAACGAGTGGCGGCTGTCCAGCCACGACAGCCCGGTCGCGAGGCGGTCCGCGGCACGGCGGACGTCGACGAGGGGCGGCACGACGGGCGTCATGCCGGCCCAACGCCGTCCGTGGCCGGAGGCTTCCGGGGACCGGACCTCAGCCCGGCAGACCCCAGGCGGACCGCACGGCGTCGAGGTCACCGCCGGCCGGCCGCGGCGCCACCGGCTCCGCGGCCGGGGTGCGGGAGAACCGTGGCGCCGGGGCTGCCTGCTGCACGCCGTCGACGACGGTGAAGGTGCCGCGGGCTGCCAGGTGCGGCTCGGTGAGGGTCTCGGACAGCTCGACCACCGGCGTGAGGCAGGCGTCGACGCCGTCGAAGGCCTCTGTCCACTCGTCGCGCGTGCGGGTCAGCAGGGCGTCGCCGATCAGCGTGCGCCACTGCGGCCACCCGGTCGGGTCGAAGTAGCCCGGCAGGCCGGCGCCGTCGATGCCGAGGCCGGTGCACAGGGCCGCGAAGAACTGCGGCTCGATCGCCCCGACGGCGACGAACCTGCCGTCCTTGCACGGGTAGGTGTCGTAGTACGGAGCGCCGCCGTCGAGCGGGTTCGTACCGCGGGTGTCACCCCACAGCCCCTGGTTGCGGAACGACCACATCATCTGCGACAGCAGCGCCGTGCCGTCGACCATCGCGGCGTCGACGGTCTGTCCCCGACCGGAGCTCTGCCGCTCCCACAGCGCGGCCATCACCCCGACCACCAGGAGCATCGAGCCGCCCCCGAAGTCGGCGACCAGGTTCAGCGGCGGCACCGGGCGCTCCCCCGTGCGTCCGATGGCCGACAGCGTGCCGGTCAGGCCGAGGTAGTTGAG
Organism: uncultured Actinomycetota bacterium; assembly: GCA_963761695.1. Taxonomy (GTDB): domain Bacteria; phylum Actinomycetota; class Actinomycetes; order Mycobacteriales; family SCTD01; genus RYN-122. Next base: position 250,318 of record CAVXIB010000012.1, on the reverse strand, counting down.
GTCGTGACCCGACCCGAGCCGCCCGCGGCCCGTCCTGTCCCCACCCGGTGACCCGGCCGAAGACCAGCCCAGGGTTGCGTGCGGCGCACTGCTCAGGACCAAGGCCCAGCCGCTCCATGACCCCCGGACGGAACCCTTCGAGAAGGACGTCGGCCCGCTCGACCAGGTCGAGCACCAGGGCGACCCCGTCCGGGCTCTTGAGGTCGGCGAACACCGACCGTCGGCCGCGCAGGAGGAGGTCGGTCTCGGACTGCCCGAGGTCGAAGCGGCCGGACGCACGGTCCACCCGCACCACGTCCGCACCGAGGTCGGCCAGGATCATCGCGGCGTGCGGGCACGGCCCGAGGCCGGCCATCTCCACCACGCGCAGTCCGTTCAGCGGTCCGGCCACGGAGCTCCCTCGAGACGTGCGCCGCGCACCGGTGTGAACGACGGTTCACGCGAACGTAGTGGACGTCCCGGCCCTAGGCTCGACCCACTGCCGCGTCCTGCCCGAGGAGATCCCCGTGCCCGTGTCCCGCCTGCTGCCGACCCCTGAGGCACGCGAGCTGATCGACCTCGTCCGCGACGTGTCCGACCGCGAGCTGCTGCCCATCGCCGCGACCCACGAGCGCGAGGAGCGCTTCCCGCGCGAGGTGTTCCGCACGCTGGGCAAGGCCGGCATCCTCGGGCTGGCCTACCCGGAGGAGCAGGGCGGCGGGGGCCAGCCCTACGAGGTGTGGCTGCAGGTGCTCGAGGAGATCGGTGCGCGCTGGGCCAGCGTGGCCGTGGGCGTCAGCGTCCACGCCCTCACCTGCTTCCCGCTCGCCGAGTACGGCACCAAGGAGCAGCAGGACCGTTGGCTGCCCGACATGCTCGGCGGCGAGCTGCTCGGCGCGTACTGCCTGTCCGAGCCCGACGCCGGCAGCGACCCCGGTGCGATGCGCACCCGCGCGGTCCGCACCGACGACACGTTCACCGTCGACGGCGTCAAGGCCTGGGTCACCCACGGCGGCCACGCCGACTTCTACACGACGATGCTCCGCACCAGCGACAGCGAGCGCGGCGGCATCAGCTGCCTGCTCGTCCCGGCCGAGACCGCCGGCCTGTCGGCCGACAAGCCCGAGGACAAGATGGGCCTGACCGGGTCGGCCACCGCCACCATGCGCTTCGACGGCGCGAAGGTCGACGCCGACCGGCTGCATCGGCGCGGAGGGCCAGGGCCTGTCGATCGCGCTGGCTGCGCTGGACGCCGGCCGTCTCGGGATCGCGGCCGTCGCCACCGGGCTGGCGCAGTCGGCCCTGGACCACGCCGTCGCCTACGCCAAGGAGCGCCGCACGTTCGGCAAGGCGATCATCGACCACCAGGGCCTCGGCTTCGTGCTCGCCGACATGCAGGCCGCCGTCACCGGTAGCCGGGCCGCCTACCTCGACGCCGCCCGCCGCAAGGACCTCGGGATGCCGTATGCGCTGGAGGCCAGCGTCGCCAAGCTGGTGGCGACCGACGCCGCCATGAAGGTCACGACCGACGCCGTGCAGGTCCTCGGCGGGTACGGCTACACCCGTGACTTCCCGGTGGAGCGCTTCATGCGCGAGGCCAAGGTCATGCAGATCTTCGAGGGGACCAACCAGATCCAGCGCCTGGTCATCAGCCGCCACCTCGCCAAGGCCACCCGCTAGCAGCACCCGTCCCGCCGAGACTCACAGCAGGGTCACAGGTTCGGAGCAGGCTCGGCACAGTCCCGAACGGCACGGTGTGTGCAGTCCCGGATCCCACCGGGTCACCTCGAGAGGACCTCCCCGTGCGCAAGCAGATCGTCGTCATCGCCCTCGCCGGCAGCCTCGGACTCAGCGGCGCCGCGCTGCTGAGCCCCTCGCTGGCCAGTGCCCAGACCCCCAGCCCCACCGCCAGCAGCAACCCGGTCGGAGAGCGCCTCACTGCCCTGAAGAATGCGCTCAAGGGTCTGGTGTCGGACAAGACCCTCACCCAGTCGCAGGCCGACAAGGTCGCCAGCACGCTGGCCGAGAAGCTGCCCGCGCGCGGTCCCGGCGGGCCCGGCGGTCACGGTCCGCACGGCGGCCGCGTAAGCCCCGAGGCGACCGCCGCCGTCCTCGGCCTATCCGTGGACGAGCTGCGCACCCAGCGCGAGGCCGGCAAGACGCTCACCGAGATCGCGGCCACGCAGAAGATCTCCAAGGCCGACCTCATCAAGGGCCTGGTCGCCGCCGCGGAGAAGCAGCTCGCTGCGGACGTGAAGGCAGGCACGATCACCCAGGCGCAGGCCGACACGATCAAGGCCGGGCTGACCGACCGCGTCACCCAGCGGGTCGACGACGCCGGTCGGGGTCCGGGTGACGGCGGACGGCGTGGGCACCGCGGCGGAGAGGGCGGCCCCGACGGTGACGCCGACGACGCCGCTCCCAGCGGCAGCACGGCGCCGTCGAGCACGGTCTCCCCGAGCGTCGGCGCCTAGACCCCTGCCCGCTGGCGTGGCCGCGCCGAGCACACGACGCGCGGCCCACGCCAGCAGGCAGGATCTGCGGCATGTCCTTCGAGGTGCTCCTGGTCCTGCTCGCCGCGGTGACCGCCCTGTCCGGCCTCGCCCGGCGGGCAGGGGTGCCCGCGCCGTTCGTCCTCGTCGTCGCCGGCCTCGCGGCGAGCGCCCTGCCCGGCATGCCCACGGTCGAGCTCGACCCGCACCTGGTGCTCGTCCTGGTCCTGCCGCCGCTGCTCTACGCCGCCGCGCTGTCGACGTCGTTCGCCGACTTCGGCAAGAACCTCCGCCCGATCGGGCTGCTGTCGGTGGGGCTCGTCGTCGTGACCACGGGCGTGGTCGGACTCGTCGCCCACCTGGTGGCGCCCTCGCTGCCCCTGGCGGCGGCGCTCGCCCTGGGGGCCATCGTCGCGCCGCCCGACGCGGTGGCCGCCACTGCGGTGGCCCGCCGGCTCGCCCTTCCCCGGCGGGTCCTCACGATCCTGGAGGGCGAGAGCCTGCTCAACGACGCGACCGCGCTGGTCTCGTACCGGATCGCGGTCAGCGCGGCTCTGGTCGGCGGCGCCTCGGTCGGCGGCGCGCTCGGCGACTTCGCGGTCGCGGCGATCGGCGGGGTGGCCATCGGACTGGCGCTCGGCTGGTCGATCGCCGTGCTGCGGCGGCGGCTGGAGGACCCGCTGCTGGAGAACGCCCTGTCGCTGCTCACCCCGTTCGCCGCGTTCCTGCCGGCCGAGCACCTCGGCGCCAGCGGTGTCCTGGCCGTCGTCGTCACCGGGCTCTACCTCGGCCGTCGGGCCCCGGTGCTGCTGACGTCGGGGGCGCGGCTCCAGGGGCAGCCGCTCTGGTCGATGATCACGTTCCTGCTCGAGGGGTTCGTGTTCGTCCTCATCGGGCTGCAGCTGCCCGCCGTGGTGCAGGCGCTCGGGAACGACGCGGGGCAGGCGCTGACCACCGCCGCCGCGGTGACGGCTGCGGTGGTGCTGACCCGCTTCGCCTGGGTCTTCCCCGCGACCTACCTTCCTCGCCGGCTCAGCCGCCGGGTCCGGGCCAAGGACCCGGCCCCGCCGTGGCGCTACCCGTTCCTGATCTCCTGGGCCGGCATGCGCGGGGTGGTCTCGCTCGCCGCCGCCTTCGCGCTCCCCCGCGAGATGCCGGGCCGCGAGCTCATCCTGTTCGTCACCTTCTGCGTCATCCTCGCCACGCTGCTGATCCAGGGACTGTCACTGCCGTGGGTGGTCCGCCGCCTGGACCTCGACGACGACGGCGCCACCGAGCGCACCGAGCGCGACATCGCCACCGCCGACCACCACGTGGCGCGGGTCGCGCTGCAGACGTTGGAGCGGATGCTGGACGACGTGCCGCCGGTGGTCGCCGACGAGCTTCGGCACCACCTGGAGGACCGGGTGCGGCACGCGCATGCGGTCCTGGGCGGCTGCCCCGGTGAGGACGAGTACGACGACGGCGCCCGCCCCGACGACGCGCACGCCCTGGTCGAGGCCGTCACCGCCGGCCAGGTCCGGCGCACCCTGCTCGACGCCGAGCGGGCCGAGCTGCTGCGCCTCTACGACGCCCGCGACATCGACGACGAGGTGCTGCGGGCCCTGCAGCGGCGGCTCGACGTCGAGCAGGTGACCCTGGAGCCGACCCCCTGAGCGGCAGCCCCGCCTAGACCGAGCGCCGGTACTGGCCGCCGACCTCGAAGAACGCCGCGCTGATCTGGCCGAGGGAGGCGACCCGGACGGCGTCCATGAGGGCGGCGAAGACGTTCCCCCCGGAGGTCGCGGCCTCCTGCAGCGCCTTGAGCGCGGCCGGTGCCTGGCTGCGGTGCCGCTCCTGGAAGTCGGCGAGCCGCCGCAGCTGGCTCTGCTTCTCGTCCTCGGTGGCGCGGGCCAGCTCGACCGTCTGCGGTGTCCCGTCCTGGTCGCTCGCGGGCGCCAGGAAGGTGTTGACGCCGATCAGCGGCAGCGACCCGTCGTGCTTGCGGTGCTCGTAGAGCATCGACTCGTCCTGGATCTTGCCGCGCTGGTAGCCGGTCTCCATCGCGCCGAGCACCCCGCCGCGCTCGGTGATCCGGTCGAACTCGCGCAGCACCGCCTCCTCGACCAGGTCGGTCAGCTCGTCGACGACGTAGGAGCCCTGCAGCGGGTTCTCGTTCATCGACAGGCCCCACTCCTGGTCGATGATCATCTGGATCGCCAGGGCGCGACGCACCGACGCGTCGGTCGGGGTGGTGACCGCCTCGTCGTAGGCGTTGGTGTGCAGGCTGTTGGCGTTGTCGTAGAGCGCACACAGCGCCTGCAGGGTGGTGCGGATGTCGTTGAAGTCCATCTCCTGCGCGTGCAGCGACCGGCCCGAGGTCTGCACGTGGTACTTGAGCATCTGCGAGCGCGGCGAGGCGCCGTAGCGCTCGCGCATGGCGACCGCCCAGATCCGGCGGGCCACCCGGCCCAGCACCGTGTACTCGGCGTCCATGCCGTTGGAGAAGAAGAACGACAGGTTCGGCGCGAAGTCGTCGATGTCCATCCCCCGCGCGAGGTAGGCCTCGACGTAGGTGAAGCCGTTGCTCAGCGTGAAGGCCAGCTGCGACAGCGGGTTCGCCCCGGCCTCGGCGATGTGGTAGCCGGAGATCGAGACGCTGTAGAAGTTGCGGACGGCGTTCTCGATGAACCACTGCTGGATGTCGGCCATGCAGCGCAGCGCGAACTCGGTCGAGAAGATGCAGGTGTTCTGGCCCTGGTCCTCCTTGAGGATGTCGGCCTGCACCGTGCCGCGCACCGTCGCCAGCGCCCGGGCGCGGACCTGCGCCGGGTCGCCGGACGGGTCCTTCTCGAGCTCCTGGTCGATCACGGCGTTGAGGAACATCGCCAGGATCGTGGGGGCCGGACCGTTGATGGTCATCGACACCGACGTGGTCGGGCTGCACAGGTCGAAGCCCTTGTACAGCTCCTTCATGTCGTCCAGCGTCGCGATCGAGACGCCGCTGGTGCCGACCTTGCCGTACACGTCAGGCCGCACCTCGGGGTCCCGGCCGTAGAGCGTGACGCTGTCGAAGGCCGTGGACAGCCGGGTGGCGGGGTTGCCCGCCGACAGCAGCTGGAAGCGGCGGTTGGTCCGGAAGGCGTCGCCCTCGCCGGCGAACATCCGGGCCGGCGCCTCGCCCGCGCGCTTGAACGGGAAGACTCCGGCCGTGTACGGGTAGGCGCCCGGCACGTTCTCCTCGCGCAGGAAGCGCACGAGCTCACCGGCGTCGGTCGTCCGCGGCAGTGCCACGCGGCGCACCTTGCTGCCGGACAGCGTCTCGCGGGTGAGCGGGGTGTGGATGTCCTTGCCGCGGACCGTGTAGACCAGCTCCTCCCCGGAGTACTGCTCGACGACCTCGCCCCAGGCCTGCAGCGCCGCCGCCGTGTCCGGGTGCACCTGCGCCTGCGCCTGCGCGAGGAGGTCGGCGACGTCGGCCCCGAGCTCGGCCGCGGTCTGCAGGTGCTGCACCCGGCGAGCCGCGTCGGCCTGCTTGCGGGTCTGCTCGTGGTGCGCCCGCACCGTGGCGCTGATGTCGGACAGGTAGCGGGCACGGTCGCTCGGCACGACGCTGCCCAGGCCGGTGGAGGTCTTGCCGCTGACGACGGGCAGGACGCCCTCGCCCACGGCCAGCCCCTTGCCGGCGAGCAGGCCCTTGAGGTGCTGGTACAGGGCCGTCACGCCGTCGTCGTCGAACCGGGCGGCGCTCGTGCCGAAGACCGGCATGTCCTCCCACGACGAGCCGAAGGCCTCCCGGTTGCGGACCACCTGCCGGGCGACGTCGCGGCGGGCGTCCTCGGCGCCGCGACGCTCGAACTTGTTCACCGCCACCACGTCGGCGAAGTCGAGCATGTCGATCTTCTCCAGCTGGCTGGAGGCGCCGTACTCGGGCGTCATCACGTAGAGGCTGACGTCGGAGTGCTCGACGATCCCGGCGTCGCCCTGGCCGATGCCGGGCGTCTCGACGATGACGAGGTCGTAGCCGGCGGCCCGGCAGGCGTCGATCACCTGCGGCAGGCAGGCCGGCACCTCGCCCCCCGCGCCACGGGTGGCAAGCGAGCGGAAGAACAGCTTGCCGGGGTCGGCGGCGTCGAGCGCGTTCATCCGGATGCGGTCGCCGAGCAGGGCGCCACCGCCCCGGCGCCGAGTGGGGTCGACCGCGAGGACCGCCACGCGGAGCTTGTCCTCGTTGTCCAGGCGCAGCCGCCGCAGCAGCTCGTCGGTGAGCGAGCTCTTGCCCGAGCCGCCGGTGCCGGTGATGCCGAGGACGGGGACGGTGCGCCCGGTCGGGAGCGAGGACGGCAGCGCTGAGCCCGCCTCGAGCTGGGTGATCAGCCGGGCGAGCGCCGCAGCGTCACCGGCGACGACCCCCTCGAGCGAGGCCGGCTCCGCGGCGAGGTCGACGTCGCAGGCGAGCACGAGCTCGTTGATCATGCCGGCGAGGCCGAGCCGCTGGCCGTCCTCGGGCGCGAAGATCTTGACCCCGCGCGAGGCGAGCAGGTCGATCTCCTCGCGGACGATCACCCCGCCGCCGCCGCCGAAGACCTGCACGTGCGCGGCTCCGCGCTCGCGCAGCCGCTCGACCGAGATAGCTGAAGTACTCGACGTGGCCGCCCTGGTAGGAGCTGATCGCCACGCCCTGCGCGTCCTCCTGGATCGCCGCCGTGACGATCTCCTCGACGCTGCGGTCGTGCCCGAGGTGCACCACCTCGCAGCCCTGGGCCTGCAGCACCCGCCGCATGATGTTGATGGCGGCGTCGTGACCGTCGAACAGGCTGGCCGCCGTCACGAACCGCACGGGGTTCACGGGGACGTGCAGGGCGGGCTTGGCGGTGGCCGGCGCGGTCATCATGGGCTCCGATTTAGTAGGACGTCCTACTAAGGTAGCCCCGGGGGTGCTCGAGAAGTCACCTGCCGACCTGCGCAGCGCCCGGAGCACGCCCACGAGCGACGGCACCCGGCGGGACGGCACGCCCGGGTCGGTGAACACCCGGGCGTTCAGCTCGGCAGTCGCCGACCGGGCGAGCTCCGCACCGGCGTCGGTCAGCTCGACCAGCAGTGCCCGGCCGTCCTCGGGGTGCGGCCGGCGTCGCACCAGTCCCGCACCCTCGAGCCGGTCCACGGCGCTGGTGGCGCTGGTCGGGTGCACCTGCAAGCGGCTGGTCAGTGTCCGCAGCGGAAGCATCCCGGTACGGCTGAACAGCAGCAGCATCAGCGCCTCGTACCTGGCGAAGGTCAGACCGAACGGCCGCAGCACCTCATCGGTGCGGGCGAGCAGGATCTGCTGCGCGCGCATCACGCTGGTGACGGCGGCCATGCCGTCGGCGGCCTCGGCCCACCCGTGCCGGACCCACTGCCGCCGCGCCTCCTCCACGGGATCGAGCGGCAGGCGTCCGGCGGTCACGGGTCGAGCGTAGGAGAGCCGTAGGCTGGTCCTCGATGTCCGAGTCGCCCGAGGTGTCCGCGTCCCACCTTCCGGCTGTCGCCGTCGTGCCCGGGGCCCGGGTCGCCCTGGCCACGCCGAGCGTCTACCCGCAGTCGACGGCGGACGCCTTCGAGATGGCGGCGCGCCTGGGCTACGACGGCGTCGAGGTCATGGTCTGGCACGACCCGGTCAGCCAGGACATCGCGGCGCTGCGCCGGCTGTCGGACTACCACCAGATCCCGATCCTGTCGATCCACGCGCCGTGCCTGGTCATCAGCCAGCGGGTGTGGGGCACCGACCCGTGGGCCAAGCTGGTGCGCTCCAAGGACGCGGCGGAGGAGCTCGGAGCCGAGACCGTCGTGGTCCACCCCCCGTTCCGCTGGCAGCGCGACTACGCCCGCCAGTTCATCGGGGGCATCCAGCAGATGGCCGACGAGACCGACGTCAAGTTCGCCGTCGAGAACATGTTCCCGCTGCGGGCCCGCGGACGCGAGGTGACGCCCTACGCCCCCGACTGGGACCCCACCGACGAGGACTACCGGCACTTCACCCTCGACCTGTCGCACACCAGCGTCAGCCAGTCCGACGCCCTGGCGATGGGCGCGAAGATGGGCGACCGGCTCGCCCATGTCCACATCGCGGACGGGAGCGGGAGCGCCCGCGACGAGCACCTCGTGCCGGGTCGCGGCACCCAGCCGTGCGCCGAGCTGCTCGAGGGGCTGGCCGGGCAGTCCTTCGACGGGATCATCGTGGTGGAGATCAGCACCCGACGCGCCGAGGACCGGGCCGAGCGGGAGGCGGACCTCGCCGAGGCACTCGCCTTCACCCGCCTCAACCTGGCCGCGCGCGCGGACGACGTCAGCGCCGCCCTCCGGCGGTAGGGCTGCGTCGTGGAACGCCGACGACGGGTCCTGCTGCAGGCGGGACTCTCCCTGCTCGCACCGGCTGCCGGTGTGCTCCTGTACGTGCTCAGCCCGGCGCATGCGAAGCACGACCCGGTGCACTCGCTCCAGCAGCTGGACCTGCTCTTCCTCGACGAGCCGGCTCCCGGCCTGCGGGCCACCGGCAGACCGGTGGTGCTCGTCTTCTGCACCGGCTGCCCCGCGCCCGAGGTCACCGGCGCCACCGTCGACGTCCGGTCCGACCCTGCGCTGGCCCGGGCCTACGGCCTCGGTGCTCCCGGCCGCACCGGCTACGCGCTCGTCGACGCCGCCGGCCGGGTCCGGTACCGCAGCTACGACCCGCACCCGGAGCAGCACCTGGCCGAGCTGCAGACCCTGGTCGACGCCGTGGCAGCGCTGTGAGCCCGACGGTCCGGCACGGGGCGGCCCTGGTGGTCCTCGTAGGCGGGGAGGCCTACTTCTATCTGCGCTACGTCCAGCTCGGGGCCCAGTTCCACTTCTGGCTGCACGCCCTCCTCGGTGGGGCGCTCGGCCTGGGGCTGCTGGTCCTGGCCCGGCTCGTGCGACCCGGACTGGCCCGGCCGTGGCGGGCCGGCGAGGCCGGTCTGGTCGGTCATCTGTGGAGCGCCGTCCCCGACGTCCTGTTCCTCGCCGCAGGCGTGTTGCACGTGGCCTGGATGGACGTGTTCTCGCTGCACATCACGGCGCACTTCCTGTGGCCGGGGCCGCTGCTCGCCGCCCTGGTGCTCTGGGGCTCGACCGTCCTGGCCTGGACGGCCGAGCGCCTGGGCGAGCGACGCCTGGCCGCGGGGGCACTGCTGCTCGGCGTCGCGTTCCTCGGCGTCGCCGTGGCGCTGCGCGCACCCCTGCCGACGACGCTGCAGCAGGTGATCGACCAGGGGAGCAACGGCGGGGCGGGACGGGCCTGGGGGTGGGTCTGTCAGGTCCCCACCTGACACCGGCGGACAGGGACCGCTACCCCGGTCGCAGCTGCCGGCTGCGACCGCGGAACTCGCAGACCGGCACGCCGTCGCGCCGCACGGTCACGTCGTAGAGCCCGCTGCGACCGACGACGACCCGCTCGACGCCCTCGGCCACCAGGACATCGCCCTCGTGCACCGGGGCCAGGAAGTCGACGTCGGCCCCGGAGGCCACGGCGTCCGGTCCCCGCGTGTTGCAGGCGAACGCGAAGGCCGTGTCGGCGAGCAGGAACAGGTAGCCGCCGTGGCAGGTGCCGTGGCCCTGCACCATCGCGGCGGTCACCGTCAGCTGCACGACCGCCCGGCCCGGCCCGACGTCGAGCAGCTCGATGCCGAGGCTCCGGCTCGCGGTGTCCGCCGCATACAGCGCCCGCGCCTGGTCGCCCGCGGACCGAACCGTCTCGTCGTCGGTCATCCGGCGAAGGTCGGGCTGTCGGCGAGCACCGTGTAGACCTCCCACCGTTCGCCGTCCGGCGCCGTGACCCAGACCTTGTCCTGCGTGGCGAAGCAGCAGGTGGTCGCGAGCTCGGCATCGGGCAGCAGGTCTTTCTCCTGCAGACGGGTGATCTCGGCATGGACCTTCTCGCTGCTGCCCACCTCGATGCCGAGGTGGTTGAGCGTCCCCCCTGCTCCAGCGTTCTCCAGGAGCACGAGCTTGAGCGGCGGATCGGCCACGGCGAAGTTGGCGTAGCCGGGGCGTCGCTTGGTCGCAGGCACCCCGAGCAGGGCGCTGTAGAAGGTGACGGCGGCGTCGAGGTCGTCGACGTTCAGGGCCAGCTGGACACGGGACACAGGACCTCCTGCGATCGGTGTGGGAGCCCCACCCTGGACGTTCCATCGAGATCCGTCAATACTCTGGCGACCTGCCATGCTGGTCCGGTGCCGGAGGCTCGCCGACCCCTGGTCGTGGCTGCAGGACGCCCGCCACGACCTCTCCCGGCGCGGACTCGTGCGTCACCTGGATCCCGACGGGGCCGGCCTGCTCGACCTCGCCTCCAACGACTACCTCGGGCTGGCCCGGGCGCCCGCCGTCGTCGAGGCGGCCGTCGAGGCGGCTCGCCGCTACGGCGCCGGCAGCACCGGGTCGCGGCTGGTCACCGGCACCACCCCGCTGCACCTCGCGCTCGAGCAGGCCCTGGCCGCGCCGCACCGGATCTGCCGCCGCGCTCGTCTTCTCGTCCGGCTACCTGGCGAACCTCGGGGCCCTGACCGTGCTCGGCGGGCCGGACGTGCTCGTGGTCTCCGACACCGACAACCACGCCTCGCTCGTCGACGGCTGCCGCCTGTCCCGTTCGCCCGTCCGGGTCGTGCCGCACGGCGACCTCGCGGCCGTCGAGGCAGCGGTGACGGGCCATCGGGGCCGCGTCGTCGTCGTCACCGACGCGGTGTTCTCCGTCGACGGGAGCCTGGCGCCGCTGCGCGCGCTGCACCGGATCAGCCGGCGCTCGGGCGCGCTGCTGCTGGTCGACGAGGCGCACGCGCTCGGCGTCCTCGGACCGCAGGGGGCGGGGGCCTGCGCCGCCGTCGGCCTGGACCGCGAGCCCGATGTCGTGCGCACCGTGACGCTGTCGAAGTCGCTGGGCAGCCAGGGCGGGGCCGTCCTGTGCACGGCCCTGCTGCGCGACCACCTGATCGACACCGGGCGGGCGTTCATCTTCGACACGGGCCTGGCTCCCGCATCGGCCGGTGCGGCGCTGGCCGCCCTGGACCTGGTCGACGACGAGCGCGTGGCGGCGCTGGCCAGGGTGGGTGCCCGGCTCGCCGACCGGCTGGGCGTGCCGCCGACACCGGGCGCTGTCCTGCAGGTGCCCGTCGGCGACCCGCAGCGCGCGGTCGCCGCGCAGGCCGCCTGCCGTCGGGGCGGCGTGCGCGTCGGCTGCTTCCGCCCACCGAGCGTGCCCGCGGGCGGCTCGTGCCTACGGGTGACCGCCCGCGCCGACCTGACCGACGCCGACGTGGACCGCGCCGCGGCCGTGGTGCGGGACGCCCTGCGCTGAGGCCCCACCCTCGCAGGCACCGCATGCACGGGCCCGGACAGCCGAGCGGCCGGCCGCCCCGAGGGGTCGACCGGCCGCGGGCGTGCAGCGGGAGCTACTTGGCCATCGGTGCGTCCGCCGTCACGACCGGCAGGCGCAGGACGGCGTTCTGCAGGAGCAGCGCCCCCGGGCTGCGGCTGCCGTGGGCGGCGAACATGTCCGACACGGGGCTGACCGTGAGGAACAGCGACGAGCCGGCCGGCACGTCCACCGCCACGGACGGCAGCGCCATCTGACGGGCCGTACCGACGTTGAGGCCGCCCTCGCGGTGCGGCATCAGGTTGTTCTGGACCACCTTGGCCGTGGCGGCGTTCGTGCCGACGGCGAGCCCGAGGAACGCCCGGGCGTCCAGGCCGAGTGCGGTGACGACGGCGTCCAGGCGGGGGCTGCCGGCGATCCGCAGCGGGCCCTTGGCGATCTCGATCTGCTGCGGCGCACCCGCGACGGCCGTGCTGACGATCGGCTGGGCGAGCGGGAAGGCGACGGCGGGCTTGACCGAGTCGACCGTCGTGCAGGTGAGGTCGGCGGTGGTGAGGTGGTACTGCCCGTGGCCGACCAGCTCGCGCTTGGCGCCCTTGAGGTTCTCGGCGAGGAACTGCTGGGCGAGCGACGCGAAGTTCGTGACGGTCGCCGAGCCGCCGAGGGTCTTGGAGCAGGCATCACCGGCGGTGCCGTAGCCGAGCGGCAGCGCGTTCGGCAGCGCGTGGCCGCCGTTGTAGCCCACGAAGATGCTCTTCTCGCGGGCCTTCGGCGTCAGCGCGCGGTCGAAGTTCTTCAGGCCCTGCTCCAGCGGGAACAGGTTGTCGGTCGCGCCCTGGCCGAACAGCACCGGGATGTCGAGCAGCTCACCGTTGGCCACGTGGCTCTTCGGGCCGTTGTCGACGAAGAACTCGTCCATGGCAGCCGGCCAGTTGCCGGTGGCCACGCCCTCGGCGAAGCCGGCGTGCACGGTCGAGGTGTGCTGCTGCGTGCCGGCGGCGTAGAGCGCCGACACCCAGGCGGTGCGCACGACGTCGTCCGGCGCCAGGCTCTCGTTGAGGCTGAACCAGGTGATCTCGGGGGCCATCGCGTCCAGGCGGGTCTTGCCCGTCTCGGCGATCTCGGTGAAGGCGGCCGCGAACTGGTAGCCGCCGCCGTAGGAGCCGCCGATGGCGCCGATCCGGGGGTCGCCCGGCTTGTCCTGCTCCACCCAGTCGAGGCCGGCCACGTAGTCGATGACCTTGATCATGTCCTGGCCCTCGAAGGCCGGGTCCTCCACGTGCGCCTTGCCGCCGCTCTCGCCGTGCCCACGCTGGTCGATCGACAGCACGCCGAAGCCGTTGTCGAGGTAGCTCTGGAACGACGACGCCGTCTTGGTCCTGCTCCCGGCCCAGCCGTGGCTGTGCAGCACCATCGGGACCCGCTTCTGGGCAGAGGCCGAGGCGGGCTTGAAGACCGTGAAGCAGATGTTCGTGGGGCCGGCCTCGAGCGGGTCGGTCTCCGGGACGCTCGCCACGCACGCGTTGGTGATCTCAGCGGGCTCGACGGCGTGCGACGGCACCGCCAGCAGTCCGGCCACGAGGGCCGCCCCGCCGAGCAGCGCCAGGCGCACCGGCGCGCGCCGGGGGGACAGGGGGTGGGCGGACGGGGACATGCGGGGCCTCCAGGCGGCAGCGGGATCGTTGCCGGACCGTTTCGCCGTCGGCGCCCCGATCCCTGCCTGTCCCGGACCCCTCATCAGGTCCGCGCGGGCAGCCGCACGCGGAAGCAGGCGCCGGCACCGGGGGCGCTGTCGACCTCGACCGACCCCCCGTGCGCGGCCACGATGGCACTGACGATCGACAGGCCGAGTCCGCTCCCGGTGGTGGCCGACCCGGCCCGGCTGCGGGAGGCGTCGGCCCGGTAGAACCGCTCGAACACCCGCGCGCTCACCTCGGGCGCCATGCCGGGACCGTCGTCGCGCACCTCCACGACGACGTGGTCGCCGTCGCGGGAGACCGCGACGTCGGTGCGGGTGCCCTCGGGCGTGTGCGCCACGGCGTTGCCCACCAGGTTGCTGACCACCTGGTGCAGCCGCGCGTCGTCGCCCACCACCATCGGCGGCTCCCCGGCACCGGGTGCTTCAACGTCTCCGGGTGCCCGGAGGTGCACCGGGTGGTGCGACCCGTGCACGGCGGATGCGGCATGCACGACGTCGGCGGCGAGCGCCAGCACGTCGACCGGTTCCTGCCGCAGCGGTCGCGCCTGGTCGAGCCGGGCCAGCAGGAGCAGGTCCTCCACCAGCAGGCCCATGCGCTGGGCCTCGTCCTCGATCCGCCGCATCACCTGCCCGGTCTGCTCCGGCCCGCTGGCGGCCCCCTGCCGGTAGAGCTCGGCGAAGCCGCGGATCGACGTCAGGGGCGTGCGGAGCTCGTGGCTGGCGTCGGCCACGAAGCGGCGCATCCGGCCCTCGGACGTGCGCGCCTCGGCCTCGGAACGCCGCTGCGCCGAGTACGCACTCTCGAACCGGTCGACCATGACGTTGAACGAGGCCGCCAGGCTCCCCACCTCGGTGCGGGGGTGCCCACCCGGCACGCGCACGCTGAGGTCACCGGTGGCGATCTGCTGCGCCGTCTCCTCGACGGCGACGAGCGGCCGCAGGCTCCGTCGCACGCAGACCCAGGCCAGCACCCCGGCGGCGACGAGCGCCAGCAGGCCCACCGCACCGTCGATCACGAGCAGGCGCGACACCGTGTCGTCGACGCCGTCGAGCGGGACGGCCACGACGACCGTGCCACCGCTGCCGTCGCGCACGGCGAGCACCCGCCAGCGGCGGTCCCCGTCGACGCTGCCGACGTCGACCGGCGCCGGCGGCAGCGCCCCCGGATCCTCGACGGCCGGGCCGCCGTGCTCGTCCAGCTCCGTCCGCGAGGCGGCCAGCAGGGTGCCGCCGGCGTCGTACCGCAGCGTCGTGACGGCGACGTCGCGCCGCGGACCCCGCCCACCGAGCGGCCGGCCGGGGCGGTTGCTGTCGCCGACCAGCTCCGCGGTCTGCACGAGCTGCAGGTCGATGCGGTCCACCAGGTAGCTGCGCAACGACGCCGTGCTCACCAGGCTGACGGCCAGGACCACCACCGCGAGGGTGACCAGCAGCAGTGCCAGCAGCTGGGTTCGCAGCGGGACCCGGGCGAGGGGCGAGCTCACGGCCGCAGCGCCCTCGGTTCACGCAGGACGTACCCGACCCCGCGCACGGTGTGCAGCAGCCGCGGCTCGGAGGTGTCGATCTTTCGCCGCAGGTAGGAGACGTAGGACTCCACGACGTTGCCGTCGCCGCCGAAGTCGTAGTTCCACACCGTCTGCAGGATCTGGCTCTTGGACAGCACCCGCCCGGGGTTCTGCAGGAAGTAGCGCAGCAGGTTGAACTCGGTCGGCGACAGCTCGACCAGCCGGTCTCCCTTCCAGACCTCATGGGTGTCGTCGTCGAGCAGGAGGTCGGCGAACGCCAGCCGACTGGCGGGAGCGGTGGCCGGCGTCGGCGCGCCCGCGGTCCGGCGCAGGATGGACCGGATCCGGGCCACCACCTCCTCCAGCGAGAAGGGCTTGGTCACGTAGTCGTCGCCGCCGAGCGTGAGGCCCTGCACCCGGTCCTCGGTGGCGTCCTTGGCGGTCAGGAACAGGATGGGCACCCGGTCGCCCCGCCCGCGCAGCGTCTCCGCGACGGCGAAGCCGTCGAGCCCGGGCATCATCACGTCGAGCACCACGAGGTCGGGGTCGAAGGTGCGGGCGGTGTTCAGGGCGTCCACGCCGTCCCTGGCGGTGGCGACGTCGAAGCCCGCGAAGCGCAGGCTGACCGACAGCAGCTCCCGGATGTTCGGCTCGTCGTCGACGACGAGGAGCCGGGCCTCGGGGGCGGTCGCTGCGGGGGCGGTCATGGTGCTCCGTTCGACGTGGGAGGGGCTCCGCCGCCCATCCTGCTGGGCACGAGCGTCCGTGCGGGGGCTGCACCACGGCTGCCGGACGCCTGTGGGATTGCTGTGAAGGCCCTCCGATCGGTCACGGTGCGTGTGCAGGAGGTCGGCGGCCGGGGGCGAATCGGTACGCATCGGACCGCACCACCCTCGGATCCCACCACCCTCGGAGCCCCCGCATGAGGCACACCCGCCTGTCCCGGCCGCGCATCGCGGTCACCGCCGTCCTGGCGGCCACCGCGCTGCTCGCCGCCCCCGCCCTCGCCGACGACCCGACCGATCCGGCGGTGGCGACGGTGGAGTCGGCCACCGAGGTCGCTCTCGCCGACATCCGGGACAACCCCGGCAAGTACAAGGTCACGGCGGCCGACGTGGAGGAGCTCGCCGTCAGTGACGCCTACACCTCCGCTGACAACGGCGTCACGCACGTCTACGTCCGGCAGACCAAGGGCGGCACGCCCATTGCCGGCTCCGCCGCCACCGTCAACGTCGGTCCCGCGGGCACCGTCGTCCACGCCGGGTCGCGCCTGGTCAAGGGTGTGGCCGCCGCGACCTCGGGGTCGGCGCAGCTCTCCGCCGCCCAGGCGTTCCGCTCCGCGGCCGTGGCCCTGCACCTCGGCGCCCCCAAGGGCCTGCGACTGCTGGGCCAGGCCAAGGACGGCAAGGTGCGCACCGCCCTGCTGACCGACGCCGGCATCGCCGCCGGTCCGGTCCCGGCCGCCCTGACCTACCAGGCCGTCGGCAACCGCGTGCGGCTCGCCTGGGTGCTCGAGATCCAGGAGAAGAGCGGCCTGCACTGGTGGGTCGCGGCGGTCGACGCCGAGAACGGCGACCTCCTGCAGGTCGACGACCTGGTCGTCAGCGAGAAGAGCACCGACGAGGTGCAGCACGACGGGCAGGCCCCCACCCGGGCCGTCGCCGGCGCCGCTGCCGACACCGCGCTGGTGCAGCAGGCCTCGGCCCGCGGCCTGCAGGTCAGCTCCTTCGACGCCCTGGCCGCTCCCGGCGCCGTCGCCGACGGCTCGGCCTACCGGGTCTACCAGCAGCCCCTGGAGAGCCCCAACGACGGCCCGCGCACGGTGGTCCGCAACCCGGCCGACCCCACCTTCTCCCGCTTCGGCTGGCACGACCTCGACGGCAAGACCGGCGCCGACACCACCACGACCACCGGCAACAACATCAACGCCTACGCCGACACGGTGCAGTCCTGCGAGGGTCTGGCCACCGGCGCGTGCGTCTCGGCCCCCCAGAACAACCAGGCCGACCCGATGTCGCAGCCGACGGCGGCCGACCTGCAGTTCGACTACCTGGCCGACGAGCGCCTGACGCCGGCCACCTACCGCGACGCCGCGGTGACGAACCTCTTCTACTGGACGAACACCATCCACGACTTCACCGCCCGGTACGGCTTCACCGAGGAGGCCGGCAACTTCCAGGTCGTCAACTACGACGGCAAGGGCAAGGGCGGCGACAGCGTGCAGGCCGAGGCGCAGGACGGCAGCGGCGTGCTCAACGCCAACTTCGCCACGCCCGCCGAGGGCACCTCGCCCCGGATGCAGATGTACCTGTGGGTCCCGGGTGCCGAGAACGTCCTGCCCAACCCGCAGACCAACGTGCCGACCCGCCCCGAGGCCGCCGTCCGCGACGGCGACTTCGACGCGGGCGTCATCACGCACGAGTACGGCCACGGCGTCTCGACCCGGCTCACCGGCGGACCCGCCACCAGCAACTGCCTGAGCACGTCCACCACGCAGGAGCAGATGGGTGAGGGCTGGAGCGACTTCCTGGCCTACACGATGACGATGCGCGCGAAGGACGCCCTGGACCTCGGCAAGACCCCGCGGGGCGTCGGCACGTACGTGCTCTACCAGGAGGGCCGGGACGCCCAGGGCATCCGCCAGAGCGCCTACTCCACCGACATGAGCATCGACTACGCCACCTACGACACCATCAAGGACTCCTCCGTCGCAGCGCCGCACGGCGTCGGCTGGGTGTGGGCCTCGATGCTCTGGGAGGTCTACTGGGGCCTGGTCGCCGAGCACGGCTTCAACCCCGACCTGGACGCCTCCTGGGAGACCGGCGGCAACAACCTGGCCGCCCAGCTGGTCCTGGACGGCATGAAGTTCCAGCCCTGCCGTCCCGGCTTCGTCGACGGCCGGGACGCGATCATCGCGGCCGACCAGGCGCTGACCGGCGGTGACAACCGCTGCACGCTGTGGGCCGCGTTCGCCAAGCGCGGGCTCGGCACGAACGCCCTGCAGGGCAGCAGCGCCAGCAAGACCGACGGCAAGCAGGGCTTCAACGTGCCGGCCGACTGCTAGACCGTCCCGCGCACGACTCGGGGGAGGGGCCACGCGGCTCCTCCCCCGAGTCGTTCCCGGGGGACGAGTCGCGCGGGTCAGGGGACCGGCACCACGGCAAGCTCCTCGGGCGACTCCTCGGACTGCACCAGGGCGACCCCTCCCACCACGAGCAGGCCCCCGAGCAGCTGCCCCGGCCGCAGCACCTGGCCCAGCAGCAGGTAGGCGAACCCGACCGCGAACAGCACCTCGGTGAGGCCGACGAACGAGGCCACCGTCGGGCCGAGCAGCCTGGCCCCCAGGATCCCGGTGACGTAGGCGACGACGGCCGCCACCAGCGACAGGCCGAGCACCGGCACGAGCCAGCCCACGGGCCGGTCGAGCAGGACGACGTCGACCTCGGGGCGCGGCGAACGGGAGCGCCCCCGCCAGCACCGCGGCCCCCAGGAGCAGCCCGCCGACGGCCAGCCCGCCCCAGGCGACCACGAGGGGCGGCAGGGCGTCGTCGCTGCCGGCCGACAGGACGAAGTAGACCGCCAGCCCGACGGCGGCCCCCAGGCCCCAGAGCACCCCGACGGGGTCGAGGGCGGCGTCGCCGAGAAGGTCCAGGACGAGGACCAGGCCGGTCACGGCGACGGCCGCTCCGGTGATGGTCCGCCGGCGGGGTCGGCGGCCGTGGCGCACCCACATCCAGCCGACCACCAGGAGCGCCCCGCTGTACTCGAGCAGGAGCGCGACGGCGACCGACAGGTGCTCGATGGCCTGGAAGTAGCAGAGCTGCGCGCCGGCCACCGCGGCGACGCCGTAGCCGGTCACGAGCAGCGCGTCCCGCCGCAGCCGGCCCAGGTGGCCGCGCAGCAGCAGCACCGCCGGCAGCGTCAGCACCAGCGCGGCCAGGGAGATCCGGACGGTGACCGCCGCGCCCGGGGTCCATCCCGCCTCGAGCAGCGAGCCGGCGAACGCCCCCGAGGTGCCGAAGCTCGCCGCCGACACCAACGCCAGACCGAGACCGGCCCCCCTGCCGCTCCGCACTGCGCTCATCCCGGGAAGCCTAGGGACGCGCCGGGCCGCCGCTCACAGGAAGTCCAGGCGGGCGGTGGCGCTGGTCGGGCGCGCCTGGCAGGTCAGGACCACTCCGGCGGCCAGCTCGTCCGGTTCGAGGGCGTAGTTGACGTCCATGTCGACCGTCCCCTCCACCAGGCGGGCCCGGCAGGTGCCGCAGACGCCGCCCCGGCAGGCGTAGGGCGCGTCGGGGCGGACCCGCAGCACCGCGTCGAGCACCGTCTCGGTCTCCCCGTCGACCTCGAGCGTGCTGGTGCGGCCGTGCAGCGTGACGGTGACCCCGCAGGCCTGCGACGGCGGTCCCTGCCGGGCCGGTCGGGGCGGCGGGGCGTCGGCGTGGAACAGCTCCACGTGCACGGCCCGGGCGCCGAGCGTGCCGCAGGGCCTCCTGCGCCTGCGTGACCATCCCGAACGGGCCGCAGACGTACCAGGCCTCCGCCTGCTCCACTGCCAGCAGGCCGGAGTCGGCCAGCCGGCCCAGCCGCTCGGTGTCGATCCGGCCGCTGAGCAGCTCGGACTCCTGCTCCTCACGGGAGAGCAGGTGGATCACCTGCAGCCGCTCCGGGAAGCGGTCCTTGAGGTCGGCGATCTCCTCGAGGAACATCACGTCGCCCTGGCTGCGGTTGCCGTAGACGAGCACGACGTCGCTGCCCGGCTCGACGTCGAGCACGGAGGCGGCGATCGACAGGATCGGGGTGATGCCGCTCCCGGCGGCGACGAGCCCGAGGGTGCGCGACCTGTCCGGGTCGAGCCGGGGGCCGAAGCTGCCACTGGGGGGTCCGACGTCGACCACGTCGCCCACGCGCAGCTGCTCGGTGGCCCACGTGGAGAACGCCCCGCCGTCGAGCCGCTTGACCGCGACGCGCAGCGGACCGCCCTGCACCGAGCTGCACACCGAGTACGTGCGCCGAAGGTCCGTGCCCTCGATCCGGCGGTGCAGGGTGAGGTGCTGCCCGGGGCGGAACCGGAAGCGGTCGGCCGCCTCGGCAGGGACCTCGAAGGTGACGGCGACGCTGTCGGCGGTCAGAGCATCGACCCGGGCGACCCGCAGGGGGACGACGTCCACGTCAGTGCGCCCGGAAGTGGTCGAACGGCTCCCGGCAGGCGCGGCAGCGCCACATGCCCTTGCAGGAGGTCGAACCGAAGCGGCTCAGCTCCTCGGTGTCGCCCGAGCCGCACTGCGGGCAGGCCGGCCGGAACGGCGCGAGGGACACCGGGACGGGTCCGGCGGGGCGACGTTCGGGCGGGGCGATGCCGTAGGCGCGCAGCTTCTCGCGGCCCTGGTCGGTCATCCAGTCGGTGGTCCACGCCGGGCTCAGCACGGTGCGCACCTCCACCTCCCAGTCGGGCAGCGCGGAGCGCACGTCCTGCTCGATCTCGTGCATGGCGGGGCAGCCGGAGTAGGTGGGCGTGATGGTGACGACCACGCGCCGGCCCTGCACCTCGACGTCGCGCAGGATGCCGAGGTCCTCGATGGTGATCACCGGGATCTCCGGGTCGTGGACCTGTGCGAGCACCTCGCGCAGCTCGGTGGCGGTGCTCACCAGCGCGCTCCGGGGTGGCTGCGGTGCAGGTGCTGCAGCTCGGCCAGCAGGTAGCCGAAGCTCGTGAGGTGCTCGCCGCGCCGCCCTCCGGTGGGCCGCCAGGTGGTCTGCGGCACGGTCAGCGTGGCCTCGTCGAGCACCGCCTGCACGGTCGCCTCCCACGGGGCGTGCAGCTGCTGCGGGTCGGGCGCCACCCCCCGGGCCACCAGCCGGTCGGTGAGGTCGTCGCGCTCGAACAGCTCGAACGCGTACGGCCACACCTCGTCGAGCCCGGTCTGCACGCGGCGGCGGGACTCCTCGGTGCCGTCCCCGAGCCGGACCACCCAGCTGCGGGCGTGGTCGAGGTGGTAGGCCGCCTCCTTCACGGCCTTGCCGGCAATCCCGGCGAGCACCTCGTCGGTGCTCCCGGACAGCGCCTGCCACAGCGGCACCTGGTAGGCCGAGACCAGGAGCTGACGGGCCAGGGTGCGACCGAAGTCGCCGTTCTCGGCCTGGAACAGCAGCGCGCAGGTGAACTCCGGCTCGTCACGCAGGAAGGCGAGGTCGTCCTCGTCCCGGCCCCGTCCCTCGAGCTCGCCGGCCCGGGTCAGCAGCGTGCGCGCGGACCCCAGCAGGTCGAGCGCGATGTTGAGCAGCGCCACGTCCTGCTCGATCTGCGGGGAGCGGGCGGCCCACTCGCACAGCCGCTGGCCGAGCACCAGGGCGTCGTCGCCGAGGCGCAGGCAGTAGGCGGCCGTGTCGAGGTCGGTCCGCACGTCGGCCGTCACAGGTGGGTCAGTCCCTCGGGCACGTCGTAGAAGGTGGGGTGCCGGTAGGGCTTGTCGCCGGCGGGGTCGAAGAAGGCGTCCTTCTCGTCCGGGCTGCTGGCCACGATCTCGCTCGCCGGGACGACCCACAGCGAGACGCCCTCCTGCCGGCGGGTGTAGACGTCGCGCGCGTTGCGCAGGGCCATGTGCGCGTCAGAGGCCCGAAGGCTCCCCACGTGGGTGTGCGACAGGCCGCGGCGGCTGCGCACGAAGACCTCCCACAGAGGGGCCTGCGCGCGGTGCGGCACGCCGCCCTCGTCGACCGGCACCCCGGAGGTGGGGACCGCGCCGTGCCCCCCCGCGCTGGTGTAGGAGGTCATGCGGCGGCGTGCTCGCCGGTGGCGGCCTGCTTGGCCGCATAGGCCGCGGCGGCCTCGCGCACCCAGGCGCCGTCGTCGTGCGCGGCGACCCGGTTGCGCAGACGGTCGCGGTTGCACGGCCCGTCGCCCTTCATCACGGCGTAGAACTCGGTCCAGTCGATCTCGCCGAAGGCGTAGTGCTCGCCGTCCCAGCGCAGGTCGGGGTCCGGAACGGTCAGGCCGAGGTGCTCGGCCTGCGGCACGGTCGCGTCGACGAAGCGCTGGCGCAGGTCGTCGTTGCTGAAGCGCTTGATGCCCCAGGCCATCGACTGCGCACTGTTGGGCGAGTCGGTGTCGGTCGGGCCGAACATCATCAGCGACGGCCACCACCAGCGGTCCAGCGCAGCCTGCGCCATCTGCTTCTGCGCCGGCGTCCCGGAGGCGAGCACCGTCATGGCCTCGAAGCCCTGCCGCTGATGGAACGACTCCTCCTTGCACACCCGGGTCATGGCGCGGGCGTACGGGCCGTAGGAGCAGCGGGTCAGCGGGACCTGGTTCATGATGGCCGCGCCGTCGACGAGCCAGCCGATGGCCGCGACGTCGGCCCACGACGTGGTGGGGTAGTTGAAGATCGTCGAGTACTTCTGCCGGCCGGCGTGCAACAGGTCGAGCAGCTCGTCCCGGTCGGCGCCCAGGGTCTCGGCGGCCGAGTAGAGGTAGAGCCCGTGGCCGGCCTCGTCCTGGACCTTGGCCACGAGGATGCACTTGCGGCGCAGCGACGGCGCACGGGTGATCCAGTTGCCCTCGGGCTGCATCCCGATGATCTCCGAGTGCGCATGCTGGGCGATCTGGCGGATGAGCGTCTTGCGGTACCCCTCGGGCATCCAGTCGCGTGGCTCCACCCGGACGTCGGCGTCGATGCGGTCCTGGAAGTCCTGCTCGAGCTGGCTCACGGATCCTCCACGGGGTTCCTGCTGCGGCCGGCGTGGGCGCTGACCCGAACGATCGTTCGGTTGTCATGGTCCCCCGCACGCGACGGGGCTGTCAAGGCGGCCCGGGGATAGCCTCCCCGCGTGACGACGCCCGCCGAGCCGCCACCCCGGGCGACGCGGGACCGCCGGGACCGCTACAGCCTCGCCGAGCTGCTCGAGGTGGTCGCGCAGGAGTTCCTGCGGCGCGGCTACGACGCGACGTCCATGGAGGACCTGTCCCGGGCGACCGGGCGGACGAAGTCGTCGATCTACCACCACGTGAGCGGCAAGGAGGAGCTCCTGCGCCTCGCCGTCGCCCGGGCGGTCGACGCCCTGTTCGCCGTGCTCGAGCAGGACGGCGCCCTCCACGGGGCCGCCGTCGCGCGGCTCGAGCACGTGGTGCGCGGATCGGTACGGGTGCTCTCCGCGGAGCTGCCCTACGTGACGCTGCTGCTGCGCGTCCGGGGCAACACCGGCGCCGAGCGCTGGGCCCTGGAGCGACGCCGGGAGTTCGACCGTCGCCTCGCCCTGCTGGTCGGCGAGGCCGTCGCGGAGGGCGACGTCCGCAGCGACCTCGACCCCCGCCTGGTGACGCGCCTGCTCTTCGGCTCCGTGAACAGCCTGGTCGACTGGTTCAGGCCCGACGGCGACCACGGCGGGCAGCAGGTGGAGGACGCCCTGGTGGCGCTGGCCCTCGACGGGCTCAGGACCCGGGGCTGAGAGCCGCTCAGCCCCGCTGGTCGACGACGCGCTGCGCCTTGCCCTCCGAGCGACCGACCTCGCCCTCGCCGACGACGTCGCAGGACACCGAGACCCCCACCTCCTCCTTGACCAGCCGGCACAGGGCCGCACCGAGCCCGGCCCGGTCACCGGCCGGGACGCCCGGGCGGGCCTCGACCCGCACGGTCAGCTCGTCCAGCCGCTCCGGACGGGTGAGCACCAGCTGGTAGTGCGGCGTCAGCCCCGGCACCCGCAGCAGCAGCTCCTCGACCTGCGTCGGGAACACGTTCACCCCCCGCAGGATGATCATGTCGTCGGAGCGCCCGGTGATCCGCGCAATGCGGCGCATCGTCCGCGCCGTGCCCGGGCAGCAGCCTGGTGAGGTCGCGGGTGCGGTAGCGCACCACCGGCATCGCCTCCTTGGTCAGGGACGTGAAGACCAGCTCGCCCTCCTGCGCCGTCCGGCAGGACCGCACCGGTCACGGGATCGACCACCTCGGGGTAGAAGTGGTCCTCCCAGACGTGCAGCCCGTCCTTGGTCTCCACGCACTCCGACGCCACCCCCGGGCCCATCACCTCCGACAGCCCGTAGATGTCGACCGCGTGCAGACCGGCCCGCTCCTCGACCTCGTGGCGAAGGTCCTGGGTCCACGGCTCGGCTCCGAACACCCCCACCTTCAGCGAGCTCTCGCGGGCGTCGAGCCCCTGCCGGTCGAACTCGTCGAGCAGCGCGAGCATGTACGACGGCGTCACGCAGATGACGTCGGGGCGGAAGTCGGTGATGAGCCGCACCTGGCGTGCCGTCTGCCCGCCGGACACCGGCACGACCGTGCACCCCATCCGCTCGGCCCCGTAGTGCACCCCGAGCCCTCCGGTGAACAACCCGTACCCGTACGCGACGTGCACCGTCCAGCCGGGCCGCACCCCCGCGGCCCGCAGGCTCCTCGCGACGACGTCGGCCCAGGTGTCGAGGTCGCGCCCGGTGTAGCCGACGACGGTCGGCTGGCCGGTCGTGCCGCTGCTCGCGTGGATCCGCCGTACCTGCGCCTGCGGAACCGCGAACATGCCGAACGGGTAGCCCGCGCGCAGGTCCGCCTTGGTGGTGAACGGGAAGCGGGCCAGGTCCGCGAGCTGCTCGACCTCCCGGGGATGCACCCCCGCGGCGTCGAACGCGGCCCGGTAGTGGTCCACGTGGTCGTAGGCGTGCTGCAGCGACCAGCGCAGCCGCGCCAGCTGCAGCTCCTGCAGCTGCTCGAGGGAGGCGGTCTCGATGGGCTCGAGGTCGGCGGGACCGAGGGGGGGAAGGACCTGCACGGGGCGCTCCGGCTGTCGACGTCGTCGGAGTGGCAGTGTGACCGGTCCCACGACCGGAAGAGGACGCCGTGCTGCTCGAGAACTACGTCGCCGGACGCTGGCACACCCCGGACGACGAGGGCGCGCCCCTGCTGGACGCCACCACGGGGGTGCTGGTCGCGCGGGTCTCGACCCGTCCGGTGCCTGCGGCGCAGGCCCTGGCTTATGCCCGTGCCGTGGGCGGACCGGCCCTGCGCGCGCTGACCTTCCACCAGAGGGCGGCCCTGCTCAAGCAGCTCGGCGTCCACCTGATGGGCGTCAAGCAGGAGTTCGCCGAGCTCTCGCACGCCACCGGTGCGACCGCGGCCGACGCCCTCATCGACCTCGACGGGGGCTTCGGCACCCTGCTGGCCTACGCAAGCAAGGGTCGCCGCGAGCTGCCGGACAGCGCGGTCTACCTCGACGGTCCGGTCGAGCCGCTGGGCCGGCGCGGCACGTTCGTGGCCCGGCACGTGATGACGTCGATGCGTGGCGCCGCCCTGCAGATCAACGCCTACAACTTCCCGGTCTGGGGGATGCTGGAGAAGCTGGCGCCGGCGCTGCTCGCGGGTGTGCCCAGCGTCGTGAAGCCGGCCGGTCAGACCGCGTTCCTCACCGAGCGCGTCGTCCGGAGCATCGTCGACAGCGGTCTCCTGCCCGACGGGGCCCTGCAGCTGCTCATCGGCGGGACGGACGGCCTGCTCGACGACCTCGGGAGCCAGGACCTGATCGGCGTGACCGGTTCCGCGGCGACCGGCCGGCTGTTGCGCGGGCACCCGGCGGTGGTCGAGCGCGGGGCGCGCTTCACCGCGGAGGCCGACTCGCTCAACGGCGCCGTGCTCGGCCCGGACGCCACCCCGGACACCCCGGAGTTCGACCTGTTCGTGCGGGAGGTCGTCCGTGAGATGACCGCCAAGGCGGGACAGAAGTGCACGGCCATCCGCCGGGCGTTCGTCCCCCGGCACCTGCTCGAGGACGTGTCCGAGGCACTGCTGAACGCCCTGTCGGAGATCGTGGTCGGCGACCCCCGGGACCCGGCCACCGGCATGGGCGCACTGGTGGACCTCCGGCAGCGGGACGCCGTCCGCCGGGCCGTGGCGCAGCTGTCCGAGGGCGGGCGCGCGCTCACCCCCGGCGCCGAACCCGACCTGCCGCGGGGCGCCTTCCTCGCGCCCACCGTCGTCCGGCACGACGACCCGCGCACCGCTGCCGTGCACGAGGTCGAGGCGTTCGGCCCGGTGGCGTCCCTGCTCCCCTACGACGACGTCGCCGACGTCGTCGACCTGCTGGCTCTGGGGCGCGGCAGCCTGGTGGCCTCGGTCGTCACGCACGACCCTGCCGTCGTCCGCGAGCTGGTGCTCGGTGCCGCCGCCTTCCACGGACGGCTGCACGTGCTGGACCGCGACAGCGCGCAGGAGTCGACCGGCCACGGCTCCCCCCTGCCGCAGCTCGTGCACGGCGGTCCGGGCCGGGCCGGTGGTGGTGAGGAGCTCGGCGGTCTGCGCGGCGTGATGCACCACCTCCAGCGGACGGCGGTGCAGGGCTCACCCGACATGCTCGCCGCGGTGACCGGCACGTACGTGACCGGTGCGCGGCGGACCGCGACCGACGTGCACCCCTTCCGCAAGACGCTGGGCGAGCTGCAGGTGGGCGACACCGTGGTGACCGGCTCGCGCGAGGTGACGGCCGGCGACATCGCCCACTTCGCCGAGTTCACCGGCGACACCTTCTACGCCCACACCGACCCCGAGGCGGCGGCGGCGAACCCGCTGTTCGGGGGCATCGTGGCCCACGGGTACCTCGTCCTGTCGTTCGCCGCCGGCCTGTTCGTCGACCCGGCTCCCGGCCCGGTGCTCGCCAACACGGGTCTGGACCGGCTGCGCTTCACCAAGCCGGTCCAGGCCGGCGACCGGCTGCATGTCGTGCTGACCTGCGCCGCGAAGACCCCGCGCACGCCCGAGCAGGGCGAGGTCCGGTGGGACGTGCAGGTGCTCGACCAGGACGACGTCGTCGTCGCCGCCTACGAGCTGCTGACGATGGTGGCGGTCTGACGCGAGCCGGCCGGACTACCGTCTGCCCATGGGACCCCGGGCGGCAGAGCGGGGCTCGGGACGTGAGCCGGTGACGACGGACCTGCAGGTGCGCGAGGTGGTCGTCGGCGACGGCGTCGTCCTACGGGTCGGGACCGGGGGCGAGGGTCCGCCCCTGCTGCTCGTGAACGGCATCGGCGCGAACCTGGACATGTGGCGGCCTCTGCTGGCCCAGCTCCCCGGACGGCACGTCATCGTCTTCGACGTCCCGGGCACGGGCGGATCCCCGGCGCTGCCGGTGCCGGTCCGCATGCCCGCGTACGCCGAGCTGGTCGTCGACCTGCTCGACGCGCTCGGCCACGAGCGAGTCGACGTCCTCGGCTACTCCTGGGGCGGCGCCCTGGCCCAGGAGCTGGCGCACCGGGCTCCGACCCGTGTGCGCTCGCTGGTCCTGGCCGCGACCATCCCCGGCCTCGGGGGCCGCCCGCCCGCGCCATGGGTGTTCGGGGCGATGTCGACCCCGCTGCGCTACTACTCGCCGCTGTACCTGCGCCTGGTCGCCCCGGTCATCTACGGCGTGCGGATCCGCCCGGACGAGCCGCACCTCGGGGCGCGACGCCAGCGGCCGCCGAGCCTGCGTGGCTACGTGAACCAGCTGTACGCGATCTCCGGCTGGTCCAGCCGGCGGTGGCTGCGGACGCTGCGGGTTCCCACCCTGGTGCTGGCCGGGCGCGGCGACCCGCTGGCCTCGGCCCGCAACAGCGTGATCCTGTCGCGGGAGATCCGCGGAGCCGTGCTGCAGATCGTGCCCGGTGGGCACCTGTTCCTGCTGCAGGAGGCCGAGCTGTCCGGGCGTGCGGTGCTGCGCTTCCTCGACGGCGTCGACGCCGGGACCGCGCCGTTCCAGCCCGCCTCCGGCTGACCCTGCGTCCGGTTCCCGGACACGCGAACGCCCCGGTCCGCGAGGCGGAGCCGGGGCGTTCGCGGGCTGGGACTACTTGACGTCGAAGCGGTCCAGCATCATGACCTTGTCCCAGGCGTCGACGAAGTCGCGGACGAACTTCTCCTTGGACTCCTCGAAGCTGTAGACCTCGGCGATGCCACGCAGGATGGCGTTCGACCCGAACACCAGGTCTGCGGCCGTGGCCGTCCGGACGACCTCGCCCTCCGCGCCGCGGGCCTCGTAGACGCCGTCCGTGTCCTTGCTCGTGCTCCACTGGACGCCGAGGTCGAGCAGCGTGCGGAAGAAGTCCTGCGACAGGACGCCGGTCGACTCGGTGAACACGCCGTGCGTGCTCCCGCCGGTGTTGGCACCGAGCACGCGCAGGCCGCCGACGAGCACGGTGAGCTCCTTGGCGGTGAGCTCGAGCTGGTAGGCCTTGTCGACCAGCAGCACCTCGGGCGAGAGCTTGGCGTCGGGCTTGACCCAGTTGCGGAAGCCGTCCGCGCGGGGCTCGAGCCAGGAGAAGTTCTCGACGTCGGTCTGCTCCTGGGTCGCGTCGGTGCGGCCCGGGGTGAAGGGCACCGTCACGGTGACGCCGGCGTCGGCCGCGGCCTTCTCGACGGCGGCGCAGCCGGCGAGCACGATGAGGTCGGCGAGCGAGATCTGCACGCCGGCGGACTGGCGCACCTTGTCCAGCTCGGCGATGACCTCCTGCGTGCCCGCGTTGACGGCCCAGCTCTTCTGCGGCTCCAGGCGCAGACGGGCGCCGTTGGCACCGCCGCGCTTGTCGGTGCCACGGAAGGACGCGGCGGCGGACCACGCCGTGTGCACCAGCTGCGACACCGTCAGGCCGGACGCCAGGACGGCGGACTTCAGGGACGCGACCTCCGCCTCACCCACCAGCGGGTGGTCGACGGCCGGGACCGGGTCGGTCCAGACGAGCTCCTCGGCCGGGACGTCCGGGCCGAGGTAGCGGCTGGTCGGGCCCATGTCGCGGTGCAGCAGCTTGAACCAGGCGCGGGCGTACTCGTCGGCGAAGACGTCCAGGTCGGCGTGGAACCGCTCGGAGTGCTTGCGGAACTCCGGGTCGGCCAGCAGCGCGAGGTCGGTGGTCGCCATCATCGTGGGGACCTTCTTGCCCGACACGTGCGCGTCGTCGGCGAGCTGGTCCTCGGTCGGGTTCTTGGCGTGCCACTGCTTGGCCCCGGCGGGGCTCTCGACGAGTTCCCACTCGGCGGAGAACAGCAGGTCGAAGTAGCCGTTGTCCCAGGTGGTGGGCTGCGTGGTCCACGGACCCTCGAGCCCGCTGGTGATGGTGTCCGCTCCCTTGCCGGTGCCGTGCTGGTTGATCCAGCCGATGCCGTTGCTGTGCACGGGGCAGCCCTCGGGCTCGGGGCCGACCAGGTTCGGGTCACCGGCGCCGTGCGCCTTGCCGAACGTGTGCCCACCGGCGATGAGGGCCACCGTCTCGGCGTCGTTCATGCCCATGCGGCTGAAGGTGACGCGGATGTCGTGCGCCGCGGCGGCCGGGTCGGGCTTGCCCTGGGGACCCTCGGGGTTGACGTAGATCAGACCCATGGTGACGGCGCCGAGGTCGCCCTCGTCCAGGTCGAGCGGGGAGTCGGGGCCGGCGTAGCGCTCGTCGCCGAGCCAGGTGTCCTCCTGGCCCCAGAAGACCTCGGTGGGCTGCCAGCTGTCCTCGCGGCCGAAGGCGAAGCCGAACGTCTTCAGCCCCATGTCGTCGTGCGCCACGTTGCCGGCCAGCACCAGCAGGTCGGCCCACGACAGTGCGCGGCCGTACTTCTGCTTGATCGGCAGCAGCAGGCGGCGGGCCTTGTCGAGGTTGGCGTTGTCCGGCCAGCTGTTCAGCGGGGCGAAGCGCTGCTCGCCCTTGCCCGCGCCGCCACGACCGTCGGCGCTGCGGTAGGTGCCCGCCGCGTGCCAGGACAGCCGGATGAACAGGCCGCCGTAGTGACCCCAGTCGGCCGGCCACCAGTCCTGCGAGGTGCGCATGACGTCGACGAGGTCGCGCTTGACCGCGTCGACGTCGAGCGTCTGCACGGCGGCCCGGTAGTCGAAGTCCTCGCCGAGCGGGTCGGCGCTCTTCGCGGGACGGTTCAGGACCGACAGGTCGACCTGGTTCGGCCACCAGTCGCGGTTGGTCCGCGGGCGGTTGGTCACCTGCGGGGTCGGCGCGGAGATCGCCGGGTTCTCGGACTCGCTGGTGCTGGCCGTGTTCTGGGTCTCGGTCACGTCGTGCCTTCCTGCAGTGCGGGTGGGGCGGAGGGTGGGTGGGAGTCTGTCGCGGCCGGAGCCGGGGCGCTGCATGCGGGGCACCGGCCCCAGTAGACGACCTCGGCCTCGTCGATGGCGAAGCCGGCGTCGTCGGCCGCCGTGAGGCACGGCGTCTCGCCGGTCGCGCAGTCGACGTCGCGCACCACCCCACAGTCACGGCAGACGAGGTGGTGGTGGTTGTCGCCCACACGCGCCTCGTAGCGCGCGACCGAGCCGGCGGGCTGCAGCCGGCGGACGAGGCCGGCGTCGGTCAGGGCGCGCAGGACGTCGTAGACCGCCTGGTGCGAGACGGTCCCGAGGCGGGTCCGCGTGGCCCCGAGGAGCGTGTCGGTGTCGGCGTGCGGGTGCGCGTGCACGGCCGCGAGCACCGCCCGGCGGGGAGCCGTGACCCGCAGGGACGCTCCGCGGAGCAGCCCCTCGACGTCCGGATCGGTGTGCACCGGGCCATCCAACCCCGAAGACCTGAACAGTTCAAGTCTTCGTCGGCCTCGTTCTCATCCCCCGGTCGTCACCGGCTCCGCCGGACCGGCGCCGGTCGCCACTGGCACCGGGTCCAACGTCCTCGACGGCAGGGGCGAGGGCTCCACCCGCAGCACGCGTGCCAGCCCGGCCGGCAGCCACCAGTTCCAGCGCCCGAACAGGCTGACCAGGGCCGGCACGAGCAGGGCCCGCACGAGGGTCGCGTCGATGAGGATCCCCACGCCCAGCGCCGTCCCGAGGACCTTGATGTCGGTGCCGGGCGCGCTGGCCAGCGCCGCGAACGCGAAGAACAGGATGAGGGCGGCGCTGGTCACCAGCCGTCCCGTCCGGCCCAGCCCGGTCACGACCGCCGCACTGGTCGAGCCCGTCGCGTCGAACTCCTCGCGCATGCGCGCCAGGATGAAGACCTCGTAGTCCATCGACAGGCCGAACAGGAACGCGAAGATCACCACCGGCAGCCAGAAGGTGATCGCCCCCGTCGGCGAGACACCGAACACGGCGTCCGAGCCATGGCCCTGCTGCCAGAACAGGACGACCGTGCCGAAGACCGCCGCCAGGCTGGCCAGGTTCAGCAGAACCGCCTTCACGGGCAGCAGCACGGAGCGGAACGTCCGCACCAGCAGCAGGAACGTCACCAGGGAGATGAGCACCAGCACGAGCGGGAAGTTGTCGTAGACCGCGCTGCCGTAGTCCTCCACGGTCGCTCCCGCCCCCGTGACGCGCACCGGGCCGTCGGCGCTCGCCCGCACGGCCGTGCGGATGCGGTCGACGACCGCGGTACCGGTGCTGTCGACGGTCTCCCGCAGCGGGACGACGTCGACCACGGCGGAGGCGCCCCGCTGCGTGCCCACCACGGCGGTGAGGACCCCCGGGACCCCGGCGGCCGCACGGGCGGCGGGCTCGGCGTCGGCGCGGTCGACGACGATGCTCACCGGGGTCAGGACGCCGGTGCCGACACCCCCGTCCTTGAGCACCTGGAGGGCGTCGTAGGCCGCGCCGCTGCGGGCCAGGGACGTGCTGCCGGACTGCCCGATGCGCAGGTCGAGCACCGGCAGCGCCAGGGCGCCCAGGGCGACGAGCGCGACGACGGTGGCGACCGCCCGGTGCCGCACGATGACCCGGGCCCAGGCCGACCACCCTCGGGACGCCGCGCCCTCCTTGCGGATGCGCGGCCAGTCGACCCGCGGCCCGACCGTCGCCAGCAGGACCGGGAGCAGCGTCAGCACCACCGCGACGCTGACCAGCGGGATGAGCATCCCGCCCAGGCCCATGCTGCGCAGCAGCGGGACCGGAACCACCAGCAGCGCGACCAGGCTGATGGCGACGGTCACCCCGCTCGCCAGGACCGCGTGCCCGGCCGTCTCGCATCGACGTGACGATCGCCGTGTGGTTGTCGGATCCGTGCGCGGTCTCCTCCCGCCAGCGCGAGACCAGGAGCAGGGAGTAGTCGATCGCCACCCCGAGGCCGATGAGCGAGACGAGGAACTGCACCACGAAGCTCACGTCGGTCAGGTAGGTCAGACCCAGGACCAGCAGGAACGTGGTCAGGATCGAGACCGCCGCGATCAGCAACGGCACCAGGGCCAGGAAGGACGCGAAGACGAAGACCAGGACGACCAGCGCTCCCGTGGCCCCGATGAGGGTCTCGACCAGGACGCTCGGCCCCTCGTTGTCGCCGCCCGCCGACAGCAGCGCGTAGGAGGTCAGCCCGACCGTCAGGCCGTGCTCGGCGGCCGACCGCTCCAGGACCGGCTGCACGATGGCGGAGATCCCCGGGCCGAAGCCCTCGGGCTCCGGTCCCTGGACGAGGGCGAAGGTGCTGCGACCGTCGTCGGTGACGAACCGGTCGTCGCCGGTGCTCACCGTGTCGACGACCCGGATGCCCGCCACCTCGCGGAGGTCGGTCAGCACCGCCGCCACGTCGGCCTGCCGCTCGCGCACGGTCGAGCCGGCCGGGACGGTCAGCACCGGCACGAGGGTGTCGGCCGTGCTGGTCCCGTACTGGGCGATCAGCTGCTGCTCGGCCTCGAACCCCGGCTGACCAGGTAGGGAGAAGTCGAAGGTGAGCCGCTGCGTGACCTGCCCGGCGGCAGCACCTCCGGCCAGGAACAGCACCAGCCACGACAGCAGGACCAGGCGACGGTGACGCAGGACGAACTCGGCGAAGCGGACCACGGTGGCTCTCCTGACGGGCGGGACGACGGGGGGAACCTACGACCTGCGCGGTCCGGCGTTGGGCTTTCGGAACCGCCTCCACCTTCACCCGCTGGGGCTATGTGCAAGCACCTCAAAGAGTGATATCACTTAGTCATGGTCGTCGAACATCCTCCTGATCCGCACCCCCATCCCCGTGCGAGCACCGCCGGCAAGGCCTATGCCTCACGGGGACAGGCGCGGCGTCAATACGTGGCCCGGCTCCCCGCCTCGACCTACGAGGCGCTCATGAACGCCAGTGCGGCGACGGGGACCAGTGCCAACGCTCTGGTCAGCGAGGCCGTCGAGGCCTACCTCGCGAGCGACCGTCTGCGCCACCGGCTCGACCAGGCCCGCACCGACCACCTCGTCACGACCAGCCGGGCAGAGGAGGCCGCCCGCCGCCAGCAGGAGGCCATCGCCAGGCTCTCCGGCAGCTGAGCCGCTCCCCCGACCACCCCACCACCACCACCCCGAGGAGCTCGTCATCAACGACACCGCCACCACCACCCCGACCGTCCGGGACGTCCTGCTCGCCATGGTCCTCGACAAGAGCGGAAGCATGCATCCCCTCGCCGGCGCCACCGTCGAGGGCGTCAACGCCTACCTCGACGCGCAGAAGCAGGGGCCCGGCAACATCCTGCTGAGCCTGACGCTGTTCGACACCAGCTTCGACGTCCGCTACGTCGCAGCGCCGCTGGCGGAGGTCGCACCCCTCGGCAGCCGGGAGAACCGCTACACCCCGCAGGGCGGCACCGCCCTCTACGACGCCGTCGGGACGACGGTCCTCGGCGTGCAGGGCTGGCTGGACGCCCACATGCACTGGAAGGGCGACGTCGTCGTGGTCATCCAGACCGACGGCGAGGAGAACAGCAGCGCCACCTACAGCCTCGACGACATCAACGCGCTCATCTCGAACAAGACGCGGGCCGGCTGGGAGTTCGTCTTCCAGGGCACCGGGCAGGCGGCGTGGACCGAGGGCCAGAAGTTCACCGCGATCCCGGCGAGCGCCCGGTTCGCCGGCGCGGCGGACAGCGTCTCGCACCGCGAGGCGTACGCAGCGAGCAGCCGCGCCATGAGCCGCAAGCGGATGAGCGGCGAGCGCTTCGAGCAGAGCCTGCGCGCCGAGGGCATGCCGGACGAGCAGCCGACGACGTAGGCGTCACCGGGCTGCTCCGGGCCGGCGTCGTCCTGCGAAGCGGATGTCTGGGCAGGTCCTGGTCCGTCCCAGCGGCAGCGCGTTGCCTCGGCCCAGGAGCTTGAACCCCAGTCTGGCCTGCGCTTGTGGGTGCACCCGAAGGGATTCGAACCCCTAACCTCTTGATCCGTAGTCAAGTGCTCTATCCGTTGAGCTACGGGTGCGCGCGCCGCGAACGGCACGGTCGGAGAGCATAGCGGCTCCGGCGCCCGGTCCCCGGCGACCCGTTCGAGCCATGCCGCACCACCCGCACGGATGATCTGCCGCAGACCGGCCCCAGCCGGGCGTCTCCACCTGTCAGGCTCCCCCCGGCGGAGGAGGCCGACATGCTGGATCTGCAGGACGTGCAGCGGCCCGGGGTGTTGCACGCCCTGGTGCAGCCGGTGGTCCGGCTGATCGACGACGTCGTCGTCGGCTACGAGGCCCTGGTGCGCGTCCCGGACGGCGAGAGCCCCGAGGAGCTGCTCGACCGCGCCCAGGCGGCCGGGTGCCGACCGGCAGTGGAGCTGGCGTGCCTTCGGGCAGCGGCCGCCCTCGGAACCCCGCCCGACGGGCGCCTGCTGTTCGTCAACCTCGGTCCGGGTGTGCTGGAGCACCCTGGGCTGCCCGAGGTGGTCCGGGCCCTTCCGGCACGGCTCGTCCTGGAGATCACCGAGCACCAGGCACTGCCCGAGCGCAGCGTGCTGATGGGGCTGCTGGCTCCCCTGCTCGACGGCGGGGCCCGGCTGGCGATCGACGACACCGGCTCGGGCTACGCCAGCCTCGAGCACGTCGTGGAGCTGCGCCCGGAGTTCCTCAAGCTCAGCAGCCGCCTCGTCAGCGGGTGCGACCACGACCCGGCCCGCCTCGCGCTCGTCCAGGCGCTGGCGGCCTTCGCCCGGGAGGTCGGGGCCAGCGTCGTCGCCGAGGGGGTGGAGCGCGAGGGGGAACGGCTGGCCCTGCTCGCTGCTGGGGTCGAGCACGCCCAGGGGTGGCTGCTCGCCCGACCCGGCGCACCGTGGCCCGAGCTCGCTCCCCGACCGCCCATGACCCGGATGGCCGCGGTCCCGCCCGAGCCGTCCTCGGCGCGCCTGGTGGACGAGCTCGCCCGCTGCCCCGACGCGCGCAGCGCCTGCCAGGCCTGGGTCGCCCACCTGGCGCGGACGCCGGGCTGGATGCCGAGCGTGTACCTGCACGTCGCCGGGCGGCTACGCCTGCAGGCCCAGCGCGGGTACTGGCACGTCTACGACGGCATGCCCGTCACCGCGGGGGTCATGGGACGCACCTTCACCAGCGGGCGCACCTGCTTCATCCGCGACGTCACCCAGGAGGCGGACTACGTCGACGCCGTGGCCGGGCTGGCCTCCGAGCTCAGCCAGCCGTTGCGGGTCGGGGGACAGATCGTCGGGGTGGTGAACGTCGAGGCGGCGGTGACGCTGTCCGACAACGCCCTGGTCAAGGTCGCCTCGGCGACCGCGCTGCTCGCGGAACGCCTGGCCGAGGTCGGTGTCCCCGGCGAGAGCCGGGCCCGCCTGCTCGGACGGCACACCGTTGCCCTCACGACGGCGGCCGGCGAGGGCGACTGCGACCAGCTGGCCGCACTGGCCACCGACGCGGTGCGCGCGCTCTCCGGCCTGGGCAGCGCGCTGCTGGCCGGACCGGGCCCGACCGGCCCCCGCGTCCTGGCCGCGAGCGGCCCGCTGGCCCCGGCCCTGCTCGAGCTCGACGGCGACACGCTGCTCGCCATGGCCCAGGGCGTCAGCGCCGGGCAGACGGGCTACACCGCCGGCGTACCCGGCGGGCGGGCACCGGGGACACAGGCCGCCCTCACCGCCGCAGGGGTGCGGACCGCCATCACGCTGCCGGTCGGCGCGGACCACCTGCTCGTCGGGGCCGACCGGGACAACCGGGCCCTGGTGGCCGAGGACGTCGAGCTGCTCGAGGTGCTGGCCGGTCAGCTCGCCGGGTGCCTGCAGACCGTGCGCGCCGTCGTGGCGCTGCGCGACCGGGCCGAGCGCGATCCCCTCACCGGTCTGGGCAACCGCGCCGCCTTCCGGCGTCGGCTCGACGAGCTCGGAGCCCTGCCGTACGCCCTCGCCTACGTCGACATCGACCGGTTCAAGCAGGTCAACGACGCCCTCGGCCACGCCGGGGGCGACGGCCTGCTCGTGGACGTCGCGGACGCCCTCGCCGCGCAGTCGCGGACGGGCGACGCCTCCCTGTACCGCCTGGGCGGCGACGAGTTCGCGGCGGTGCTCGTCGGCTTCGGGATCCCGGAGGCCCTCGCCCGCGCCCGCGCCATGAGCACGGGGGTGCGCGACCTGGCGCGGGGAGTCACCGTGAGCATCGGCGTCGCGGCGCGGTACGGCGGCGAACCGGTGCACACCGTGCTGGCGCGTGCCGACGCGGCGCTGTACGACGCCAAGAACGCCGGCCGGGACCGGGTGAGCCTGCGCAACGCGGCCGCGGCACCGCAGCTCGTGCTGCCCGTACCGAGAGCGCAGCCCGCCACGACCGCTCCCTGACCCCCGGGCCCCGACCGGGCCGCTCAGCAGCCCACCACCGACATCGTGCTGCCGGTGCGCCCCTTGTGCACGCGCAGCTGCGCGGGGATGCGCTGCCGCAGCTCCGGCACGTGACTGACCAGGCCGACCACCCGGCCACCCTCACGGAGCCCGTCGAGGACGTCCATGACCTCGTCGAGCGTCTGCTCGTCGAGCGTGCCGAACCCCTCGTCGACGAACAGCGCCTCGATCCTGGCTCCACCGGCCTCGGCCGTGACGACGTCGGCGAGCCCCAGCGCGAGCGCGAGGCTCGCGAGGAACGTCTCCCCTCCGGACAGCGTGCTGGTGTCGCGGTCCTGCCCCGTCCAGGCGTCGCGGGCCAGCAGCCCGAGCCCCGACCGGGCGCGCCCCGGCCGCCGTCGGTGTGCACCAGGCGTGTACCGCCCCTGCGACATCCGCAGCAGCCGCTCGCTCGCGGCGGCCGCGACCTCCTCCAGCCGGGCCGCCAGCACGTAGGCCGACAGGGTCATCCGCAGCGCGTTCGCCCCGCCGCCGGCGGCCAGGTCGGCCAGCCGGCGGACCTGCTCGGCCCGCGCCTGCAGCGGCTCCAGCTCGTCCAGGGCCCGCTCCAGGCCGGGGACGAGCGCCGTGAGCTCGGCAAGGGTGTCCGCGGTCGAGGTGCGGACGGCGACGGCTGCCTCGAGCAGCGCGTCAGCCCGTGCCAGGAGCTCCCCGGTGCCGACCACGTCGGCGGCCGGCTCGAGCGGCACCGCGAGCTCGGGGTCGGCCAGCAGTGCCGTGACGGCGGCGCGCTCGTCGTCTGCGGCGCGCAGGCCCGCCTCCAGCTCGGCCACCCGGGCCGGTTCGCGGACCGCGCGGGAGGCGGCGTCGGCGTCCGGGAAGCCGGCGTCGGCAGCGGCGGCACGGAGCGCCCGGAGCGCCGCGCCCTCCTCGGCCTCGGCCCGGTCCAGGGCCTCGAGCGCCGCTCGTGCCTGGTCGCAGGCTTCGGCCTGCGCGGCCACGGCGGCGACCGCAGCAGGCAGGTCGGTCGCCCCCGCGAGCTCCTGCTGCAGCCGCGCGTCGGCCTCGTCGGCCCGGCCCTGCGCCTCCGCGGCGCGACGGTCGGCCGCGGACCGCTGCTCGGCGAGCGCGGCCCGCTCGGCCTCCGCCTCGGCCTGCTCCGCGTCGAGCGCGCGGGCATCGGCCTCCAGGACCGCGGTGCGTCCGGCTTCGGCGGACAGCACCCGCTCGAGGGCATCTCCGCTCGGACAGCCGTGCCGTCAGCTGCTCGACCCCCAGGCCCGCGTCGGCACCGAGCCGCCCGGCGAGCTGCGCCGCGGTGGCCTCGACGGCGGCCAGGCGGGCGGTCAGGGACTCGACCGCGCGTCGGGCGTCGTCGGCCAGCCGGGCCGCGTGGTCCTCGTCGTCACGGGTGACCCGCTCGCCGCGGACCTCACTGGGGTCGGGGTGGTCGAGCGCGCCGCACACGGGGCAGGGGGCGTCGTCGGTCAGCATCGAGGCGAGCTCGAAGACCATGGCGTCGAGCCGGGCCTCGCGGACGTCGGCGGCCTTCTCCCGCAGCGACAGCGACTCCTCACGGGCCGGAACGAGCTGCTCGGTGAGGTCGGCGACCTCGTCGTTCGCGGCCAGCAGCGCCGTCGCGTCGGCGACGGCGGTCCGTGCGAGCGAGGTCTGCGCCTGCACGGTCGGCAGCCGGACGGCGGCGGCCCGGGCCTCCGCGAGGGCCTGAGCGACCCCGGCACGCCGGCCGGGAAGGGCCTCGAGCTGGGCCTGGAGCTCCGCGGCGCGCGCTCCACAGCGTCGGGCCTCGGCCTGCGCCGTCGCGGCGGTGCGGAGTTCGGCCGTGCGTGCCTTCTCGACGGCGTCGAGCTCCTGCAGCCGGGCCATCCGGCGGGCCAGCTCGTCGGAGCGCTCCTGCAGGGCCGGCACGCTGACCGTGACGCCGGCCCCGAGGGCCCGGACCGCAGCGGCGACCGCCTCGGTGGCGTCGATGCGCTGCCGCTCCCGGCGTCGGGCCTCGGCCAGGACGGGGCGCACGCCGGCCGCCCGGGCCGCGGCGGCCAGCTCTGCACGGAGCTGCACGACCGCCGGTGCCTCCTGCTCGAGCCGGTCCTGGCGGGCGAGGGCCGACCGGCGACGGGCCTGCGCCGCCGCGCACCGGGCGGCGTCCTGCGCCCCGGCCAGGGCCAGCGCCCGGGCCGCCCCGGCCCGGTCGGCGGCCGCGGCGGCCTCCCCGGCCTCGCTGCGTGCCGCGTCGAGCCACCCCGCGGCAGCGTCCGTGGTGAGCGGCCCGGTCTCCTCGAGCGGTTGCCCGGCGGCCTGCCGCACCAGCGCGGACGCCTGCCGGACCGCCTCGGCGGCGGACGCCGCGGCGCTGGCGGCCGCACGGCGCTGCTCGGCCAGCCAGGCCTCGACCTGGCTGAACCGGTGCGTGCCGAACAGGGCCTCCAGCAGCTTGCGGCGCTCCTCGGCCTCGGCGCGCAGGAAGCGGGCGAAGTCGCCCTGAGGGAGCAGCACGACCTGGAAGAACTGCTCCGCGGACATGCCGACGAGGTCCTTCACCTCCTGGTCGGCCTCCCCGGCCCGGCTGGAGACCCCGTGCCAGGAACCGCTGCTGTCGCGCTCCTCCAGCAGGACCTTGGCGGGCTCGGTGGTGGTGCCCGTGCCACGGGCCTTGGGCCGCTCCTGCGCCGGAGACCGGGTGAGCCGCAGCCGCCGACCGGCCAGGGTGACCTCCAGCTGCACCGAGGTGCGCACCGATGCTGACGCGTGGTCGGAGCGCAGGCGGCCCGCCTTGTTGCGGACGCCCGGGACGCGCCCGTAGAGGGCGAAGCCGAGGGCGTCGAGCAGCGTGGTCTTGCCCGACCCCGTCTCGCCCTGGAGCAGGAACAGCCCGCCCGACGACAGCGCGTCGAGGTCGACCTCGACGGTGTCGGCGAACGGCCCGAACGCCGTGACCCGCAGGCGGTGCGGCCTCATCGGGAGACCCCGGCAAGCCGGCCGGCCTCCAGGGCGGCCTCGAGCAACGCCGTCTCCTGAGCATCCGCGGGCCCACCCCGGACGTGCTCGACGAAGCCGGTGGCGACCTCCAGGTCGCTGCGGCCGGCGACCCGGGCGCCGTAGGTGCGGTCGTCACGGCCCACGCCCTCCGGCTCGTGGGACAGGACCAGGACGTGCGGGAAGCGCACGGTCAGCCGGGCCATCGCGTCGTCGGGGCGCACCGGGTCGGTGAGGACCACCGACAGCCAGTCGTCCTCGACGGCGTCGTGTGCCCGGGACTCCAGCAGCTCGGGGAGCGGCCCGCGCAGGGTCGACAGCCGCCGCGGGACCGGCGCGGGCACGGCCTCGACCCGCTGCAGCCCCGCGGCGTCGAGCTCGACCAGCCAGGAGCCCTTGGTGTGACCGGCCTCGGAGAAGGAGTAGGCCAGCGGCGACCCCGAATAGCGCAGCGCGCCCCCGGAGAGCGCCTGCGGCCCGTGCAGATGGCCGAGGGCGCCGTAGTCGAAGGGGGCGAACAGCGAGGCCGGCACGCTGCCGACCCCGCCGACCGTGGTGTCGCGCTCGCTGTCACTGGCCTGCCCTCCGGCGACCCAGGCGTGCGCCAGGACCACCGAGCGGCCCCCACGGACCGCGAGGTCGGCGGCGCAGCCGCGCAGGGCGTGCCCGAGCACCGCGGCCTGGCCACGGCCCAGCGCGCTGAGGTCTCCGGGCAGCTCGTCGCGCACGAGCTCGGGCTCCAGGTACGGGATGGCGTAGACCGCGACCGGGCCGTGCGCGTCCTGCAGCAGCACCGGCTCGGTGCAGCCCGGCACGCGGGTGCGCAGGTGGACGCCCGAGGCGTCGAGCAGCCTGCTGCTGAAGCCGAGCCGCGTGGCGGAGTCGTGGTTGCCGCTGATGACGACCACCCGGGCACCGGCGTCGCGCAGCCGCTCGAGCGCCTGCTCGGCGAGGCCGACGGCGTCCACCGGCGGGACGGCGCGGTCGTAGACGTCACCGGAGACGAGCACGGCGTCGACCCGCTCGGCGCGGACCGTCTCGACCAGGGAGTCGAGGAAGCCCTCCTGCGCCCGGCGGAGGTCGGCCCGGTGCAGGGACCGTCCCAGGTGCCAGTCGGAGGTGTGCAGCAGGCGCATGCCCCGACGGTAGGGCCGACCACCGACAGGTTCGGTTCAGGCGAGCCGGCCGCTCCGCAGCAGCGTGCCGAGGGAGCCCAGGACCAGCAGGCCCAGCGCGACGCCGGTGACCGGGGCGGTGAGCTCACGGCGGGCCGTCTCCTGCGACACGCGGGTGCCGATGTCGGCGTAGACCTGCTCGAGCTGGGCGGCGTCGGTGGCCCGGTAGGCCGTGCCGCCGGTGCCCTCGGCCAGCTGCTCGAGCACGCCGGTGTCGACCGGGACGGGGTAGCTGCGGCCGTCCTGCACCACGACGCCGTCGGCGGTCCCGTAGGCGATGGTCGACACCGGGACGCCGTACTGCACGGCCTGGGCGACCGCGTCCTGCACCGGCCGGCCCGTGGTCGACCCACCATCGGACAGCACCACCACGCGCGCCGCCGGCGGTCCCTCGCCGGGGCCGGCCCGGAACGCCGCCGGCAGCGCACCGAGACCGGTCAGGACGGCGTCGCCGAGCGCCGTGCCGCCCGACAGGGCGTAGTCCTCCAGCGCCGCCGACACCTTTGCGTGCGAGGGCGTGGGGGGTGTCACGAGGCGCACGTTCGCGTTGTAGAACACCAGCCCGACGTCGACCTGGGCAGGGAGTGAGCGCACGAAGTCCTGGGCCGCCGTGACGGCCGCCGTGATGCGGGAGGGGGCGACGTCGTCGGCCAGCATCGAGGTGGACGTGTCGAGGGTGACGAGCACGATCGAGCGCTCCCGGGCGGAGTCGGCGAGCACCTGCGGCCGGGCGAAGCCGACCGCGGCCACCCCGAGGCCGAGCAGGAGCACCGACGTCGTGGCCAGGCGCCGGCCCCCGGCGGCCGGCGGCAGGGCGGACGCCTGCAGGCCGGGCGCGGCGAAGGCGGTCCGGGCCCGCCGGCCGCGCACGGCCAGGACCACCGAGGCGACGGCGAGCGCAAGCACCGCGAGCAGGGTCCACAGCCGGGCCGGGGCGTCGAACAGGAGGGTGTCGAGCACGGCTCAGCCTCCCCCGCGCGGTGTGTGGTGCGCGTGTGCGCGGGCGGCCCCGCGGGACCGGCCTCAGCCGCCGAGCTGCTCCGCGCTGACGTTCGCCAGGCGCACCTCGCCCTGGGCCACCAGCTTGCCGGCCTCGTCGGTGACGCGGACCGACCACAGCTGCGACGTGCGGCCGCGGTGCACCGGGGTGGCCCGCACCTCGAGCACCCCCTCGCGGACGGCCCGCAGGAAGTTGGTGTGGTTGCTGACCCCGACCACGTGGCCGCGGTCGCCGAGCCACATCGCCCCGCCGACGCTCGCGGCGGTCTCGACGACGGAGGCGTACACCCCGCCGTGGACGATCCCGTAGGGCTGGTGCAGGTGCGGGGCGATCGTGAGGCGACCGACCACCTCGTCGCCGGACGCCTGCAGGATCTCGTGGCCGAGGGTGCTGTCGAAGCCTGAGCTCAGGGGTGTCGTCATCCCCCCAGCCTCCCATCCGGCCTTCACCTGCCGTCCACCCGCGGGGACCCGTGCGGTCGCCCACGGAGGGCACGGTCGGGGCGTGCTCCTGCTCGCCCACCGTGGCCTGACCAGTGCCGGCAACCCCGAGAACACGGCCGAGGCCGTCGCTGCCGCACGCCGGGCCGGCGCCGACGGCTGCGAGGTCGACCTGCGGCTGTCCGCCGACGGCGTCCTGCTCGCCAGCCACGACGACGACCTGCACCGCGTCGCCGGCGTCGGGGTGCGGGTGTCGACGTCGTCGTCGGCGCAGCTGCGCGCCCTGTCGCTGCCGGGAGGGACGCGACCGGCCCGGCTGGCCGAGCTCGTCGAGGCGGTGGCCGGGGGGCGGCTCGTGCTGGAGCTCAAGCGGCCGCCGTCCGGGCGTCCCGGTCCGACCGTGCTGGCGCTCGCCGGCGAGCTGCGGTCGCTGCGGCGCCGGGGCGTCGACCTCGACGTCGTGGTGTCGTCGTTCTCCGCGCCCCTCGTGGCGACCGTCCGGGCCGTCGGGCTGCCGGTGCGCACCGCGCTGCTCGGCGCCCCGGGCGTGGACGCCCGGCAGGTGCTGGCCCAGGCCGTCGCCGGCCGCCACGACGAGGTGCACCCGCACGTCGGGGCGCTGCTGGCCGACCCGGCCGTCGTCCAGGCGGCAACCCGGGCGGGGCTCGACGTCGTGCCGTGGACGGTGAACGAGCCCGGCGACGCCGCCCGGCTGGCGGCAGCCGGCGTCGCCGCGGTCATCACCGACGTGCCGCTGCGGCTGCAGGCGGTGGCCGCCGGTCTGCCGGCCCGGGCGGTGGCTGCGCGCTAGTCACCCCCCGGCTGGGCTCAGTGGCTATGGCTGGGCTGCGGTCTGTGGACCGGTGCGGCCGGCACGGCATCGGTGTCGACGGTGCTCGGCGCGCCGAGGTAGAACGGGCTGGCGTAGGCCACCGCCGGTCCGAGACCGGCGAACGCGGTGCCCTTGGCGCGGGCGTCCTCGGCGATGCCGCGGTCCCCCGGGCGCAGGTCGGACGGGGTGGTGGTGGAGGCCGGGTCGCTGACCCGCAGGACCAGCCAGCCGCCGTCCGAGGCGCTCACGTCGACGTCGAACGTGATCAGCGGCTCGTCCGGCGTCGGGACGGTGACCGTCCGGGAGTCGACGACCCGGGGCAGCAGCTCACCGGCGCGCGCCGCCTGCAGCACCTGCACGTTGACCTGCCGGCCGTACCAGGAGGGACCGCGGTCGAGGTCCAGGACGAACCGCACCGGGCCCGAGGTGTGGGCCAGCCGCCCGCCCATGCGGACGCCGTCGGCGCTCGCGTCCAGGCGCAGGCCGCGCAGGCGGCGTGGCGAAGAAGGCCCTCCGCTCCATGGCGCCCCGCACGCCTGACCGGGTGAGGCCGTCGACGTACAGCCCGGTGCGCCCGGCGTTCTCCGGGGTGCCCCAGGCCGTGCCGTGCTCGTCGGTGACCCCGAGCAGTCCCGGCGTCCACCCCGCCTGCAGGCACTGGTGCAGCGGCGAGACCGCGCCGCTGGTCGGTGCCCTCGAACAGGTAGTCCTCGCCCCGGTTGAACACCTCCAGCGACACCATGCGGGTACCGAGCCGGGCGTCGAAGGCGAAGTTGCCGAACCGCCCGGTCTCGCGGCCGGGGTGGTTGAAGCCGGCGAGCGCGTCGGCGCCGCCACCGACCACGGGCGTGTCGGCCGGGCGGGCTCGAGCCACTCGTGGAACACCCGCATGCCGGCGCCCGTCGGCCGGGTTGGCCCGCAGGACGGCGTCGAGCTGGGCGGCCTGCTCGGCGGTGAGGGGGCGCCGCCGTCGTGCACGAGCTGGCCGCTGCCCTCGGTGTGCCGACGCCGCCGGTGCTGACCGGGTCGGTCCAGGTCTGCCCGAACCAGACGTTGATGTGCCCCAGCGCGGGGCTGCTCCACTCGAAGCCGCGGATCGCCGTGAAGGCGCCGTCGGCCTGGGCGGCGTCGGCGAGGCGCCGCGCCTCGGCCCAGGTGGCCTCGTTGATCCCGAGGACGCGCAGTCACCGCCGGCAGCACGCCCGCGGCCGCGCCGGCCGCCTTGCTGACGGTGGCGTGGTCGGTGAGTGCGGCGAAGTCCAGCCCGGCCCCCCGCATCGAGGCGAACGCCTTCGGCCGGGTCCCCGGCGCCGTCGGACCGCACGGTGTGGTTGTGCAGGTCGCCGTGGACGAGCCGCCCGGCCGGGAACAGCCGCGACTGCCGCGACGCCCCCGCCACCGGTGCCGCGCCGTCGCCGGGCGCACCGAGCCCCAGGGGGAGGTCGAGGGCGCCGGCCGGGCGGACCACGGCGAGGGCACCGCCGACGGCGCCGGCGGCGAGGAAGGTGCGACGGGAGACGGTCATGAAACACCGTTCGGCGGCCGCCGCCGGTCTCCTGCCCGCCATCCCGGGAGTTCATCGGTGTCTCGCT
This sequence comes from uncultured Actinomycetota bacterium, assembly GCA_963761695.1. Taxonomy (GTDB): domain Bacteria; phylum Actinomycetota; class Actinomycetes; order Mycobacteriales; family SCTD01; genus RYN-122. The sequence goes on along the minus strand of CAVXIB010000012.1, from coordinate 205,844 downwards.
CGGCGTTCACCTCAGGCGCGTCCTGGCTGGCCCTGCGCTCGCCTGGCCTCCCGATAGTTCGTTGTCGCCCTGAATGACCCTGTACCGGACGCCGTCTCCTGCCGAGGAACGAACCATGTCCCCCTCGACCCGGCGCAGCCGTCTGCCCCAGCTGCCTCCGCCGGTGGGCGCGGGATTCCTGCTCCTGACGGGTCTGCTGCTGTGCTCGGCCGTGCTGCTGTCACCGCCCCTGTCCCGGGTGACTGCCGTGCAGGACCTGGACGAGTTCGTCCAGGTCGCCGTGTACTTCCTGGCCGCCGCACTCGTCGGGATGCGCGTGCGGCACGACGCCCACGGCCGCCTCGCCTGGTCGCTTCTGGCCCTCGCCCTGTTCAGCTATGGCGCGGGCAATCTCTACTACTTCGCCGTCCTCGCGAAGATGTCCTCGCCAGCGTTCCCCTCGCTCGCCGACGTCCTGTGGCTCGCCTTCGCGCCCCTCGCGTATGCCTGTCTGGTCCTGCTGCTGCGGGCCCAGGTGAGCCGGTGGCACGGCTCCACCTGCCTGGACGGGCTGGTGGTGACGGGTGGTCTCGGTGCGGGCGCGGTCGCCCTGGTGTTCGGCCGGCTGTTCGTCCCCGGCACCGGCAAGGCCGCCGAGATCGCCGTCGCCCTGGCCTACCCGGTCGCCGACCTTCTGCTCCTCGTGCTGCTGGCCGGTGCGATGACGGTTCTCGGCAGGCATGCCGACCGGCAGTGGTGGCTGCTCGGTGCCGGACTTCTCGCGTTCACCCTCGGCGACCTCCAGTACCTGCTGCAGTCCGCCGGCGACGGCTACGTCGCCGGGACATGGCTCGATCTCACCTGGCTGCTCGGGGTCGCAGCCATGGCGGCAGGCGCCTGGGCGTCGCCCGACGCGACACCGCAGCCGGTCCAGCGGGGCCCCCTCCTGCTGGTCGTACCGCTCGGGTTCGCCGCGACGTCGCTGGCATTGCTGGTCTGGGGAAGTCTGCGCACCTCGGCGCCCGACCCGTTGGCGACCTGGCTGGCCTGCGCCACCATTCTGCTGGCGCTCCTGCGCGCCGCGCTGACCGTCCGGGAGGTGCAACACCTGGGCGAGGCGCGCCATCAGGCGCGCACCGACGAGCTGACCGGTCTGCCCAACCGCCGACAGTTCCTGGAGTCCCTGACGACGAGGTGCCAGGACGCCGACGTGCCGATGGCGGTCTTCCTGCTCGACCTGGACGGCTTCAAGGAGGTCAACGACAGCTTCGGCCACCAGACCGGGGATCGTCTCCTCCAGCTGGTCGCCACCCGCCTGCAGGCAAGTCTCGGCGGGCGTGGACTGCTGGCCCGCATGGGCGGAGACGAGTTCGCAGCCCTTCTTCCCGGCGTCCAGCGTGAGACGGCGGTGCAGAGTGCGCACGACATGTCGCTGGTTCTCCGGGACGCGTTCCTGCTGGACGGCATGGAGGTGCACATCGACGTCAGCATCGGCATCGCCCTGGTGACCGCTGCGGGCGACGAGCCCTCGGACCTCCTGCGCAGGGCCGACTCGGCGATGTACGAGGCGAAGCGCGGGAGGCTCGGACACGTCGTCTGGCAGTCCGGCAGCGCGGAAGAGGCCCGGCGTCGCCTGCAGACCACCGAGGAGCTCCGAGAGGCGCTCCGCTGCGACCAGCTCGTCGTGCACTACCAGCCTAAGCTGGATCTCGCCTCGGGTGTCGTCGTCGGTGCCGAGGCGCTCGTGCGCTGGAACCACCCCACGAGGGGCCTGCTCCAGCCCGACGCGTTCCTGCTGTACGCCGAGCGGGCCGGACTGATGCGGCCCCTGACGCTCGTCGTCCTCGAGAAGGCGCTCCGACAGGTCGCGTCGTGGCGGGCGCTCAAGCCGCATCTGCACGTGGCGGTGAACCTGTCCGCCTCGAACCTGCAGGACCCCTCGCTGCCCGAGCAGGTTCGGCTGCTTCTCGAGCGGCTGGCGGTACCGGCCGGCGCCCTCGTCCTGGAGGTCACCGAGGACGTGCTCATGACCGACGCCACCCGGGCCCAGCACGTCCTGCTCGGCCTTCGCGCGCTCGGGGTGCGACTCGCCGTGGACGACTTCGGGACCGGGTACAGCAGTCTGGCCTACCTGCAGGCACTCCCCGTCGACGAGCTCAAGCTCGACCGCAGCTTCGTCAGTCACCTCCGTAGCGACCCTCGCTCCGCCGCGATCGTGCGCAGCACCGTGAACCTCGCCCATGAGCTGGGCATGGTGATGACGGCCGAGGGGGTCGAGTCGCAGGAGGTCCTCGCAGACCTCACGGGCTGGAGCTGCGACCTCGCGCAGGGCTTTCACATCGCCCGGCCCATGGACGAGCAGAGCTTCACCAGATGGTTGGGCTCCCCGGCAGAGACCTCACGCCGCCCGTCCACGAGTCAGCACCCGGCGGCCGCCGACCGGCCTTCCATCGGCGTCTAGGGGCACCAACGAGGACACCCCCGCCGTCCTGCAGTGTTCCTGCAGGTCAACGGGGGTGCCGTGCAGCGGAGACGGGGAGATTTGAACTCCCGATGGGTTGCCCCAAACCTCATTAGCAGTGAGGCGCCATAGACCGGGCTAGGCGACGTCTCCAGCGTGCGGGAGCACTCTAGCGGGTCGGAACTCCACCGGCGGCTCCACCCGGAGCGCCCACGTCCAGGGCGTGCACCCACTCCAGCCCGTCGACGTCGTCCCACTCCTCGCCGACCCGGACGAAGCCCAGCCGGGCGACGACGGCGAGCGAGGCAGCGTTGTCCGGCCGGACGCTCGCCAGCACCCGCCGCGCCCCGTGCTCGGCTCCCCAGGCGAACAGCGCGGAGCACATCTCGAGCGCCAGCCCCTGGCGACGGTGCTCCGGCGCCACCGTGTACCCGACCTCCACGGTCGCGTCGGCGTCCGGCGGGGCGTGGAAGCCGATCCGGCCCACCACCTCACCGGTGGCCGTGCTGACCGCCGCCCGGTACAGCCACGGCTCCTCGGCCGGGTCGGCGGTGAGCTGGGCGTGCCGCAGCGCCAGGACGTAGCCGTCCTCGGCGAAGGTGTCGGCGTCGACCGGGAACGGTGCCAGCGCGGCGGCGCGGTCGATGTCACCCTCGACCAGGGCCGCCACCAGCGAGGGTGACAAGGGGACGAGCTTCAGCCGGGGGGTGTCGATCACAGCCAGGAATTCTTGCGGAACGCCCGGTACATGGCCACCGAGATTGCGACCATCAGCAACAGCGCGCCCGGATAGCCGAACCGCCACGACAGCTCGGGCATGCGGGTGAAGTTCATGCCGTAGATGCCCGCGACGAGGGTGCAGACCGCGAGGATCGCCACCCAGGCGGTGATCCGGCGCATGTCCTCGTTCTGCTGCAGGGTCACCTGCGCGACGTTGGCCTCCAGGGCGTTCTGGAGCAGCCCGTCGAGCCCGGTGACCCGCTCGTCGGCCCGCAGCACGTGGTCGTGCACGTCGCGGAACATCGGGGCGGTGGTGTCGGCCAGGAAGGCGAGGGTCCCGCGGGAGAGCCGCTCGGTCACCTCCACCAGCGGGTGCACCGCCCGCGCGAACTCCATGACCTCGCGCTTGAGCGTGTAGATGCGGCGGGTGGGGTTGGCCCGGCCCTCGGCGAAGACCTGGTCCTCCACCTCGTCGACGTCGCTCTCCAGGCCGTCGAGGGCCGGCGCGTAGTCGTCGACGACGGTGTCGGCGACGGCCCACAGGACGGCACTTGGCCCGAGCGCCATCACCTCGGGCAGCTGCTCGAGGCGGCGCCGGACCGGGGAGAGCTCCGCGGCGATGCCGTGCCGCACCGTCACGACGAAGTCGGCGCCGACGAAGACCATGAGCTCGCCGGTCTCGACCACCTCGGTGGCGTCGACGTACCGGACGGTCTTGAAGACGGCGAACAGGTGGTCGTCGTAGACGTCAACCTTGGGTCGCTGGTGCGCGACGACGGCGTCCTCGACGGCCAGGGGGTGGAGTCCGAACTCGCGCGCGACGGTCGCGAAGGCGTCGGCGTCGGGCTCGTGCAGGCCCAGCCAGACGAAGGCGCCCTCGGCGCTGCGGGCCTTCTCGGCCGACTCCTGCAGCGGGACCCGGCCAGGGACGCGGACCCCGCCGCAGTACAGGCCGCAGTCGACCAGGGCCCGCTCCAGCGCGCCACCGGCGTGCCGCTGGCGCCGGGGGTGCACGAGGCTGACCGTCCGGGACCCGACCTGCGTCATGCCCGCGAGTCTGCACCCCGGCCGGCCCTGCGGCAGCGCCTTCAGTCCCGGGCCGAACCGGCCGATGGTCCCCGGGTGCGCCTCCCTGCCCTGCTGACCGCCGCCGGCCTCACCGCCGTGGCCCTCGCCGTCGGCGTGTCGGGTCCGGCAGCCGGGACCGCCGCCGCCGCGGAGCCGGCGTCGGGGACGCTGCGCGCCCGCGTGGCCGCCCTGCAGGCCGAGGTCGACCGTGCAGGCGACCGGCTCGCGGCCGGTGCCGGCGCCTACGAGGCGGCCTCCCGGCGGCTCGCCGTCCTCACCCAGCAGCAGTTCGCCGTGGCCTCCGAGCTCGACCGGCAGGACGGGCTGACCAGCCTGTCGCGGTCGGGCGTGAGCGCCCTGGTCCGGGCCGCCTACAAGGGCGGCGGCCTGCCTCCCGCGGTGTCCGCCCTGCTGTCCGGCGACCCCCGGGCGCTGGCCGACCTCGACCACCTGCGACGCACCGTCGGCGACGCCGACACCTCCCGTCGGACGGCGCTGGCCGACCTGACCCTCACCCGCAGCCGCACCGCCGGCCTGCTGGAGCGCAAGGCAGCCCTGCGCCGCCAGGCCCTGACCGAGCAGCAGGCCGTCGACGAGCGTCAGCGCCAGGTGTCCGCGCAGGCTGCCGACCTCGCCCAGCAGCTGACGGCGACGGCGGCCGCCCTGCAGACCGCCCTCGCCCGCGAGGCCGAGACCTCGCGCCGCACGGCTGCCGCACGCGCCGCCGAGGCCGCCCGACTCGCCGCGGCGCGGGCCGCGGCCGTGACCGGCTACGCCGTGCCGGGGCAGGCCACCAGCTACGTGCCCGGTGCGGTCACCCCCTCCCGCGGCGGCGGCTGCGCCCCGGCCGCGCCGCACGGCTACGCCAACGGCTTCCTGCCCGCCGAGGTGCTCTGCCCGCTCCCCGGCCGTCCCGACCAGCGGCTGCGCACCGACGCCGCGCAGTCGTTCTCGGCCATGGACGCCGCCCGGGTCGCCTCCGGGCTGCCGGCGCTGTGCCTGACCGACACCTACCGCGACTACGCCGGGCAGGTCGACGTGTTCGCCCGCAAGCCCGGGCTGGCCGCCGTCCCGGGCCGCAGCCAGCACGGCTGGGGGCTGGCGATCGACTTCTGCGGCGGGGTCGAGCGCTTCGACGGCGAGGCGCACCTGTGGCTGAAGGCGAACGCAGCCCGCTTCGGCTGGGTGCACCCCGCGTGGGCCGAGCCGGGCGGCAGCCGACCCGAGGCCTGGCACTGGGAGTTCCAGGGCTGAGCGAGTTCCAGGGCTGAGCGAGTTCCAGGGCTGAGGGAGTTCCGGGGCCGCGTTCCACGGCCGCGTTCCCTAGGCTGGCGGCTCAGCCGGACGGACGAGGGTGGGGCGCACGTGGGGTGGGACCGGTCATGACGCTGACCTCCGCAGACGCCCGCACCCCGGACGAGGCCCCCGCCGTCGAGGTGGCCCGCTCGATGCGCGGACCGGTCCTGCGCATGTGGGCGGTCGTCGGCGCCTTCTCCCTGGTGATGATCGCCCGGTCGCTGCAGGTGGGGATCGTCCCGAAGGACCCGGGGGGCTCGCTGCTCGCCTCGCGGGTGGCCATCTCGCTCGGGCTGCTCCTGCTGCTGTCGCTGCTGGACGGCGTCCGGCGGGCCGGGTGGTCCGTGCGACCGACCGCCGTCGGGCGTGCGCTGCGGGACCGGTGGAGCCTGCGGCGCCTCGGCCTGGTGCTGCTCGCGCTCGCGGCCTACCACCTGGTCTACGTCGAGTACCGCAACCTCAAGAGCTGGGACGTCTTCAACGCCCCGCGTGACGAGATGCTCCTGCGCTGGGACCGCTGGCTGCTGTTCGGGCACAGCCCGCACGTCCTGCTGCACGACCTGCTCGGCCGCGACGTCGCCGCCCGGGTGCTCGTCGTGGTCTACGAGGCGTTCGGCTACTTCGTCGTCGTGTCGTTCGTCGCCGCGCTCGTGCTGCAACCGCGGCTGCGGCAGGGCTACGTCTACGTCGCGTCGGCCATGTGGGTGTGGATCCTCGGGACGGCGTCGTACTATGCGATCCCGTCCCTCGGACCCTTCCAGGCGGCTCCGAACGAGTTCGCGGGCCTGCCGCGCAGCATGGTGTCCGACACCCAGGCCAAGTACCTCGCGCAGCGGGTGCACCTGCTGGCCGAGCCGCACGCGCCCGACGCCTTCGCGTCCATCTCCGCCTTCGCGAGCCTGCACGTGGGCGTGACCACGCTGATGCTGCTCATGGCGCGCTACTACGGCCTGCGGTGGACCACCCGGTTCCTGGCCCTGTTCCTGGCCGGGACGATGGTCGCCACCGTCTACGTGGGCTGGCACTTCGCCGTCGACGTGCCTGCCGGCCTGCTCGTGGGGTGGCTCGGGGTGCGGCTGGGCCGCTGGACCGTCGATCCGCCGGGCCGAGGCGGTCCGCGGCCCTCGGCGGCTCCGGCGGCTCTACGCTCAGGAGCATGACCCCCCTGCGTCCTGCTGCCGGCGTGTCCGGTCTGCTCGACGCACCGGTCGGTCCGGTCCCGGCGGACGCGTCCCCCGGGCTGCGCGCGCTCGCCACCCGGGCCGGTCAGCATCCCGTGGTCTTCGCCGCGCTGACGGCGGTCACCCTCGAGGCCCTGTACCTGCTCGTGCGTCCGCAGGCCCCGGACCTCGTGGCGCAACTGGCCCGGGCCGCGGCGTCCTCACGGGGAGCCGACCTGTGGTGGGCCGGCTGGTACGGCGGCGTCAACATCCCCACCTACAGCCTGCTCAGCGGCGCGATCATGGCCCGCGCCGGGGTGCTCACCTTCGGCGTGCTCGCCACGGCGCTGGTCTGCGTGCTCGGGGCCGACCTGCTGCGCGGCACGGCCCGGCCACGCCTGGGCGCGGTGGCCGTCTCGATCGCCGCCTGCGCCAACCTCGCCTCCGGCCGCCTCACGTTCGCCGCCGGGATGGTGCCCGCACTGGCCGCGCTGGTGCTGCTGCGTCGGGGCCGGCCGCGCGCCGCCGCCGCGGCCGGAGCGCTGTCCGGGCTGCTCAGCCCCCTCGCCACCGTGGTCACGCTGGTGGCCCTGGCCAGCATGTTCCTGTCGGGCCATCCCCGGCGCCCCCTGGTCCTGGTCGGCGTGGCCTGCGCCCTGCCGGTCGGTGCGCTGTCGCTGCTGTTCAGCCAGCCCTCGACCATGCCCTTTCCGCCGATGGCCCTGGTCGGCATCCTCGTGGCCTGCCTCGCCGTCGCCCTGCTGCCGGTTCCCCCGTCGGTGCGGGTGGTGGCCGGGGTCACCGGGGTGCTGGCGCTCGTCGCGTGGGCGGTGCCGTCGCCGCTCGGGGTCAACGTGGCCCGGCTGCCCATGCTGCTGGCGGCGCCGATCGTGCTGGCGACCGTGCGGGTCGACAGCCCCCTGGTGCGCTTCGCCGTCGCCGGCCTGGTCGCCTGGCCGGTGTCCAACCTCGGCATGGAGCTGGCCATCGGAGCAGGCCCCAGCACGGGTGCCGCCTACTACGCGCCGCTGCTGCGGGAGCTCCCGCGCACCGGCTCGGCCGTCCAGCGGCTGGAGCTGGTCGACACCCGCACGCACGGCGGCGCCCTGCACCTGTCCGGACGCGTACCGCTCGCCCGCGGTTGGGAGCGGCAGGCCGACGTCGCCAAGAACCCGCTGTTCTACGACGACACCCTGACCGCAGCCAGCTACCGGTCGTGGCTGCAGGCCCGCGCGGTCGGCTGGGTCGCCCTGTCGTCGGCGGAGCCCGACTACGGCGCCGCCGACGAGGCCGCGCTGATCGGCACCGGCCGCCTGCCCTACCTGCGCCAGGTCTGGAGCAACCCGGACTGGCGGCTGTTCCGGGTGACGCTCCCGGCGCCCGCGGCCACCGGCGGCCTGACGGTCACCGCGCTGCAGGAGACCGCGGTGCAGCTGCACACCGACGGCCCGGCGGACGGCGTCGTGCGGCTCGCCTTCAGCCAGCTCCTCGGGGTCCACCTGGCAGGCGACCCGATGGTCCGCGGCTGCACCCGGCCGGGACCGGACGGCGACCTCGAGGTGAGCGTCCCGTCGGCGGGCGACTGGACCATCGAGCCCGACGTGACGCAGCTGTTCTCCTCGTGCCGCGAGGACGGCCCCGGCGCCTCCCGCCGGGCAGCCGGGGGCGCCCGCCGCTAGCGTCGCTGCCATGACGACCCCCCGCCTGCGCCCGCTGCTGGCGCAGATGCCCGGCTACCGGCCCGGTCGGCGCCCCGCGCCCGGATCGGACCCCTCGCGCCTGGCCAGCAACGAGACGCCCTACCCCCCGCTGCCCTCGGTGGTCCAAGCCGTGGCCGCGGCGCTCGCGCAGGGTCACCGCTATCCCGACCCCGCCTGCACCGAGCTGGTGGCGGCCCTCGCCGAGCGGTTCGACGTCGCGCCCGGGCAGGTCACCGTGGGGTGCGGCTCGGTGGCGCTGGTGCAGTCGCTCGTGCAGGTGACGGCCGACCCCGGCGAGGAGGTGCTGTTCGCCTGGCGCTCCTTCGAGGCCTACCCGGGGTTCGTCAAGGTGGCCGGCGCCGTGCCCGTGATGGTCCCGCTGCGCGACAACGCGCACGACCTCGAGGCGATGGCGGCGGCGGTCACCGAGCGCACCCGTCTGGTGATCCTGTGCACCCCGAACAACCCCACCGGACCGGCCCTGTCCGAGCGCGACGTCGTCGCGTTCCTCGCTGCCGTGCCACCGCACGTGCTGGTGGTCCTCGACGAGGCCTACGCCGAGTTCGTCACCGACCCCGACGCCGTCGTCGGGCCGCGGCTGCTGGCGGCCCATCCCAACCTCGCCGTGCTGCGCACCTTCTCCAAGGCCTACGGGCTGGCCGGCCTGCGGGTCGGCTACTGCCTGTCCTCCCCCGAGGTGGGCGCGGCCCTGCGCACCGTGCAGGTGCCGTTCGCCGTGTCGCTGCCCGCGCAGGTGGCCGCCCTGACCAGCCTGCAGGCGCAGGACGAGCTGGCCGAACGGGTGGCCCAGGTGGTGGCCGAGCGGGAGCCGCTGCGCCAGGCGCTGCGCGAGCGGGGCTTCGACGTGCCGCCCGCCCAGGGCAACTTCGTCTGGATCGCGGCCGGCAGCGACAGCGAGGCACTCGCCGCCCCGTTCGAGGCGGCCGGCGTCCTGGTGCGGTGCTTCTCCGGGGAGGGCGTGCGGATCACCGTGGCGACGGCGCAGGACAGCGCCCGCGTGCTGAGCGCGGTCAGCGCAGGCTGACGGTCGTCCCGCGGGCCAGCGGCCCGAACAGCAGGGTGGCGATGTCGGGCACGTCCTGCGCGGGAACGCCCAGCACCGCGCCCGCCACGCTCTTGGTGACCAGCTCGTCGCCGGACAGGAAGCGCGCGGGCTCGAACGCCGCCGCGGCCAGGGAGCCGGGGGCCGGCGAGCCGTAGACCCCGGTCTTGGGGTCGACCGGCTGCCCGTCGCGGTAGCCGTCGGTGCCGTTGCGGTACACCGGGAACGGGATCTCGCGCGGGTTCGGCGGCAGGCCGCGGCAGGTGGGTCCGCCGTCGTCGCCGTTCTTCGGCTCGTCGCCCGGCCGGTAGCCGTTGAGGTCCTGCGTCTGCTCGAGGGTGATGTGCAGCCCGGGCTGACGGCCGCCGAAGGTGGCCGAGACCTCGGACTCGGCGTCGACCAGCCCGGCGGCCAGGCACGGGTACTCCGGGGCGTAGCGGGCGTAGACCTGCAGGCTGGGCAGGCTGTCGGCGGCCAGCCGGACCAGCCGCCGCTCGTTGTCGCGCAGGAAGGGTCGAGCTCGCCGTCGAGCCCGTGGTGGCGGCCAGGAAGGTGCTGAGCTGGTCTCGCTCGTCGACGAGGTTGCGGCTCAGGGCGGAGAAGTTGTCGAGCACGGCCAGGACGTCGTCGGCCGCCTCGTCGTAGTTCTGCGCGAGGTCGGCCAGCCCGCGGATGTTGTCCTGGATGCCGGGCAGCTCGGGATTGATCCGGCGCAGGTAGGCGGCGGTCCGGGCGGCGTTGGCCCCCAGCGCGTCGCCCCGCCCGCGCAGAGCCGTGGACAGGGCGTTGAGCGTGTAGGACAGCTGCTGCGGCTTGAGGGTCTGCAGCAGCGGCAGCAGGTCGTCCAGGACCGCCTCGGTCTCCAGGGCCGTGCTGCTGCGGTCCTGCCCGATCACGTCACCCTCCCGCAGGTGCTGGTCCGAGGACCGGTCCGGGGACTGCAGCGCGACGTACTTCTCCCCGAACAGGGTCTTCGGCAGCAGCCGCGCCCGGACGTCGCGGGGGATCAGGGCGATCGTGTCAGGGTTCAGGGCGAGCTCGAGGGTGGCGCCCTGACCGGTGCTGCGGACGCCGCGCACCTCCCCGACGAGCAGCCCGCGGATCTTGACGTCGGCCCCCCGGGTGAGCTGGTTGCCGACCCGGTCGGCCCGCAGCAGCACGGTCTCGACGGGGGTGAACTGCTTGCGGTAGAGCGCCACGGTCAGGGTGACCAGCAGCGCGATCACCACCAGGAAGACCACGCCCAGGACGCGCTGGCGCGCGAGGGCGGGTCCCTTGAGGAGCGGCGCAGCCACAGGCAGGTCCTTGTGCGGGTCGGTCGCGGGTCAGCGAGGGCCGAGGGCGGACAGGAGCGTCCGGGTGAACAGTGTGAACGACGTCACCGAGAAGTGCGCCGGATCGTCCAGGAGCAACCGGGCCGCGGTCTCGGCCAGCGCCTGCACCGACCGGGCGAACAGGTCCGGATCCACCTGCGGACCTCCCCGCTCCGACAGTCCCCAGGCGCACAGCTCGCGCAGGACGTCGAGCGCGGCGGTGCGCTGGGCGGCGACCCGGGCGGCGAGCGCCGGCGGGACGCCGTCGGGCGGCGCGAGGATGACCCGCCAGGTGCGCGGGTCGGCCTGCACGGCCAGCAGGTAGGCCTCGATCCCGGCCGCCAGCACCTCGTCGGGAGCGGCGGCGTCGCCGGGGGCGGGCAGCGGGGGGAGCACCCGGGCCAGCTGCGTCAGGGCCCGCTGCTCGGCCTGCTCACCGAGGGCCGTCAGCAGGGCGTCGCGGTCCACGAACAGCCCGTAGACGACCGGGCGGGTGACCCCGCAGGCCCGGGCCACCCCGTCGACGGTGACGGCGTGGAAGCCGCGCTCGAGGGCGAGGTCGAGGGCCGCGTCCAGCAGCTGAGCCCGACGGGCGTCGGCCGCCATTCGGGGCGCGTAGGGCCTTGCGCTGGTCACGACGCGATGCTACACCTGTGTTGCTACATCACTGTAGGAATACTGAGACGGACAGGCCCGCCATGACCGACCTTCCCGCACGCACCGGCGTCCTCGTCGTCGGTACCGGCTTCGCCGGCCTCGGCACCGCCATCGCCCTGCGTCGCAGCGGCCGCACCGACGTCGTCGTCATCGAGCGGGCCGACGACGTCGGCGGCACCTGGCGCGACAACAGCTACCCCGGCTGCGCCTGCGACGTGCCGAGCCACCTGTACTCGTTCTCGTTCGCGCCGAACCCCGGGTGGAGCCGGGCCTTCTCCCCGCAGCCTGAGATCGAGGCCTACCTGCAGCGCACCGCGCGGGAGCACGGCGTCCGGCCGCACTTCGGCACCGAGCTGCTGGACGCCCGCTGGGACGACGACGCCTGGGTCGTGCAGACCTCCCGCGGGACGATCCGGGCCGACGCCCTCGTGCTCGGCACCGGCGGGCTGTCCGAGCCGGCCGTGCCGGACGTACCGGGCCTGGCCGACTTCACCGGCACGCTCTTCCACTCCGCCACGTGGGACCACGACCACGACCTGACCGGCGAGCGGGTGGCCGTGATCGGCACCGGAGCCAGCGCCATCCAGTTCGTCCCGCACGTGCAGCGGCGCGCCGGCTCCCTGACCCTGTTCCAGCGCACCGCCCCCTGGGTGATGCCCCGGCGCGACCGCGCGATCTCGGCGGCCGAGCGAGCGCTGTTCCGCGCCCTGCCGCTAGCGCAGAAGCTCAACCGCGCGAGCATCTGGGCCATGCGCGAGTCGTGGCTGGTGGGCTTCACCAAGCGGCCCGGCATCATGCGCGTGGCCGAGGCCATCGCCCGCCGGCACCTGCACGGGGCGGTGAAGGACCCGGCGTTGCGGGCGGCCCTCACCCCGACCTACACGCTCGGTTGCAAGCGCGTCCTGCTGAGCAACGAGTACTACCCGGCGCTCGCGCAGGACAATGTCTCGGTCGTCACCGAGGCGATCGCCCGGGTCGAGGCCGACGCCGTGGTGACAGCCGACGGGGTGCGCCACGAGGTCGACACGATCGTTCTCGGGACCGGGTTCCAGGTGACCGACCCGCCCATCGCACACCGGGTGCGGGGCCGGACGGGGAGCACGCTGGCGCAGGTCTGGCGCGAGCAGGGCATGGCCGCCCACCACGGCCTCACGATGGCGGGCTTTCCCAACCTGTTCTTCCTCGTCGGCCCGAACACCGGGCTCGGCCACACCTCGATCGTCGTCATGATCGAGGCGCAGCTGCGCTACCTGGTGTCGGCGCTCGACCAGATGCGCGACCGGGGGGTGCAGGTGATCGAGCCGCGCCAGGACGCGCAGGACCGGTGGAACGACCGCGTGCAGGCCGACCTGCAGGACACCGTCTGGAACACCGGCGGCTGCTCGTCGTGGTACCTGGACCGCAACGGCCGCAACACGACGCTGTGGCCGACGTTCACCTCCACCTACCGGAAGGAGGTCGCCGTGTGCGACCTCGACCAGTACGTCCTCACGCCGGCCCGCGAGCAGGTGGCCGCATGAGGGGCCAGGTGGTCGCGATCACCGGGGCGGCCCGCGGGCTCGGGGCCGAGCTGGCCCGCCAGCTGACCGCCCGGGGGGCCCGCGTGGCGCTGCTGGGCCTGGAGCCGGACGAGCTGGCAGCGGTGTCGGCCACCTGCGAGGGGTCGCGGGCCTTCCCGGTCGACGTGACCGACGGTCCGGCCCTCGTGCAGGTCGCGGCCGACGTCGTCGCGCACTTCGGCCGGGTCGACGTCGTGGTGGCCAACGCCGGGATCGGCGCGGGAGGCACCCTGCTCGCCAGCGAGCCGGCGTCCTACGACCGGGTCCTGGAGGTCAACCTCATGGGGTCGGTCCGCACCGTGCGGGCCTTCCTGCCGCACCTCATGGACAGCCGCGGCTACGTCCTGCAGGTCGCGTCCCTGGCGGCCCTGCTCCCGGTGCCGCTCATGAGCGCCTACTGCACGAGCAAGTCGGGCGTGGAGGCCTTCGCCCACGCCCTGCGCTCCGAGGTCGCCCACCACGGCGTGCGGGTCGGCGTCTGCTACCTGTCGTGGACCGACACCGACATGGTCCGGGGCGCCGATGCGACGCCGGGTCTCGGCGAGTTCCGGTCCAAGCTCCCCGGCGTCTTCGGCCGCACCTACCCGATGGGCCCGGCGGTCACCCGGATGGCCGACGGCGTCGAACGGCGGTCCGCGCACGTGTACGCCCAGGCCTGGCTGCGCTTCGTGCGCCCGGTCTCCGGGCTGATGCCGGGGCTGGTGGCCCTCGGCGCCGGGCGCGACGTCCCGGCGGCGGAGGCGGCCCTGGCGGCCGCGGGCCCGCAGGCGAGCCGCGCGGTGGGTGCCGGCGGCGCCGCCGACCAGGCGCGTGAGGCAGGCTGACCGCATGGGACTGATGCCGGTCAACGACTCGATGTTCATGATCGCCGAGTCGCGGGAGCAGCCGATGCACGTCGGGAGCCTGCAGCTGTTCGACCTGCCCGCGGACGCGGGTCCGGACTTCCTCGGTGAGCTCTACCGTTCCTCGCTCGACGTCGCCGACCTCGCGCCGGTCTACCGCAAGCGTCCGCACCGCGGTCCGCTCACGGGCGGTCAATGGTCCTGGCGCGACGACCGCGACATCGACCTCGAGCACCACGTGCGGCACTCCGCGCTGCCGGCACCAGGGCGCATCCGTGAGCTCCTGGCCCTCACCGGCCGCCTGCACGGCACGCTCCTGGACCGGCACCGCCCGCTGTGGGAGGCCCACCTGATCGAGGGCCTGGAGGGCGACCGCTTCGCGCTCTACACGAAGTTCCACCACGCGGTCATGGACGGCATCAGCGGCCTGCGGCTGCTGCAGCGCAGCCTGTCGCCGGACGCCGACGAACGCGGCCTGCCGGTGCCCTGGGCCGAGCGCCCCAGGGGCCCGCGGGCGCCCCGCCCCGACAGCGGCCTGCTGTCGCTGCCCCGCGCGGCGCTCGGGCTGGCCGGGGACGCGGTGGGGCTCACCCCCGCGCGTGCTGTCCCTGGCCGCCGACGCCGTCCGCGAGCAGGCCACGACCCTGCCCGGGCAGGCGCCCTCGACGATGTTCAACGTCAGCATCACCGGCAGCCGGCGCTTCGCCGCCGAGTCCTGGCCGATCGAACGGGTCCGCGCCGTCGGCCGGGCGGCGGGTGCACGCTCAACGACGTCGTGCTCGCCATGTGCGGCGGCGCGCTGCGCGAGTACCTGCTGGAGCAGGACGCCCTACCGGCGACCTCGCTGGTGGCGATGACCCCGGTGTCGCTGCGCGACGCCGGTGCCGACGACGTCGACGAGCCCACCAACGCCGTGGGCACCATCCTGGCCCGGCTCGGCACCGACCAGGCCGACGCCGGAGCGCGCCTGACCGCCGTCAAGGCCTCGATGGACGCCGGAAAGGCGGCCCTGCGGGGGCTCTCGCAGAACCAGGTCACGGCGCTGTCCGCCGTGGTCATGGCCCCCCTGCTGTTCAACGAGCTGGTCTCCCTGCACCGGTTCGCCCCGCCGCCGTTCAACCTGGTGATCAGCAACGTGCCCGGTCCGGGCCACCCGCTGTACTGGAACGGCGCACGGCTGCGCGGGCTCTACCCGCTGTCGATCCCCACCCACGGGCAGGCCCTGAACATCACCCTCACCTCCTACGACGGCGAGCTGCAGTTCGGCCTGGTCGGCTGCCGACGCAGCGTCCCGCGGCTGCAGCGCCTGCTGGTGCACCTCGAGGAGAGCCTGGCGGCGCTCGAGGCCGCGGTGCTGTAGCCAGTCGGATCTGATTCCTTCGGGCCATGCGGTCGACCGCGTCGCGCGACGAGCAGGAGGGGATGAGGGGAGAGCCTGCCGCCGTGCACCCGCGTGCCGACGTCGACCGCCGGCGCTCCCTGCTGCCCGCGCTCCTGCCCCTGTGGCTGCTCGGCACCTGCGGGCTGGCCGTCGCGGTGGCCGCCCTGCCCGCGACGGCCGTGCCGGACCGGCCCGCCCTGCTGGTGAGCTCGGGCGGACAGGCCGTGGTGGCCCTGCTCGCCGCGGTGGCCGTGCTGGTGCGGCGGACCGTCGACCCCGCCAGCCGCCGCTCGTGGTCGTGCGCCGGGGCCGCAGCGGTCTGCTGGGGTCTGGCGCAGGCACTGCTGACCCTCGACCGGGCCGCCGGCGACGGGGTCCGCGGCTGGCCGGTCGACCTCCTCTTCTGCGTCGCCGCGGTGTCGGCCGTGGCCGCCGCGCTCACCGCACCGGCCGTGCCGCGGCACCTCACCGGGGTGCTGCGCTCCTGGCTGGACGGCGGGGTGATCGTCTCGTCGGTCCTGCTGCTCACCTGGCTGCGCGTCGGCCCCGCCCTGCCGGGCGCCGTCGACACCCTGCAGGGCGCCCTGTCGCTGGCCTACCCGGTGATCGACTGCCTCGTCGCGGCCCTGCTCGTCGACAGCGTCGTGCGCGCACCTCGGGAGCAGGCCGCCTCGCTCGCCTGGGTCACCGGCGGGCTCGTCGTGCTCGCCGCCACCAACCTCGAAGCCTTCGTCGCCGCTCTGCACGCCGATGCCGCGTCGTCGGTGGCAGGGGTGGACGCCACCCCGCTGGCCGCCGGCTACGTGGTCGGGTTCGCCCTGGTCGGCACCGGGGGCCTGCTCCGCCGCCGGTCCGGCACCGGCCCCGGTCCCGACGACGCCGGCGCCGACCTGATCGGCCGGACCCAGCAGGTCCTGCCGTTCGCGGTCCTGCCCGCCGTGCTCCTGCTCCTGCTCCTGCGGCCGGCCGCCCTGCAGCGGCCCGGCGCGGTGCTGCTCGCGGTGCTCGCCGTCCTGGTGCTCGCCCGGCAGTGGTCGGCGCTGTCGGAGAACGCCGAGCTCGCGGCGCAGCTCATCGCCCGGGCCCGCCGCTACGAGGCCCTCGTTCATGGCGCCACCGATGTGACCCTCGTGCTCGACGCCGCCTCCGTGGTGACCTACGCCAGCCCCTCGGTGGCGCGCGTGCTCGGCCGGGAGCCGGCCACTCTGCTCGGCGTGGCGCTGCAGGACCTCCTCGAGCCCGACAGCGGCCCCCTCGACGACCTCACCACGACGCCGGCCCTGCTGCTGCAGATGCGGTCGGCCCGGGACGGGCGCCTGCCGGTGCTCCTCGAGGCCCGGGTCAGCGACCTGCGGCACGACCCGCAGGTGCGCGGCCTGGTGCTGAACGGCCACGACGTCACCGAACGCTGGGGCGCCGAGCTGGCCCGCGAGCACTCCGAGCGGCGGTTCACCCGGATCGTCGAGACCGCCCACGAGGGCATCTGGGTCAACGACGCCGACGGCCTGACCCGCTTCGTCAACGCCGAGGCGTGCCGGATGCTCGGCCTGGACGCCGCCGACCTGCTCGGGCGGCCCCCGCTCGACGTGCTGGGCTGCCTGCTCGACAGCGACCGGGCCCGCACCGACCTCGCCGAGCGGCTCCAGCACGGCGCCGACGGCGGCAGCACCCGCTACACGTTCTCGCTGCGCCGCCCCGACGGCACCCGGGTGCACGTGCAGGTGGCCGCCAGCCCCCTGCGCGACGCCGCGGGACGGGCCGACGGCTCGCTGACCATGCTGTCCGACGTCACCGAGCGGGTCGAGCTGGAGGAGCGGCTCTCGCACGACGCCCGCACCGACGCGCTCACCGGGCTGCCGAACCGGTCCGCCCTGCTCAACCGGACCGCCGTCGCTCTGACGGCACCGCTCGGTGCTCCCGCGCTGGTCTACTGCGACCTCGACGGCTTCAAGACCGTGAACGACACCGGCGGGCACGCCGCGGGCGACTCCGTCCTGCAGCAGGTGGCACTGCGGCTGCGCACCGCCATCGGCCCCGACGCCCTGCTGGCCCGGCTCGGCGGCGACGAGTTCGCCGTGCTGCTCGAGGGGGCGCCGTCGGCGCAGGACGCCGACGCCGTGGTCCAGGGACTCCTGTCGGCCATGGCCGAGCCGGTGCGGGTCGACGGGCGCGTGCACCACGTCGGCGTGAGCGTCGGGGTCGCGACCGCGCTCCCGGGCGACGACGCCGGAGCCCTGCTGCGCAACGCCGACATGGCGATGTACCGCGCCAAGCAGGACGGCCGGGGGCGCGCCCGCGCCTACGAGCCCTCCATGCACGTCGCTGCCCGCACCCGGCGCGACCTCGAGGACGGTCTGTGGGAGGCCGTCGAGGCCGACCAGCTGACCCTGCACTACCAGCCGGTGGTCGAACTCGCGACCGGCCGCTGTGTCGGCGCCGAGGCCCTGCTCCGCTGGGAGCACCCCGAGCTGGGGAGCGTCCCGCCTGACGTCTTCATCCCCGTGGCCGAGGACACCGGCGCGATCGTGGCCATCGGACGCTGGGTCCTGCAGACCGGCTGCGCCGAGGCCGCCGCCTGGCGCCGGGACGGGCTGGACCTGCGGCTGTCGGTGAACATCGCCCCGCGGCAGCTGCTCGACGCCGGTCTGGTGGCCGACGTCGCCGAGGCCGTCCGGGCCAGCGGGCTGACGCCGTCGGACCTGCTGCTGGAGATCACCGAGCGCTCCCTGCTCGCCGGGGAGCAGACGGCGCGGACGCTGCGCGAGCTGCGGGCCACCGGGTCGCTGCTCGCCCTGGACGACTTCGGCACCGGCTGGTCGTCGATCTCGCACCTGCGCGACCACGCGGTCGACGTGCTCAAGCTCGACCGCTCCTACGTCGGCGACATGCTCCTGACCGCCCGGACCGGCCGGCTGGTGCACGCGGTGCTCGACCTGAGCCGGCACCTCGGCACGTCGTCGACCGCCGAGGGCGTCGAGACGCAGGGGCAGGCCGACGCGCTGCGCGACCAGGGGTGCGTCTACGCCCAGGGGTACCTGTTCTCCCGGCCGCTCCCGGCCGCGGCGTTCCGCAGCTGGCTGCGCGACCGCGGCGACGTCCCCGGCCTGCCGGCCCCCCGACGCGCGACCGCTCCGCTCCTGCACTGAGCCCGTGGCGGCCCGTCAGGGCACGCGGCGGGCCCGCCAGCGGCCGTCCTCGCGACCGACCCCGAGCCGGAGCCCGAACGCCTGCGACAGCAGCGGCCCGGTCAGCACCTGCTCCACGGGTCCGCTCGCCACCGGACGCCCCGCGCGCAGGAGCAGCGCGTGGGTGGTCGAGGCCGGCAGCTCCTCGAGGTGGTGCGTCACGAGGACGGTCGCCCGCTCCGGATGCGCTGCGGCGAGGTCGTCGAGGGCCTGGACGAGCAGTTCGCGGCCGGGCAGGTCCAGGCCGGCCGCCGGCTCGTCGAGCAGCAGCAGGGGCGGATCGGGCACCAGGGCCCGCGCCACGAGGGCCCGTCGCTGCTCGCCGTTGCTGAGGGCGTCCCAGCGCCGGTCGGCCAGCGCCCCGATCCCGAGCGCCCGCACCAGGTGGTCCACCCGGAGCCGCAGCGCCGCGTCCGGGGTCCAGCGCAGCGGTGCCGCCGCCGTGCCGTGGGCGCCCGTGAGCACGCACCTCGGCCAGCGTCGGCCGGCCGGCCGGGCGGTGCCGCCCCGCCACGTGGCCCACCAGGGGCCACAGGTCCCGGACGTCCACCCGGCCGAGCGGCCGCCCCAGCACCTCGGCGGTCCCGGACGTGGGGTGCCGCACGGCGCCGGCGATCGACAGCAGGCTGGTCTTGCCGGCCCCGTTCGGCCCCAGCAGGGCCCAGCGCTGCCCCGGCCGGACCACGAGGTCGACGTCGTCGAGCAGCACGGCGCCGTCGCGGACGAGCCGCACCGCCGGACAGGCGGAGCAGGTCGGTCATGCCGGGGTCCCGACCGGTGCCCCCGGCCCGCGGCCGAACTGCCGCCGCCCGGTGACCGCCGCGACGCCGAACACCAGCGCCAGCACGACCCCCACCGAGAACAGGGGAGCCCAGCGCAGCGCGCCGGCCAGGGGGGCCAGCACCGCGGTCGCCGACCCGCTGCCGACGAACAGCGCCCCCGCGAACAGCGAGACGGTGGACGCCCGGGCCGCGGGCACCGCCTCGGTGGCCCAGGCCTGCATGGTCGAGTGCATCGAGGCCCAGGCCGCGCCGAGCACGAGCGCCGCGAACCCCACCACCAGCGGGTCGCGGGTGAGGGCCACCAGGCCGTAGGCGACGGCGAGGCCGACGGCCCCGACCCCCAGGAAGACCGGCGCCGCGGTGCGGGCCGCGCGTCGCTTGACCACCCGGGAGGCCAGGAGCAGACCGACCCCGTACAGCGCCACGACGGCGCCGGCCCGGGCGGCGGAGGTGCCCTCGCTCTCCAGGGCGGGCGCCAGGAAGGTCAGCAGGCCCAGCAGCGCAGCCCCCTCGACCAGGGCGAGCGCCAGGACGAGGACGCCCCAGCGCGAGCGCAGCACCACGAGCAGCCCGCCGGGCGGGGCGGCCGGGCGGGGCGGTTCGGGCAGCCGGGGGAGCAGGACGACCAGCACCGCCGCGGCCAGGGCCGGGACCACGAACGCCACCCGCCAGCCGACCGACGCGGCGAGCAGCCCGCCGAGGCCGGTGGCGGCCGTGATGCCGAGGGCGCTCGCGGCGTTGAGGTCGGTCAGGGTCCGGTGCCGGACACCGAACGGGACGGCGTCGCCGACGTAGACCAGGCCCGTGGGCACCACCGCGGCCATGCACGCGCCGGTCAGGGCCCGCAGGACGGTCAGCAGGGTGAGGTCGTCGACCAGGGCGCTCAGCGTGCCGAAGACCGCGGCGGCCGCCAGGGTCAGGCGCATCGTCCGGACCCGCCCGAGCCGGTCGCTGCACCGCCCCCACAGGGGCTGGCTCAGGCCGTAGGCCAGGAAGTAGGCGCTCGCGATCGCGGCCGCGGTGTCGAGCCGGACCTGGAAGTCGGCCGCCACCGTGACCAGCAGCGGTCCGACCACGAACCGGTCGAAGGAGCTCGTGGCCGCGGCGGCCTGGAGCAGCCGGACGTCGGGGGCAGGGGACGACACGCCTCCAGCCTGCCCGATCGCGGTGCCGCACCGGCCGTGGAAGACCGCTCGGTGCCGGTTGTCGGGGCCGGTGTGTAGCGTCGCGCCGGAGGGTCGAGCCGCTGCAACGAGAGGCCGACCCGTGCCCGTCTTCCGCATCACCTACCGCCCCGACGCCGAGGGCGAACCCGGGAGCGGCCCCCGCCCGGACGACCTCGTCGAGGCCGACGGCGTCACCCTGGAGGCCGACGTCTGGCTGGTGTTCCGGCGCACGGTCTTCGTCATCGGCACCCCGCGCGACGTCGTGGTGCGGCGGGTCCCGGCCGCGCCGGTGGCGGACGTGGCCCAGGTGCTGGCCTGAGCCGGCGCCCCCGGGCCGGGCGTCAGGACTGCGGGCCGGTCCCGGGCTCCTGCGCCGCCAGCTCGAGGGCGACGTCGAACACGTCCTGCTCGGCCCGGACCTGGGCGGCGCGCTCCTTCGGGGTGAAGGCGTCGGTCCACGACCGGCCGGGCAGCTCGTCCCAGACGAACAGCAGCGACGCCGCCCGCGCCCCGAACGCCCGGGCCACCGTGAGGACGGCGCTGCTCTCCATGTCGACCCCGAGGTGGCCGGCCGCGGCCCACGCGGCGACCAGGTGGTCGGGCTGGGCCAGCAGGGCGTCAGTACTCACGGAGGGGCCGCTGTGCACCCGGTGGCCCCGTGCCCGCAGGGCGGTCACCGCCGAGCGCGACCAGGACCGGGTCGGCCTCGCTGGCCGTACCGCCGCCGTAGTAGCGCGAGGCCCCCTCCCCGATCGTGACCCGGGTGGGGACCAGCACGTCGCCGGTCCGCAGCCCGGGCGCGAGCCCCCCACAGGAGCCCACCTGCACCACCAGGGGGGTGCCGCACAGGGCCAGCACGTGCACCGGCTCCACCGCCCGGGCCGCCCCGTAGGCGGGGCACCAGGCCACCGGCACCCCGTGCCGTCGGCCCCACCACAGGTCGGGCATCCCCAGCTCGCGCACGTCGGTGAGGTGCGCCAGGCGTGCCGCCCTGGCCCGCTCGCGCCACCAGGTGCCCTCGGGAACGAGCAGCCGGGGGACCTCGTGCTCGGCGAGCCCGAGCAGGCTCATCCAGGCGGCACGGTCCACGCGCCGGACGCTAGCGGGCGGCCGCCGAGGCGCGGACGCTAGGCCAGGACGCCGAGGCCCAGACGCGCAGGCGCGGACGCCGGCGGCCCTACGCTCGCCCGGTGGAGAGCCGGGTGCACACGGGGGCCGATGCCGTCGCCGCCCTGTCGACGCTGGAGCCCCTGCTGGCCGCGACCGACAGCCCGGTGACCGCGTCGGCCACCTGGTGGCGCAGCTGGGCGGCCTCCCGCGCCGCCACGTGGGAGCCCCTGCTGGTGACGGTCGGTCCGGAGCACGACCCCCGGGCGGCGGCGCCGCTGGCGGTGCGGCGGGGCCGGGGAGCCGACCGGGTGGTGGGCTGGGGACACGAGGAGTCCGACCGCGGCGCCCTGCCCGCCCTCGACCGGCCCGCGGCCGAGGCCCTGGCGGTCGCCGTCGCGGCCCACCTGCGCACCGGACGCCGCCCCTGGACGCTCCGGGTCGAGCAGCTGCCCGCCGCCGACCCCGTCGCGCTCGCCCTGCGGCAGCGTCTGCCCGCCGCCCGGGTCGAGGTGGGGGACGGCTGTCCGCAGACCCCCTTCCAGGACGACCGGCGCTGGCCTCGCACCTGACCCGCAACGGCCGCAAGGCGCTCAACCAGGCGCGCAACCGGCTCGCCCGGGCCGGCCACGTCGCGGACCTGGTCACGCTGCGCGACGCCGCCCGGGTGGCCGCCGCCCTCCCCGACGTCGTCGCCCTGCGGCGTCGGCGCGACCACGCGCTGGGTCGCCCCGCGGCGCTCGACCAGCCGGAGCGGGCCGCCTTCTTCCGGTCGGTGCTGCTCGACCTGGCCGGGCAGGGCGCCCTCGAGCTGACCCTGGCCCGGGTCGAGGGGGCACTGGCCGCCTACGTCGTAGGGCTGCGTGACGGAGCCTGGCTGCGGCTATGGGACGGCCGGGTCGACCCGGACTGGGACGACTGGTCGCTGGGCCGGATCGTGGACCTGCACGTGCTGGAGCAGGCCCTGGCCGACCCGGCCCGCTCCGGCGTCGACTGGATGCGCGGCGAGGAGGACTACAAGGGCCGGATGGCCTCGCGGGTGGTGCCCGCCGAGCACCTCGTGGCCGCCTCGAGCCCGCTGGTCGCCCGCGTCGCGGACGCGCCGGGGCGGTGGGCCGACCGAGGGCGACAGGCCCTGCATGCGTCGCCGGCGGCCCTGGCGCTGTGGCGCTCGGCCAAGCGGCGCGTGCTGAGCCGCTGAGCCGGGGGTCCGCTCAGCGGGCCCGGCCCACCAGGTGGTGCGCGCCGCGCCAGAGCGGTCCGAGCCGGTGCGAGGCCCGCTTGGCCGACAGGTACCAGGGCTGCAGCTTCACCCGGAAGCTGCGCGGCACGTCGGTGGCGTTCACGTCGACCCGGGGCACGGCGTAGCGCCCCTGCCCGTGGTGGACGGCGAAGCCGATGTCGTAGCCCGCCGCCTCCACGGCCGCCCGGGCCGCGGCGTCGTGCAGCCCGCGGGGGTAGGCGAACGAGCGCGGCCGGTAGCCCAGGGCGTCCTCGAGCAGGTCGCGGGCGGTGACCACGTTGTGGGCCAGGACGTCCGGCTCCATCCCCGGCATGTCCGCGTGGTCGAAGCCGTGCACCCCGACCTCCATGCCGAGGTCGGCCAGCCCCGCGAGGTCGGCGACGTCCAGGAGCGGCTCGTAGGGCATGTCCAGCATCCAGCCGGACGTCCCGCCGAGACGACCGGGCGAGACGAACAGCAGGCTCGGGACGTCGTGGGCGGCGAGCACCTGCGCGGCGTCGAGGGTGGAGGTGTAGCCGTCGTCGATGGTCACCAGGAACGAGCGCTCGGGCCAGCGGCCACTGGCCAGGCCGGCGAGGTAGCCGTCGAGGTCCAGCGGCCGGTACCCGGTGCCCCGCAGGTGGGCCAGCTGCTGCCCGAGCGCCGACTCGGTGACGAACAGGTAGTGCGGGTCCTGCGCGGGCAGGCGCTCGCCGAACGCGTGGTACATGAGCACGACCGGGGCCCGCCGGACCCCGGGCGGCAGCGCTCGCAGCACGTCAGCGCGTCCGTCGTCCTGCCACGACGTCACCGTAGGCCGTGAGCGCCCGATCCGCGGTGCCCTTCCGGTCATGATGTTGCTCGGCGCGACGTCGTCCATGCCGTGACATGTCGGCCGCCAACCCCGGTTCCCTGAGGATCCTGGCCAGGGCCGACGCGAGGGCCGCCGGGTCGTCGGGCGCGACCACCGTGGCGGCCGGCCCCAGCTCACCCGTGCCGGCCACCGCGGACACCACCACGGGCCGCCCCAGGGCCATGGCCTCGAGCGCGACGAGCGGCACCCCCGCCTCCCACCGCGACGGCAGGGCGACGACGTCGGCGGCCCGCAGCCAGGGCGCGACGTCGTCGACGTTCCCGGAGAACAGGGCGTCCGGCGCCAGGGCCGCGAGCCCCTCCCGGTCGGGTCCGTCCCCCACCAGCACCAGGCGGACCCCGGGCACCACCTGCCGCAGCGCGGGCAGCGCGGCCACCAGGACGTCCTGACCCTTCTGCCGGGCCAGCCGGCCGACGCAGACCACCAGCGGGGCGTCCGGCAGGCCGAGGTCGAGGCGGGCCTGCGACCGCTGCGCGGGAGTCGTGGGCTGCAGGGCCTGCAGGTCGACGCCGTTGGGGTTGACCAGCGTGGGCAGGTCGATGCCCTCCCGCAGGCCACGGCGTCGCTCGTCGTCGCTGACGCAGACCAGCAGGTCGGTCCAGCGCCCCGCGGCGCGCTCCCACCGGGCCGCGGCCCGCGCCGTCACCCCGGTCACCGCCTCGAACGACCACGCATGCGGCTGGAACACCGTGGGAAGCCGGCCGCGCAGGGCCAGCCGGCCGGCCAGCCCCGCCTTGGCGCTGTGCAGGTGGACGAGGTCGGGCGCCTGCTCCCGCAGGAGGCGGGCCAGGCGCACGGTCTCGCCCGGCACCGACGGACCGGGTGACCGCCCGGCCTCCCACCGGCACCAGGAGGCCCCGGCCTCCTGCACCCACCCGGACAGGTCGCCGTCGGCGGGGCAGGCCACCGCCACCTGCAGCCCCGCGGCCACCTGCTCGCGCACCAGGGAGCGGACGACGACGGGCACGCCGGCCGTCGTCGGCTGGGCGACGTGGAGGACCTGCACTGCCCGACCCTCCTCCAAACGGGTGACGCTTCTCAAGTAGTCACTCTGCGTGACGAAGCATCTCGTGACCAGCCCGATAAACGGCACACCCGCGGCGACGCGGGGTCGCAAAGCCAGGGGTCCCTCGTGGACAGCCCAGCTACCGAAGTTCTGGAGCACTCCATGCGCGTTCGCCTGCGTTCACTCGCCGTGACCACCGTACTGTCCGGCCTCGCCCTCGTCGGCATCGCCGGAGCCGGCGCCGCCTCGGCCGCCGAGACCGGCGGAACGCTCCTCACCGGTGTGCAGCTGCACGTGCTGTCGCCCGGCAACGAGGCCGGCGACGTGACCCGCCAGCTCGACCTGCTGGCCGACCTCGGCGCCACCAGCCTGCGGGCCGACGTCTCCTGGGGCTCGCTGCAGGAGAGCGGCCCGGACAGCTGGTCCGGCTGGTACGTGCAGCGGCTCGACGCGCTGGTCCAGGGGGCCTCCGCCCGCGGCATGCGCCCGGTGCTCACGCTGCTGGACTCGCCCTGCTGGGCCTCCAGCGCCCCCGCCGCCGTCAAGGCCGGCTGCACCGGCGCGTGGTGGGACCGCGGCGTGCAGTACTACGCCCCCGCCGACGCCACCGCGTACGGCCGGGCTGCTGCCTTCCTCGCCGAGCGCTACGGCAACCGGATCGCCGCCCTCGAGCTGTGGAACGAGCCCAACTACGACGACCAGGGCTTCTCCCCCTTCATCGCCGCCGACCGCCCCACCGCCTACACCGCGCTGCTGAAGGCCACCTACCCGCAGGTGAAGGCGGTGGCCCCGGCCCTGCCCGTGCTCGCCGGCGCCCTGTCGTTCAGCGACACCGCGTTCGTCCGCAAGATGTGGGCCGCCGGAGCGCTCGGCAACTACGACGCCCTGTCGGTGCACCCCTACAACGGCAACCGCGCCCCCGGCACGGCCGTCGACCCCCGCTACGCGATGTACGACTACACGACCGGCCTGGCCGGTCTGCACGCCGCGCAGCGCAGCGCCGGTGACAACAGCAAGCTCTGGATCACCGAGATGGGCTGGACCGACTGCCTCGGCGCCCACCCGTGGTGCGTCACCAGCGCCCAGCAGGGCACCTACCTCGCCCAGGCGTACGCCCTGGCCGGCCAGATGCCCTACGTCGCCGCCTTCCTCAGCTACGACCTGCGCGACAACGGCACCACCCGCACCGACGACCAGCACAACTACGGCCTGGTGCGCCGCGACTACACCGCCAAGCCCGCCTTCGCCGCCCTCCGGGCCGCCTTCCGCACCGGCACCGCCGCCGTGACGCCGATCGCCGCAGCCGCGCCGGTCGCGGCGATCGCCCCGGTGGCCACCGTCGTCCCCGCCGCTCCCGCCGCTCCCGTCGTCCCGGTCGCCACGGTCGTCCCCGCCGCCACGGTCGTCCCGGCCGCCGCCCGACCGGTCGCTCCCGTCGCCACCGTCGTCCCGGCCACCGTCGTCCCGGCCACCGCCGCCACCGTCGCCGTCACGAAGGTGGCCACCTCGCCCACCACCGCGAAGGCCGCCTCGACGAGCCCCGTCCGGGCGATGCCCCGCCGCTCGGACCGCCGGGTGGTGACCGTGCGCCGCGCGGCGCTGCGGCTGACCGCGGTCAGCGCCGCCCGCCCCGCCGTCCGCTGAGCCCGGGGGCGCGCCCCCGACCGCCCGCACCTGCCGAGCCCCTCTCCGTCCCCGACGGAGGGGGGCTCAGCGCTTGCGCGCGACGGCGAGGAGCTTGTTGCCGTTGCCGGACCGCCGGGCCGCCGCCTCGAGCACCGGCCAGGCCCGCCTGAGGAAGCGGGCCAGCGCGGTGCCGTCGTCGTTGTGGGCGAACTCGGCGGTCATCTTCTCGCGGACCGAGGTCTCGCGGCGCACGCTCACGAGGTCGACCCCGTGCCGGGCCAGCAGCCGACGCAGACCCCGCTCGGTGAAGTAGATCTTGTGCTCGTAGTAGTACATCGGGCCGCACAGGTTGAGCCGGCCGCCGCTGAGCCGGTGCGCGGCCAGCAGGGCCCGCCGGACCGGGAAGCCGCCGTCGGGCGTCTCGAACAGGATCGCCCCGCCGCTGCGCAGCTTGCGGACCAGCCCCGGCAGCACGGCGTCGGGCTCGGCCAGGTGCTCCACGACGTCCCAGAGCGACAGGGCGTCGCACGACCCGTCGGGGACGTGGGCGTCGAGGTCCTCGGCGGTCCAGGCGGTCAGGCCGCGGTCCCGGGCCTGCTCCACGGCGGAGGCGTCGACGTCGCTGCCGGTGGCGGACAGCCCGGCGCGGGCGGCGAAGTCGAGGAAGTTGCCCACCCCGCAGCCGACGTCGAGCACGGACCGCAGCGGCGAGGTGGTGCGACGGGCGTCGGCGAGCACCGAGGCGTAGCGCGACTCGAAGGCCGACTGCACCCGGGGGTCGCCGTAGACGGCGAACTTGTAGTCCTCCCAGTACTCGCGCACCGGCTCCTGCGGCAGCCCCGCCACCAGCACCGGGTCCTCACGGAAGCACTGGGAGCCGCAGTCGGTGCAGACCGACAGGCGGTAGCGGTCCTCGACGACGAGGCTGTGCGGCCGCAGCCGCCCCAGGCAGGCGGGGCAGGTGCGGTCCATGCGGCAAGCCTAGGCGCGGGCGCGGCGCCGGCGCTCGGCGAGCCCGACCAGGCAGCCGGCCGCCTTGGCGAGATCGCGCAGCGCCACGGCCGCCGGCACCAGGGCCGCCGTGGAGGCGGGCTCGGCCGTCGCGGCCGCGCGGGCGAGCGGGAGCGAGAGGTAGGCCGCCGCGCCGCCGACGACGGCGAGCCGCCCCGTGCGGCCGCCACGCAGCAGGAGCAGGGGCCCGACCACGTAGGCGCCGGCCCGGGCGAGGTCGCGGCCCACGAGGGTGCGGTCGCCGGCGTGCCCGCCGCCCTGGCCGTACCGGAAGTACATCCGCGCGTTCGAGCGCACCGTGGGGCGCTGGCCCCACTCGACCTCGGCGTCGACCTGCAGGACCGCCGTGCGGCCCGTGGCGACCACCGCGCGCCCGAACAGCACGTCCTCGCCGGTGGCCAGGTGCTCCGGATAGCCGCCTGCCGCGGTCCAGGCGTCGCGGGTGAAGGCCACCGAGCGGCCGGTGGGCAGGGTCGGGTCGAACGAACGGCCGAGCAGCCGACCGTAGGTGCGCACCAGCAGGGTGGGGCGGCGAACCTCGGCCGGGTCGGGGTAGCAGCCGGCCGCGAAGGCCCGCTCCCAGGCGTTGCGGCGGCTGACCCGGTAGACGCCGGTGATGAGGTCGGCCGCAGTGGCCTCCGCCCGGGCCGCGCGCAGGCGCCGACAGCCATCCCGGGTCGGGCACGCAGCCGGCATCGGTGCAGGCGACGAGGTCGTGGGTGGCCGCCCGGACCCCGGCGTTGCGACCGCGCGCTGATCCCGGCGCCCGGGACGACGACCACCCGCAGCCGGGGGTCGGTCGCGGCGCGGGCCTGCAGGCGCGGCACCGTGTCGTCGGTCGACCCGCCGTCGACCACGACCACCTCGTCGTCGGGACGGGCCTGGTCCAGCAGCCGGCCGGCCAGCAGCTCGGCCTGGTCGCCCTCGTTCCACACCGTGGTGACGACGCTGACCGGGGGACCGGTCGTCAGGCCGGCCCCGGGGCGGGCACACGCCCGGGCCAGGGCGGCCGCGAGCAGGTCGGCGCAGGTGGCGGCGTCCGGGTGGTCGGCCACCAGGCGACGGCCCGCCTCGCCCGCCGCGGTCCGGGCCGCGGGGTCACGCAGCGTGGCGAGCGCCGCCGACACCTCGCCGGGAGCGGCGGCCGCCACCCCGATGCCCGCGACGCCGGCCAGCCGACGCACCACGGCCCCGCCGTCGACCCCGATCACGGGCACCCCGGCGAGCATCGCCTCGAAGGCCGAGGTACCGAAGCCCTCCTTGCCGGGGGTGCCGGGGCCGCCGGGCTTGGTGAGGACCGCCAGCGCGTCGAAGGCGGCCAGCAGGCGGGCCACCCCGGGAACGGCCGCGACCACCTGCACGCGGTCGGCCACCCCCTGCTCCCGGGCCAGCCGGCGCAGGCGCTCCCCCTCACCGGGTTCGGCGGGGTCGTCGTCGCCGATCACCACGAGGTGCCAGCCGGCGCCGCCGGGGCGGGCCAGGGCGTCGACGGCGTCGTCGGCGCCCTTGTAGGCGATGAGCCGGCCGATCATGACCAGCACGGGCCCGTCCGGGAACACGACCCCGTGACCCTGGAGCAGGGTGCGGGCCTGTGCGCGCGACAGCGGCGGCTCGTCCGGTCGCGGCGGCGGCACGACCACGGCGTCGGCGCGGCGGGTGGGCTCGGCCAGCTCCTCCACGGCCGCCACCACGCCGTCGACCGCGCGCGCCAGGGGGGCCGCGACGCGGCCGTCGAAGGCGTGGTCGTGCTTGGCCCAGACCACCGGCGCACCGGCCATCCGCGCCGCCGGCAGGGCCACCAGGGCCGCCTTCACCCCGTTGGCCAGCACGACGTCGGGGCGCACCTCCCGCACGATCGCGGTCAGCCGGGCCGCCGGCAGCAGCAGGCTCGCGGGCGACGTGCCGGTGGGAACGACGTCGACGGCGGGCACCACCTCGCGCAGCGCGCCCACGAACGGCCCGTCCTGCAGCACGACCGCGCGCACCACGTCGAGCCGACGGCCCGCGTCGGCGGCCATCAGCCGCAGCAGCCACGACTCCGCGCCGCCGAGCACCGCGTGGCCGTTCACCACGAGCACCCGCAGCGGCCTCATCGGGAGCGGCCCGGTCAGCGAGCGCAGGACCACGAGCTGGTCGGGGGCGAGGCGCGGCAGGAGCGCGAGGACCAGGACGGCGTAGACCACGCCCGCAGTCAACAGCGCCGGGAGCAGCGGCAGGGGGCTCAGCAGCACCCCGACGACGCCCACCGAGGCCAGGGCCGGGACCGCCAGACCCCGGTGCAGTGCCGGCGTCCCGACCAGGCGGGCGAGGACCACCACGAGGGCCACCGCCTGGGCGAGGAAGGTCAGCGTGGTCGCGGCCGCGGCGCCGTGCGCGCCGTCGCGCGGGATGAGCACGACGTTGAGGCCCAGGTTCAGGAGCGTCGCGCCCGCGGTCACCAGCAGCAGCCGCCGGGTCTGCGCCAGGGCGATCAGCGCGTACCCCGCCAGGTAGGCCGCCCCGTACAGCAGCGGCGCCAGGGCGAGCAGCTGCAGCACCCCGGTGCCCTCCCGGGCGTACTCGGCGCCGTAGAGCAGGTCCAGCAGCGCCTGCGGCCGCAGCAGGAGCACCGCGGCGAACGGCACGTACACCAGCGCCGTGACCGAGACGGCCTGCTCGAGCCCGTACCGGACCTTGGCGGGCGTCGCCTCGGCGCTGAGCACCGGGAACACGGCCCGCGAGACGGCGAAGGCCACGAACAGCACGGTCTCCAGCAGGCGGTAGGCCGCGGCGTACGTGCCCACCTCGGCGTCGCTCACCAGTACCCCCAGCAGGACCGCGTCCAGCCGGAACAGGGCCATCGACGCGACGCTGTGCACCCCGACCAGCACGCTGCCGGAGGCGAAGGACCGCAGCGCGTCCCGCGAGAGCCCGCGGCGGTCCAGGCGCACCCCCAGCCGGCGCACGGCCAGCGCCACCGCGACCGCACCCGTGAGGGTCCCGGTCAGGTAGGCCGCGGCCAGGCCGACCAGCCCGAGCCCGCCCACCATGGCGGCCACGGCGAGCACGCAGCCCAGCAACCGCTGCAGCACCAGCGCGCGGGCCACCCCGCCCTGGCTCTGCAGCGCCCCGGCCGCCGACCGCCCGGCGTCGCCGTACACGTCGACGACGCTCGCGAGCAGCACCAGCAGCAGCGCGATGCGCGCCTCCGGTCCGGGCCGGCCCAGCATGCCGAGGCCGCCGGCCAGCAGCAGCACGGGTGCGGCCACCAGGGTGCGCAGCCCGAGCACCGTGGTGAGCAGCCGGCCCACCTGCGCGGGCTCACGGCTGGCCCGGGTGACCAGCTCGGTGTCGAACCCCCAGGAGGGCAGCGTCGCCACCAGCAGGCCGAACGCCAGGGCGTAGGCGAACGCACCGAAGTCGTCGCGACCCAGCAGGCGGGCCGCGACGAGCATCAGCACGAAGGTGCCGAGCTTGCCGGCCACCTCCGCGACCGCGACCGCGACCACGTTGCGGGCCGTGCGGGTGGCCGTCGTCCCGGCGGGCTCGGTCATCGGGCAGATCTCAGCGTGGTCGATGGCAGGATGGCGCCGTGGTCGTCGCGCGCAGGGTGGTGGCCGCACTGGCGGTCGTCGTCCTGCTGCTGCTGGCCTGGACGGCCCTGGCCCTGCTCCGCGCCCGCACGGACCTCGAGGGGGCCCGGCTCTCGCTCGAGGCGGCCCGCACCGAGGGCACCAGTCCGGGCGACGTGCGCGCCGCCCTGGCCGATGCCGAGAACGACCTGCGCCAGGCGACCGCGAGCACCGGCGCCCTCGGGCCTGCGTTGATCGCGCATGTGCCCCTCCTCGGTCGCACCGTCACCGCGGTCGACGCTACCGGCGCCGCCGCCCTCGAGGTCGTGAGCGCGGGCCGGTCCGCGCTGCTGCGCATCGACCGCGCCGGACCTCTCCTGTCGGCCGGACGGGTCGACGTCGCCGCCCTCGACGAGGCCTCCGCGGGGCTGCGCCAGGCCGCCCGGCGGTCCGAGGAGCCCGTGCGCGACCTCGAGCAGGCGCCCACGTCGATGGTCCCGGGAGTCGTCGGGCGGGCCGTGCAGGACGCCCGCGACGAGCTGGGCGCCGCCCCCGCCCGGTTCGCCCAGGCGGCGGCCGCCCTCGACGCCGTGGCCCGACTGGCCGACGGCGACCCGCAGCGGCTGCTCGTCGTCCTGCAGAACAACGCCGAGCTGCGCGGCACCGGCGGGCTGGTCACGGTCTTCGCGGAGGCCACCGTGGGCGACGGCGTGCTGCGGGTGGGCCCGTTCACCGACGTGGAGGACGTGGCCGACCCGTCCGCGAGCGCCCGCCCCGTGCCGGTTCCCGCCGACTACCGGGAGCTCTGGGGCCCGTTCCTGGCCGGGACCACCCTGTGGAAGAACGTCAACATGGAGCCGGACGTCCCCACGGCGTCAGCGGTGCTCGCCGCCGTGGCCGACGAGAGCACCGGACGCCGGCCCGACGGCGTGCTGTGGCTGGACGCCCGCACCATGGCCCTCGTGGTCGGGGCCACCGGTCCGGTGCCCCTCGTCGACGGCGGCACCCTCACCGGCGACAACGCCGTCCGCACCCTGCTGTCGGAGGCCTACCAGGGGGTCCCGGACGACCGTTCCGGCCAGGCGCTGCGCCGGGCCAGGCTGCGGGGCACGGCCGACGCCGTCCTCGGACGCCTGCTCGGGGGCGGCGCCGACCCCCGCCGCCTCGGGGAGGCCCTCGCGCGGGCGGCGTCGGGGCGGCACCTGGCCCTGTGGTCGGCCCGCAGCGACCAGCAGGCCCGCTACCGCGCCGCCGGTCTCGACGCACCGGTGCGGGCCGGCGCCGGCGACCTCGTGTCGCCCACCACCCAGAACCTCGGGGGCGGGCGCCGGGAGGGCAACAAGCTCGACTACTACAGCCGCCGTCAGGTGACCGTCGACGTCACGGTGGGCGCCCGCACCGCGCAGGTCCGCCAGAAGGTCGAGCTGCGCAACACCGCCCCCCGCGACGGCCTGCCCGACTACGTCGCCGGCTACGACCGGCCCGGCGTCAACGCCTTCCACCTGAGCATCCCCGTGCCCGAGGGCGCCCGCCGCCTGCGCTTCTCCCGAGGGACCACCGCGCTGCAGGTGCAGACCCGCCGCGAGCGCGACCATCTCGTGCTCACCGACCTGCAGTCCCTGCCGCCGGGAGCCTCGGGCGACTGGACCGTGCGGTACGAGCTGCCCCTGACCCGGGGCCGCTACGCCCTCACGGTCGTGCCCCAGCCGCTGGCCGTCGACGCCGGCCTGGCGCTCGACGTGCACGCCGCGCCCGGCCTGACCCTGCGCCCGCAGCCCGGCGACGACGGCGCCCTGCGCAGCAGCGGTGCGCTCGACGCCGTGCGCCACGTCGACGTCGCCGTGGAGCGCTCGGGCTGGTGGAGCCGCGCCAGGGCGTCCCTGAGCCGGTTCTGGAGCGAGCCGGTCGCGCTGTGAGGGGCACCGGTGCGGCGCGCAGCGCGGGGGTCCCGGGACGGGGTCACGGCGCCGCCCTGGACCGGGCGCTGTCCGCCGCCCAGGAGGCCGCCGGCGAGGCGCTCGTGCCGCTGCTGCACGCCCCCAGCCTCGGGGCGAGCGCGTTCGTGGCTCTCGGACCCACCACGGTGGCCTACGTCGCCTTCGACGACGCCAGCCGGCAGCGGCTGCGCGAGGAGGACGCCGCGCTGCGGCTGCTCGGGGCGCAGGGGGTGCCGGTCGCCCGACCCCGGCTCCTGGACCCCGACGGCGCGTGGCTCCTGGTCGAGCGCGCCCCGGCCGACCCGCCCGCAGGAGCGGCCTACGTCGACGCCGCGGTCGAGGCGGCGCGACTGCTGTCCGGCGTCCGCCTCCCCGCCCCCCGGGAGGTCCGCCTCCCCCCGCCGGGCACCCCGCAGGGGGCTGCTCGTGCGCGCGGTCCGCGCCGCCTGGGGACCGGTGCCGGTGGCCGAGTTCCGCCGTCGCCGGGCCCGGGCCGCCACGCTGGCGAACTCCGCGACCGCGCACGGCGACTTCCACCCGGGCAACGTCCTGTTCGACCGGGCCCGGGGCCGCGGTGACCGTCGTCGACCTCGAGCTGCTCGGCACCGGTCCGGCCGGCCTGGACCTGTGCCAGCTGTGGTGCGGTCTGGCCGACCCGCAGGACCGCGACCGGGTGCTCGCCGCGCTGCGAGAGGTCCCCGGGGCCGAGCCCGACGTGCTGCTGCCCTGGGTCGCGCTGCGCAGCCTGGCCGACGTCACGGCGGCGGTGCCCCGCGCCGAGCGACGGCCCGAGGTGGTGCACCAGGCGAGACAGGCCTGGGACGACGCCCGTCGACTGACCGGCAGGGGGCCTCGATGACCGCTGAGCATCTGCGCCGGATCGCCTCGTCGGCGCCGGCCCGCTGGACGGGCGCGGGGCTGGTGGCCCTGTCGGCGGCGGTCGTCCTCGCGGCCCTGTCGGCCCTCGCCGGTCCCCTGGCGCCGCTGGCCCTCGGCGTCGCCCTCGGTGGACTGCTGCTGGCATGGCTCAAGCCGGCGTGGTCGCTCGGGCTCGCCGTCGCCCTGGCCCCCCTGGAGGGCATCCAGGTGCCCGTGGCCGGTATCGGCGGGCTGTCGCCCGCGGAGGGCGCCCTGCTGCTGGTCGCCGCCGGCTGGGTGCTGCGGGCCCTGACCGGCACCGGGCCGATCGCCTGGCCGCGCCCGGCCGACTGGCCGGTGGCCTCGCTGATCCTGCTGGTCTCCCCCGGCCTCGTGTTCGGCTCCGACCGCATCCTCATCATCCGGATCATGGTGTTTTGGTCGGCGTTCGCCCTGGCCGGGCTGACGGCGAGGGCGCTCACCTCGCGCGAACGCCTCGGCGTGCTGCTGGCCCTCGGCGTCGGCGCCGGCCTGCTGGGCCTGGAGGGCGTGCAGACCTACGTGAGCGGCGGCGGGGCCGTGGTGTCGGCGGGGGGCACCTACGGGCGGGCCTCGGCCGGCATTCCGGACCCGAACTACTACGGCGGCTACCTGCAGCTCGCCGCCGTGCCGGTGCTGGCCCTGGCGGTCGTCCTCAAGGGCCGGGCCCGGGCGCTGGCCCTGGCCTGCGTCGCGGCCTGCTCGGCCGGCATCGTGCTGTCGCTGTCCCGGGGCGCGACGCTCGCGCTGTTTTTGGCCGGGGCGCTCGTGCTGATGGCCTGGAGCCGCTCCCGGCGCCTGACCGTCGTCGCCGGGGTGGCGGCACTCGCCGGCCTGGCGGCGAACCTCGGTCCGCTGCTGTCGAGCCCCCTGGCGCAGAGCGTCGGCGCGCGGCTGGCCAGCTCCGGCGACGTCGGGAGCAACAACGACCGCATCACCCTGTGGCGGTTCGCGCTGAAGCTCATCGTCGACCACCCGCTCGGGGTCGGTTCCGGGCGGTTCGAGACCTACTCGGCCCGCGCCGGCCTGACGGTCCGTACCGAGCCGTTCCAGCAGGCCCACAACGTCTACCTCAACATGGCTGCCGAGATGGGCGTGCTGGCCCTGTTCGTCTTCCTGTGCTGGCTGGTCGTGATCGGCTACGACACCCGCGACGGTCTGCGCCGCACCACCGGGGTCGACTACGCGGTGGCGGTCGGCGTCGGGGCGGCCATGGTCGGCTTCGCCTTCCAGGCCCTCACCGTCACGCTGTACCAGGTGCAGATCATCCAGGGCACGTTCTTCGTGCTGGCCGGTCTGCTGAGCGGCCTGCCCACCGAGCGGCGGGGCGTCGGGGCGGTGGCGCCTCCGGATCAGGCGGAGGAGACGCCCGTGCGGCGGGCCGCGTCGTCAAACTCCACGTCCGGCCGGTCGACAGCCGCCTGGTAGTAGTACGCGCCCCCGGCGTCGTCGGTGGCGAAGCGGTTGACCACGAAACCGAGCACCGTCGCGCGCACCCGGAGCAGGCCGTCGACCGTGCGCCGCAGCTCCTCGCGGCGGACCTGGGCGAGGTCGACCACCACGATCACGCCGTCGACCTCGGTGGCCACGACAGCGGCGTCCGCGCCCGCCACCACCGGCGGGGTGTCGATGAGCACCAGGTCGGCCTGCTCGCTCAGCTGGAGCAGCGCCCGTCGGCTGGAGGCGAACCCCAGCAGGGTCGACGGGTTGCCGGGCAGCGGGCCGGGCGGCAGGACCGACAGGCTCAGCAGCTCGGTGGGCTGCACGGCGGCGTCGAACTCCGCCGAGCCGCGCAGGTAGGAGGTGAAGCCGCGGTCGTGGTCGGGGACGAGGCCGAGGCGCTCCAGCAGCATCGGACGGCGCAGGTCGGCATCGACGGCGAGGACGGCGTCCTGGGTGAGGGTCAGCAGCGCGAAGCTGCGGGCGAGCTCGGCCGTGACCGTGGACTTGCCCTCGGACTGGCGCGTGCTGGTGACGGCCACCATCTGCAGGGGTGTCTCGGTGGCGTACTGCAGGTTGGTGCGCAGCACCCGCACCGACTCCTCGAACCGCTCGACCGACGCGCGGCTGGTCCCCCGACGCGGCAGCACCCCCAGCACCGGGACCCCGAAGACCTCGGGCAGGTCCTCGATCGACAGGCGGGTGTCGAAGCGGGCGTAGAGCAGCGCCAGGCCGCACCCGACGGCGGTCGACAGCAGCAGGGCGACCGCCGTGCTCAGCAGCGGCCGCGGCTGGGCGGGCTGCAGCGGCAGCACGGCCTTGTCGGCCACCAGCACCCGCGAGGGGCTGATGTCGCGCAGCCGGCTGTAGGCGTAGTCCTCGAACGTGTCCGCCCAGGTCTGCGCGAGCTCGCGGGCCCGGGCCGGCGACGGGTCGGCGGCCGTGATGGAGATCAGCTGGGTGTCCGCGACCTGCTCGAAGCTCATCTGGTCGACGGCGTCGACCGCGTCGACGGGAAAGCTCAGGCGGCTCACCACGACGTCGGCGACGTTGCGGCTGTCGATGACGTCGACCAGCGTGCGGGCCGTGGTGGACAGCGCCTGCACCTGGTCGAAGCTGGGGGTGGCCGCCTCGGGCACGGTGACGCCCATCTTGGCCGTCGCCTCGTAGACCGGGGTCTGCTGCGACACGAGCAGGTAGGTGCTGAGCGTGAACAGCAGGACGCCGGCGACGATCGGCCAGCGGCGCGCCCACAGGATGCGGCCGCTCTGGTCGCGGCGGGTCATCCCCTGCCGGGTCGCGGCGGGCGCGGCGGCAGCCGGGCGGCGCCCTGCGTCGGCGCTGCGATCGCGTTCCCTGGTCCGACCACGTTCGGCACTCATCCGCCGGTCCTCCGCATCACCGAGGAGACTGTACGGAGCAGGATCTTGACGTCTGTCCACAGCGACCAGTTCTCGATGTAGTAGTTGTCGAACCGAGCCCGCTCGGCGATGCTCGTGTCCCCGCGCAGCCCGTGCACCTGGGCCCACCCGGTGAGGCCCGCCGGAACGCGGTGGCGGGCCGTGTAGCGCGGGAACGTCGAGGCGAAGGTGCTCACGAAGTGCGGGCGTTCGGGCCGGGGCCCGACCAGCGTCATGTCCCCGCGGACGATGTTCCACAGCTGGGGCAGCTCGTCGAGGCTGGAGCGGCGCAGGAACTTCCCCACCGGTCCGAGGCGGTCGTCGTGCGCGACGTTCCACAGCGTCTGCGACTCGCTGTCGTCGACCGGGCGCAGCGAGCGGAACTTCAGGACGTCGAAGGGCCGTCCGTCCAGCCCCACCCGCTGCTGGCGGAACAGGACTCCCGGACCCCCCTCGTACCGCACGGCGGCGGCGACCACCGCCATCAGCGGGGACAGCACCAGCAGGGCCAGCCCGGACAGGACGACGTCGGCCAGGCGCTTGACCCGCCACGACGGGCTGCGGAACGCGGCCCGCCGCAGGCGCACCAGGGGCAGCCCCCACACCTGGTCCATGTCACGGCTGGTCTGGTGCAGCTCGAACAGGCGCGGGACGAAGAAGATCTCGACGTCGAGCCGGTCGCAGGTGCGGATGACCTCCACCATCCGCGACTCCGGCAGCGAGCCGAACGCCACGATGACGTCCTGCACGTCGTGCTCCAGGATGGCCACCGACAGGTCGGCCATCCCCCCGAGCAGCGGGGCGGAGAGCTCCTCGGGCGTGAGCAGCGGGGCGTCGTCGAGGAAGCCGACGACGTCGAGGCCGCAGCTGCGGTGGTCCTTGAGCAGGTCGGCGAGCTGCCCGCCGATACGCCCGGCCCCCAGCACGAGGGTGGCGTGGGCGACCCAGCCGCGGGTGCGGACCTGGCGCACCAGGCCGTACGCGGTGGCCCGCAGCACCACCACGAGCACCGACATCAGCAGGGCGGTGCCCAGCAGGCCGGCGTCGGCGAGGTCGGGGTTCAGCACCAGCGCCCCGCTGGTGGCGACCGCGGCAGCGGCCAGCGCCCGGCCTACCAGCAGGGGGAGGTCGTCGAGGGCCGACAGGGTCAGGCGGCTGCGGTAGGTCCCGGCCGAGGCGTAGAGCACCAGCACCAGCGCCAGCAGCACCAGGTCGCGGCCCTGCGGCCGGCCGGTCAGGACGACGGCGAGCAGCCAGGCCAGCAGGTCGGCACCGATGAACAGGGGCCGGACGCCGAAGCGCAGCAGTGGACGTCCCCCGGCGCGGCGGTGGGGCAGCGCACTCGGGAGCCCGCGCAGGAGCCGTCCCCGCTGCGGGTGGGTGGCGCGGCCGGCCGCGATGCGTGCCTCCGTCACCAGTCCTCCTCGTCCGCGGCACGGTGCACGCGAGACCTGACTCCTCGGCACATCACAGGGCGTACTCAAGGCCGTTCGCCCTTGTGACCCCTACCACCCTGTCCAGGATTAGCCCATCTGGCCCTTGTGTCCGCGGCCGCCCGTGAGAAGGTAGGCGAGATTACTCCTCCGGAGAACGGAAACCGCAGGGTTTCCCGATCTGGACCATCCTTCTTCAGCACGTTCCGCACAGGAGACCACATGACGCGCGCCCGCCACCTTGCCACCCTCACCGCGTCGAGCGTGCTCCTGATCGGGCTCGCCGGCGTCGGCACCGCCTCGGCCCAGACCTGCGACGCCTACTCGGGCGGGTGCGCGAGCCCCGCGCCGACCGCGCCGTCGGGCAACGGCGGCGGCGACGGCACCGGCACCGGCACCGGCACGAACACCGGGACGGGAACCAGCACGGGCACCGGCACCGGCGCCGTCGGCAACCCGGGCTCCACCGGCAGCTCGCTGCCCGTCACCGGCGGCGAGCTCGTCCTGCTGCTCACCGTCGGCGCGGCCGCGGTCGGCGCCGGCACCGTCCTGGTCGTCGCGGGGCGTCGCAAGCGCGACACCACCTCCGTCTGACCTGAAGGTCTGAGGGGTCTGAACTCAGGGTCTGACCAACGGCCCTGGGCAGGACAGCTACCCGGCCACCGAGCCGACCGGCGACAGGGCGCACCAGTAGCCGGTGAGGTCCAGCGGCGTCCGGCCGTGCAGCGCCGGCAGTGCGGCCCGCGTCGTGCCGGCCCCGCCGCGGGCGTGGCGGGCGCCCTTCGCGGCGCGGACCCCGAGGTGCCTGCGCACCTGCGGCTCGAGCTCGACGACCCAGAAGCCGCCGCTGCGGGACGCGAACCAGATCTGGCCGGTCTCCGGGACGTAGCGCGGGTGGCCCCAGGCGTAGTCCAGGACCACCTCCTCGCCCGGGTCGACGTCGCCGGGGTTGAAGTAGGCCACCTCGACCGGGGCACGCGGGTTGCGGACGTCGAAGACCCGGATCCCGGCGTTCTGCATCGAGACGATCGCCAGCTTGGCATTGCGCTCGTCGTCGAACTCGTTGTAGTGCGAGGAGGCCTGCACCTGCGAGTCCTGCTGCGCGAGGCAGTTCTCCGGCTTGTTGATCTCCAGCCCGAGCCGGCTCACGTGCAGGACCGGG
Organism: uncultured Actinomycetota bacterium; assembly: GCA_963761695.1. Classification (GTDB taxonomy): domain Bacteria; phylum Actinomycetota; class Actinomycetes; order Mycobacteriales; family SCTD01; genus RYN-122. Next base: position 166,846 of record CAVXIB010000012.1, on the reverse strand, counting down.
TGGGCCGGGTCGGTGTAGTCCGACAGGTACGGCTCGGCCGTCCCCGCGAAGGGCGCGCCCTCGTCGCCGTAGCAGCCGTAGGCCTGGCCGAACACGCTCTCCTCGGAGTGCATCAGCCAGGCGCCCCGGCCGATCCGGGCCCGGTCGACGCCGTGGCCGCGGCCGCTGCGCTGGCTGACCACCCTGGGCGGGCGCGTCTGGTCGGTGAGCCAGTCCTTGATGTCCAGGACCGTCACGATCTCCGACTGCTTGGTCGTGGCGCCCATGTAGAGGACGTCACCGCGAAAGGTCGTCCAGACCTGGTGGGCCAGCCCGAGCGAGCGGGGGCTGCGTGCAGCGGGCACGGCGTCGTCGACGTCTGCCCCGGGGGAGGTCGTGACGAGCGGCGACTCCGTGGCGTCCTCGAGGTTGCCGAGGTAGCGGGCCTTGCCGCCGGCATACAGCGGGGCGAGGTCGACCACCTGCAGCGACTGCGTGGCGAAGACGTACCGGCCGTCGCCGGACAGGGTCAGGTTGTGGATGTTCTGGGGCCAGACGAAGGTGCCGAGCAGCCGCGGGGTGCGGCACAGGTCGCCGGTGACGTCGTAGACGTCCATCGCGTCGCCCCCGCTGGCCGGTCCGGGCGGGACCGAGTTGCCGTAGGTCCCGACGACGAGGGTGCTGCGCCCGGGCGCGTCCACGGCGTAGATCGTCTCCGACACCTGGGTGGAGCCCGCCCCCTTGAGCGTCCGCACGTGCCGGGGGCGGGCCGGATCCCGCACGTCGACGACGGCCACCCCGTGCGGGTCGTCCTGGGCGGCGTCGTACTCCGCCGGGCCGAACACGGTCCCGGGTCCGGACACATAGGCGCAGGAGCCGGCCCAGGCCATGTTGGCGTTGCCCAGAGGGTCGCGGCCGTCGGCGTCCAGCGTGGCGTGCCCGACGAGGGCGAGCCCGCAGTTGTAGCCCCGCTCGGCGCGCGACCGGCCGTCGACCTCGACCCGGTCGGCCTGCGGCACGTCGCCCTGCAGCTGGGACGCACCCTCCGGCAGGTCCCTCGCGCCGCACAGCCCCTGGCCGGTCGACGCCGTGGCCCCGACGGCGGTGCTGGTGAGCAGAGCGAACGCGACGACGGCGGCCTTCAGTGCGGTCATGCGAAAGCCCTTCGGGGCGAACGCTCGTTCTCCTGCCCCGAGAAGTGACTTCTCTCACGGCGAGGTGGCGTTCGCTCAACAGCCCTTCGCGTCGCACCGCGTAGGCGCGGACGTCGTGCAGGTCCTCCCGGTACTCCCGCTCCCGCAGCGTGAAGGAGCCGCGGACCCGCGACGTGGTGTCGGGCGCGCTGCGCTGCGTGCCGAGCGCGACGTCGGCGAGGTCCCTGGTCTCCCGGTCGCGCGCGGCCACGTGCACGCTCAGGCACCGCGGCCGGTCGCCCTGGTTCCGCACCTCGACGACCACGTCGGTGCGCGTCCCCGTGCGCTCCTGCTGGACGACGTCGAGCAGGAGATCGGGCTTGCTGCGGGCCTGCGCGACGCCGAGCGTCCCCGAGACGACCAGTCCGGCCGCGCAAAGACCGCCGAACAGCAGCGCCTCCAGCCGGCGGACCGCCGTCACGGCGCCTCCTGCGGCGCACCGAGGGAGGCGCGCATGGCCGCCTGGTCGGCCGCCAGGTGGCGCGGGGCGAGGACGAGCAGGAGCACTCCGCCCACCAGCAGCAGCGGCAGCATCCCGATCAGGGCGGTCCGCAGTCCGGCCGCGTCCGACAGGACCCCCAGCAGGAGCGGCGACCCCGCTGCGGCCGCGGCGGACAGCAGGGCCCCCACCGACGCCAGCCGGCCCCGCAGGTCCGGGTGCACGACGTCGGCGCGGGTCGCCGACAGGGGGGCCAGGGGCACGGTCAGGGTCACGGCCCCGAGGCCGAACAGCACGACCATCAGCGGTGTGGAGTCCGTCGCGAAGGCCGGCAGCAGCAGCGCGCAGCCGCCGATCATCGCCCACCCCGCGACGTGGATCCGGCCGGTCACGCGGCCACGCGCCAGCAACCGGTCGCCGGCCCACCCGCCGAGCAGGGCCCCCGAGATCGCCCCCACCGCCAGCAGGCTGGCAACGGCGCTCGCCTGCGGCACGGACAGGTCGTGGAAGCGGACGAGGAACGTCGTGGCCCAGATGCCGAGGCCGGAGGTGAAGGCGGTGGCGAGCGCGAACGTCAGCAGGGTGATGGGAACGGTCGGGGTGCGCAGCAGGAGCAGGAACGGGGCGAGCCCGCTCGTCTGCGCCACCGGCGAGGCCCCCGGCGGCGCCTCCTGCACGCCGTGGTGCGCCCGGTCCTGGGCGCCGCGGGGCGGCTCGGGCAGCCGGCGCACCAGGACGGCGAGGACGAAGCCCGGCAGGGCGAAGAAGCAGAAGGCGGCGCGCCACCCGTAGGCGGTCGCGAGGACCGCGCCGAGCGGGAGGCCGAGGAAGCCCAGCGCCGACCCCGTCTGGTACAGCCCGAGGACCCGGCCCCGCTCCTGCACCGGATAGGCGTCGGTGAGCAGCGAGAACGACGCCGGGGAGTAGCTCGCCTCGGCGACCCCGAGCGCGGTGCGGGCGGCGAACAGCCAGCCGAACGACGTCGTCAGCGCCGTGAGCACCATGGCGGTGCTCCACAGCGCACACCCCCACGCGGCGACCGCCGTCCGCGAGGATCGGTCGACCAGGACGCCGAACGGGACCGCGCCGACGCTGACGACGAGCAGGAAGGCCGCGCTCAGCAGGCCGAGCTGGGTGTCCGACAGCCGGAACTCGTCCTTGATGGTAGGGGAAGACCGCCGACAGCAGGTACCGGTCGGCGATGTCGAGCGACAGCACGGCGGTGCAGCAGCCATAGCGGCCACCGTGAGGCCCGCACCGGCGCAGCCGCCTCGTCCGCGCGCAGCGCGAGGGCCGGGCTCTCGGACGTGGTCACGGCACTCCTCGAGCAGTCGACCGGGGGGCCGACGCTGTCGTGCCGGGAGGCCGCCGTCAACGGAGGTACGGCTCCGGGTGCCCGGACCGGCGGCTGGTCGCGGCGACGGGCTGGTCGCACCCTCCACACTGGTCGACGTGGAGTGTGGTGGACATCCGTAGACGACCGCGGCATCGGTGGCTGATCGTCGGCTCCATGCTGCACCTGCTTGCGTCCCGGGTCCGTCCACTCGCCACGGCTGCCGGACTCGCCCTGGTCCTCACCGCCTGCGGCAGCACCGTGCAGACCACGTCCGAGGTCGCGGCGGGCACCCTTGCCGCCGACGGACTGGCCGTGACCGCCGGGCCAGGGGCCGAGGGCATCACGGGGGCTCCCGCTGCCCCCGGCGCAGCCCTCCCGGCCGGCGACGTCCCCGCGGGCCCCGGTGCCGTACCGGGCGCTGCCCCCGGGACGGCGGCACGGCCCGGTGCCGGCCCGGACGGTGCCGTGCGAACCGGCGCCGCGGCCCCTTCCGGCGCAGGGGGCGCCTCCACGACGGGCTCCTCGACGTCGGGGCCGGGCTCGGCGCGGGTCGCTGCCAAGGGCCGCGGCTGGGACGAGCGGTTCGTCTACCTCGGCGTCGCGACCCAGAAGGACGCCGAGCAGGCATTCGCCGCCGCGGGCGCCAAGGGGCTCCAGACCGGCAACCAGGAGGCGGTGGCGCAGGCCATGGCGGCCGAGGTCAACCGCAAGGGCGGCATCCTCGGCCGGCAGGTCAAGATCGTCTTCAAGGACCAGCAGACCGTCGCGACGGCCCAGGACCCGAACACCGCGGGAGCCGCCGCGTGCACGTACTTCAGCCAGGACCGGCCCGTCATCGCCCTGATCAACCCGGTCACCCTGATGGACGTCCCGAGCTTCCGGTCCTGCATGGCCAAGGCGAAGGTCCCGCTCTTCAGCGCCTCGGTCGCCGGGGTGGACAAGAAGGTCGGCGACGACCTCGCGCCGTACTTCTACCAATCGGTGGCGCCGACCTGGGACGTGCTCGCTCCCGTCCTCGTCGCCCGCCTCACGGCACAGGGCTACTTCACGGGATGGGACGCGCGCCTGGGCGCCAAGGGCACGAACCCGGTCAAGGTCGGCGTCCTGACCGACACCACGGTGGTCGGCAAGCGCGTGGGGGCCCTGGTGAGCAAGGCCCTCGAGGCGTCCGGGCAGAGCCGTCCTCTGGTCTTCGCCGCCAACGGCGACTTCGGTGGTGCGGTGCTGCAGTTCGCCGGCAACGGCGTCACCCATGTCATCTCCACGAACGCCGACCTGGTCGCCTTCCAGCTGTCGGCCGCGAGCCAGAACTACCGGCCCCGGTACGGCGTCCACACGCTCAACGCGCCGGTGTCGTTCCTGGAGCAGACCTCTCCGCGCGGCCAGAACACCGGGGCGGTCGGCGTCGGCTGGGCGCCGTCGTTCGACGTGAACGACAGCAACGACGTCGACACCGCCGGGGAGAAGGAGTGCGACGCGATCTACGCGAAGGCCGGGCAGAGCTTCCGGGGCAAGCGGCTCGCCGAGACCGTCGCCTTCGCCTTCTGCGACGCCATCCGGCTGGTCGCGGCGAGCGCGACGTCGGGCGGTGGCTTCACCGGGCCCCAGCTGTTCGACGGCGTCTCGCGCACCGGCAACGACCTGAAGGTGGCGTTCGCGTTCGGCAACGGGCTCAGCCGGTCCACGCTGTTCCTCCCGGGTGCCGCCCGTGATCTGCAGTGGGCAGAGGCGTGCAGCTGCTTCCGGTACGTCGGCTCCACCACCACGGCCTTCAACCGCTGACACCGCCAGCCAGCAGGGGCACCCGCCCGGTGGCCGTTCTGCGAGGCGCCGGCCGGGACGGCGGATGTCGAGCGGGGCGCGGAGGGCGTGGGATTCGAACCCACGAGGAGCTTGCACCCCTAGCGGTTTTCAAGACCGCCGCCATCGGCCTCTAGGCGAGCCCTCCCGGAGCCGCCGACTCTACCGAGCAGGACATCGGACGAAAGCGGCGAACTGGGGGGGATCGACCCTGCCGATCCTCTGGAGATCCCATGCGTGCCCTGATCGTTGCCGCTGCCCTCGCCGTCGCCGTCCCGGCCCTGCCGGCGCTGGCCGGCACCACGACCGTGCCGACCCTGGCGCCGTGCGCCAACCCGGAGGGTCTCAAGACCGTCACGCTGAACACCGCCGGCGTCGGCACCCTCGACACGCCGTCGCTGATCGGCAACGCCGAGGAGGGCGTGCAGCTGCTCGTCGACTTCGCCGGTCGCAAGGAGGGCTACACCGGCAACGTCGACGCCGTCATCAGCTGGGGCGTCCCCACCAACGACTACGACCTGCGGCTCGACAGCGACGAGAGCTCGGGCACCGGCGAGAACTTCCAGCCGGTCGACGCGGCGGAGGAGACCGCCTCCGTCGGAGGTGTCACCCACTGCTCGGTCGTCACCGTCACGGCGATCGACTTCCTGGCTCCGGCCGCCGTCGACACGATCAGCTACAACGTCACGATCTCCTAGCGGACGGGGCGGCGGCCGACGGGTCGCCGCCTCGCCCGACCCCCTGGTTGGCAGTCCGGGCCATCACGTCCATGCTGACGGCCCGTTCCCCACCTGGAGGTCCGCAGTGCTGCTCGTCGTCGCCACCCTTCCCGCCAAGCCCGACACGCGCGAGGAGCTCGCTGCGCTTCTGGCGGCGCTCGCCAAGACCAGTCGCGACGACGCCGGCTGCCTGTCCTACGGCTTCTACGCCGACGTCGAGGACCCCACCCTGTTCGTCAGTGTGGAGACCTGGGACGAGCAGGCCTCCCTCGACGCGCACATGCAGCAGCCCCACGTGACCGAGGGCCTGGGCAAGCTCGGCGACCTCCTCGGCGGCGCGCCGTCGATTCTGGTCCACGACGTCGCCTCCACGACGAAGGCGATGTGACGGCCCGCCACTGGGAGCTCCGCCGCCGTCCGCAGGGCTGGCCCGTCGCCGACGACGTGGCGCTGGTCGAGACCGACCTGCCCGAACCCGGCCCCGGCCAGGTGCTCGTGGAGAACCGCTTCCTGTCGGTCGACCCGTACATGCGCGGTCGGATGAACGCCGCCCGGTCCTACGCCGCCCCGTACGAGATCGGCGCCCCGATGTACGGGGGCGCGGTCGGCACCGTCATCGCCGGTGACCTCCCGGTGGGCACCGCCGTGCAGCACGAGCTGGGATGGCGCAGCCACAGCGTGGTGTCCGCGGCGTCGGCCGTGCAGATCGGTGACGCCACCCCAGCCCACCTCGGCGTTCTCGGCATGCCCGGCCTCACGGCCTGGGTCGGGCTGTTCGACATCGGGGCGCTGCGCCCGGGGGAGACGGTCTGGGTCAGTGCCGCGGCCGGCGCCGTGGGGAGCCTCGCGGGACAGCTCGCGAAGCTGGCCGGCTGCCGCGTCGTCGGCAGTGCCGGCGGCGCGCAGAAGTGCGCCTACGTCGTGGACACCCTCGGCTTCGACGCGTGCATCGACCACCGCGCGGGAGACCTCGAGGCGCAGCTGCGGGAGGTCCTCCCGGGCGGCCTCGACGTCTACTTCGACAATGTCGGAGGGTCGCACCTGCGCGCGGCGATCGAGCTGGCGAACCCGTTCGCGCGGCTGGTGGAGTGCGGGATGATCGAGGGCTACAACGGCCCCGCCGACGCCGTGGACAACCTCATGCAGATCGTCGGCAAGAAGCTGACCCTGCGGGGCTTCATCGTCCGGGACTTCTGGCACCGCCGGCCCCTGTTCGAGCAGCACGTCGGGCAGCTGCTCGCCGAGGGCGCGGTGCACCACGACGAGAGCGTGGTCGCCGGGATCGAGAACCAGTTCGAGGCCTTCCTGGACCTGCTCCGGGGCGGCGTGCACACGGGCAAGGTGGTCGTTCAGGTGTAGGCCCGCTGCAGGAGCGGCCGGAGCGCCTCCACCACGCCGGCCTCGCCGGCGAGCACCTCCCCCACGGGCGGTCCGCCGGCGAGGTCGGTGACCACACCGCCCGCCTCGGTGATGAGCAGGACTCCCGCGGCGAGGTCCCACGGCTGCAGACCCGGCGACCAGACCACGTCGGAGCAACCACGGGCGACGTTCGCCAGGGCGATCGCGGCGCTGCCGCCCCGCCGCACGTCGCGCACCCTCGGGTCGAGCGCGGCGAGCACCCGCCCGGCGTGGGCCCGTCGCTCCCCCCGACCCAGCCCGAGCTCGACCACGGCCTGGGCGAGGGACGGTGGCCGGCGCACCCGCAGCCGCTGACCGCCCGACCACGCGCCTGCCCCCGCCGTCGCCGTCGTCAGGCGGTTCAGCACCGGCTCCAGCACGACGCCGACCAGGGGGCGGTCGCCGTCCCAGGCCGCGACGCTGACGCACCAGTCGTCGCGGCCGTACAGGTAGTTGGTGGTCCCGTCGATCGGGTCGACGTACCAGTCGATGCCGCTCGTGCCCGGCGTGGGGGCGTCCTCCTCGCCGACGACGGCGTCGTCCGGGCGCCGGGCGGCCAGAACCGCGCGGGCCGCCTGCTCCGCCTCCCGGTCCGCCTGGCTGACGAGGTCACCGGGGCCGGTCTTCTCCTCGATCCGCAGGCCACCGGGGCGGGCCCGCCACCGCATCGCCACGGTCGCGGCGGCCTGGGCGGTCTCCACGGCGGTCTGCAGCAGCTCGTCCACCACGTCACCCTGCCAGGCCACCGGGAGCCGCGGACCCCGACGCCGGGAACCGCACACGGCTCGACGCCGTCCCAGCGGCACCACACCCGGAGGTTCCCGTGAAGCGGTCCGCGCTCGCCGTCGTCGTCGTCGTGTCCCTCGTGACGGGCCTGACCGTCCTGAGCCTGACCCGCGGAGCGGCGCCGCCCGCGGCGGCGCAGGGCCTGCTGCCCTACGAGGGCTGCGACCCGCTCCTGGCCCACCACCGCGAGGCGCTGCGGGCCGCCGCCACGCCGTGGGGCACCCCTCACCTCGCCTACGCCGACGGCCCCACCGGCGTCGCTGTCGGGGCCGCTGTCGGGGTCGGCCGGGCCGTCGCCGGCGCGCCCCTGGCCGCGGCCGCCGGGGCGGCACAGGACGCGGGTGCCGCCGTCGGACGCGGCGGCACGGGCACCAACCTGCAGGAGCAGGACGTCGACGAGCCCGACCGGGCCAAGCTGCGCGACGGCCGCCTCGTGGTGCTGTCCTCGGAGCGCACTGACGGTCTACGCCGCGGCCGCGACGCCGACCGTCCTGTCGTCGTTCCCCCTGGGCCCCGAGGTCCAGGGCGGTGAGCTGCTCCTGGTCGGCGACCGCGCCCTGGTCGTGACCCAGGGATACCGGGAGCCGCCGGCGGCGGCACCGGACGGGCTGGAGCGACCGGGGCAGGCCACCACGGACCTGCGCCTGTTCGACCTGTCCGACCCCACCGGCCCCGAGCTGCTGGAGCGCTCGACCTACGACGGCCAGTACCTGTCGGCCCGGTTGACCGCCGGCACCGTCCGGCTGGTCACGAGCACCACCCCGCAGCCCGCCCGCACGTCTCCCACGCAGAGCGGCCCGGCCGCGGAGGCGACCGCGCTGCGACGCAACCAGGAGGCGGCACTGGCGCTGCCGCTGTCGGCCGTCCTTCCGCAGGTGGTGCGCCGCAGCGGCACCGGACGCCTGCTGTCGCAGGGGCCCGCCGTGGAGTGCGACGCGGTGGCCCACGCCGTCGACGGGACCGGTGCGAGCACCCTGCTCGTGACCACCCTGCGGCCGGGGGACGGGCTCGCTGCCACCGACAGCACCGCGGTCACCGCAGACGGTGACCTCGTCTACGCCTCGGCCGGGCGCCTCTACGTGGGGACCAGTCGCTGGGGGACCACCGGTCCGGTCGCGCTCGGGGACACCCCCCGCGGCAGGGTCGCCGCGCAGCCCGAGCAGGTGAGCACCGAGCTGCACGCCTTCGACACGGGCAGCCGCACCAGAACCCGCTATGTCGGGACCGGGTCGGTGGACGGTTACGTGCTGGGTCGCTGGGCGCTGTCGGAGTACGAGGGGGCCCTGCGGGTCGCGACCACGTCGCAGCCGCCGTGGGAGAGCCCCGGGACGTCGGCGTCGTCGGTCGTCGTGCTCGTCGAGCGTGACGGCGAGCTGGTCGAGCGGGGACGCGTCGACGGGCTCGGCAAGGGGGAGCGGATCCAGGCGGTCCGCTACTTCGGCGACCTCGCGGCTGTGGTCACGTTCCGGCAGACCGACCCGCTGTACCTCGTCGACCTGTCCGACCAGCGTGCGCCCCGCGTGCTCGGTGAGCTGAAGGTGCCGGGCTTCTCGACCTACCTGCACCCGCTCGGCGGCGGCCTGCTGATGGGCGTGGGCCAGGACGCCGACGCCCGCGGGCGGATCACCGGTCTGCAGGTGTCTGTCTTCGACGTCCGTGACCTCTCCCGGCCGGTCCAGGTGGACCGGCTGCCCCTCGGCCAGGGCTACAGCCAGGCGCTCGACGACAGCCGGGCGTTCGGCTACGACCCGGCCACCCGGCTGGCCACGCTCCCGCTGCAGCAGTGGGACGGCGGGAACGACACCTTCGCCCTCGGCATCCGGGTCGGTGCGGACGGCGCGCTCAGCGAGGCCGGACGGTTGAGGGTCTACCGCACCGGTCCCGACCGGGTGCTCTCGGACGGGACGCTGGTGTTCGCGGTCAACGACAGCGGCGTCGTGGCGGGGGACGCCCGCACCATGACCCGGACCGGCGCGGCGACGGCCCCGGAGTAGGCCGGGTCAGACGGCCGAGCGGGCCTGGCGCAGGCTCAGCAACGCGAAGAGCCCGGCCAGCACGCCGAGGGGCGCCACGATGCCGAGCGGCCCGGACACCTGGGCGAGCAGGAACGGCGTGCCGAAGCCGAGGTAGGCGCTGGCGTAGAAGCCGGAGCTCACCGTCGCCAGGCGCCCCTCCCGGGCGAGGGCCGGGAGCCTCGTCAGCCCCGCCGCGAGGGCCAGCCCGCCTCCGGAGCCCATGAGCACCGCGGCCGGAAGCAGCAGCAGCCGCGGACCGGCCGCACCAAGGGTGGCCAGGGTGAAGCCGGCCGCGCCGAGGCCCGCTCCCCAGGCGGCGGTGCGGCGACCGAGACGGGCCTGCAGCGGGGCGACCAGGGTGCCGGCTCCGAGCGTCATCCCCGCCAGCAGACCGGTCGCCGCGATCGGATGCGCCGGCAGCCCGACCAGCAGGGGCACCGCGTTGATCGCCGACGCCGGGAACGCGTACACGCAGACGGCCAGGGGAGCGACCACCGTGAGGGCCTCCCAGGCGGTCCCGGGCCGCAGCGGGTTGCCCCGGGGCGCCGCCACCCCCACCGCACGGCGCGCGAGCGTCTCCCTGACGGGCAGCACCAGGACCAGGCCGACCACCACCACCGCCACGTGCAGGAGGTAGGACAGCGCCGTCGGGGCGGGACCGAACTCGCCGAGCAGGCCGCTGGTCAGGGGGCCGAGGGAGAACCCGGCCGTCATCGTCACCGCCGCCGTGCGGGCACCCCGGCCCGGAGAGGTCTCGGACAGCCACGCGCTCCCGACCGAGAACACCGTGCCGCTCACCACGCCCTGCAGCCAGCGCGCCCCGAACAGCAGCGGGACGCTGTCGGCTGCGAGGACGAACAGGAAGCTCACGACGCCGGCCAGCGCGGCCGCGGGGAGCGCGACGTTGCGGCGTCCGAACCGGTCGGCGGCGGGACCGGCGAACACCAGCGCCGGCACCAGACCGGCGGCGTACACCCCGAACAGCGCCGTCACCGTCGACGACGACATGTCGAGCCGGTCGCGGTAGAGCAGCAGCAGCGGGGTGGGCACGTTGGTGCCGACGGCCACCGAGAACAGCCACAGCGCGAGGCGGCGGTGCGGTGACACTGGGCTCCTTCCGGCGGCGACCCGGGCAACAGTACGGTCGGCGGCATGGCATCCGTGGAGACCGTCCGAGGACCCGTCGACAGCGCCGACCTGGGCCGCACCTACATGCACGAGCACGTGTTCGTGGTGGACCCGGAGATCACCGCCAACTACCCGGGGGAGTGGGGCGGGGAGGACGACCGGGTGGCCGACGCCGTGGCCAAGCTCTCGGCGCTCGTCGCCCAGGGGACGCGAACCATCGTCGACCCGACCGTCATCGGGCTGGGCCGGTACATCCCCCGCATCCAGCGCATCGCCGAGCAGGTGCCGGACCTCAACATCGTGGTGGCCACGGGCTGCTACACCTACGAGGACGTCCCCTTCTACTTCCACCACCGCGGTCCGGCCCTGAACGCAGCCCTCGGCGCCGAGGTGCCCGACCCGATGGTCGACATGTTCGTGGGTGACATCCGCGAGGGCATCGCCGGGACCGGGGTCAAGGCGGGGATGCTCAAGTGCGCCATCGACCACCAGGGGCTGACCTCGGGCGTCGAGCGGGTGATGCGGGCGGTCGCGGCGGCCCACGCGCAGACCGGAACGCCGATCACCGTGCACACCCACCCGGGCTCGCAGCAGGGCCTGCAGGCGCAGCGGGTGCTCTGCGACGAGGGCGGCGTCGACCCCCGCCGGATCGTTCTCGGGCACTCGGGCGACACCACGGACGCCGACCACCTGACCATGCTCGCCGAGGCCGGCTTCGTGCTCGGGATGGACCGCTTCGGCATCAACCTCGACACCACGTTCGAGGCCCGCGCCGACATCGTGGTCGAGATGTGCCGGCGGGGGTTCGCCGGTCAGATGGTGCTCTCGCAGGACGCGTCCTGCTACATCGACTGGATCGATCCGGGTGTCATGGCGTTCCTGCCGGACTGGCACTACCTGCACATCGAGGAGAAGGTGCTGCCCTACCTGCGCGAGCACGGCGTCTCCGATGCCGACATCACGACGATGCTGGTCGACGTGCCGCGCCGGGTCTTCGAGGGGTAGGGCTGCGCGTCTGCCGTGCCGGCCCGGGTGGCGTCTCTGGGCCGAGGAAGGTCTGAGCTGCAGGACCCGGCTCTGGGCGCGGAGCTGCGGCTCCCGTTCCGGTTTTGTCGGACCCGGGTGAGACGTTCAGGGCATGGACGCGACGGGACCGACCGGGCAGCGGTCCTCGCTCGACGTCCCCGCGCTCAACGAGGTCGAGACGGCCCTCGTCGAACGCGAACAGCTGCGGGGCCGCCTGCACGCTGCACAGCTTCGCGATGTTCTCGAGCATCGGCGCCTGCATCTGGCGGCCGGCAGCGCCGTCGCCGCCGGTCCGTCGCTCGCGGTGCTCCTCGGGTGCTCGGAGTGGCACGCCCGGATGCTGACCGAGCAGGCCGGCCTGCTGACCTCGCTCCCCGGCGCGCTGACCTGTCTGGAATCCGGACACCTCACGGTCGAGGGAGCCCGCGCCGTGGTCGACCTGCTCCTGCCGCTGGACCTCGGTCCCCGCGTCCGCGTCTGGGAGCTGCTCCGTACCCGCCTCCAGCGCGACGCGGAGCTCGACGCCGGTCTCACGCCACCACGGCTGCGTGACGTCCTGCGCCGCCTGATCCTGCGCGTCGACGCGGAAGGAGCACGGGCGCGTCGTCGTCACGCTGTTCGGGACAGCGGGGTCGAGCTGCGCAAGCGCGACGACGGGCTCGTCGATCTGCTGATCCTCGGGATCGGTGCCGTCGACGGGCAGGCTGTCCTCACGCGGCTCGATGCGCTGGACGCCACGGGTGCCGCAGGAGACACGGCCGGCCGGTCCTCGCCGGTCGACACCTGCCCCGGTGGCCAGCCTCCCGCTGCCGAGGGGGACGGGCGCACTCTCGCGGCGCGACGGCGGGACGCCGCGGTCGGTCTGCTGCTCGGCCGCCTGCCCGCCGGCACCTCCCCTGAGACGGCGCCGACCGGCTGCCAGGTCTTGATCCTCGTCCCCCTGACTGCTGCCCTCGCCGCCGTCGGGGCCGCCCCCTCCACGGGCGGGAACGTCGGCGCGTCGATCTCCGCGGCGCCTCACCGGCCGGGCCAAGGCGACCGGGGTTCCCGGTCGACACCCCGCTCGCCCGACGATCGCTCAGACCGCCCCGAGCATCGCCGCCCGGAACCCCAGCACGACGACGTGGGCCTCGCGGAGCTCGCCGGCCATGGACCCCTCCAGCCGGACGAGATCGCCGCCGTCCTGGTGGCCGCGCCGGTGCTCCGTCCGGTCTGGACCGACGCGCGCGGGCGGCCCGCCGAGGTCGGGTCACGGACGATTCGGCCCGGACCGGATCCCGGTGCCGTTCGCGCTGCGCTCCTGGCCCTCGCCCACAGTCGGCCGCCTGAGTCCACCAGCCCTTCCTCGTGCTGCCCGACCGCACCCCACGGTCCCGGAGCGGCCGGCGGCTACCGACCGGGTGCCGCCCTGGCCCGGCTGGTGGCCGTCCGCAGTCCCGCCTGCGAGTGGCCCGGTTGCGGAGCCCGCGCCTCCCGCTGCGACCTCGACCACGACCTCGCCTGGCCGGCCGGTCCCACCTGTGCCTGCAACCTGGGCCCGCTCTGCCGGCGTCATCACCGGGCCAAGCAAACGGGGTGGACCAAGACCCGGAGACGATGCAGCGAGGGGGTGGAGGTCGTTCGCTGGACGAGCCCCACCGGGCGCACGCGAGGCACCGTCCTGGAGCCGGTCGCGGCGTCCGGGGCCACTCCGGCAGCAGCCCCGCCGGCGCGGTGACAAGATCACGACGGGCCCACCTGCGGGTAGTTGTACTCAGGCGCAGGCTTGCCTCGAGGGGGATCCTCGGAGGAGACATCCCCCACCCCAGGAGCCCCCGGTGAGCACCTCCGACCTCTCCGACGAAAGATCCTCCGACAACCGACCCGACGACCGCACGACCAGTCGCGCGTCGCTGCGCAGCGTCTACCTGTACCTCGTCTGCCTCGTCACCCTGGTGATGGCCATCGTCGGGGCCGTCGGCATCGCCCGGGGCGCCGTCGATCTGGCCTACCCGGACCCCGGGTACTACGGGTTCGACGCGGCGTACGGACCGGACGGGAAGTCCACCCTGACCGAGGAGCAGCAGGCAGCCCGTCGTCGCGATGCGGAGGCCTCGCAGCGTCGACAGGCCGTCGTCGGCCTCGTCGGGTCTGCCGCACTCCTGCTGGTCGCCGGCCCGGTCTACGGCTACCACTGGCGGCGGGTGCAGGACGAGCACGTCGCAGGCGTCAGCCCGTCGGCAGCAGAACGCCCGGATTGAGCAGCCCGGTCGGGTCGAGGGCCTGCTTGATCGCCCGCATCGCGGCCACCTCCACCGGACTGCGCGACAGCCCGAGGTAGCCGGCCTTGCTCCGGCCCACCCCGTGCTCGGACGAGATCGAGCCGGCCGACGCGGCGACGCGCTCCAGCACCACCTTGGTGACGGCGTCGTACTCCTGCTCGGCGTGCAGCACGTTCACGTGCAGGTTGCCCTCGTTCAGGTGCCCGAACAGGATCGGCCGGGCGTCCGGGGCCACCGCGGCCACGACGGCGGGCAGGTCCTCGACGAAGCGGGCCAGCTCGCCGAGCGGCAGGCAGACGTCGAGCTTGACCGGCACCCCGGCCGCGCTGATGGACTCGGTGTGCTTCTCCCGGTAGTCCCACAGCTGACGCCGTCCCGGGGCGTCCTTGGCGACGGTGGCGTCCAGCATCCCGTCGACCTCCGACAGCGCCTCGACCAGAGCGTCGGTCGGGTCGACCCGCCCGGCCACCTCGACCAGCAGGTAGGCCGGATGCGCCTGGTCGAACGGACGCCCGAGGCCGGCGTGGGCCCGCACCAGCGACAGCCCGTCCTCGAACAGCAGCTCGGCGGCGGCAAGGTCCGGCAGCACGGCCGTGAGCTGCTGCAGCACGCTCAGCGCCGCCGCCGTCCCGTCGACGGCGACCAGGGCGACGGCCCGCTCGGGCAGCTGCGGGACCAGCCGCAACCTCAGCCGGGTGATGACGCCGAGCGTCCCCTCGCTGCCGACGAGCAGCTGACCGAGGTCGTAGCCGGTCTGGTCCTTGGCCAGGCCGCCGAGCCGGGACAGCACCGAGCCGTCGGCCAGGACCGCCTCGACGCCGGCCACCTGGGCGGCCATCGAGCCGTAGCGCAGCACGCGGATGCCCCCGGCGTTGGTGGCGGCCAGTCCGCCCACCGTGGCGCTCTCGCGGGCGGCGAGGTCGACGCCGAACTCCAGGCCCGCGGCCCGCGCGTGCGCCTGCAGGTCGGCCAGCGTGACACCGGCGCCGACCGTGACCTGCCGGGCGGCGGCGTCGACCTCGCCGACCGAGGTGAGCCGCCGCAGCGACAGCAGGACCTCACCGCCGGACGGCACGGCCGCGCCGACCAGTCCCGTGTTGCCGCCCTGCACGACCACCGCGACGCCGGAGGCGGCACACACGCGCAGGACCGCGGACACCTCGAGCGTCGAGGCGGGTCGCACCACGGCGAGCGACGTGCCGCTGAAGCGGCGGGTCCAGTCGGTCTCATAGGAGCTGCGAAGGTCGGCGTCGACGAGCACGTGGTCGGTGCCGACGGCCTCGCGGAGCGCGCCGAGCAGATCGGTCCCGGCCGCGCTCACGAGATCACCTGCAGGCGAAGGGTCGACGGGAGCGCCTGCAGGGCCTCGAGCACCTCGGCCGACAGGGCCGCCGACACGTCCACGACCACGTAGCCGACGTCGCCGCGGGTGGTGAGCAGCTCGGCCTCGACGTTGACGCCGTGCTCGGCGAGCAGGGCGTTGACGGCGCCGAGCACCCCCGGGGTGTTCGTGTGCAGAAGCAGCAGCCGGCAGCACCCCTGCTGGCGCGGCAGCGCGACCGACGGGAGGTTGACCGACAGCGAGGTGTCGCCCTCGAGCGCGAACGTCCGGAGCTTGCCCGCGACGAAGTTGCCGATGTCCTGCTGCGCCTCCTCGGTGGACCCCCCGACGTGCGGGGTGAGGATGACGTTCTGCAGACCGCGCAGGTCGGACACGAACTCCTCGTCCTTGCTCTTGGGCTCGGACGGGAAGACGTCGATGGCGGCGCCCGCGAGGTGCCCGCTCTCCAGGTGCCGGCGCAGGGCGGCCTGGTCCAGGACGAACCCGCGCGAGAGGTTCAGGAACAGCGATCCCGGACGCATGTGGGCCAGCTCGGCCTCGCCGAAGATGAGGTTGTTGGTCGGCCGGCCGTCGACGTGGAGCGACACGACGTCGACGGTCTCGAGCAGCTCCTCCAGGGTGCCGCAGCGCCGGGCGTTGCCCAGCGCCAGCCGGTCGGCGGTGTCGTAGAAGAACACGCTCATACCCATGGCCTCGGCCAGCACCGACAGCTGCGTGCCGATGTTGCCGTATCCGACGATGCCGAGCCGGCGTCCGCGCACCTCGTGGCTCCCCGTGGCGGACTTGTCCCAGACCCCGGCGTGCATGGCCGTGTTCTTGTCGGTCAGCCGGCGGGTCAGCGCGACGATCTCCCCGATGGCCAGCTCGACCACGCTGCGGGTGTTGGAGAACGGGGCGTTGAAGACGGCGACACCGGCCCGGGTGGCCGCGGCGAGGTCGATCTGGTTGGTCCCGATGCAGAACGCCCCGACGGCACGCAGCCGGGGCGCCGCGGCGAGGGCGCGGGCGGTCAGCTGCGTGGTGCTGCGCAGTCCGAGCAGCTCGACGTCGGCCAGCCGCGCCACCAGCTCGTCCTCGCCGAGGGCGGCCGAGCACGCTCTGCACCTCGTAACCCGCGGCCGACAGGATCCCGGAGGCGTCGGGGTGGATGTTCTCGAGCAGCAGCGCCGTGGGCTTCACGCGGATCGAGGTTAGTCGGGTGGCGGGCCCTGCCGGGAGGCCTGGATCCACGTGTCCATCTCGCTCCACGTCCGGAACAGCCAGTCCACCTGGTCCTCGGGCTCGCGGGGCACCTGCGCCGCAGGCACGAACTCCCACTTGAGCAGCACAGGGCGGCGCAGCGGCAGGTTCCGCCAGACCGCGGCCGGGGAGTCGAGGTCGTCGAGACCGGCATGCGCCACGAACACGACGTCGGCGTGCGGCGCGGCGGCCAGTGCGGCGGCGACCCCGCCCGGTCGGGGCGGCAGCAGGTTGCGCAGGCGCTCGGCCCGCCGGGCGGCATCCTCCAGGCCCTTGCGGCGCAGCCCCGCGATGGCCCGCAGCCGCCGGCCGGGGGAGAAGTTGCCGCCCTCGGGAAAGATCAGCAGTGCGTCCTCGGTGCCGAGGCTCTCGGCCAGGGCGCCCACCTGGTGCTCGTTGTCACCGCCGACCAGGAACGCGCTGGGCAGCCGCCCGAGGAAAAGGTCGACCAACGGGTCGAGCCGGAGGACCTCCTTCAGCACGATGCGCGGCCGCCGCCGGTGGTCGCGGTCCAGCAGGGTCTGCACCAGCAGCAGCGAGTCACCCGGACCCGCGTGCCGGCTCAGGACGACCATGGCGTTCGGCGAGCCGGGCAGGCCGTCGTCCAGGGGCGACCAGCCGAGGTCGTCGTGCACCAGCCGCAGCCCGAAGACCAGCTCCGCGAACCGGACCGCCTCGTCGAGCAGCGCCCGCAGCGCGACGTAGTGCAGGGCCTGGTTGCGGGCCTGTCCGGCGACCCACAGGGCAGCGGCAGCGGCCAGGCCGAGCAGCTCCACGACCAGCAGCACCACGGCGTAGGCGAGCACCCGCAGCCCCCGCGACCGCACCGACGGCAGCACGGCGAGCAGGGCCGCCAGCGGCACCGTGACCGGCAGCGTCCCCACCACCAGCAGCGCCGCCCCGAGCACCACGACCACCTGCAGCGGCCGGCGGATCCAGACGGGTGGGAGCCTCACGCGAGGTAGGCCGCGGTGGCGGCGTAGGCGGCCTGCACCCGGATGCCCACCCGACGGGTGTCGCGGTAGCGCAGGTCCTCACGCACCGACGGCGCGACGTCGCCGGTGGGCAGGACGTGGGCGGTCACCCCGGGCGGGAGCCCGGCCAGGTCGGCGGCGAAGCGGTGCCTGCGGGCCACCTCGAAGGCCACCGTCGCCACCTGCCAGGGCCGGGTGGGCGCGGTGAGCGGCCGCTCGATCCGCCCCACCTGCAGCACGTAGACCGTGTCGGCCCCGAGCTCGACGGCCCGCCCGACCGGGATGGAGTGGACCAGTCCGCCGTCGAGGAAGTGCTCGCCGTCGACCTGCGCCGGAGGCAGCAGCCCGGGCACCGCACAGGACGCCACCACGGCCGGCGCGAGCGGCCCGGCGGTGAACCAGTGCTCGGCGGCCCGCTCGACGCAGGCGGCGACGCACTGGAACGGGACGGCGAGATCCTCGAAGCGCTCGGGCAGGTGGCCCTGCAGCAGCGCGGTCAGCGGGGTCGCCGAGTGCAGCGCGGTGCCCGTCTGCCAGACGGTGCGGGCCCGGGTCAGCAGGTTCCCGCCGAAGACGTCGCCACCGGCCAGCGACTGCCAGAGCTCGCCCAGACGGGCCACCCCGGCCGGCGTGGGGTCCGCGGCGAAGGCGGCTCCGTTGACCGCACCGACCGACGTCCCGACCACGAGGTCCGCCGTCACCCCCGCCTCGACCAGCGCCCGGAGCATGCCGACCTCGACGGCGCCCAGGACGCCGCCGCCGCCGAGCACGAACGCGGTGGTCACGGCGCCTAGCCTGCCCCTGGTGAGCCTGTTCACCCGCTACGGGCACCTGCTGCGCGGCACCGGCGCCGCGCCCGCCCTGGTGGCCAGCCTGCTCGGGCGGTTCGCGCTGAGCGCCACCGGGCTGGCCCTGCTGCTGCTGGTGGAGCGCAGCACCGACTCCTACGCCGCCGCCGGGACGGTGGCTGCCGCCTACGCCGTGTCGTTCGCCGGCTTCGCCCCGGCCCGGGCCCGCAGCGCAGACCGCCGGGGGCCGCGCCGCGTGCTGCAGGTCTGCGCCGCGGTGCACCCCCTGGTCCTGATCGGGCTGGTGCTGCTGGACGCCTCGACGGCCCCGGTGGGGCTCCTGGTGGCCGGGGCGGTGCTCGCGGGGTCGACCGTGCCACCGGTCGGCGCGGTCATGCGGGCCCTGTGGGGCACCCTGGCCGAGCGCAGTGAGCGGGTCGACCTGCCCACGGCCTACTCGCTGGAGTCGGTCGTCGTGGAGCTGTGCTTCGTGGGCGGACCCCTGATGGTGGCGGCCCTCACGGCCTCGCTCGGACCGGCGTCGGCGGTGCTGGCGGCGGCCCTGCTCGTGGTCGTCGGCGGCCTCGGCCTCGCCGCCACCCCTGCGGTGCGTCTGGTGGTCCCGCACCCCGACTCCCGCAAGGGCATGGCCGGCCCGCTCTCGTCGCCCGCGGTGCGGTCCCTGCTGGCGACCATCACCTTCGTGGGGGCGGGCTTCGGGGCGCTCGACGTGGCGGTGGTCGCCTTCGCCGACGCCGAGGGCGGACGCCCGTCGGCGGGAGTGGTCCTGCTGGCGCTGGCCAGCGCCGGGTCGATCGTGGGAGGTCTGGCCTACGGCGCCGTCCACTCGCCGATCGCCGCCGAGCGCCAGCTGCCCGTGCTGATCGGGGCGTTCGCGGTCGCGTCCGTGCTGCCCGCCCTCGCCCCGGGGCAGCTCGCCATGGGGCTGCTCCTGCTGCTCTGGGGCACGACCATCGCCCCGTACAGCACCTGCAACTCGGTGCTGCTGGGCCGCGCCGCCCCGCGCGGGACCGTGACGGAGGCGTTCGCGTGGAGCGGCAGCGCCATCTTCGGCGGCGCTGCCCTGGGCAACGTGGTCAGCGGCGTCGTCGTCGAGCACGTGGGGGTGCGCGAGGCGCTGGCCCTGCCGGCGGTCACCGGGATGCTCGCGTTCGGCATCACCCTCGTCACGCGACGCGCGCTCGTGGCCTCCCCCGTGGACGACCGCTAGATCGTTACGGTCGGCGCACGATGCGTGCCCTGACGACGACCACGCTGGCGCTGGCCCTGTGTGCCGGAGCGCTCCCGGTGGCGACGCCGGCGTCGGCCGCGGACAGCGGACAGGCCCAGCTGGCGTCGCTGCGCAGCCAGGCGCGGGCGGCCACCGCCTCCCTGGTGGCCGGGACGCGGCGCCTGGAGGCCGAGCGCGCCGGCCTGGACCGCACCCGTCGCCGGGCCACCACCGCACGCCGGGCTGCCGGCGCCGCCGAGGCAGCGGTGGCCGGCAGCCGGGCCCGGCTCGCCGTCGTGGTCTCCGCCGCCTACCGCCAGCCCGCGCCCGACGACGTCGTCCTGGCCTTCGGCAGCGGCGCCGCCGCCCTCCAGGACGCCCTGGTGGCGCGGGCCGACCTCGACCACCTGCGCGGCAGCGAGCAGGACCTGCTCCGGTCGGCCACCGCCGACGGGGTGCGGGCGCGCAACCTCGTGCGGGGAGCCGACCAGCTCGAGCAGCAGGCGGCGCAGCGGGAGCGGACGGTTCAGCGGTCCGTCGCGACGCTGCAGGCGCAGGCCACCCGGGCGCAGGCAAGGCTGCAGCGCGCCGCCGACCGCCTCGCCGCCCGCCGTACCGCGCTGCTGCGCGCCGACCGGGCCCGGCGCGCCTCCGACGGCGCCACCTGCGCCGGCGGCGGCACCGGCGGCGCCCCCAACGGGTTCCTCCCGCCGAGCGCCCTGTGCCCGGTGGGTGACGGTCACCGGCTGCGCGCCGACGCCGCCGCCGCGTTCCTGCGCATGGACGCCGCCCGGCACCTGTGCATCACCGACTCCTATCGCGACTACGGCGCCCAGGTGTCGGTCTACCGGCGCAAGCCCGGCCTGGCCGCCGTTCCCGGGACGAGCAACCACGGCCTCGGGATCGCCCTGGACCTCGGCTGCGGGGCCGAGCGGTTCGGCTCCGACACCTACCTGTGGCTCAAGGCGAACGCCCCCCGCTTCGGCTGGGTGCACCCCTCGTGGGCCGAGCCCGGCGGCGGCAAGCCCGAGCCCTGGCACTGGGAGTTCGTGGGCTGACGCCGCCCGCCTTCAGCGCCCTCACAGCCACGCCCCCCGACAGTCGCGGCATGACGACGACACCCTCCGCACCGCGCACGCTGCTCAACCGGGTCCCCGAGGTCACGGTCTTCTTCTGGGTCATCAAGATCCTGTGCACCACGGTCGGCGAGAGCGCGGCCGACTACGTGAACGAGACCCTCGGGTTCGGTCTCGGTCCGACGACGGTCCTGTTCGGCGTGCTGCTCGTCCTCGCCCTGGCCGTGCAGTTCCGGCAGCACCGCTACGTGCCCGGTCCGTACTGGACCGTGGTCGTGCTGATCAGCGTCTTCGGCACGCTCGTCACCGACAACCTCACCGACGGCCTCGGCGTCGACCTCGCCCTCAGCACGCCGGTGTTCGCGGTCGTGCTCGCCGGCGTGTTCGCCCTCTGGTACCGCAGTGAAGGAACCCTGTCGATCCACACCGTGAACACGACCCGCCGGGAGACCTACTACTGGGGAGTCGTCGGCGTCACCTTCGCGCTCGGCACCGCCGCCGGCGACCTGCTCGTGGACCGGCTGAGCTTCAGCCTGGTCGGCGCCGTCGTCTTCTACGCGGTGGCGCTCGGGCTGGTCCTGCTGGCCTACCGCCTGGGCGCCGGGCCGGTCCTGACCTTCTGGATCGGCTACGTCCTGACCCGACCGCTCGGCGGCAGCACCGGTGACTGGCTCAGCGCCGACCGGGGCGAGGGCGGCATCGGGCTGGGCACGCTCGGCACGAGCCTGGTGTTCCTGACCGCGATCGTCGGCACGGTCGTCTACCTGACCGTCACCCGCTTCGACCAGACCGAGCGCCGTCAGCTCTCGCCGGCGGGCAGCACGACCTCGACCTGAGCGCCGGGGCCCGCGTCCACGATGCGGACCCGGCCTCCGTGGGCGCCGACCGCCTCCGAGACGATGGCCAGCCCCAGCCCGGTGCCGCCGCTTCCGCGGCTGCGCGCGGTGTCGAGGCGGTGGAAGCGCTCGAAGACCCGCTCCCTCTCGGCCTCGGGGATGCCCGGCCCGTCGTCGGTGACCGTGAGCTCGACCTGCCGCGCACCCCCGACGCCGGCGACCGTGCGCAGGGAGACCCCGACCCGGGTGCGGGCGTAGCGGGAGGCGTTGCCGACGAGGTTCTCCACCACCCGGCGCAGCAGGGCCTCGTCGCCGTGGACCCGGGCCGCCCCGACCCCCCGGGTGTCGAAGGCGACGGGAACGACGTCGCGCAGCGCCCGCACCGCGTCGAGGACCAGCTCGTCGAGGTCGACCCGGCCGGACCGCAGCGGGGCGTCCTCGTCGAGCCGGGCCAGGGCGAGCAGGTCGTCGACGAGTGCCGCCAGCCGGTCGGTTCCGTCGAGCAGGCCGGGGACCGCCTGCTGCCAGGCGGTCAGGTCGTCGAGGCGGGCGTTGACCTCGAGGCGGGTCCGGACCGCCGCCAGCGGACTGCGCAGCTCGTGCGCGGCGTCGGCGACGAAGCGGCGCTGGACCGCGGAGGCCTCCTGCAACCGGTCGAGCAGGCCGTTCATCGTCTCGGCCAGCAGGCGCACCTCGTCGCGGGCCTCGGGGACGTCGACCCGCTGGTCCAGGCCGCGGGCCGACAGCTCGGCCACCTGGGAGCGCAGCCGGTCGACCGCGTGCAGGGTGTAGCCGACCAGGAACCAGATCGCGGTGCAGACCAGGGCCAGCAGGGCGGGGGCCCCGACGGCGAGCAGCGCGCTCAGCCGGCGGGTCGACTCCCGGAGGTCATCGAGCGGGGTGAGGACGACCACGCGGCCGGCACCGGCGGGCCGGGCCAGGGCGCGGTAGCGCCGCCCCTGGACCACGACGTCGCGCGGCGGCCCGACGGCCACGCCGAGGACGGGCCGGCTCTCCAGGCCCGGGCTCGCGGCCCGCACCCCGCCGTCCGCCGTCAGCACCTGCACCGAGCTGCTCTCGCCGTCCGCCCGGCTGACCGCCGACACGAGGTCGCCGCGTGCGAGCGCCGCCTGTGCGTCCGCGACCCGGGTGAGGGCGGCGTCGTCGATCCCGGCCACCAACCCGGACCGCAGGGCCAGGACGAGCAGCACGCTGGCGACGGCCAGGCCGACCAGCAGTGCGGCCGCCGCCGCCGTGGTGGTGCGGGTGCGCAGCGACAGGCGCGACCACCTGCCCCGGGGAGCCGCAGAGGCCGGCTCCTGCACCGGCCTCAGCGCGGCGTCACCAGGAGGGTCTGCGCCCCGACGGCCACCGGGCCCTCCGCGTCCGACAGGACCGAGGTCGCGAGCCCCGTGCCGCCACTGCTGATCGTGGTGGCGGCGTCCAGGCAGACCCACTCGCCGACCGCCTCGCGGTGGCTGTGCACCGTGAGCTCGGGGTTGATGAACAGCCATTGCGCGAGGTCGAGCTCGCTGCTCAGGCCGTTGCCGCTGTCGGCGACCGCCAGGACCCGCTGCAGCGGGCTCGGCTCCTCGTCCGGCACCAGGGGGACCCGCAGCCGGGTCCACGCCGCGGCCGGCCCGGGCTCGGTGAACGCGCCCTTGACCACGTGCCACTCCACGGCGTGCAGGTAGCCGGCGCCCCATTGCTCACCCCAGCCCGCGTGCGCCGCGAGCTCCTCCGGACCCGGCAGCGGCGGGGCCTGCGGCGCGCGCGAGGGCACCGCGACCGCGGCCGTGCGCAGGACCCGCCAGGCGCAGGCGCGCGCCACGTCGCGCCCGCCCGCGGTCAGCGCGGCCTCGACGAGCTCCACGCTCCGGCCCGGCCGGGTGACCCTGGCCCGCAGCGCGAGCTCGCCCACGGGCATCGCCCCGAGGATCTCGACGGTCACCCGCGCCACCCGCAGGTCCTCGCGCGGCGCGACCTGCTCGACGGCCCGGCCGAGGAGCGCGCTCGGGGGACCGCCGTGCATGGCACCCGGGTCCCACGGACCGGCCGTGTGCTCGGTGGCGCGCCAGAGCAGGCCGTCGTCGGACAGGGGTTCGAAGAACGACGCGGCGGTCACCACCGGCACCCTAGGTGCCCCCGCCCTGCGCCGGTCCGGCCGTCGGCGCAGACTGGACGGGTGAGACCTCCCCGCGTCCTGATGCCGCTCGCCCTGCCCCTGGTGCTCCTGCTCTCGGCCTGCGGGGGCTCCCCGACCGAGCCGGTGGGCCTGGGCGACCCCAGCACCGCCGCCTCCGTGCCGGCGTCGGCACCGTCCCCGCGGCTGGGAGACGGCGGTCGGTCGGCCGGGAGCCCGACGCCCGGCAGCCCGACGCCCGGCAGCCCGACGTCCGGACGCCCGGCCGCCCCCGGTGCGTCCGCTGCGCCGGGCCCCTCGTCGCCGGCTCCGCTCGCGGGACCGACCTCCGCGCCGGCGGCCCGCGGCGCCGCTCCCCGCCCGGCCGCACCGACGTCGCTGGCCACCCGGGCCGGGCGCTACACCTACGACAGCCGGGGGACCGTCACCGCCGGCGGCGCGCCCCGGACCGTCTCCGGAACGGCCACCCTCACCGTCGACCCGCCCACCGGTGACACGCAGTCGGCCGTGCTCGAGGGCGACCAGGGGCGCACCGAGACCGAGAGCGTCCTGCGCGCCGACGGCCGCTACCTCGCCCGCCTGCTCCTGACCACCCCCGCCTTCAGCAAGGAGTTCGCCGCCAGCCCCCCGGTGCTGCTGCTGCCCGAGGGGGCCCCGGTGGGCCGCACCTGGTCGTTCACCGTCCGCAGCACCGACGGCAAGACCACCGCCACCGCCCGCAACCGTGTGCTGCGCAGCGAACGGGTCACGGTCGGCGGCCGGGCGGTCGACACGCGGGTGGTCGAGACCGTGCTGGCGCTGCGCGGCGACGTCGTCTACGACGGCACCACGACGTCGAACTACGCCCCGGCGCAGCGCCTGGCGGTCAAGGAGCGCGGCCGCGGCAAGGGGACGGTCAGCGGCGTGGCCTTCTCGACCGACACCACGAGCGCCCTGCGCTCGCTGGACCCGGCCTGATGCGGGCGGTCACGCTGCCCTCGCCCGGCGGACCCGAGGCCCTGGTCCTGGCCGACGTCGCCGACCCGGTGGCCGGTCCGGGCGAGGTGCTCGTCGACGTCGAGGCGACCGCCGTCAACCGGGCCGACCTGCTGCAGCGACGCGGCTTCTACGACCCGCCGCCGGGAGCCTCGCCCTACCCCGGCCTGGAGTGCTCCGGCCGGATCAGCGCGCTCGGGCCCGACGTCGCCGGCTGGGCCGTCGGCGACGAGGTCTGCGCGCTGCTGGCCGGAGGTGGCTACGCCGAGAAGGTGGCCGTGCCGGTGGGCCAGCTTCTGCCGGTGCCGGACGGGGTGTCGCTGCTGCACGCGGCCGGCCTGCCGGAGGTGGCCTGCACGGTCTGGAGCAACGTCGTCGACGTCGCCGGGCTGCGCGCCGGGGAGCACCTGCTCGTGCACGGCGGCACCAGCGGGATCGGCACGATGGCGGTCCAGCTCGCCACGGCGCTCGGCGCCCGGGTGTCCGTCACGGTCGGCACCCCCGAGAAGGCCGCGCGGGCCCGCGAGCTCGGCGCCGACGTCGCCGTCCTCTACCGCGACGAGGACTTCGCCGAGGTCGTCGAGCCGGCCGACGTCGTCCTCGACGTCCTGGGCGCCTCCTACCTGCCCCGCAACGTGAAGGTCCTGGCACCGGGCGGGCGCCTGGTCGTGATCGGGCTGCAGGGCGGCGCCCGGGGCGAGCTCGACCTCGGGGCGCTCCTGGTCAAGCGCGCCTCGGTGCACGCCACGTCGCTGCGGTCGCGGCCGCTGGCGGACAAGGCGCGGATCGTGGCCGGTGTGCTGCGCGACGTCTGGCCGCTGGTCGCGTCGGGGCAGATCGTGCCGGTCGTCGACCAGGTGCTGCCGCTGTCCGAGGTCGGCCGGGCGCACCAGGTGCTCGAGGACTCCACCCACGTGGGGAAGGTCCTGCTGCAGGTGCGGTAACCCGTTTGCCGCGGCCTGGCAGCCTGGGCCGGTGGACCCGACCCGCACGACGCTGCTGCGCGACCCCGGCTTTCGGCTGCTGTTCGCCGGCCAGGCCGTCTCGGTGGTCGGCGACCGCCTGGTCATGGTGGCGATGCCGTTCGCGGTGCTGTCGCTGCCCGGCGCCGGGCTGTCCGACGTCGGGCTGGTGCTCGGGGCGTCGGCGCTGACGCTCGGGCTGTTCGTGCTCGTCGGCGGGGTCTGGGCCGACCGGCTGCCGCGGCACCTGACGATGCTCGGCAGCGACGTCGTCCGGGGGGCCGCGCAGGCCGTCGCCGCCGTCCTGCTGCTGACGGGAACGGCCACGGTGGGCGCGCTGGTCGCCTGCTCGGCGGTCTACGGCGCGGCCGAGGCGTTCTTCCGTCCCGCGCTGCTGGGCCTGGTGCCGCAGGTGGTGCCGCCCGACCAGACGCAGAGCGCCAACGCCCTGCTCGGACTGTCCACCAACACCGCGATGGTGGTCGGTCCGGCCGCGGCCGGGCTGCTGGTGGCGGTGGCCGGACCGGGGACCGCGCTCGGCGCCGACGCCGTCACCTTCGCGCTCAGCGCACTGACCCTGGCCAGGCTCCGGCCGCGCCCCGTGGTGCGCGCGAGCCCGCCCGCGACGTTCCTCGCCGAGCTCGCCGGCGGCTGGCGGGAGGTCCGCTCCCGCACCTGGGTCTGGTCGACCATCCTGTTCTTCGGCGCCTACTGCGGGCTGATCCTGCCGGCGGTGTTCGTGCTGGGCCCGGCCTACGCCGAGGCCCACCGCGGCGGCGCCGGGGCGTGGGGGGTGATCACCGCCGGGTTCGGCGTCGGCGCGGTGCTCGGCAGCCTGCTGGCCCTGCGCTGGCGGCCGTCGCGGCCCGGCGTCGTGCTGGTGGCCGCCCTCGGGCTCGGCGGGCTGCAGGCGGGGATCCTGGTCAGTCCGCTGCCGACCCTGGTGGTGGCCCTGCTCGAGGCGGGCACCGGCGTCGGGGTGGCCCTGTCGTTCTCGCTGTGGGAGACCCTGCTGCAGCAGCGCGTCCCCCCGCAGGCGCAGTCCCGGGTCAGCTCGTTCGACTTCCTGGGCAGCCTCACCCTCATGCCGCTCGGCCTGGTGGTGGTCGGTCCGCTGGCCGTGCGGTTCGGCGACGTGCAGGTGGGGGTCGCGGCGACCGTCCTCACCGTGCTGGTGGGCGCCGCCGTGGCGACCAGCCGCGACGTCCGGGGCATGCGGCGGCTGGCCCCCGCGGCGCCGAGCGCGCCCTCGGTGGTCCCGGCGCCACTACCGGCCTGAGCCGCGGGTCGGGCCGCTACCGCAGGGGCAGTCCGCCGGCGGCCAGGACCGCCTGGGCCAGCGGGCCGCCCACCTGCTGCAGCCGCGCGCAGCCGTCCTCGCCGAGACGGGCGTAGGCGCAGACCGACAGGGCGTCGGTGAGGTCCTCCACCCGCTGACGGTGGGCGCGGCCCTCGTCGGTGAACTCGCCGTCGGCGGTGAGGTAGCCGCGCTCGACGAGCCCGGCGATGGCGCCGTCCCACTCCTCGTCGCTGTAGGCGCGGGTGGTCTGCAGGCCCTTGCGGGTCCAGGACTCGTGCATCGCCACGTGCAGGACCGCCGCCTCCAGGCCGGTGATCTGCTCGCCCACCAGCGCCGCGATGTGGCCGTCGCCGCGGAACTCGCGCAGGAGGGTCTGCGCGTGGAACAGCCGCATGAGGGGACTGTCGGGCGGGGTGAGTGCGGCGTTCGCGGCGTAGAGCGGACGGCCGTAGGGCGCGCACCCGGACGCCGCCGTGGCGGCGAGCTCGGCGGCCTCGGCCACCTCGGGCCCGTCCGCCGCCTCGCCGAGCATCCGCCGCAGCGCCCGCTCGGCGCCGCGCCACCGCGCCGCCTGCAGGTCCTCGGGGGAGGCGACGTCCCAGGCGCCCGCCATGCCGAACTGGCAGGCCAGGCCGCTGAAGTTGAAGAAGGTGGCCTGCACCACCGGCCAGGTGACCGCCCCCATGGCGGCTGCCCGCGCCGGGAAGTAGCCGGCGGCCCGGTTGGCCTTCACGTCGAAGCCCAGCGCGACGTACTCCTCCTGCGCCTCCGGCGCGAAGTAGACCATCGCGTGCAGCGGCTCCAGGGCCCGCCAGGTGTCCCGGGCGGTCTGCGGGGAGACGGTGCCGGGGCTGGCGGGGGCGGGGCTCGCGGTCACAGGCACTCCAGGAGTCGGTCGACGTCGTCGTCGGTGGTGTAGCAGGCGATGCCGGCGCGCACGGCGCCGTCGGGCAGGCCGAGCGCCTGCATGAGCTCGAGCGCGTAGTAGTGGCCGGCCCACACCGCGACGCCCCGGCGGCCGAGGTCCTCGGCCACCTGCTGCGGGCTGCGACCGGCCACGGTGAACGCGAGGGTCGGGGTGCGGGAGGCCGGCGACCCGACCAGCGTGACGTCCTCGCGGGCCTCCAGACCGCTCTTGAGCCGGTGCCAGACGGCGTGCTCGTGCGCCGCCATGGCCGACACCCCGGAGGTCACCCGCTCGCGGCGGGTGGTGCCCGAGCCCCAGCCGGCCAGCCAGTCGACCGCGGCCGCGACCCCGGCGTGCTGGGCGAACGCGGGGGTGCCGAGCTCGAACCGGTCCGGCACGTCCTCGGTGCTCGGGAGCAGCTTGTCCGGGTGCAGGGTCTCCAGCAGCGCCGGATCGGCCACGGTCGCCCCGAGGTGCGGGCCGTACCACTTGTAGGCCGAGGTGGCCCAGAAGTCGGCGCCCTGCAGGCGCAGGTCGACGGCGGCGTGCGGGGTGGCGTGCACGCCGTCGACGTGGACCAGCGCACCGACCGCGTGCGCCCGGCGGGCGATCTCGCGCACGTCCGGCCGGGTGCCGGTGGCGTTGCTCGCCGCGGTCAGCGCCACCAGGCGGGTGCGCTCGGACAGCAGGGCGTCGAACTGCTCGACCGGCAGCTCGGTGGTGGTCGGGTCGACCTCGGCCCAGCGGACCGTCGCCCCCGCGCGCCCGGCCGCCTGCACCCACGGCCGGATGTTGCTGTCGTGGTCGAGGCGGCTCACCACGACCTCGTCGCCGGGGCCCCACTGCTTGACCAGCGCACTGGCCAGCACGTAGTTGTTCGACGTCGTCGACTGTCCGAGGACGACTCCGCGCGGGTCGCCGCCGACGAGGTCGGCTACGGCCTCGCGGGCGGCGTCGACGTAGGCGTCGGCCCGGGCGCTGCTCGAGAACGGCCCGTGCCGGTTGGACACCGCGCTGCGCAGCGCGGTGCGCATGGCCTCGCTCACGGCCTCCGGCACCTGTGTGCCGCCGGGGCCGTCGAAGTGCGCGAGGCCCTCGGCCAGGGCCGGGAACTGCGCCCGGGCCGCGGCGACGTCGAAGGCAGGGGTACCGGCGTCGGACATGGGCCGGACGGTACGGCAGCGGACCGCTGGGGGAGGATCGTGGCCATGAGCGAGCAGGCACCCGAGTCCCCGACCCACCAGGTGACGATCGTCGGTCAGGACGGCCAGCCGGTGGGCACCGTCGAGGTCCCCGAGGCCGACGGCACCGAGGAGCGCAGCCCGGCCGAGCTGGTCGAGCAGCCCGCGAAGGTCATGCGGATCGGCTCGATGGTCAAGCAGCTGCTCGAGGAGGTGCGCTCCGCCCCGCTCGACGACGCCGCCCGCACCCGCCTGAAGGACATCCACGCCAGCTCGGTGCGCGAGCTGGCCGACGGGCTCGCTCCCGAGCTGCGTGAGGAGCTCGAGCGGCTGACCCTGCCCTTCGGGGCCGACGACGTGCCCTCCGACGCCGAGCTGCGGGTGGCCCAGGCCCAGCTGGTCGGCTGGCTGGAGGGGCTGTTCCACGGCATCCAGACGGCGCTGTTCGCCCAGCAGATGGCGGCGAAGATGGCCGCCGAGCGGGGTGGGCGCGCGCTGCCCGCCGGGCCGCAGGGGATGCCGACCGCCGGCGGTCCGACGCACGGGACCGGTCAGTACCTGTAGCCGCGTGCCGGCCTAGAACCAGCGCTCGAGGACCTGCGCCACGCCGTCGTCGTCGTTGCTGGCCGTCGTCTCGTCGGCCAGCGCCAGCACCTCCGGGTGGGCGTTGCCCATCGCGACGCCGCGGCCGGCCCAGGCGAGCATGGGCAGGTCGTTGGGCATGTCGCCGAACGCGACGACGTCGGCCGCCTCGACGCCGCGCTCGCGGGCGAGGTGGGCCAGCCCGCTGGCCTTGGTGATGCCCGCGGCGCTGATCTCGAGCAGCCCGTCGCTGCTGCTGTGGGTGAACGTGGCGCGATCCCCGACGGCGCTGCGGGCGGCGGCCAGCAGGTCGTCGCTGCCGAGCCCGGGGTGGCGCGCGAGCAGCTTGACCACCCCGCCGCCGAGCAGGTCCGCCAGGGGCAGCGGTCGGGAGTCGGGCTGCTCCCACGCCGGCACGTAGCGCTGCTCGT
Organism: uncultured Actinomycetota bacterium; assembly: GCA_963761695.1. Taxonomy (GTDB): domain Bacteria; phylum Actinomycetota; class Actinomycetes; order Mycobacteriales; family SCTD01; genus RYN-122. The sequence goes on along the minus strand of CAVXIB010000012.1, from coordinate 136,799 downwards.
GGGCGAAGCCCAGGTCGCGCCGCTCGACGCCGAACGCGATGTCGGGGAGCGCCTCGCGCAGGGCGCCCGCGACCTCGGCGGCGTCCTGCTCCTGCAGGAGGAACGCCTCGAGCACCTGCTCGGTGTGCAGGTCGTAGACGACGGCGCCGTTCGCGCAGACCGCGATCCCGCGGTGGCCGGTCATCTCCACGATCTGCCCCATCCACCGGGGCGGCCGGCCGGTGACCATGACGAACGGCACCCCCGCCGCCTCGATCCGGCCGATGACCGCGCGGGTGCGGGCCGCGATGGTGCCGTCCGACCGCACGATCGTGCCGTCGAGGTCGGTGGCCACCAGGCGCGGCGGCGTCCCGGGAGGCGCGCTCATGCCGGGGTGATCTCGGCCCGGCCGCCCAGGTAGGGCCGCAGGGCCTCGGGGACGTGCACCGAGCCGTCGGCCCGCTGGTGCACCTCGAGCAGGACGGCGATGGTGCGGCCGACCGCGCAGAGCGTGCCGTTGAGGGTGGCGACGGCGCCGCCCTTCTTCCGGATGCCCAGGCGGCGGGCCTGGAAGTCGGTGCAGTTGCTGGTGGAGGTCAGCTCCAGCCACCGCTCCTGCGAGGGGAGCCAGGCCTCGCAGTCGAACTTGCGGGCGGCGCTGCTGCCGAGGTCGCCCGCGGCGACGTCGATCACCCGGAACGGCAGCTCGAGCAGTCCGAGGAACTGCTTCTCGGCCGCCAGCAGCCGCTGGTGCTCGGCCTCGGCGTCGGCCAGGTCGACGTAGCTGAACATCTCGACCTTGTCGAACTGGTGCACCCGGATGATGCCGCGGGTGTCCTTGCCGTGGCTGCCCGCCTCCCGGCGGAAGCAGGACGAGAACCCGGCGTAGCGCAGCGGCAGCTCCTCCAGCGACTCACCCGAGTGGAAGGCCGCCAGCGGCACCTCGCTGGTGCCGACCAGGTAGAGGTCGTCGGCCTCCAGCTTGTAGACCTCGGCGGCGTGCGCGCCGAGGAACCCGGTGCCCTCCATCGCCTCGGGCCGCACCAGCGCGGGGGCGATGACGGGGACCAGACCGGCCTCCATCGCCTTCGCCATCGCCAGGTTCACCAGCGCGAGCTCGAGCAGCGCGCCGGGCCCGGTGAGGAAGGCGAACCGCGAGCCGCTGACCTTGGCGCCGCGCTCGGTGTCGATCGCCTTCAGGATCGTGCCGACGTCGAGGTGGTCGCGGACCGGGAAGTCGTAGGCGGGGACCTCCCCGACCTGCTCCAGGACCACGAAGTCCTGCTCCCCGCCGGGGGGCGCGCCCGCGACGACGTTCGGCACGGCGAGGTGCGCCGTCCGCAGCGCCGCCTCCGCCGCGGTCTGCTCCGCCTCGAGCTCCTTCACCTGGGCGGCCAGCGCCTTGGCCTGCTCGAGGACGGCGGGGCGCTCCTCCGGGGAGGCCTTCTTGACCGACTGCGAGACCGCCTTCTGCTCGCCGCGCAGGCTGTCCGCGCGGGACACGACGTCGCGGCGGTGCGCGTCGGCCCGCAGGAGCACGTCGACCAGGGCGGGGTCGTCGCCACGGGCCTCCTGCGAGGCGCGCACGCGGTCGGGGTCCTCGCGCAGGAGCTTCAGGTCGATCACGGCCCGAGTCTACGGAGGTCCACCCGGGGTGCAGGGGGGCTCCGGGAGGGCAGGACGCGGGCTGTGACCCCCGACGACCTTGCCCTGCTCGGCCTCGGCATCGGGGCGGTCGTCCTGCTCGGAGTCGCCCTCGCCCGTCGCACCGGCCTGCCCGATCCGGTCGTCCTGGTCGTGGTGGGCGTCATCGCCAGCCTGCTGCCCGGCGCACCCGAGGTGGACCTGCCCCCCGACGTCGTCTTCCTCGTCTTCCTGCCGCCGCTGGTCTACCGGGCCTCCTTCCTGACCGAACCGCAGACCCTGCGGCGGATCGCGACCCCGCTGGCCCTGCTGTCGCTGGGCCTGGTGTTCGTGACCGCGTTCTCCGTGGCGCTCGTGGTGTCGGCCCTGGTGCCGGGCTTCGGTTTCGCCGAGGGCCTGGTGCTCGGGGCCGTCGTGGCCCCCACCGACCCCGTGGCCGCAGGAGGGATCTTCCGGCGGCTCGGGGCGCCACGCTTCGTGGTGGACGTCGTCGAGGGGGAGAGCCTGGTCAACGACGTGACGGCGCTGGTGCTCTACGGCGTCGCCCTCGAGGCCGTCCTCAGCGGGCGGCCGTCGGCCGGGGAGGCGGTCACCAGCCTCGTGCTGGCGGCCGCGAGCGGGCTGGCCGCGGGCCTGCTGACCGGGCTGGTCGTCGTCGCGGTGCGGCGCAGGCTGTCCGACGTCGGGCTGCAGCTGCTGCTGTCGCTGGTGACGCCGTACGCCGCGTACCTGCTCGCCGAGCGGCTCGAGGGGTCGGGGGTGCTCGCCGTCGTGGTGTCCGGGCTGCTGCTGGGCAGCCGCGGGGGCGTGTTCACGCCCGCGGTGCGGCTGCAGAGCACCGCGTTCTGGTCGCTGCTCGACCTGGTGCTCAACGCGGTCCTGTTCGTGCTGCTGGGCCTGCAGGTGCGGCGGCTGCTCACCGACGCCCCCGACCTCGGGGCCTTCGACCTCACCCGGTACGCGCTCGCGGTGGTGCTGACGGTGGTGGTGCTGCGCCTGCTCTGGCAGTTCCTCATCCCGCCGCCGGTGTACCGCCTGCGGACGCTGCTGGGCCGGCCCGCTGCTCCGAGCGCCCCCCTGGAGCGGCTGGTGATCGGCTGGACCGGCATGCGCGGGGCGATCAGCCTGGCCGCGGCGCTCGCGGTGCCGGACGACGTCGCGGTCCGCAGCCTGCTGCTGTTCCTCACCGTCGTGGTCGTCCTCGCCACGCTCGTCCTGCAGGGCACGACCCTGCCGCTGCTGCTGCGGTGGACCGGTCTGTCGGAGGACGACGGCGGCGCCGAGCAGGAACGCGAGGTCCGCGCCGCGCTGGCCCGGGTGGCGCTGGGGCGGCTCGACGAGCTCGAGGACAGCGGGCAGGTGCCGCCCGGGGGGGCGATGCCGCTGCGTCAGGTCTGGGAGCAGGCGCTCACCCGCCTCGACGGCGAGCACGGCGACGAGGCCACCCGCGCCCCCGCGGTCGACCTCACCGCCCTGCGGCTGGACCTGGCGAACGTCCAGGGCGAGGAGCTCGAGCGGTGGCGGTCGGGCGGCCGGATCGGCCCGGAGGTGCTGCGGGAGCTGCGCCAGGAGCTCGACCTGCAGCAGGTGCGGCTGGGCGGCGACAGCACCTGATCCGGCCCGGCGTGCCAGGGTGCGCCCATGGTGGAGCGCGCGGTGGTCCTCGGTGGCGGTGGAGTGGCGGGCATCGCCTGGTCGGCGGGGCTGCTCGCCGGGCTGGCGCAGGACGGCGTGAGCCTGGCCGACGCCGACCTCGTGGTCGGGACGTCCGCCGGCTCGGTGGTCGGCGCCTGGCTCGCCACGGGGGTGACCCCCGCGGAGATGCTCGCCCGGCAGGTGGACCCCGCGCGGCAGACCCCGGAACTGGCCGCCACGGTCGATCTCGACGCCCTCGCCGCGCAGTTCGGGACGGCGTTCGCCGGCGGGACGCCGCAGGAGGTCCGGGCCGGCGTCGGGCGGCTCGCGCTCGACACCCCGACCGTTCCCGAGCAGGCCCGCCGCGAGGTGATCGCCGCCCGGCTGCCCGTGCACGCGTGGCCGCCCAGCCTGCTGGTGACCGTCGTCGACGCCCTCACCGGCGGGCGTCGCGCCCTCGACGCCTCCTGCGGCTACCCGCTGGTGGACGTGGTGGCCGCCTCCTGCGCGGTCCCCGGCGTCTGGCCGCCGATGACCCTCGGCGGGCGCCGGTATGTCGACGGCGGCGTCCACACCGTGCTGAACGCCGACCTGGCCGCCGGCGCCACCCGGGTGCTCGTCCTCGCGCCGCTCGGCGTCCTCGGCGACGGACCGATGGGCGCCGGCTGGGACGACGCCCGGCCCCTGCTCGGCGACCGGGTTCTCGTGGTCGAGCCGGACGAGGCGTCGCGTGCGGCCTTCGGGAGCAACCCCCTCGACCCGGCCACCCGACGTCCCGCGGCCGAGGCCGGTCTGGCCCAGTCGGGCGCCCTCGTGGACGCGGTGCGGACCCTCTGGGCCTGACCGGGCGGCCGCATGTCATCGTAGGATGACATCCGTCGACGACCTGGGGAGAACGACCATGCGGCGAGCCGTCGCGCGTCCCCGCCCGGCCGAACCCCGCGGCCTCGTCCCCGTTCTGGTCCTGCTCTGCACCGTGGTGTCGCTGGTGAGCAGCCTGGGCGCCCCGCTGATCCCGACCATCGCGGTGCTGGACGACGTCAGCCTCAGCGCGGCGCAGTGGTCGCTGACCAGCACCCTGCTCGTCGGCGCCGTCGCCACCCCCACCATGGGCCGGCTCGCGGACGGCCCCCGTCGGCGCCTGGTGGTGCTCGTCGCGCTGGCGGTCGTCCTCGTCGGGGCGGTGCTGGCCGCGCTGCCGCTGGGGTTCGCCGCCCTGCTGACGGGACGGGCGCTCCAGGGGGTCGGTCTCGGCCTGGTGCCGCTGGCCATGGCGATCGCCCGGGACGCGCTCCCCACCGAGCGCGCACCCGCCGTCATCGGCGTCCTGTCCGTGGCGGCGGTGGCCGGCGTCGGTCTGGGCTATCCGGTCACGGGCCTGATCGCCGACACCCTGGGGCTGCATGCCGCCTTCTGGGCCGGCGCACTGTGCACGGTCGTGACGCTGCTCCTGGCCGCCCGCGTCCTGCCGCGGCCGACGGCCCTGCGCGGACCGCGCCTGGACCTGCCCGGCGCGGTGCTGCTCGGCGCCGGCGTGGCCCTGCTCGTCCTGGGGCTGGCCGAGGGGGCCGACTGGGGGTGGGGCTCGGGACGGCTCATCGGTTCCTGGGCCGCCGCGCTGGCCCTGCTGGCGGCCTGGACCGGGCACGAGCGCCGGGTGGCCGCACCCCTGGTCGACCTCTCCCTGCTGCGGCTGCGGGCGGTCCTGACCGCCGACGTCACCGCCCTGTTCGCCGGCGTGGGCATGTACCTGCTCATCTCGCTGGTGACCCGCTACGTGCAGACCCCGGCGTCCGCGGGCTACGGGTTCGCCGCCTCCGTGGTGACCACCGGGCTGGTCCTCGTGCCGATGTCGGTCGGCAGCGTCGTCGCGAGCCGGCTCACCCCGTGGCTCGGGCGGCGGCTGTCCCCGGACCTCGTGCTGCCGGTCGGGAGCCTGCTGTTCGTGTCCGCGCTGGTCCTGTTCGCCCTGGAGCGGGGGGCGCTCTGGCAGGTGTTCGCCGTGATGGCCCTCGCCGGCCTCGGCGTGGGCTGCACGTTCTCGGCCATGCCCGGGCTGCTCGTGCGCGCGGTCCCCGCCGCCGAGACCGGCAGCGCGATGAGCTTCAACCAGGTGCTGCGCACGATCGGCTTCGCCGCGGGCAGCGCGCTGTCGGCGAGCCTGCTGCAGGTGCACACCGCCGCGGGCACGACGCTGCCCTCCGACGCCGGCTACACCACGAGCGCCCTGGTCGGCGGCGGCCTGTGGCTGCTCACCGCGGTCCTGGCCCTCGTGCTGCCCCGCGGGGGCCGGCCCGTCCTCCCCCCGCCGCCGGCCTCGCGCGCGCTGGCACCGCGGTGACGGCTCCCGGCCGACGCCGCGACGCGGGTCGCAGCCGGGCCGCGCTGCTGACGGCGGCCGCCGACCTGTTCGCCGAGCGCGGCTACGAGCGCACGACCCTGCGCGACATCGGGGAGCGGGCCGGTGTCGACGCCGCCCTCGTGGCCCGCTACTTCGGCAGCAAGGCGGGCCTGTACGTCGCGGGCCTGCAGGCCGAGCTCGGGCAGGAGGCCGGACCGGACCTGCTCGCACGGGGCAGGCTCCGGTCGCTGCTCGCCCGGGTCGACGCCCGCGGTCCCGGACCGGTCCTGCTCGGGGCGGCCCGACCGCAGGACGACCCCGCGGTGCAGACCGCCACCGACGCCGAGCTGCGCAGCCGCCTCGTCGCACCCCTGCTGCGGCGGCTGTCGGGTGACGCCGTGCGCGCCGAGCTCGGGGTCGCGGCGTTCGTCGGCGTCGCCCTGTGCCGGGCGGCCGGGGGGATGCCTGCGCTCGCCGCCGCGGACGCCGACGTCGTGGCCGACCTGCTGCACGACCTGCTCGGCCACCTCGAGCTCGACGAGGCCGCTCCGGACGGCGCGGATCCCGACCCCGTGGGCACACTGCAGCCATGACACCAGGCACGACGGCGCCGGGCTGTCTGTTCTGCCGCGTCGTGGCCGGCGAGCTGCCCGGCCGCGTGGTGCACGAGGACGACGCCGTCGTCGCGTTCCTCGATGTCGCGCCTGCCGCCCGCGGCCACACGCTCGTGGTCCCGCGGACGCACGTGGCCGACGTGTGGGAGGCGGGTCCGGACCTGCTGGCCGACGTCGCCCGCGCCGCGCACGCGGTGGCCGCCCTGCTGCGCGAGCGGCTGACCCCGGACGGGCTGACGCTGCGGCAGAACAACGGCGCGGCGTCCGGGCAGCGGGTCGACCATCTGCACCTGCACCTCGTGCCGCGCTGGCACGGCGACGGCACGGTCGGCTGGCCGTGGCCCCCGCCGCAGGACCTCGACCTCGACGACGTCCTGCGCAGCCTCGCGCCGGGGCGCCCGGCTCGCTAGGCCTGCACGTCTCCGGCCCGCAGCCGCGACAGCCAGCCGGCGGCCGCACGGAAGTCGTGGTCGGACACGCCGCGGGCCACCAGCACGGTGGCGGCGTCGGCCCGCGGGTAGCTGCCGAGGTAGCGCACGTCGGCGGCCGTCCGCTGCAGTGCCGACAGCGCCTCGCCGAGCCGGGCGTCGGCGAGGTGGCCCTCGGCGTCCAGCGAGAAGACGTACCGGCCGAGGGTGCCGCCGAGCGGCCGCGACTCGATCCGGCTCAGGTTGATGCCGCGCACCGCGAACTCCGTCAGCAGGGCCAGCAGCGCGCCGGGGCCCTCGTCGGCCGGGCGGACCACCAGGGTCGTGCGGTCGGCCCCGGTGGGCGCCGGAGGCGGGCCGGGTCGCCCCACGAGCACGAAGCGCGTGACGGCGTCGGCGTTGTCGGCCAGCTCGACGAGGACCTCCTCGAGCCGGTAGTGCACGGCGGCGATCGGGGCGCTGACGGCGGCGTCGAAGGTGCCGGCGGCGACGGCGCGCGCGGCCTCGGCGGTCGAGGACGCGAGCACGACCTCGGCGTCGGGCAGGATTCCGGCCAGGCTGCGCCGGCACTGCGCGGCGGCGTGCGGGTGGGTGGCCACCGTGCGGATCGCGGCGAGCGAGGTGCCCGCGCGGGCGAGCAGGCTGAACTGCACCGGGAGCAGGACCTCGCGACGGATCACCAGCGGGTCACCGCCCGCGAGCTCGTCCAGCGTGGTGGCGACCGACCCCTCGACCGAGTTCTCCAGAGGCACGAGGGCCGCCTCGATCTCCCCCTGCCGGACCGCCTCGAGCGCCGACGCCACGGTGCCGAAGGGCACGAGGTCGGCCCGCTCCGCCGCCCGGAGCGTGCGCAGTGCCGCCTCGCTGAAGGTCCCGGCCGGGCCGAGGTAGCCGAGCCGGCCGGGCGGGACGCCAGGCACGCCGCTAGCCCTGCGCCCGGGTGAGGCGGCGGCGGGCCCGGACCGGGACGCGGGCCGGCGCCGGGCGGGTCGCCCGCTGCACCGCCTCGGCCTCCTCGGGCGAGAGCGGGTGCTCCGACGTTCCCGCGGAGACGCCCTTGGCGTAGGTCCGGGTCTCGGTACGACCGTTGATCGAGGTCAGGACCAGGCCGTCACCGGCGTCGTCGAGCAGGGCGGCGCTGAACGACAGGCGCCCGCCCATGCCGGCGAAGGCGTCGTAGCGCACGACGGCGACGTGCCGCAGCGCGTCGGTGAGGTCGGCGCGGGCGGCCGTGAGGTCGGTCCGGAGCGCCGCGACGTCGCGACGCAGCGAGGTGGACGCCGCTGCGGCCCGCTCCACCGACTGGACGAAGGTGGCGCCGCTGTCGGGGCCCACCAGCGCCCGGTGCGCCTGCGCCAGCCGCCGCAGCCGGCCGCTCAGCACCAGGGTCGCGAGCAGGCTCAGCCCCGCCAGCACGACCGCCCCGAGCGCGAGGGAGCGGTCGTCGAGGGGCACGCGCGGAGTGTACGAGCGCGCTCCCCCTAGTCTCGCCGCGTGGACCGGGAGCAGGTGCGGGCGCTGCTCGATGCCGTCGCCGCTGGCCGGACGCCGCCCGACGACGCCCTGGACCGCCTCGCCGCGGCCCCCTACGACGCCCTGGAACACTCCCGGGTCGATCTGCACCGGGCCCTGCGCACCGGGGACCCCGAGGTGGTCTTCGGGCAGGGGAAGACGACGGCGCAGGTCCTGGACGTCGTCGCCGCGCTGCGGGACGCCTCGGACCGGGCCGTCCTCGTCACCCGCTGCGCGCCCGCGACCGTGACCGCGCTCGTGACGGCGCACGCCGTGACGGAGGTGGCCGGCACCGCGGTGGCGGTCGGGGAGCTGCCGGCGCCCCGCGGCACGGTCGCGGTCGTCGCGGCCGGGACCTCCGACGGCCCGGTGGCCGCCGAGGCGGCGCTGACCGTGCGCGTGCACGGCGCGGGCGTGGTGCGCGTCGACGACGTCGGGGTCGCGGGACTGCACCGGCTGCTCGACGTGCGTCCGGTGCTCGACCGGGCGGACTGCCTGGTGGTGGTCGCCGGCATGGAGGGCGCGCTGCCGAGTGTGGTGGCGGGCCTGGTCGGGACGCCGTTGGTGGCCGTGCCTACGAGCGTCGGCTACGGGGCCTCGTTCGGCGGTATCGCCGCGCTGCTCGCCATGCTCAACGCCTGCGCGCCCGGCGTCGGCGTCGTCAACATCGACAACGGCTACGGCGCGGGCGTGCTGGCCGCGCGGATCGCCCGGCGGACCGGGCCACCCGCACCCGCACCCGCCGCGGCGCCCGCGACCGGGCCGATGGCGTGATCGGCTGGATCGATGCGGGTGCCGGGGCGAGCGGCGACATGCTGCTCGGCGCCCTGGTCGACGCGGGGGTGCCGCTCGCGGTGCTGCAGGACGCCGTGTCCGCGCTGCCGGTCGAGCCCGTCGTCCTGCGCGTCGAGCAGGTGCAGCGCGGGGGGCTCGGAGCGACGCGGGTCCACGTCGAGTGCCCGCCCAGCGATGTCCCTCGCACCTGGCGGGACGTGCGCGCGCTGCTCGCCGGTCTGGACGGGCCACTCGAGGTCTTCGGCGCCCTGGCTGCCGCGGAGGCCTCGGTCCACCGGGTCGATGTCGACACCGTTCACTTCCATGAGGTCGGCGCCCTCGATGCCCTGGCCGACGTCGTCGGGGTGATGGCCGGGTTCGCGCACCTGGGGCTCGAGCGCCTGACCGTGTCGTCGGTCGCGCTGGGATCGGGGACCTCGCGCGGAGCCCATGGGCCGCTTCCGGTGCCCGCCCCGGCGGTGCTGGCGCTGCTCCGGGGCGTGCCGGTGCACGCCGGTCCGGCCACGCACGAGGCGACGACGCCCACCGGTGCCGCCCTGCTCGCGGTCCTGGCCGACGTGTGGGGACCGCTCCCGGAGGTGCTGCTCGACCGGGTCGGCGTCGGTGCCGGCGGACGCGACCTGCCGGAGGTGGCCAACGCGCTGCGGCTGGTCCTGGGATCACCGGTCGACGTTCCCGCGGAGACGTTGCTGCTCGAGACCAACGTCGACGACCTCGACCCCCGGGTCTGGCCCGGCGTCCTGCGCGCCCTGCTCGACGCCGGGGCCAGTGACGCCTGGCTCACCCCGATCCTCATGAAGAAGGGCCGCCCGGCGCACACCCTCGCGGTCCTCGCCCCGGCGTCGGTCGCAGGAGCCCTCCGCGAGGTCGTGCTGCGCTCGACCACGTCGCTCGGGCTGCGCGAGACGGCTGTGCGCAAACACGCGCTACCGCGCCGCGAGGTGACCGTCGACGTCGCCGGCCACCCCGTGCGGGTCAAGCTGGGAATCCTCGACGGGCAGGTGGTCAACGCCATGCCGGAGTGGGACGACGTCGAGCGCGCCGCCGCCGCGCTCGGGCGCCCTGCGCAGGAGGTCCTGCTCGCCTCGCACGCGCAGGCCCAGGCGCTGCGGCCGTAGGGGCCTCGCAGGGCGGAGCGGCTCACCGCGTTACGACCGCGTGTCACGGGGGATCAGCACGAGACGTCTGCCCGTCCCAGGAGGACCGCCGTGACCCCGAGTCCCACTGCTCTTGCCGCCCGACCCGCGTCCGACCGTCAGCCGACCACCCCGCCCGCTGTCACCGTGCAGGACCAGCACCACCCCGACCTGCGCACCCCGCTGGCCGACCTGCTCGAGGACGCCCTCGACCAGGGTCCGGCGGCCCTCGACGCGCTGCTCGGGGCCGAGCCGGTGGACCTCCGCGACCGGTTCCTGGTCCTGCTGGCGATCTACGACCTCCACACGGCCCCCCTCGACGTCGTCGGGGAGCGAGCCCGTCACCAGGGCCACCCGGTGGTCGCCGAGCTGAAGGACCGGCTCGAGCGCGCCTGGCTGATCGAGCTGGACCGCGACTGGCAGGACGCCGGGCACCTGTCCGAGGCGACGACGCAGGACCGCGTCGTCTCGGCGATGCGCGCGGTGGCCGCCAAGGACCGGCTGCCCCACGTCTACAAGTGGCTCGCCCAGGAGGCGTCGTGGGAGGAGCTGGTGGAGTTCCTCGCCCTCGAGGGCGGGCCCGACGGCGGGTTCGACGACCTCGTCGCCGTCTGCCAGGTCGGCCTGTCCGGCAGCGCGAAGCTCGAGCTGGGCAAGAACTACTGGGACGAGATGGGCCAGGGCGATCCCGACGGCGTCCACACCGTGCTGCACCAGCGGCTGGCCGCGGCGATCGACCTGCCCGAGGTTCCCCGGTCGGCTCTGCCGGTTGCGGCGCTGGAACGGGCGGCGCTCGGCGGGCTGCTGGCGACCAACCGCTGGCTGCAGCCGGAGATGCTCGGCGCCCTCGGGCTGCTCGAGCTGCAGGCCGGACCGCGCTGCCGCCTGGTGCTGCAGGGCCTGGACCGGCTCGGGGCCCCGGCCGACGCCTACCCGTTCTACGTCGAGCACGCCGAGGTCGACCCGGTGCACGGCCGCGACTGGATGGTCAAGGCGGTGGTCCCCACCGTGACCGAGCAACCGGCCTGGGGACCGCGCATCGTCAAGGGGGCGTGGTGGCGCTCCGCGGTGAACCTGCGCTTCTTCGAGACGGCGCACCGCGACCTCGTCGCCCGGGCGGAGGCCGCCGCGGCCTAGGGTCGCGACCATGTCGCAGCCCCGGGCACAGGTCACCAGCGAGGTCGGACGTCTGCGGACGGTGCTCCTGCACCGCCCTGGGCCCGAGCTGTCGCGCCTCACGCCGCGCAACAACGCCGACCTGCTGTTCGACGGTCTGCCCTGGGTGGCCCGTGCGCAGGAGGAGCACGACGGGTTCGCCGGCGCCCTTCGCGAGCGAGGCGTGGAGGTCCTCTACCTGACCGAGCTGCTCGTCGAGGCGCTCGACGTGCCGGAGGCGCGGGCCGATGCCGTGCATGCCGCCGTCGCGCCGACCGTCGTCGGGCCGGCACTGGCCAACGTGCTGCGGACCTGGCTGCTCGACCTGCCGTCGGAGGATCTCGCGCGCGTGCTGCAGGCGGGTCTGACGCACGACGAGCTGCCCCGCACCGGATCCGAGGGAGTCGTCGCCCGACTTGCCGGAGCGCACGAGTTCGTGGTCCGCCCGCTCCCCAACCTGCTGTTCACCCGCGACTCCTCGGTGTGGGTCGACGGGCACGTCGCCGTCACGCGCCCGTCCATGCACGCCCGCCAGCGGGAGACCGCCCTGACCGGGGCCATCTACCGCCACCACCCCCGCTTCGCGGGGACCCCGCTCCTCTACGGAGGCAGCAAGGAGGAGGCGTGGTTCGAGGGCGGTGACGTCCTGCTGATGGCCCCCGGGGTCGTCGCCGTCGGCGTCGGGCAGCGCACGACGCCCGCCGGCGTCGAGGCGTTCGCCCTGCGCGCGTTCGCCTCGGGCGTGGCCCACACCGTCCTCGCGGTCCCCATCGCGCAGGAGCGGGCCACGATGCACCTCGACACGATCTGCACCATGGTCGACCGGGACGCCGTCGTCATGTACCCGAACGTCGCGCACGACCTCATCGGCTACCCCGTCACCCCCGACGGCGACGACGGACTCGTCTGCGGCGACCCCGCGCCGTTCCTGGAGGCAGCGGCGACCGCCATGGGCATCGATCGCATCCGGGTGGTCGATACCGGCCTCGACCCCGTCACGGCCGAGCGGGAGCAGTGGGACGACGGCAACAACACCCTCGCCCTCGCCCCGGGACTGGTGGTCGCCTACGAACGCAACACCGAGACCAACGACCGCCTGGAGAAGGCCGGGGTCGAGGTCGTCCGGATCGCCGGCAGCGAGCTCGGTAGCGGCCGGGGCGGTCCGCGATGCATGAGCTGCCCCGTGCTCCGGGACGCCCTACCCGACGCCTGAGCCGGGTCGCCCTGGTCGGCCTGAACGGGCGGCTCAGGTCGCGAAACAGGGGCCCGCTCGACCTCGGGTGGGGGTCCGAGGAACGACTCCGGCGGCCGAGCGGGGGCTGCTCAGGCGGCCTGCTGCACCAGCACCGAGACCGCGTACCCGAGGTCCAGCCGCTGGTCGGCCAGCGGCGCGGGGAAGTCTGCGGCACAGACGGCGCCGCGGGGATCGAGCTCCTCGACCTCGGCCACCGGCATGTCCGGCAGGTGGGGAACCGCCCGCCCGTCGCCGGTGTGGACGTCGAGCCGGCGGCTCGGGTGGAGCGTCAGCCCGAACCCCCGTGCGTGGACGAGTGTGTGGTGGCGCGGACACAGGAGCACCAGGTTGTCGAGATCGGTCGACCCGTCCTGACCCCACGGGACGACGTGATGCGCGTGGAGCCTCCGGTGCCGGGTGCAGCCGGGGAAGCGGCAGCGCTCCCCGTCCAGCGTCCCGACCAGGGTGCGCAACGCCGGCGGCGGCGTGCGTCGCCGGCGGCCGACGTCGTGCTGCCGCAGCTGCTCACGCAGGATCGAGGGGGCAAGCAGCTCGCCGTCGCGCAGTCGCCCCCAGCCGCTCAGCGGATCGACCTGCACGGTGAGCGCCGCGGCTGCGGCCCGACCGGGGCGCCGGCCGGAAAGGTCCGGGTCGAGCACCTGCTCGGCCAGGTGCATGAGCGCCTGGGCCAGGGTGCTCCGGGCCGCGGGCGGGCGGTCCGTGGACGTTCCCGCGGAGACGTCTGCGTCGGCGTCGCCGTGCTCCAGCGCGGCTGCTGCCCGGTCCAGGTCACCGCGTACCTGCTCGAGCGCAGCGTCGAGGATCGCTGCCTGTGCGGCCGGCAGACGCACGGTGTAGATGGCCGTGCCGTCCTCGTCGTAGCGCTTGCTCGCGCGCATCCGGTAGGCAGCCGCCTCGGGATCCCGTTCGGCTGCCTCGGTCCGCCGCACCCGACGCACTCCACGCGCCAGCTTCTCGAGCTGACCCGCTGTGCTGTGTCCTGCCATCTCCACCCACTGCTGCTCGTCCTGCGGCGTCGCGGCCCGGGTCACCGCGCGGGCCTGCGAGTACGACAACCGGCCCTGCTCCAGAGCAGTACGCGTGGCCGGGAGGTCCTGCAGCCGCCGCGCCACCCGCACCTTCTCGCGGGCCGCGCCAGGACTGAGACCCACCCGCCAGGACAGCCAGTGGGCGCAGGACAGCAGCCCCGGCCCTCCCCAAGCCTCGCGACGGTCGAACTCGGCCACCAGGGCGAGCAGCCGTGCCTCGCCCGCGGCGATCCGCGCCGACCAGGTCACGATCTCCTCGGCCAGCCGGTCGTCGCTCAGGGCGGTCACCGGTTCGGTCGTGGTCGTCGCCGCCACGGCGGTCACTGCGGTCGTCGCCGCTACTGGTGTCGTCATGGCCGGGACCGTAGGTCCGCCCCCCGACGGCGACGGCGCCGTCCTGGGCCTCCTGTGGATGGAGAGCGCTGCGGCGCGGCTACCGCAGGGTGAGCTGCCGGCTCAGCAGGCCCTGACGTGCGCGCTTCTCCTCGCCGGTGAGGGCGCGGGGGTCGGCAAGCTCGGCGTCCAGGCGCGCCCGCAGCGCAGCCGCCGGCTCCTCGACCGCGGCCGCCTCGGTGTCCGGTGCGAGGTCCCACACCGGCACGAGCAGACCGTGCGCGCGGAAGCTGCCGATGTAGCGGGAGTCGGCGCCGATCCCGAGCCCGTCGGGGCGGGCCGCGAGTCGGGCCATCGCGTCGAGCAGCGGCTCCTCGTCCTCAGGCAGCACCCAGCGCAGGTGCGCCCGCTCGCGCATCCGGCACCAGTAGGCGCTGCGCACCTGCTCCAGTCGGACGGTCGGCACGACAGACGCGTTGGCCCGCTCCATCGACGCCGCGACCTCCTCGGTCGCCGACGCCCCCTCGATCCAGAAGTCGAAGCCCTCGTGGACGCTCACCGCCAGCGGCGTCGGGTCGAGCAGGTCCTGCAGACGGGGCCCGGCACCGGGCAGGCCGGTCGGGACCACCGGGTTGCCGGGCGACGTCGTGAGGGCGAGCTCGAGCGCCGACGCGAGGTCGCGGCTGACATCGCCGCCCCGGGTCTGCACCTGCAGGCCGAGAAAGATGCTGCCGTCGGCCCGGACCATCGCGGGCCAGGCGAGCGGCAGGACCGTCGACAGGACCACCGTGCGGTCCTCGTGGCCGAGCACGGTCAGCGGGGCGGTCGCCGCGGGCACCACCTCGCGCAGGGCGACCCACTCGGTCTCGTCCTCACGACCGGCGAACGGGCGGGCGACGAAGGCGTCCAGGGACGTCTTGCCGTGGCAGGCCTTGTAGCGCTTGCCCGAACCGCACGGGCATGGCTCGCGCAACCCGACCACCGGGACCGGTGCGTCGACACCGGGTCCGGAGCTCGCGGGCGACGGCGCGCCCGTGGGACGGGCGGGGGGACGGCGGCGGGTGCTGATCGAGGGCTCCGGCGGGTCGGGCGGGTGGGTCTGCGAGCCTACGGTGGCGGTCCTGCGACGGCAGCGGCATCGTCGCGGTGTGCCCCGCCGCCGATGTGCCGCCTCCCGTCCCGCCCCCACGCCCTCTCGGTCCGGGTCGTGACCGTCTGCGTGGTGGGCGCCGGACTCGCCGGAGCGGCGTGCGCCCGCAGGCTGCAGCAGGGCGGGGTCGACGTCGTCGTCCTGGACCGGGGGCGGGTGCCCGGCGGCCGGATGGCGTCGCGGCGGCTGCCCCAGGGCGGTCGCTACGTCGACCTCGGCGCCTCCTACTTCACGGTCCGCGACGACCGGTTCCGCGTCCAGGTCGACGACTGGCTCGCCCGCGGGCTCGCGCGGCCGTGGACCGACACCTTCACGGTCCTGCCGTCCGGGGAGCGCAAGACCGGACCGCAGCGCTACGGCGCCGGCGCCGGTCTGCGCTCGTTGGTGGCCGACCTCACCGCCGGCCTGGACGTGCGCCAGCAGACCACCGTGACCTGCGTGGGACCGGCGAGCGCGCAGGGCAGCCACCTGGGAAGTGCATCCGCGCCCGGCCCCACGGTCGACGGACGCCGCTACGACGCCGTCGTCCTCGCCATGCCCGACCCGCAGGCCCTCGCCATCCTCGACGCCGGCCTGTCGGCCGAACGCGCTGCCGTGGCCGGCCGCGCCTGGCAGCCGGTCCTGGCACTCGCCGCCGGCTTCTCCTCCCGCACCTGGGACCTCGACGGCGCCTTCGTCCACGACGACGACGTCCTCGACTGGGTCGCCGACGACGGCGCGCGACGCGGCGACGGCGCCCCCGTCCTGGTCGCGCACTGCACCCCCGCGCACGCGGCGACCCGGCTGACCGACCCGCAGGCGGCCGGACCCGACCTGGTCGACGCCCTGCGGCGGCTGCTCGACCTGCCGGAGCCGTCGTGGTGGCGCGTCCAGCGCTGGACGCACGCCAAGCCGGTCGGCACCCGCGACGACCCGTTCTTCCTCGGCGACGCCAGGGTGGGGCTCTGCGGAGACGGCTGGGGGGCCTCGAAGGTGGAGGCGGCCTACCTGTCCGGGCTCATGCTGGCGGAGCGGCTGCTCGCGCATCCAGCAGTCGACGGGCCCGCCGCGGGTGGTTCGTGATCACGGCGTCGACGCCGAGCGTCGAGCAGGTACTCGATGTCCTGCCCGCTGTCGGCGGTGCAGCAGTGGACCCGGCCGCCGCGGGCGTGGACGCGGTCGACGTAGCGCGGGTGGGCCTTCAGCATCTCCAGCGACGGACCGGCGCCACCGACGCGCAGCGGGAGGCGTCCCGTCGCGGTAGCGCACCGGCACCCGCTCCATGAGGAAGACCGTCGGCACGGCCGGCGCCAGCGCGTGGATCCGCCGCAGCGACGTCGGGGCGAAGCTCATCACCGTCACCTGCGAGACCGACCGGGACGATGGGCCGGGCCAGCCCGTACCGGTCCAGCAGGTCGACCAGGCACCGCTCCACCAGCCCGCCGTACCGGGTGGGGTGCTTGGTCTCGACGTGCAGCTGCACGGGCCGGCCCCACGGCGAGCGGCTGTCGACCGCGAGCTGCACGAGCCGCTCGAGGGTCAGCACCGAGCGCCGCTCGGGGTCGAGCTCGGCCTCCTCCCACGCCGCCTCCAGCAGTGGGTCGCGCCGCGGCCTGCCTTCCAGGACCGCGAAGTCGAGCTCGGACAGCTGCGGCGAGCTCGAGCGTCGACACCACACCGCGACCGTCGGAGGTCCGGTCCACCCTGCGGTCGTGGACGCAGACGAGCACCCCGTCACGGGTCAGCCGGACGTCGCACTCGAGGGCGTCGGCACCCTCCGCGACCGCCAGCTCGTAGGCCGCCAGCGTGTGCTCGGCCACAGCCCCGGACGAGCCGCGGTGGGCGACCACCTGCACGGCAGGCTGCACCGCGCGATCGTGCCCTACCGCCGCGCGCACCGTCGGGGCGTCGCCGTTGACCACGTCGACGCACCGGCTCGCCGGCCGAGCACGCGGCGCAGGTTGTCCGCCGACGCCGCGACGATGCGCACGCCCGCCTGGCCGCTGGAGCCGGCGGCGTGCGGCGACAGCAGCACGGGCAGGTCGCGCAGCGGGCTGTCCGCGGGCAGCGGCTCGGTGGCGAACACGTCGAGCGCCGCGGCCGAGGGGCGCCCGGCCCGCAGCGCGGCGACCAGCGCGTCCTCGTCGACCACCGCGCCGCGCGCCGCGTTGACCAGCAGCGACCCGGACGGCATCAGGGCCAGCCGCCGGGCGTCCATCAGCCCGCGGGTGTCGCGCCCCAGCGCGACGACGAGCACCAGCGACGTCGCTACCTGGCGAGCAGGTCGTCGAGCTCGCCGCGTACGGCGCCGGGGCGTCGGGCTTGCGCCGTCCGCGACCAGTACTGACCGAGCAGCCGAGCGCGTCGAAGGCGGTGGCGACCCGGCGCCCGATCGGACCCATGCCGACGACGCCGACGCGCAGGCCGGCGAGCTCGCGGCCGCCGAGGGTCGTCTGCGGCCACTGCCCCGGCGCACGGCGGCGTCGGCCTCCACACGTCCGCGCAGCAGTGCCAGCGTCGCCGCCAGGCACCACTCGGCCACGCTGGTCGTGTTCGCCCCGGCCGTGTTGCTCACCGGCACGCCGGCCGCCGCGCAGGCGGCCAGTCGATACCGTCCACGCCGACGCTCGGCTGCTGCACGAAGCGCACGCGCGGGCCAGGATCGGCCACGACAGCGCCGGCGACCAGTCGCCGAGCACCAGGTCCACCTCGGGCAGCAGCGCGTCCACGGCGGCCTGCGTCCGCTCCGCCGGCACGACCAGCTCCACGCCGGGGCCGAGCGCGGTCGCCCCGAACAGCTGCTCGAGCAGCCCGGCGTCCAGCGGCGGCAGGGCGAGCAGCCGCAGAGGCGGCACGCGGGGGCGGACCGGCGGTCCTCGCGGACCCCGAGCAGTACGGCGCGCGGGCGGCCGCAGCGGCAGGCGCGGAAGGGGGCACGACAGGACGATGGCGTGACCGACTACGACCTGCTGGTCCTGGGCGCCGGCGCCACGGGGCTGGCTGCGGCCCGCACCGCGCGCGCGGGGGCCGCGGGTCGCGCTCGTCGAGGCGGAGCGGCCCGGCGGCGACTGCACGCACTACGGCTGCGTCCCCAGCAAGGCGCTGCTCGAGACCGCCCGCCGCGTGCACGCCGCCCGCTCGGGCCCCGCCTACGGCTTCTCCGCCGAGCCCGACGTCGACTTCCCGGCGGTCATGGACCGCGTCGCAGGCGTCGTCGCCGAGATCGAGCAGGACGAGTCGCCCGAGCTGCTGGCCAGCGAGGGCATCGACCTGCTCGCGGGGCTGGGGCGTCGTCACCGGCCCGCACCGCGGTGGAGGTCGACGGCCGGGAGCGTCACGGCGGACCGGTTCGTCGTCGCCACCGGCTCGCGCGGCGGCGTTCCGCCGGTCGAGGGCCTGCGACGACGTCCCGCACCTCGACAACCGCACGTGTTCGCGCTGCGCGAGCTGCCCGACGCACCTGCTCGTGCTCGGCGGCGGGCCGATCGGGGTCGAGCTGGCGCAGGCGTTCCGCCGGCTCGGCGCGCAGGTGACGGTCGTCGAGGGCGCCGACCGCCTCCTGCTCGGGCGCGAGGAGCCCGAGGCTCGGCGGCGGTCACGGCGGTGCTGCGCCGCGAGGGCGTCGACGTGCGCACCGGGGTGACGGCGCCGAGCGGGTCGAGCGCGCGGACCGGCGCTGCACCTGGACGACGGCAGCGGTGGTCCGCGGCTCGCACCTGCTGGTCGCGGTCGGCCGCACCCCGTCGACCGACGGCCTCGGGCTGGAGACCGCCGGCGTGACGCTCACCGACGACGGCCACGTCGCGCACCGACCGCCACCTGCGCGCCGCCGCCGACGGTCTGGGCGGCCGGCGACTGCACCAGCCGCGCTGAAGTTCACGCACGTCGGCTACGAGCAGGGCCGCATGGCCGCCCGCAACGCCTTCCGGCCGCGCCGCTGCAGCGGCCGCTTCAACGACCGCGTCGTCCCGTGGGTCACCTTCACCGAGCCCGAGGTCGGCCACGTCGGGCTCACCGAGGAGCAGGCGGTGCGCGCGCACGGAGAGCGCGTGCGGGTGTCGGTGGTCCGCGACCGGACGAGCGACCGGGCGCGCGCCGCGCGGCGAGACCGACGGGTTCGTCAAGCTCATCGCGCTGCACAGCCGGGTGTCCGGCGGGCTCACGGCCCGGCTCGTCGGCATGACGGTGGTCGGGCCGATGGCCGGCGAGCAGATCGCGCAGGGGGCGCTGGCCATGCAGGCGCGCATGCTCGTGCGCGGCTCGGCACGACCATCACCGCCTACCCGACCTACACGCTGTCGGTGCGCCTCGCGGCCGCGCGCTTCTTCGGCACCTACGGGGGCGAGAAGGCCCGGCCGGGCCGCGGCTCACTTCAGCAGGCGGCTGAGGCGGCGGTCGGCGAGCGGCTTCCCGCCGGTCTGGCAGGTCGGGCAGTACTGCAGCGCCTTGGTGCTGAACGAGACCTCGCGGACCGTGTCGCCGCAGCGCGGGCACGGCTGCCCGGCGCGGCCGTGGACGGCGAGCCCGCTCTTCTTCTCGGCCTTGAGCTTGCCCGCGGCGAGCCCCTCGGCCCGGCCGACGGCGGCGCGCAGCGTCTCGACGATCACGCCGTGCAGCGCGCTCGACGTCGTCCGGCGTCAGCGAGTGCGCCGGCTTGAAGGGCGACATCCGCATCTCCCACAGCACCTCGTCGCTGTAGGCGTTGCCGACGCCGGCGAGCACCGACTGGTCGGTGAGCACGCCCTTCACCTGGCCGCGCACCCCGGCGAGCAGGCCGGCGAGCAGCTCGGGCGGTGAACTCCGGCGACAGCGGGTCGACGCCGAGCCGGGCGATGCCCGGGCACCGTCGCGCGGGTCGCGGACGACGTAGACCGCCAGCCGCTTCTGCGTGCCGGCCTCGGTGAGGTCGAAGCCGCTGCCGTCGTCGAGGTGCACGCGCAGCGCGAGCGGCCCCTTGCCCGGCCGCGGCGGCGCGGCGGGCAGCGACGTCCCTCCAGTGCAGCCAGCCGGCGCGGGCGAGGTGCACGACCAGGTGCAGACCGTCGACGTCGAGGTCGAGGAACTTGCCGTGCCGCGCGGCGCCGGTGACCTGCAGGCCGGCCAGCGCGGTGGGCGGCGGGTCGTAGGTCTTGAGCGCCTGGATGCCGGCGACGTCGACGCGGGCGACGACGCGGCCGACCGCGCGGGCGCGCAGGAAGGACGCGAGCGCGTCGACCTCGGGCAGCTCGGGCACGTCCGCAGCCCACCAGACGCGCGCCCCCGGGGCAACCCCACGCCCCGGCGTACGGCGGAGTAGGTTGTCGTCACCCTGACGAGGAGTCGCGACGTGTCGACCGCGCTGCTGACCGACCGCTACGAGCTGACGATGCTCGACGCCGCTCGTCGCCGACGGCCTCGCGGACCGCCGCGCCGTCTACGAGGTCTTCGCCCGCCGGCTCCCACCCGGCCGCCGCTTCGGCGTCCTCGCCGGACAGGGCCGGCTGGCCGCCCTGCTCGCGACCTCGTGTTCGGGCCGGCCGAGCTCGAGCGCCTGACGGCGTCGTCTCCGACGGAGGCCCGCGCTGGCTCGCGGCCGACCGCCCCCGCCCGCGGATCAGCGCGTACGGCGAGGGCGAGTCGTACGCCCCGGGCAGCCCGGTGCTGACGGTCGAGTGCTCCTTCGGCCAGGGCCTGCTGCTCGAGACGCTGGTCCTGTCGGTGCTCAACCACGACACTGCGGTCGCCTCCGCGGCCGCCCGGATGGTGCTCGCCGCCCACGACCGGCCGCTGCTCGAGATGGGCAGCCGGCGCACGCACGAGCAGGCCGCCGTCGCCGCCGCCCGCGCCGCCTACGTCGCCGGCTTCTCGGCGACCAGCAACCTCGAGGCGGGCCGCCGCCACGGGCTCCCGACCATCGGCACCAGCGCGCACGCCTTCACCCTCGCGCATCCCGACGAGCGCGACCGCCTTCGCCGCCCAGGTCGCCGCGCAGGGCCCGGCACGACGCTGCTCGTCGACACCTACGACACCGAGCAGGGCATCCGCAACGCGATCGCCGTCGCGGGGACCGAGCTCGGCGCGTCCGGCTCGACAGCGGCGACCTGCACCAGGAGGTGCACCCGCGCCCGCCGCCTGCTCGACGAGCTCGGCGCGACCGCGACGAAGCTCGTCGTCACCGGCGACCTCGACGAGCACGCCATCGCCGGGCTCGCGCACACCGCCGCCGACAGCTACGGCGTCGGCACCAGCGTCGTCACCGGATCGGGGCGCCCCGACGGCGGGCTTCGTCTACAAGCTCGTCGCCATCGCGTACGAGGACCCGACGACGCGCCGGCTGACACCCGTGGCGAAGCGCTCCTCGGGCAAGCGCACCCTCGGCGGCCGCAAGAGCGCCTACCGCACCTACGACGACGCCGGCCGCGTCCACGGCGAGATACTGCTGCTCGACGGCCAGCAGCCCCCGGACGGCGCCCGCGCGCTGCAGCACCGCTCCCGGAGGCCGAGGACCTCCACGCCGCCCGGGCCCGCTGCGCCGCCTCCCTGGCCGAGCTGCCCGACGACGCGAGGCGGCTCGACCCCGGCACTGCCGCCTGGCAGGCGCGCCTGCTCGTCGACGCCCCGTGCTCCGGGGGGCCCGCATGACCCGCGCGCTGCTCGTCGTCGACGTCCAGGACGACTTCTGCGAGGGCGGCAGCCTGCCGGTCACCGGGGGTCGCCAGGTCGCCGCAGACGTGCACGCCCTGCTGCAGACCCCGCACGGCTACGACGTGGTGGTCGCCAGCGAGGACTGGCACGTCGACCCGGGAAGCCACTTCGCCGCGCAGCCCGACTACGTCAGCGACGTGGCCGGTGCACTGCGTCGTCGGCACCTCCGGCGCGCGGCTCCAGCCGCCGCTGACCGAGGGCCTGTTCGACGTCGTGGTCCGCAAGGGCGAGCGGGCCGCCGCGTACTCCGCCTTCGAGGGCTCCGCCGAGGGCCGCGAGCTGGTGGAGCTGCTGCGCGAACGCGGGGTGGACGCGCTCGACGTCTGCGGCGTCGCCACCGACCACTGCGTCCGCGCCAGCGTGCTGGACGCCTGCGCGGCCGGCCTGACGGTGCGGGTCCTGCTCCCCCTGTGCGCCGGGGTCGCACCCGCGACCACCGAGGCCGCGCTGCAGGAGATGGCCCGGGCGGGCGCGGAGCTGATCGCGTGACCGGACGCGCCGACACCGACGGGCGCGACGCCGAGGCCGCGTTCCTCGCGGCCTATGACCCGCACGCCTTCGCTCCGTTCGCGGTGACGGTCGACGTCGTGCTGCTCACCGTGCGTGAGAGCACCACCGGCGCGGGCGCACGCCTGTGCGTGCTCCTCGTGGAGCGCGACACCCACCCCTTCCGCGGCCGGCTCGCGCTCCCCGGCGGCTTCGTGCAGCCCGACGAGGATCTCGACACCGCCGCGGTACGCCGGCTCGAGCACGAGACCGGGGTGCGGCGCGACGTCGCCCACGTCGAGCAGCTCGGCGCCTTCGGCGATCCCCGGCGCGACCCCCGCATGCGCGTCGTCTCGGTGTCCTACCTGGTGTTCGCCCCCGACCTGTCGGCGCCCGCCCCCGGCGACGGTGTGCGCTCGGTCGCCTGGACGCCGGTCGACGACGTCGACCCCGACCGGCTCGCCTTCGACCACTCCGCGGTCCTCGCCGCGGGCGTGGAGCGGGCCCGCGCCAAGCTCGAGTACAGCCCGGTGGCAGCCGCGTTCTGCGGGGAGTCCTTCACCGTCGCCGACCTCCGGCACGTCTACGAGGCCGTGTGGGGCGTCCCCCTGGACCCCCGCAACTTCCACCGCAAGACCACCGGGCACGCCCGGGTTCCTCGTGCCCGTCGGTGCGCCTGCACCGGTGGTCCGGGGGGCGGGCGCCCCGCCGCGCTGTTCCGCCGAGGCCCCGCCGCGCTGCTGCACCCGGCCATGCTTCGTCCACACCGAAGCTGAGAGCACAACAAACGCGCGGCCATACCGGAGCCGAGGCCACGACCCGGTGCGATCCGAGGACGACTGGACCGTTCAGTCGGCGCCAGCGGGGTAGAGACCCCTCGTGACTCCGCCGCCGCCGTCCCCCCAGCCGGCGTCGATGGTGGTCCCGAGCGTTCCGCGCAGCGTCGCCGAGCTGCGCCGGTTCGCCGTCCGGGCCTGTCAGGGCAACACCGAGGAGGTCCGCGACACGGTGGCCCTGCTCGTCAGCGAGGTCGCCACGAACGCCCTCGTGCACGGCACCGGCGACGTGGAGCTGCGTGTCCTCCCCGGCGACGCCGTCGTGCGGGTCGAGGTCGGTGACGGCAGCCCCCGCACCCCTCAGCCCCGGCAGGCCTCCGACGACGCCGAGGGTGGGCGCGGCCTCGCGCTCGTCGACGCCCTGTCGTCGTCCTGGGGCACCCGCGAGAGCCCGAACGGCAAGGTCGTCTGGTTCGAGATCCGCGTCTGAGGACCCGGCGTCGCGCCCACCTCACGTGGGCAGGAGACCGGCATGGCCGACAACGCACTCCGGAGCCAATGGGCGGTCTGCGGGATCGCCGCGGCCGCCACCCGCTTCGTCCCCGTCCCGCTCCTGGACGACGTCCTGCGTCAGCGGGCCGAGCAGCTCGCGGTCCTGTGCACGCTGCGGGCGCACGGCCGGGCCGCCGACCTCGACCTGCTGGCGCCGCTGTGGACGCAGGGCAGCCGGGGATGGACCGGACTGGGCCGGCGCCTGCGCCGCGCTTCCACCCGTCTGCTGCTGTTCCCCGTGCGTAAGTACACCGCCCTGTTCGGCGCGGTGAAGGGCGTGCCGGAGGACGTGGTGCAGGTGGTGCTCCTGGGCCGGACCGTCGACCGGATGCTGGACCAGGGACGGCTCACCGGCGCGACCGCCACCGACGACGCCCGCGCGCTGCGGCGGGCTGTCGACGACGCGCTCGCCGGCACCGACCTGCGGCTGGTCCGCGCCGCGGTGGCCGACGCCCTGTCGGGGACCCGTGGGCTCAGCGCCGCCGCTGCCGCGCTCGCCCGGACCCGCCTGTCGGGCGGCGACCGGACCGCCCACAACGCACCCGACACCGACGCCGACGCCGACGCCGCACCCGACACCGACGCCGCGCCGGCGGTGACCGAGGGCGCGCAGCGCCTGACCGAGGCGATGCGCCGGCCGCAGCTGGCCAGCGTGCTCGCGCGCTTCGACGCCCGCATCGACCGGGACCTCGCCGCCGCGACCTGAACGCGGGCCGCTGGGCGTCGGCGCCTGGGCCTCGGCGCCTGAGGGTCGGCACCGACCGCCGGACGCACGAGAACGCGGACCTCCCTCGCGGACGGGGGCTGCTCCGTGCACCGACATGCACACACTGCGGTCGTGGATCGTTGTTGCGTTGTGCGCGAGGGGGGAGTTGAACCCCCACGTCCTTTCGGACACACGGACCTGAACCGTGCGCGTCTGCCATTCCGCCACTCGCGCGTGGACTCCGCTGCAAGGTCGAGCAGAGCGCGCAGACGCTAGCACGCACCGGCCTCCGGCCGAGGGGCCCGACCGCCCCGCGGATACGATCACCCGCCGGAGGGAAGGGGTGGCGCGTGGGAGTCCTGCAGCGCTTCGAACGACGGCTCGAGGGCCTCGTCGAGGGCGCCTTCGCGCGTGCCTTCGGCGGCGTCGTGCAGCCCGTCGAGCTCGCCGCCGCCCTGCAGCGCGAGGCCCAGTCCGCCAAGGCCATCGTGGGCCACGGCCGGGTCCTGGTGCCGAACGCCTACGCCGTCGCCCTCGCCCCGGCCGATGCCGAGCGGCTCGAGGAGTACGGGGAGGCGCTGCGCGAGGAGCTCGCGACCGTCCTGCGCGAGCACGCACAGGAGCAGGGCTTCTCCTTCGTCGGGCCGGTCTCGGTGGCCTTCACGGCCGCCGACGACGTCAAGCCGGGCGTGTTCCGGGTGACGTCCTCGGTGCACGCCGCCCAGAAGGTGGCCGCCCGCCCCGGCGCCGACGGCGCGACCACCGCCCCCGGCCGCCCCCGGCTGGTCCTCGCGGGCGACGCCCAGGCGCCCGAGCGGACGGTCGTGCTGACGCAGGACGTCACCGTGCTCGGTCGCGGCCAGGAGGCCGACGTGCAGGTGGTCGACACCGGCGTCTCCCGCCGCCACGCCGAGCTGCGCCGGGAGCCCACCGGGGTCCACCTGGTCGACCTGCAGTCCACCAACGGCACGCGCGTCAACGGCCGCCGGGTGGGCACGACGCGCCTGCGCGACGGCGACGTCGTCGAGCTCGGCGGCACCTCGCTCACCTACCGACAGGACGACTGATGGGTTCCGCGCTCGTCGTCGCTCTGGTCAAGTACGGCCTGCTCCTGCTGCTGTGGCTGTTCGTCATCGCCGCGTTCCGCACCGTCCGGGCCGACATGTTCGGGGCCCGTCCCGCCCGGGCGAGCGTCGGCGTCCCGGTGCCCGCCGGGCCGGCCGGCCCACCCCCGGCCCGGGGCCGGGCGGCCAAGAGCCGCAGCGGAGCCCGCAAGCTGGTCGTCACCGAGGGCGCCCTGGCCGGCACCACCGTCGCGCTCACCGACGCCCCCGTCACCCTCGGCCGGGCCGACGACTCCACCCTGGTGCTCACCGACGACTACGCCTCCACCCGGCACGCCCGCCTGGTGCCCGGCGACGGCGTCTGGCTGGTGGAGGACCTCGGCTCCACGAACGGCACCTACCTGGCCGGCAGCAAGGTCACCCGACCCACCCCCGTTCCGCTCGGCCAGCAGATCCGGATCGGCAAGACCGTGCTGGAGCTGCGCCGGTGAGCCTGGCGCTCCGCTTCGCCGCGCGGTCGCACACCGGCCTGCTCCGCAGCGGCAACGAGGACTCCGCCTACGCCGGACCGCGCCTGCTGGCCGTCGCCGACGGCATGGGCGGCCATGCGGCGGGCGAGGTCGCCAGCGCCGTCACCATCGCCGCCCTCGCCCCGCTCGACGACGACGTCCCCGGGCCCGACCTGCTCGACGCGCTGCGCTCCTCGGCCCTGTCGGCCAACGAGCACCTGCACGACATGGTCGCCGGCGACCCCGCCCTCGAGGGCATGGGCACCACGCTGGTCGCCCTGCTGTTCGCCGGAGCGCGGCTGGGCCTGCTGCACGTCGGCGACTCCCGCTGCTACCTGCTGCGCGACGGCGAGCTGACCCAGATCACCCGCGACCACACGCTCGTGCAGACGCTGGTCGACGAGGGCCGCATCACCGAGGAGGAGGCGACCACCCACCCGCAGCGGTCGCTGATCACCCGGGCGCTGGACGGCCGCGGCGAGATCGAGCTCGACCTGTCGGTGCGCGAGGCCCGGGCCGGTGACCGGTACCTGCTGTGCACGGACGGCCTCACCGGTCCGGTCGGGCGGCTGGAGACCCTGCAGGAGACGCTGGGCGAGCCCGACCCCCAGGCGGCCGCCGACCGCCTCATCGACCTCGCCCTGCGCGGTGGGGGCCCCGACAACATCACCCTGATCGTCGCCGACGTCGTCCAGGACCGCGAGGCCACCGGCGACGTCGTCGTGGCCGGCGCCGCCGCCGAGCACCCGCAGAGCAGCACCTCCGGCGACTCGGCCGCCTCGCGCGCCCGGGTGGCCGAGGGCCGCGACGTCGCCCCCGAGCCCCGCCCGGCTCCGGACGTCGCCCCCGCACCGGCCCGGCGCCACCGCGGCCGCACCGCGCTCGTCGTGGTCGCCGTCGTCGGGCTCGTGCTGGCCGGCGCGGGCACCGGCTGGGCCTACGTGCGGTCGCAGTACTACGTGGGCGTCGACGACGGCCGGGTCGCCGTCTTCCGCGGGGTCACCGGCAGCGTGGCCGGCCTGCCCCTGTCGGCGGTCGCCCGGACCACCGACCTGGACGTGGACCGGCTCCCCGAGATCGAGACCGAGCAGCTGCAGCAGGGCATCGTCGCGGCCGACCGCAGCCGACGCCGAGCGCATCGTCACGCGCCTGCAGGAGGAGGCGGCCGCCGACTGTGCCGCCACCGGGCCGGCTGCGGGCTGCCCGGCCGCCACCGCCCCGACGCCGGCTCCCTCGGCCACCGCCGTCGCCACCCCGACGGCGACACCGTCATGACCGCCCTCCCGCTCGGCCGCCCTGCGGCCGGCACCGTCACCCCCGGGCCGCGCACCCGACGGGGCACCGAGCTGGCCCTGGTGGTCTTCGCGGTCGGGATCGCCGTGCTCGCCTACGCCGCGGTCGGGCTGGCCCAGGACGACCGGGTCCCGTCCGGCACCCTCGGCTACGGCCTCGGGCTCGGCGGCCTGTTCGTGGGCGCCTCCCTGGCCGTGCGCCGCCTCGCGCCCTACGCCGACCCGCTGATCCTGCCGTGCGTCGCCCTGCTGAACGGGCTCGGCCTGGTGCTCGTGCGGCGGCTGGACTACGACGCGATCGAGCGGGCGCGGACGCGCGGGCGGGTCCTGCCGCGGTCCGACGCACCGCTCCAGCTGTTCTGGACCGGCCTCGGCGTGGCCCTGTTCGTCGGGCGTCCTGCTCGTCGTCCGCGACCACACCAAGCTCGCCCGCTACACCTACACCAGCGCCGCCCTCGGGCTCGTGTTCCTGCTCCTGCCCGCCCTGCCCGGCATCGGCCGCACCATCAACGGCGCCCGGCTGTGGATCCGGGTGGGTCCGGTGCAGGTGCAGCCCAGCGAGGCCGCCAAGCTGCTGCTCATCGTGTTCTTCGCCGGCTACTTCGTGCAGAAGCGCGACGTGCTGTCGCTGGCCAGCCGCCGGGTCCTCGGCCTGGACCTGCCGCGGGCCCGCGACCTCGGGCCCGTGCTGCTGGCCTGGGGGGCCTCGCTCGCCGTGCTGGTGCGCGGGCGCGACCTCGGCAGCTCGCTGCTGTTCTTCGGGATCTTCGTCGTGATGCTCTACGTCGCCACCGAGCGCACCTCCTGGCTGCTCATCGGCCTGGCCCTGTTCGGCGTCGGCGCCGTCAGCGCCTACAGCCTGTTCGGCCACGTCCGGCAGCGGGTCGACGTCTGGCTGCACCCGTTCCGCGACGCGAGCGGTGACGGCTACCAGCTCGTCCAGGGGCTGTTCGGGTTCGGTACCGGCGGGATCGGCGGGACCGGCCTCGGCGAGGGCAGCCCGGGCACCGTGCCGTTCGCCAAGACCGACTTCATCCTCGCCGCCATCGGCGAGGAGCTCGGCCTGATCGGCGTCATGGCCGTGCTGCTGCTGTTCGCCCTCGATCGTCGAGCGCGGCCTGCGGGCCGCCCTGACCTGCCGCGACCCGTTCGGCAAGCTGCTCGCCGTCGGGCTCTCGTTCGCGCTGTGCCTGCAGGTGTTCGTCATCGCCGGAGGCGTCACCGGGCTCGTGCCCCTCACCGGTGTCACCCTGCCGTGGCTGTCCTACGGCGGCAGCTCGATCGTCGCCAACTGGGTGCTCATCGCCCTGCTGCTGCGGATCAGTGACGCGGGCCGCCGCCCCGCGCCGTCGCCGATCGCCGCCGACACCGCCCGGGCCGTGCTCGAGGACGCCCGCACCACGATCGTGCGGCGCGGGTGAACGCCCCGCTGCGCCGGGTGGCGCTCGCCTGCATGGTGCTGTTCGGGCTGCTGCTCGTGAACGTCAACTACGTGCAGGTGGTCAAGGCCGGCGACTACCGCGACGACCCCCGCAACGCCCGGGTCCTGCTGCGCACCTACGAGCAGCAACGTGGGGCCATCGCCCTCGGTACCGGCGCCGGCCGGCAGGCCCTCGCCCGCTCGGTGGAGACCGACGACCGGCTGCGCTACCTGCGCACCTATCCGGGCGGCCCGGTCTACGCGCACGCCACCGGGTTCTTCAGCCTGGTCTACGGCAGCACCGGGATCGAGCGCTCGCAGGGACGGATCCTGTCCGGCGAGGGCGACGAGCTGTTCACCCGACGCCTGTCCGACCTCGTCACCGGGCGCGAGCCGCGCGGCGGTTCGGTCGTGCTCACCCTGCAGCAGAAGGCCCAGCAGGCCGCCTACGACGCCCTGGCCGGCAAGCGCGGAGCCGCCGTCGCCCTCGACCCCCGCACCGGGGCCATCCTCGCGCTGGTCAGCCGCCCCTCCTTCGACCCCGCCACCCTGAGCAGCCACGACCCGGCCGCCATCCGGGCCGCCTACAAGAAGCTCACCGACGACGGCGACGAGCCGCTGCTCAACCGCGCGCTGTCGCAGACCTACCCGCCGGGCTCCACGTTCAAGGTGGTCACGTCGGCGGCCGCCCTCACCGAGGGCACCGTCGACGGGCCCGAGACCGTCATCGCCGCGCCCACCGAGCTGCTGCTGCCGCAGACCAGCCGGCCGCTGCGCAACTTCGGCGGCGAGGTCTGCGACCCCAGCGGCCGGCAGAGCCTCATCGACGCCCTCGCGCTCTCGTGCAACACCGCCTACGCCCAGCTCGGGCTCGACGTCGGTCAGGACGCCCTGCGCGCGCAGGCCGAGGCGTTCGGCTTCGGGCAGTCCGACCTCGAGGTGCCGCTGCCCACCGCCACGTCCGCGTTCCCCGCCGACCTGAACCCGCCGCAGCTGGGCCAGTCGGCCATCGGGCAGTTCGACGTGCGGGCCACCCCGCTGCAGATGGCGATGGTCGCCGCCGGCATCGCCAACGGGGGCGACGTCATGAAGCCCTACCTCGTGCAGGAGGTGCAGGCCCCCGACCTGTCGCGGCTGCAGGTGGCCCGGCCGGAGGTCCTGTCCACGGCGGTGAGCGGCACCATCGCCGGCCAGCTGACCGCAGATGATGGAGGCCGTGGTCGAGCGCGGCACCGGGGCGAACGCGCGGATCGCCGGGCGTGCGGGTGGCCGGCAAGACCGGCACGGCGCAGAACGCCACGGGCAAGGGCGCCGCACGCCTGGTTCATCGGCTTCGCGCCCGCCGACGACCCGAAGGTGGCCGTGGCGGTGATCGTCGAGAACGGCGGCAGCGCCGGCTCGGAGGCCACCGGTGGCGCGGTCGCCGCGCCCATCGCCCGGGCCATGATGCAGGCGGTGCTCGGCAGGTGACCGGACCGGCCCCCACGGTCGCGGGGCGGTACCGGCTCGACGGTCAGCTGGCCCGGGGCGGCTTCGCCGAGGTCTGGCGGGCCACCGACCTCGTGCTGGAGCGGCCGGTCGCGCTGAAGCTGCTGCGGGCCGGCTCCGACGAGGAGTCCCGCGAGCGGTTCCGCGCCGAGGCCCGGCACGCCGGGGCCCTGCAGCACCCCGGCATCGCCGCGGTCCACGACTTCGGCGAGTCGGCCGACGGCGTCTCGGCCTGGATCGTCATGGAGCTGGTCGAGGGCGAGCCGCTGTCGGCCGTGCTCGCCCGCGACGGCGCGCTCGACGTCGACCGCACCCTCGACGTCGTCGCCCAGGCGGCCGACGCCCTGCAGGCCGCCCACGCCCTCGGCGTCGTGCACCGCGACGTCAAGCCCGGCAACCTGCTGGTCCGCGCCGACGGCGTGGTCAAGGTGACCGACTTCGGGATCGCCCGCCTGGCCACCGGCGAGCAGACCGCGGGCGTCGTCATCGGCACGGCGGCGTACCTGTCGCCCGAGCAGGCCGCGGGCCGGCCGGTCAGCCCGGCCTCCGACGTCTACGCCCTCGGGGTGGTCGCCTTCGAGTGCCTGGCCGGACGCCGTCCGTTCCTCGGCGCGACCGCGCACGCCGTCGCCGACCAGCACCTGCACCGCGACCCGCCCGAGCTGCCGGCGTCGGTGCCCGTCGGCGTCCGCGCCCTGGTGGAGGCGTGCCTGCAGAAGGACCCGACCGACCGGCCGGCCGACGCCGGGACCGTGGCGACCCGGGCCCGGGCGCTGCGCGCGCAGAACCGCCCCGCGCAGGCGACCCGCCTCCCCGTCCGGCCCCGGGTGCGGGCCCTGCGCCTGGCCCTGCCGCTGCTGCTCGTGGTGCTCCTCGCGGTCGCCGCCCGCGCCTTCCTGTCCGGTGGGGGGCGCAGCACCCAGGTGCCCGAGGTGCGGGCCGGCTCGTCCGCCGTCGAGGCCGCGTCGCTGCTGCGCGAAGCCGACCTCCGGACCCGGTGGCGCGACCAGGTGGACCCGGACGTGCCCGAGGGCCGGGTGGTGCGCACCGAACCGGCCGCCGGCAGCCGCGTGCCCGCCGGGAGCGCCGTCACGGTGGTCACCTCCGGGGAGGACCCCGTGGGCCGGCCGGTGGCGGAGGTCCGGGCCTCGCTCGAGCGCCGAGGCCTGACCTTCCGCGTGGTGGAGGACGCCCGGGGCGGTCCCGCCGGTACCGTGCAGAGACTGGAGCCCGAGGGTCCGCTCGTGCCCGGCGTCCTCGTCCTCGTCCACGTCGTACCGGGAGGGGAGGGCGGATGACCGGTCCGGTCGACCTCGCCAAGGTCCCCGCCGAGCGGCTCCTCGCCGGCCGGTACGCGCTCGGCCCGGTCCTCGGCGTCGGCGGCATGGCCGAGGTCCTGTCCGGCACCGACGTGCGGCTGGGCCGTTCGGTGGCCCTCAAGGTGCTGCGCCCCGAGCTCGCCCGCGACCCCGCCTTCCAGGACCGGTTCCGCCGGGAGGCGCAGGCCGCCGCCTCGCTGAACGCCCCCTGCATCGTGTCGGTGTACGACACCGGGCAGGACGACGACGGCGTCCCGTTCATCGTCATGGAGCGGGTGGAGGGGCGCACCCTGCGGGAGGTCCTGCAGACCGAGGGCCGGCTGCTGCCGCAGCGGGCGCTCGAGGTGACCGCCGACATCTGCGCCGCGCTGCAGGTGGCCCACGAGGCGGGCATCGTCCACCGCGACGTCAAGCCCGGCAACGTGATGCTCACGCCCTCGGGCGAGGTCAAGGTCATGGACTTCGGCATCGCCCGCGCGATGGCCGACTCGGCCGCCACGATGACGCAGGCCGCCGTCATCGGCACCGCCGCCTACCTCTCGCCCGAGCAGGCGCGCGGGGAGCACGTCGATGCCCGCAGCGACCTCTACTCGGCCGGCTGCCTGCTCTACGAGCTGGTGACCGGGGCGCCGCCCTTCACCGGGGACAGCCCGGTGGCCGTCGCCTACCAGCACGTGCGCGAGGACCCGGTGCTGCCCACGGCCTACGACGCGTCGCTGTCGGCCGACGTCGACGCCGTGGTGCTCAAGGCCATGGCCAAGAACCCGGCCAACCGCTACCAGTCCGCCACCGACATGCAGGACGACCTGCTGCGGGCCGCCCGCGACGAGCCGGTGCTCGCGACCCCGGTGCTCGTCGAGGGCACCGGCGGCGTGCGGGCCACCACCATCGTCCCGGCGGCGGCCGGGGGCGCCCGACGGGTGGAGAGCCGCCGGGTCAAGCGCATCGTGGTCTACACGGTCTTCGGGTCTCTGCTGCTCGCGATCATCGCCTCGGTCGCCCTGGTGGTGCAGGGGCTGCTCGCCAACGACTCCACCGTGGTCCCGGCCCCCGAGCTGGTCGGCCTGAGCCAGCAGCAGGCGGTCCAGGAGCTTGCCGACGCGGGCCTGCGGGTCGGCGAGGTGACCCTGCGGTTCGCCGAGAAGCCGGCCGGCACGGTCCTCGTCCAGAGCCCCAACGACGGCATCGTCGTCCCGCGCGAGGGCCTGGTCGACCTCGTGCTGTCCAAGGGCGTCGACCTGTCGGCGGTGCCCGTCCTGGTGGGCCTGGACCGCGACCAGGCCCTCGCCGCGCTCGAGCGGGCCCGGCTGACGGTCGGTGACGTCGAGTTCCGCGACGGCAACATCCCGCAGGGGCAGGTCCTCGCGACCAAGCCGGTGGCGGGCAAGCCCATCCGGGCCGGCCGGGCCGTGTCGCTGGTGCTCGCCAGCGGCCGGGTCGTCGTGCCCGACGTGCGCGGTCGCAGCCAGGACGACGCCGTCCGGGAGCTGCGGGCCGCCGGCCTGTCGGTGGCGCTGGAGCCGCGCGACGACCCGGGCCCGCCCGGCCGGATCATCGACCAGACGCCGCTGGGGGTCACGCTCCCGCGCTCGTCGGTGGTCACCGTCGCGGTGTCGCAGGTGCCGCCGCCGCCCCCGCCGACCCCCTCGCCCGAGCCCAGCCCGCCGCCCTCGCCCGAGCCGTCCCCCTCACCCGAGCCGTCGCCCGCGCCGACGCCGTCCCCCTAGGGCGGTCCCGGTCCGCCGGTGCCGGGGGCCGGTCCAGGAGACGCGCGACGTCGCTCGAGCTAGGCGAAGGCGGCGAGCCGCTTGGCCTCGACCCGGGCCGACAGCTCGGGGGCGAGCTCGACGGCGCGGTCGTCGCCGCAGACCTGCAGCCACGACGCCAGCAGCACATGGCCGCCCTGCGTCAGCACCGACTCCGGGTGGAACTGCACACCCTCCACCGGCCGGTCGCGGTGCCGCAGCGCCATGACCACGCCGCTCGCCGTGCGCCCGGTGACCTCCAGCTCGTCCGGCAGCGTCGCCTCCTCCACGGCCAGGGAGTGGTACCGGGTGGCGACGAACGGGTCGGGAAGGTCGGCCAGCACCCCCTGCCGGGCGTGGACGACGTCGCTGGTCCGCCCGTGCAGCAGCTCGGGGGCCCGCGACACGGTGGCCCCGTGCGCGACGGCGATGGCCTGGTGCCCGAGGCACACCCCGAGCAGGGGCGTGCCTCGGTCCTTGGCCGCCTGCACCATCGCCACCGAGCAGCCGGCGCTCTCGGGCGCCCCCGGGCCGGGCGACAGCAGCACGCCGTCGACGCCGCCGAGGTCGTCCGGTCCGGTGTCGTCGTTGCGACGCACGTCGACCTCGGCGCCGAGCTGGCCGAGGTACTGCACGAGGTTGAACACGAAGCTGTCGTAGTTGTCGACGACGAGGATCCGGACCACGGGGGAAGGCTACGGCGCCGCAGGCGGCTCGGGGCGGGGGCGACGGGGCCGCGGGGCCCTGGTCGGCCGGGGCGGACCGTCGGTGCCCGCCGCCGCCGCGGGCGGCCGCTTGGCGGGGGAGCGGCGGGGAGCGGCCTTGGCGGGAGCCTTCGACGCGGGCGCCGCAGGCTCGGACGGGGGCGGCACCGGACCCGTGGGGAGGTCCTCGTCGCGCGGGCTGCGGCGGCCGCCCGGCGTCGAGGCCGGGCGGGCCGCCTGCTCCTGCGCGGCCCGGTCGCGCTCGGCCTGGACGAGGACCCGGCGCAGCACCTTGCCGACCGCCGACCGGGGCAGGTCGTCCACGAACTCGACCGCCCGCGGCACCTTGTAGGCGCTGAGCACCTGCGCGCAGTGCTCGAGCACGTCGGCCTCGGTGAGGTCGTCGCGGCGCACGACGTAGGCCTTGACGGTCTCGCCGCGGAACCGGTCCGGCACGCCGACGACCACCGACTCGACCACCCCCGCCAGCCCGGCCAGCGCCGCCTCGACCTCGGAGGGGTAGACGTTGAAGCCGCCGGAGATGATCAGCTCCTTCTTGCGGTCCACCAGGGTGAACCAGCCGTCCTCGTCCATGACCGCGATGTCACCGGTGAGCAGGTAGCCGTCGGGGGTGAGCTGCTCGCGGGCGTCCTCCCCCGGCCAGTACCCGGCGAAGACCTGCGGGCCGGCCACGGCGAGCTCACCCGGCTCGCCCACGGGCACCTCGCGGGACGGGTCGTCCTGTGCCACCAGGCGGCAGCGGGTGCCCGGCAGCGGCAGGCCGATGCTGCCCGGACGCCGCTCCCCGGTGGTGGGACCGCAGTGCGTGGACGGCGAGGTCTCGGTGGTGCCGTAGCCCTCGACCAGCCGCGCACCGGTGGCCGCCTCGAAGGCCTCCTGCACCTGCGCCGGCAGCCGCATCGCCCCGGACAGGCACAGCCGCAGCGATCCCAGGTCGTGGTCGCGGGTGCGGGGGCTCTCGGCCAGGGCGCGAAACAGCGGCGGAACGCCGGGGAACAGCGTGGGCCGGTACAGGTCGACGGCCTCCAGCACCTGGTCGACGTCGAAGCGCGGGAGCAGCACCAGCAGGCCGCTGAGCAGCATCGTGTTGAGCATCGCCACGGTCAGCCCGAAGACGTGGAAGAGCGGCAGCACCCCGAGCGTGACCTCCTTGCCCGCCGTCGCCTCGGTGTCCCACAGCCGGTTCATGTAGGCGTTGCTGACGAGGTTGTGGTGGGTGAGCCGGGCTCCCCGGGGCACCCCCGTGGTGCCGCCGGTGTACTGCAGGAGCGCGACGTCGGCGACGGCGTCGACGGGCACCTGGCGGGCGGGGAGCCCCGCACCCCGGACCAGCGCCACGAACGACCGGACCCGGGCGCCCTTGGGCAGCGGCGTCTCGAGCTCGGCCCTGCGCTTCCGCGCTCCGCGCAGGGGCAGCCGCAGGCGCAGCCGGGCCGACGCGGGCAGGTAGTCGGCGAGCGCGGTCACCACCACGTGCTGCACCGCGGTCTGCGCCCGGACCGCCTGGACCGCCTCGTAGACCCGGTCCAGGCAGACCACCACGGTCGCCCCGCAGTCGGCCAGCTGGTGCTGCAGCTCGGGCGGCGTCGACAGCGGGTTGTGCTGCACCACGACGGCCCCGAGGCGCAGCGTCGCGAAGAAGGCGATCACGTTCTGCGGGCAGTTCGGCAGCACGATCGCCACCCGGTCGCCCCGGCCGACGCCGAGGCCCTGCAGGGCGCTGGCGAAGGCGTCCACCTGCTGCCGCAGCTCGCGATAGGTCAGCCGGGTGCCGAGGAAGGCGAGGGCGGGCGCGGTCGGGAAGCTGGCCGCGGCGTCGTCGAGCAGCCGGGTGACCGGCACGGCCGGGAAGTCGTAGTCGTCCGGCACCCGGTCGGGGTAGCCGGCGAGCCAGGGGCGGGCGTCGTAGGGCGACGGCGTCGGGCCCTGGGCGGCGGCGGCGGGGCTCCGGCGCGACGGACGTTCGGGGGAAGGCACGACGACGATGCTCCCACGGGGGCGGGGCTCAGGAGCCCGGCGCGTCGACCGTCACGTCGGAGAACGGGAGCAGCGGCTCCACCTGGGGGAACACCACGACGAACAGGACCGCGACCACCGCGGCGAGGGCCAGCAGCGCCAGCAGCAGGCGCACCGGCAGCGGACCGGGCAGGTGGCGCCAGAACCAGACGTACATCTCAGGCCTCCGCGAGGGCGGGCGGGACGACGCCGGGACCCTTGGCGAGCCGGCTCTCCAGCAGGGCCGAGACCACCATGCGCTGCTTCGCCGAGTACTTCGGGTTGCAGGTGGTCATGGTCAGCAGCCGCTGCGTCGGGGCCACCCCCGGTCGGCCGGGCACGGGGTAGGTCACCTCGATGGCCGTGGGCCGCACGATCTGCGTGCCGGTCGTCCGGTAGGTGAGCCAGGCGTCGCGGGTCTCCAGCACCACGGCGTCGCCGGGCCGCAGCACGTCGAGCTGGTTGAACGGGGCGCCGTAGGTGGTGCGGTGCCCGCTGATGACCACGTTGCCGACCGCTCCCGGCAGGGCCGTGCCGGGGTAGTGCCCGGGACCGCGCTTGAGGTCCGGGACGGACACCCCCTCGAGCACCACCTTGGCGTAGTCCCGGCCGAGCCGGGGGATCCGCAGGACGGCCAGGCCCTGGCCGAGCTCGACCCCGCGGGGCGCGGGCGCCGCCGAGGCGGCCGGACCCACGGTGGGCAGCACCGGGCGCGGCAGCGCCCAGGCATCACGCAGGTCGTCGGCGAGGGCCTCCTGCTGCTGTCCGGTGTAGATGTTGGTGACCTTGAGCTCGTAGACGCAGAACAGCAGGACCACGACGCCCAGGGTGATGAGCGTCTGACCGAGCCCCCGGGCGATCGTGCGCAGCACGTGGCTCACCGCGGGACCGCCGCGGGAGCCAGGAGGGGCAGCGCGAGCGGTCCGTCGTAGCCCGGCAGCCGGGTGCGCGGAGCCTGTGTGACGGCGTAGCCGAGGCCGAACCGCTCGACGTACTCCAGGAACAGCTGCACCCCCGGGGACAGGTCGAGGGCGCGGCGCATCGCGGCCTGGTCGCCGACGGCGGTGACCACGAACGGCGGGCTGTAGACCTGGCCGTGCAGGATGAGGGTGTTGCCGACGCAGCGCACCGCGCTGGTCGAGATGACCCGCTGCCCCATCAGCGTCATGGCCTCCGCACCGCCGGCCCACAGCGCGTTGACCACCGCCTGCACGTCCTGCTGGTGCACCACGAGGTCGTCGGGGACCGCCCCGACGGGGCCGGCCGACCGGGCGGCGTCGTCGAGCCGCACCGTGAGCGACGGGCCCTGCACCGGGGTGAGCCCGGCCGACCGCTCGACGGCCGCCAGCAGGCTGGCCTGCTCACCCGGCGGCGCCACGACGCTCGCCGCGGCCACCTCGGTGCGCAGGGCGGCGGCGGCGGCCTCCTGCCGGGCGAGGTCGACGCGCTGCTGGGCGATCAGCTCGGTGAGCTCGAGCCGGCGGCCGGCCCGCAGGTCGGTGCCCTGGGCGGTGGAGGCGCTGGTGGCGAACAGCAGCCCGGCGAGCAGGGCCACGACCGGGACGAGCAGCCGCACCTGGTGTCCTCCGTGCCGTCCGTGCCGGTCCGCGTGGCGCGGGGGCGTCGTCCACGACGCTACGCTGAGTGCTCCGTCCCAGCCCAGGAGTTGCCGTGCCCGAGTCGAAGAAGCGCAAGCAGCCGGTGCGCACCCCGTCGACCCCGGGGGCGACCACCCGCAAGAAGAAGGGCCCGAGCCCGGTCTGGCTCGCGCCGCTGATGCTCGCGTTCTTCGCCATCGGGATCCTGTGGCTGGTGGTCTTCTACCTGACCGAGGGCGACATGCCGGTGCTGTCCAGCCTCGACAACGGCCACCTGCTGGTGGGCTTCGGGTTCATCGTCTTCGGTTTCGTGCTCAGCACGCAGTGGCGCTGACCTGCGCCGACGCACCGTCGGGCTTGCTCCCGGGCAGCCCGCAGCGCGGATGACACCGCTGTAGTTCTCCCCAGTCCTCATCCACAGTGTGGACAACCTCGGTACGAGGCTTCCCCAGCATCGGTCGGGCACACCTGAGGACGTGTCGCCCGTCCGGGTGAGGCGGTCCCCCGACCGCCTGCGGCCGGGCATGCCGAAGGCCCGCCCCGACGGGACGGGCCTTCGGGCAGAGCGGGACCGTCTAGAGCAGCTCGAGGATGGTGGCGTTGGCCTGGCCGCCGCCCTCGCACATGGTCTGCAGGCCGTACCGGATGCCGGAGTCGCGCATGTGGTGCACCAGCGTGGTCATGAGCCGGGCGCCGGAGCCGCCGAGCGGGTGGCCGAGCGCGATCGCCCCGCCGTTCGGGTTGACCGTCTTGTCGTCCGCGCCGATGTCCTTGAGCCAGGCCAGCGGCACCGAGGCGAACGCCTCGTTGACCTCGTAGGCGCCGATGTCGTCCACCGACAGGCCCGACTTGGCGAAGGCCTTGAGCGTGGCGGGCATCGGTGCGTGCAGCATCGGCATCGGGGAGACGCCGGCGAGCACGCCGGTGTGGAAGCGCGCGATCGGCGTGAGGCCGAGCGAGGCAGCCTTCTCCGAGGTCATGATGAGCAGGGCGGCGGCGCCGTCGCTGATCTGCGAGGAGTTGGCCGCCGTGATCTTGCCGTCGGGGCGGAAGGCCGGCTTGAGCGAGCCGAGCTTGTCCAGCGTGCCCCCGGGACGGATGCCCTCGTCGGTGCTGATGGTGACGCCGTCGGGGTTGGTGACCGGGGCGATCTGCGCCGCGAAGGCACCGGAGTCGGTGGCCGCCTGCGCGCGCTCGTGGCTGCGCAGGGCGAACTCGTCCATCTGGGTGCGGCTGAAGCCCCAGGTGTCGGCGATCTGCTCGGCGCCCTCGCCCTGGTTCGGGAAGTCGGCGCCGTAACGGGCGATGTAGTCGGCCCCGAGCGGGCTGGCGGTGAAGCTCGAGCCCATCGGGGTGCGGCTCATGACCTCGACGCCCCCGGCGACGGCGATGTCGTACTGGCCGCTGATGACGCCGGCCGCGGCGAAGTGGACGGCCTGCTGCGAGCTGCCGCACTGGCGGTCGACCGTGGTGCCGGGCACCGACTCGGGCCAGCCCGCCGACAGCACCGACGTGCGGGCGACGTCGAAGGTCTGCTCGCCGATCTGCGAGACGCAGCCCCAGACGACGTCGTCGACCAGCGCCGGGTCCAGCCCGGTGCGCTCGACCAGGGCCCGCAGCACGTGGGCCGACAGGTCGGCGGAGTGGATGCCCGACAGACCGCCGTTCCGCTTGCCGGTGGGGGTGCGGACGGCCTCGACGATGACGGCATCGCGCATGGCGACCTCCAGGTGAGAGAGTGTGAACGACGGTTAGCACGAGGGTACGGGAGGCACGTGGACGTCGTGGCGGGTCCCAGCCGGCGGCTCGCGCTGGGGATGCTCGTGCTCGCGGGCGTCCTCGTCGTCGTCGCCCTGTCGGCGGCGGCGACCGGGCGGCTGCTCGCGCTGCCGGGCGCGGCCCTGCTGGGCCTGCTCGGACTGCGCGACCTGCTCTGGGTCCCGGTGCTGCGCGCGGACGCCGACGGCCTCACCGTGCGTACCGGACCGACCGCGCGCCGGCTTCCCTGGGCGCAGGTGGCGCGGCTGCGGGTGGTCACCGACCGACGCGCCGTGCTGCTCGAGATCGAGGCGGCCGACGAGCAGCTGCTGCTGCTCTCCCGCGCCCGGCTGGGTCGCGACCCGCGTGACGTCCTGGCGGAGCTGGAGCGGCTCAGGTCGTGAGCGCGGCCGTCCGCAGCGCGACCGCCACCACGAGCAGGACCCCGAGCGCCGCGAGCCCGCCGGCCTGGACCGCGGTGCGGCGGGGTCCCTTCGGGGCGTAGACCAGCACGGCCGCGCCGACCGCGCCGGCCACGAGCCCGCCGAGGTGACCGCGGACGTCGATGAACGGGATCGTGAAGGTGAGCACCAGGTTGATGCCGAGGAGCACCGCGTACTGCTGGGCCGCCCCGCTGCCGCGCCGCCGCTCGACTACGTAGGCCGCGGCGAACAGTCCGAAGACGGCGCCGGAGGCGCCGGCCGCCAGCTGGTCGACCGGGCCGAACACGTAGGTGGCCGTGGTGCCGGCCAGGCCCGACAGCAGGTAGACCGCGAGGTAGCGGGCCCGGCCGAAGGCGGTCTCCAGCACCGGTCCGAGCGAGTACAGGGCCAGCATGTTCAGCAGGACGTGGACGAACCCGAAGTGCAGGAAGGTGGCCGTCAGCAGCCGCCAGTACTCGCCGTCGGCCACGCCCGAGACCGCGCCGACGTCGCTGTACACCCGACCCACCGGCTGCAGGGCCAGCCGCACGTACAGCGGGGAGGCCCCCCCGCCGAAGCCCAGGCTGGTCCCGCCCAGCGCGGTGGCCAGGAAGACCAGGACGTTGAGCCCGACCAGCACCTGTGTGACCAGGAGGGGGTTGTCGCGGACCCGGCCGCCGTAGGTGGTGGTCGGTCGGCGCATGCTGCGGGCGCCCTCGCGGGCGTCGTCCGGGCAGTGGAAGCCCACCGGGGCGGCCACCATGTCGTCCGGGCAGATCGGCCGGTCGCACCGGCTGCACCGGACGTAGGTCTCGCGGTCGGGGTGCCGGTAGCAGACGGGAACGCCCCCCGCCGGCACCCCGCCCGCCGCGGACTCGGTCAGGAGCCGCCCTCGATCGTGATGCTCTGGATGACGACGTCGGTGGTGGGCCGGTCCATGCGGCCGGTCGGCGTCGCGGCGATCGCGTCGACGACGTCGCGGCCGGCCTGGTCGGCCACCTCGCCGAAGATGGTGTGCTTCATGTTCAGGTGCGGCGTGGCACCCACGGTGATGAAGAACTGCGAGCCGTTCGTGCCCGGTCCGGCGTTGGCCATCGCCAGCAGGTAGGGCTTGCTGAAGGACAGCTCCGGGTGGAACTCGTCCTTGAAGCGGTAGCCGGGGCCGCCGGTGCCGGTGCCGAGCGGGTCACCACCCTGAATCATGAAACCGCTGATGACGCGGTGGAACACCGTGCCGGGGTAGAGGGCGGTGTCACCCTTCTTGCCGGTGCGCGGGTCGGTCCACTCACCGGTGCCGTCGGCCAGGCCGACGAAGTTCTGCACGGTCTTGGGCGCGTGGTCCGGGAACAGCTGCACGCGGATCGGACCGAGCGTGGTGTTCAGGGTGGCGAAGAGGTCGGCCACGAGGGCTCCGTCCGTCAGGAGGGTGGGTGAGGGGTGGGCATGAACAGGACTACCGTCGGGCAGTCTTCCACGCAGCGCCCCGCGCCCCGCTCGCGGAACCCGGCCGGCGCCGCGCCCGCCCGCACGCCCGCCCACCCGCTCCGGAGGACTCCCGTGCCGCACCGCCTGAACCACGACGACCCTGCTCCCGGCAGGTCTCCCGCGGGCGCTCTCGACGTCGACGCCGCGGCGCGCGCCGGTGAGCACGCGTCGGCCGCGGCCACCTCGGCCGGGCTGGCCGCGGGGGCGGCCCTTTCGGTCCTCGGCTCGGCCACCGGCCTGGCCGTGGAACGCGCCACCGAGGCGGGACACGAGCTGGCCCGGGTCCTGCGCGACGGCGCCGACCGGCTCCCCACACCGCCGGCGCTCGAGCGGGCGCTGGAGGGCGTGCTCGAGGAGGCCCTGGACCGGGGCACCGAGGTCTGGGACGCCGTCCGCGGGTACCGCCGCCCGCAGCGCCGCTGGACCTGGGCCGTGGGCAGTGCCGCCGCCGGGGCCGCCGTTGCCGTCGCGGTGACCGTGCTCGTGCGCCGGCTGCGGACGCAGGACGCGCCCGGGGCGCAGGAGCCGGAGCAGGTGCGCGCCGTCGTCGACCCGGCGCCGACCGTTCCCGCTGCCGCGGCGTCTGCTGCCGTCCCCGCCGGCGCGGCCGTCGACGAAGACGGCGAGGTCGTCGAGCCGGCCTGACCCGACCGACGGCGAGGTCGTCGAGCCGGCCTGACCCGACCTACGTACCGGTGCTGGCGACCGGCACCTGGCCGGCATCGTCGCGACCGAGGCGCTCCTGCACCGCGCGCCGCAGCAGCGCCTCGACCTGCTGCTCCTCGGGTACGCCGGCGCTGACCGTCGTGCGGTCCCGCCCGGCGTTCTTCGAGGCGTACAGCGCGTCGTCGGCGGCCCGCACCAGGGTGTCGGCGTCGCCGGCGTGTCCCGGGAACGTGGCGACCCCGGCCGAGGCCGTGATGGGGACGACCGACGGGCAGGCCGACACCGCCAGCCGCAGGCGCTCGGCGATGTCGAGCGCCTCCTGCGGACTGCACCCGGGCAGCACGACGGCGAACTCCTCCCCGCCGTAGCGCGCGGCGGTGTCGAAGTCGCGGCACTCGCACGACAGCGCCGCCGCCACGTTGCGCAGCACCTCGTCACCGGCCTGGTGACCGTGGGTGTCGTTGAGGACCTTGAAGTGGTCGATGTCGAGCATCACCAGCGACAGGTTCTCGGCCGAGCGGCTGGCCCGGGCCACCTCGCGCTCCAGCGTCGCCTCGAAGGTGCGCCGGTTCGCGATCTTGGTCAGGCCGTCGGTGGCGGCCAGGCGCTGCACCTGCTCCAGCAGCCAGGCGTTGCGCAGGGCGAGGGCCGCGTAGGAGGCCGACCGCTCCAGGGAGGCGACGATGCGGCGCTGGATCCGGGAGCCGGCGCGCTGGTCGTGCTCGAGCACCAGGGCGCCCAGCGGCCGGTTCTCCGCCGACAGCGGGACGACGACGAGGTTGTGCGCGTCCGGCAACAGGCTGGTGAGCCACGGGTCGGCCTCGGCGTCCAGCCCCACCACCAGCTGGGTCTGCCGGGTCTGCTGCGCCAGCGTGATGATGCTGCTCGCGGAGGGACGGCCCGGACGGCGGGCGGTCAGGTCGGTGAGGCCGAACGAGGCGAGCAGGGGCAGCTGTCCCTCCGGGCCGGCCACGACCACCCCCCGGCTGAAGCCGAACAGGTCGACGGCGGAGTCGAGCAGCGTGAGCGCGGCGCTCTTGGAGTCGGTCGTGCGCTCGAGCCGCATGGCGAGGTCGGTCAGCGCCTCCAGGTCCATCCGGCGGCGACGCAGCTCGCGCTCGTTGATGGCCGACAGCGCCGACGTCGTGACCGCCACGAGCCACAGCACGACGATGAACACCGTCAGGCGCTCGGCGTCGGTCCCGCCGATGCCCCGGACGCCCCCGGCCGGTCCGGTCGGCTCGAGCACGCCCCCCTGCACGGCGTTCGCCGTCGCGAACAGCAGCAGCGAGTGCCACATGGCCAGCTTCAGGCCGGTGCGGTAGGAGGCCAGCAGGCTGACCGCCCCGAGGTGCAGCAGCACGAAGTAGCGCAGCGGGCTGGTCGTGCCTCCGGTCAGGTAGCTGACCCAGGACAGCCACGCGCCGTCGACGATGAGCAGGACGCTGAAGACGAGCACGATCCGCCCGGGCAGCACCCGCGCGACCAGCTCGCCCAGCAGGACGACGACGGCGTACACCGCCGTGGCCGACAGGGTGGGGTGGTCGCCGGGCGCCAGGGTCGCCGGGGCGAACGCCGCGAGCAGCAGCACGAGCCCGACGGCCGCCGCCCGCAGGTACTGCGTCACCCGGAGCCGGTCCGCCACCGGCACGGCCTCGACCGAGGGCAGGGGGGCCGGTCCGCGCAGGCGGCTCATGCGGGCGCTCCTCCCGGTCCGCGGAGCCGCAGCACGGGTCCGAAGTCCAGCTCGGGCTCGGCCTCCACGGGTGCGGCGGCCAGCTTGGGGTCCCGCCGGTCGATGCGGTTCTGCACGAG
Source organism: uncultured Actinomycetota bacterium (assembly GCA_963761695.1). Lineage (GTDB taxonomy): Bacteria > Actinomycetota > Actinomycetes > Mycobacteriales > SCTD01 > RYN-122. The sequence continues at coordinate 93,310 of CAVXIB010000012.1, read as the reverse complement.
CAGGAACGCGGCGACGACGGCGAGGACCGCCAAGGGCAGTGTGGGCTGTCGGGTCGCCTTCTTCAGCGTTTCCTCGAAGACCCGTCCGATCGCGGCGGGGACCTCGTTGGGACTGAGCAGGTCGATCTCCGGCAGCGCCTCGGGAATCCGTGTCACCGTCCGTCCCACGGTCTCCAGCGGCGTCGGCAGCTCGCGCGGCGGCGAGAAGACCGGCACCACGCGACCGACGGGCACCAGCGGCGGGCCGATCGCGACCGGCGTCCCGGGGCCGCCCTGCGCCACCGGGCCGGCCCGGGGCACGTCGACGACGCCACCACCGACCGGGCCGCGGATCGGGCCGACCGCGCCGCCCCCGGGCGCCGGCGGTCCGACGCCGTCGGGCACGGGCTGGGTGTCGACCACCCGGGGCGGTGCGGCGCTCGCCGTCGACACGTAGCTGCTCCGGGCGGGGGGGCTGGTGTTGCCGGCGCTGTCGTGCAGGACGATCCCGAGCTCGTAGGTGCCCGGACCGCGGCCGTCGAGGGCGACCGAGAAGCCCCCGGAGCAGCGCTGCTGGTCCGCGACCACCTCGCCGCCGAACGTCACGGTGCACACCCCGACCGTGTCGGCCCCCTGCGCGAACACCCACGAGACCGTGCGGCCGCCGACCGCCAGCACCGGGCGGCCGAGGACCGTGGCCCGGTCCGGGGGCGTCGTGTCGTAGCGGTAGGTGCCCAGGGCCGGGTCGCTGAGGTTGCCGGCGGCGTCGCGGCTGCGCACCTCGAGCACGTAGGTGGCGTCGGCCAGCCCGGTGAGGTCGATCGAGCGCGAGGTCCCGCAGGGCGTGAAGGTGCCGGCGTCGCCCGCGAGCGGGAAGCGGTCGCGGGTCAGCCGGCACTCGAACGTGGCGTCGTCGACGGCGTCCCAGGTCCAGGTGATCCGCGGATCGCGGCCGGCCTGGCCCTGTGGGCCGCTCGTGAGCGACGGGCGCTGGGCGGGACGGCGGTCGAGCAGGTAGAGCGCCCGGCTGACCGGACCGGGGACGCCGGCCGTCGACAGCCCCCGCACCTCCAGCACGTACTGCCCGTCCGGCCGGGACTGCAGCTGCGCGGTGTAGCTGCCACCCTCGACGACCGCCCCGGCGCCGGCGGACCGGCCGGTCCCACAGGACGCCCACCCGCCTGCGCTGTCCGGCCCGCTGAGGCGGCACTGGACCGTCTGGGCAGCGTCGACGAGCAGCGACCAGCTGGGGGTCTCGTCGGCGGAGACGTGGGGCGGGGTGCTGGCGAAGTCGACGAGCGGGGCGGCCGTGCGATCGAGCCGGTACTCGGCCGACAGCGGGTCGCTGGTGTTGCCGGCCTTGTCCACGGCCCGTACGTCGAAGCCGTAGGCGCCGTCGGGGCGGGTGCCGAAGGCGGCGGTCCACGGGCTGGCGCAGCCGGCCCAGTCGAGCAGCACGGTGCCCGCCGCGGTGGTCCGGCACTGGCTGGTGGCGTCGGCCGGCGTCGCCCAGGCCCAGCGCGGCGCGGTGGTGGAGCTGGGGCTGCCGGGCACGACGACGGCGGTCGGGCGCTTGGGCGGCGTCGTGTCCAGCACATAGGTGGCCAGGCCGGCCGGTCCCGCGTTGCCGGCGTTGTCGACCGCCCGCACCGACAGCGTGTACGTCCCGTCCGGGGCGCCGGTGAGGTCGAGCACGAACGGCGACTCGCAGGCCCCCGAGCGGATGACGGTTGGGCCCCGGGTGACCGTGCAGGTGGTCCTCGTGCCCTGCTCCCGCACGAACGTCCAGCGCGGCTGCCGGTCGACGGACGGGCCCGTCGGACCGACGACGGCGCTGGGCGCGAGCGGGGCGCTGCTGTCGAACTCGTAGACGGAGGAGTGGTCCGGACCGGAGTTCCCGGCGGCGTCGACCGCGTGGACCGACAGCGTGTAGGCGCCGTCGGGCCGTCCGGCGAGGTCCGGCGTGTAGGTCGGGCCGCACACGGTCGCGTCCTTGACCACGACACCTCCGGCGGCCGTGAGCCGGCACGACAGCGTCGTCCCGGCCTCGCCTGCGACGAACCAGGTGGGGGTGGGGTCGGAGTTGGGGCTCGGCGGGTCGGTCACCCGCACCGGGCCGGGGGGCAGGGTGTCGAGCACGTACTCCGACCTCTGCTCACCCCCCGGCGTGCCGGTGGCGCCGAGCAGCCGGACCACGAGCACGTAGCTGCCGTCCGCGGCACCTTCGAGGTCGAGCGTGAAGGGCTCACCGGCGGCGGACACCGCGCAGGGCGCCCAGTCCTGCCGGATCCCCCCGCCGGCCAGCACCCGGCACTGCGCCGCGATCGCGGCCCTCCCGGCCGAGAGCACCCAGACCGGGGTGCGGGCGCTGGACGGCGACGGCGGCGCGGTGATGGTGGCCAGGGCGGCCCCGGCCGTGTCGAGCACGTAGCGCGAGGTGGCGACCCCGGACAGCCGTCCCGCAGCGTCCCGCGAGCGGGCCGACAGCTGGTACGTGCCGTCCACGCCGGTGGTCAGGTCGGCCGTGTAGGACCCGCTGCAGGGCTTCCAGTCCACGACCACGGTGCTGCCGCGGGACAGCCGGCACTCCGTGGGCCCGGTCGCGGAGATGCTCCAGGTGGCCGAGCGCACCGGGCTGGGACTGGCCGGGCCCGTGAGCACGGGGGCCGGCGCCGCCGCCGCGTCCAGCACGTGGACGGCGACGGCCGGCTCGCTGGTGTTGCCCGCCCGGTCGGTGGCCCGCACGGTCAGGCGGTACGAGCCGGCCGGCTGGCCGCCGAGGTCGAGCGTGTAGGGACTGGTGCACGGCCGGTCCGACAGCAGCAGGTCGTCGGCCACCCGGCGCACCCGGCAGGTGCTCGCCGCGTCGGCCTCGGCCGTGAAGCCGAACCGGGGCGCCCTTGCCGGGTTGGGGGAGGCCGGCAGGTCGACCAGCACGGGCGCGTCCGGGGCGGTGGTGTCCAGCACGTGCGCGGACGTGGTGATGGGACCGGTGCCTCCGGCAGCGTCGGTGTAGCGGACGGCGAGGGTGTAGGCGCCGTCCGGCAGGCCGGCCAGGTCGAGCACGGCCGGGCTCGTGCAGACGGCCCACTCCTGCAGGACGGCCGGGCCGCGCGTGAGACGGCAGGCGGCCGTGTCGCCGGGGGCCGGGGTGAAGGCGAACGAGGGCGCCCGGTCGCTGCTCGGCGAGGACGGCACCGTGAGGGCCGGGGCGGTCGGCGGGGTGGTGTCGAGCAGGTAGTCGGCCCGGCCGCTCGCGCTCGTCCCGCCGGCGGCGTCGGTGGCCGCGACCTCGAGGACGTAGAGGCCGTCCGGCCCGGTCAGCGGGGTGGTGAACGGGCTCACGCAGGGCGCCCAGTCGGGGACCGTGCCCGCGGGCGCGGTGAGCCGGCAGGTCAGCGACGCGCCGCCCTCGGCGGTGATCGACCAGGTGACCACGGTGTCGCGTCCCGGGCTGCGCGGGGCGGCCACGACCGGAGCCTCGGGGGCGACGGTGTCGAGGTACCAGCCCTCGCTGCTGGCGACCGGCCCGGTGTTGCCGGCCGCGTCGGTGAGGCGCACCTCGGCGGTCCAGGTGCCGTCGCCGCCGAGCACCGGCCGCCAGGGGGAGGTGCAGGGGGCGAACGACGACGGCGGCGCCCCCACGAGAAGCGCCCGGCACTGCGCCGTCGTGCCCGTCTCCCCGCTGAAGGTCACCGACGGGCTGCGGTCGCGCGACGGACCGCCGGGGCCGGTCACCACGGGGGCGAGCGGCGCCGTCGTGTCGAGCACGTAGGGGGCCGAGTTCCCCGGCGTCCCGGTGTTCCGGGCGAGGTCGGTGAGGCGGACCGACAGGACGTACCGGCCGTCGGCCGAGCCGGTGAGGTCGATCCCGAAGGTGCCGGCACAGGAGGCCCAGTCGCGCAGCACCACGCCGTCGCGCAGCAGCGAGCACTCGGCCGTGGTGTCGGACGGCAGCGGGAACGACCACGACGGCGCCCGGTTCGTCGAGGGGCCCAGGTCGCCGGTCACGGTCGGGCGCGTCCGGGGCGGAGCGGTCCAGGACGAAGGCGGGACTGCGCCCGACCGGCCCGATGTTGCCGGCCGCGTCCACCAGCCGCGCCTCCAGCACATGGGCACCGTCCGTCGACAGCCGGCGCACCACGGTCGAACCGCACGCCGACCAGTCATCGGCGTCCGGCCCGAGCAGACGGCACTGCGCGGCCGTGCCCGGCTCCAGGCCGACCGACCAGGTGACGCTGCTGTCGTTCGACGGGCCCACGGGGCCGCTCACCGACGGCACCCCGGGGGGCACGCGGTCGAGCAGGTAGGACCCGCTGGTGGCCGTGCTGACGTTGCCGGCGGCGTCGGTCAGCTCCACCTGCAGCGCCCAGAGGCCGTCACCGGGAAGCAGGGCGGAGAACGAGGCGCCGCAGGTGGCGAACACGCCGGTCGGCACCAGCCGGCAGCGCGCCGTGCCCTCGCCCGAGAACGTCCAGGTGAGGGCGGCGACGTTGCCCGTCCCGGCCGGCCCGGTGATGGTCGCCAGCGGCGGGGGCGTGCCGTCGTAGAGGTAGGGGGCGGCGGTGCTGCCGGCCGGTCCGAGGTTGCCCGCGGCGTCGGTGAGGCGGACCTCGACCGTGTAGGGGCCGTCCTGCGTCAGGGTCGGGACGAACGAGCCCGCCGCGCACGGCGCCCAGTCCGGGCCGGGCACCAGACGGCACTCCGCGGTGGTGCCGTCCACCACGTCGTAGCCGAAGCGGGGCTGCGCGGTGTTGCCGAGGCCGGTGGGGCCGCGCACCACCGGGGCATCCGGCGCGTCCGTGTCGAGCAGGTAGGTCGCCTCCCCGGGCTCGCCGACGTTGCCCAGCGCGTCGGTGGCCCGCACCTGCACGGTGTAGAGCCCGTCCGGGCCGGACGCGTCGGCGGCGAACGGCGAGAGGCAGTCGGGAGTCCAGCTCAGGGTGACCGCACCCGGCGGATTGGTCCGGCACTCCAGCGACGACCCCGCCTCGGCGGTCGCCCGGAACTCCGGCGCGCTGACCGAGCCCGTGGCGGGCCCGGTGACGACGGGTGCGTCGGGCGGGGTCACGTCGACCTCGTAGGGGTCGCTCGGCACGACCGCCGAGGTGTTGCCTGCGGCGTCGGTCAGCGCCACCTCGAGCACGTAGACGCCGCTGCCCGGCAGGGGCGGCGCCGGGCGGTAGCTCCCGTCCGCGCACGGGACGCTCTCGCCGCTCCCGTCCGTGAGCAGCCGGCAGCTGGCGGTCCCCTCGCCGGTCCAGGTCCAGACGACGTCGCGCTGCGTGCTGGGCCCGACGGGTGCGGTCACCACGGGCAGGTCCGGCGCGGTCCGGTCGAAGACGTACGGCGCCGCGGTCCGGACCGTGCGGTCGTTGCCGAGGGCGTCCTCGACCCGGACCTCGACGTCGTAGCTGCCCTCGTCGACCAGGTGCGGCACGAAGCGTCCGTCGGGGCAGCCGCCCGAGGACACCTCGACGTCACCGAGCAGCAGGCTGCACCGGACGGCCGCCGGTGCCTCGGGGGAGGTCCAGGTGAACACGGGGTCGGCGTCGTTGCCCTCGCCCGCCGGCCCGTCGACGGTCAGCAGCGGCGCGGTCGTGTCGAGCGCGTAGTCCGCGCCGGCGGTGGAGGTGTTGCCGGCGACGTCGGTGCTGGTGACGGTCAGGCGGTAGGTGCCGTCCAGGCGGGGGCCGGCGCCGAGCGAGTACGGGCTCGAGCAATCCGCGGGCGCGGGTACCGGACCCGTCGGGCCCGTGACCGCGCAGGTGCTCGTCGTCGCGTCCTCGACGGTGAAGGTCCACGACGGCGGCCCGGTGCCGGGGGTCGTGGCCGGCGTGAGCTGCGGCGCGGCCGGGTCGAGCCGGTCCAGCAGGTAGCTCGAGCGCGTCAGGGGGCTCGCGTTGCCGGCCGGGTCGACCGACTGCAGCTCCAGCACGTGCAGGCCGTCGCCGCGCGCGTCGAGGGCGGCCACGAAGGCGTCGTCGCAGGGGGAGGCGACCACGGGCTGGGCCGGGCTCGGCGAGGTGAGCGTGCAGGTGGTGACCAGACCGGGATCGGTGGCGGCGTCGGTGGTGAACGTCCAGCGCGGTGCGGTCCCGCTGCCCGCAGGCGGTGGGGTCGAGGTGAGGACGGGCGCTCCGGGAGCGTCGACGTCGAGCACGACGTCCACCGAGGTCGCCTCGGTGGCGCCCCCGGTTCCGGTCAGCACGACGCGCAGCGCGTAGTCGCCCGACACGTCCGGCAGCTCCGCCTCGGCGCGGCCGGGCACGGGGCAGTCGACCGGAGTCTCGGGACGGCTGCCGCCCGAGACCGGGCCGAGCAGGGTGCAGGCTGCCGTGACGCCGTCCTGGGGGGCCCAGGTCCAGACCTGGTCACGCACGGAGGTGGGGCCGGTGGTCGCGGGGACGACGACCGGGGGCAGCGGCGCGGGCAGGTCCAGCACCAGGGGCTGCGAGCGGCCGATCTGGCTCGTGCCGCGCGCGTCCGTGGTGAGCGCCACCTCCAGGCGGTAGGTCGCCTCGGCGTCGGGCAGCAGGACGCCCTGCGGGCTCGTGCACGGGGCGACGACGACGTCGGGCCCGAGGTCGCTCGTCAACGTGCAGGTCGCGACGCCCGCCCCGGGCCAGGACCAGACGGCGTTGCGTCCGGTGAGGTCGTCGAGGGTGACGACCGGTCCGGCGGGCGCCGGCAGGACCAGCGCGTGGGTGCCGCTGCCGACGGAGGTGCCGCCCGGGCCGGTCAGGGTGACCTCGAGCGCGTAGGCGCCGTTGACCTGCGGCAGCGGGGTCGTGGTGCCGGTCGGGGTGCAGGGAACCGGGTCGTCGACGCCGCCGGGTCCGGTCAGCCGGCAGGCGGCGGAGGTGGCGGTGTCGGCGTCCCAGGTCCAGACGACGTCGGGGTCGTCCTGCGGGGTGATCGACACGGGGCGGGCCGACGCCGGCGCCGGCAGGTCCAGGGTGTAGGTCGTCGACACCGAGGTCGAGCCGCCACCCGTCGACAGCGTCACCACCAGGGCGTAGTCGTCGTCGAGTCGGGGGACCGACGTCGTCGTGCTGCCGGTGCGGCAGTCGCGTACGGCGGCCCGGTCCCACAGCGGGGTGCAGAGCGCGTCGGCGCCCTGCGGGTCGAACGTCCAGGTGACCAGGGTCTGGTCGGCCGGGTCCGCCGTGGCGGTCACGTCGGGGGCGACCGGTCGGGACTCGGCGATCACGTAGTCCGGGCTGACCCCGGCCGGACCGGTGCGACCGCTGTCGGTGAGGGCCACCTCGAGCCCGTACGTGCCGTTCGTGCGCGGCACGGTGACCGACAGGACGCCGCCGTCGCAGGGGCGCACCTCCCGGTCGGCCGCGGTCGGTCCGACCAGCGTGCAGGTGGCCGTCGTCGTGCCCTGCGCCCACCGGAAGGTCAGTGACCGCGGCGTCTCGACCGGGTCGAGGCTGACCTGGGGCGCCGGGGGTGGGGGATCGGGGGTGGGGCTGACGTCCGGGGACGGGCTCGGGTCCGGAGACGGGCTGGGATCCGGAGACGGGCTCGGATCGGGAGACGGGCTGGTGTCCGGGGACGGGCTCGGGTCAGCGGTGGGGCTGCTGTCGGGGGACGGCGTGGTGTCCGGCGTCGGGGTGGCCGTCGGGGTGGGGCCCGGGACCACCTGCGCGGAGGCGGCCGATCCCAGCAGCAGCGAGCCGGCCAGGACGGCGAGCAGGGCGACGGCGGCGGCAGGTCGGCGCACGCGGCGACCAGCCGCTCTGCTGCTGCCCGCGACCACGTACTCGGACCCCTCGACCGTCGGCGCCCGCGCGACCCGGTTCTCCGAGGCGTCCCCCGGTCCGGTGCGGGCACCTGTCGGACAGTGTCGACCACGGGGCCGCCGTCCTTGAGGGCTTCGGGACGGTCGGCGCGGCCCGCGGCGTCCGGCCCGGGCACAGCGTGTGGAGCCACGGGGACTCGAACCCCGAACCCCCGCCTTGCAAAGGCGGTGCTCTGCCAGTTGAGCTATGGCCCCCGGCGGCGCGAGGCCGTCAGGTGTTGGTGTCTAGGAACGCGCGGTGCGGTGGTCCCGTGCTGCCGTGCCGTGCCGTGCCGTGGTGCCGTGCGCTGGTGCGGGCCGTCAGCGCAGGTCGGGCGCGGCCGTCGCCTCGTGCCAGAGGTCGGCCTCGGAACGGCTGGCCGCCGCCCGACGGCGCAGCAGCGCGGCGCCGGCCGCGACCAGCAGGAGCAGCAGGACGGGTCGGCGCACTGCAGCCTCCAGGGGACAGCGGACGGACGGACGCACGGGTGGGCCTGGGAGGACTTGAACCTCCGGCCTCATCCTTATCAGGGATGCGCTCTAACCAGCTGAGCTACAGGCCCGGGCATGCCTTGCGGCACGGTGGGGCAGCGTACACGGCGCAGCCGACGTCAGCGGTCGTCGTGCTCGGCCAGGGTGACCTCGAGGCCGCCGGTGAAGGACGCGCACAGGTTGTAGAGCACGGCGCCGAGCGTGGCGAGGGCCGTCAGGAGCACGACGTCCACCACGGCCACGACACCGCCGGCCGTCAGGGCCCGGCTCGCCGTCAGCAGCGGCGCCGGGTCGGGCTGGCCCGGGCTCCGGGTGACCTCGCTGATCAGCTGGTTGACGCTGTCGGGCACCCCGGCGGCGTCGAGCACTGCGTAGAGCGCGACGACGGCGACCACCAGCACCACGGCGAGGAACAGGTTGACCAGGAGCGCGAGCACGAACACCGACCACGGGTCGACCCGGCGCAGGCGCAGGCGGGCGCGGCGCTGTTTCGCGCCGGTTCCGCCGGCCGGGCGGGGCACGCGCTCGGGAGCCACCCTGGCGGCGCCTTCCGGCCGGGCCGCTGCCGGGCGGGCCGAGCTTCCCGGGCGGGGCGTGGGGCTCGGGGTGGGGGCGGTACTCGGGGTGGGTGCCGGGCTCGGAGTGGGTGCCGGGCTCGGGGTGGGTGCCGGGCTCGGAGTGGGTGCCGGGTTGGCGGTGGGGGCGGGCACCGACGAGTCCGGACGCTTCTCGAGCGCGACGGGGTGCGCTGCGCCCGCGCCGGCGGGTCGGTCCGGGCGCGGGTCGGTCCGGACCGGGTCGGTCCGGACCGGGTCGGTCCGGCGCGGGGGGAGTCGGCGCGTTCGGAATCGGCGCAGAGGCAGTCGGAACAGAGGCAGTCGGCGCAGGGGCCGACGGCTGGGCCGGGCTCGGCTGCGGGCTGCCGGCGGCCGGCGCGGGCTGACCCGGCTCCGGCCGGTCGCCGGTCTGCGGCTCGCTCACGCGTCCGGCCCGTCGGTGTCGGACTCACCGGTGTCCGGCCCCTCGGCGTCGGACTCACCGGTCTCGGGCTCACCGGTGTCGGGCTCCCCCGTCTGCGGGTCCACGGTCTCCGCGCCGGCGGGCTCGAGGGCGGTGTCGTCGTCGGCCGGGGCGGCTGCGCCGTCCAGGGACAGGTCGCCCCCGTCCTCGAGCGCCTCCTCCACCTCGGGCTCACCGTTGTGCGCGACGGCGACGACGGTCGAGCTCCCGTCGAGGGCCATGAGCTTGACGCCCTGGGTCCCCCGGCCGGACCGGCGGATCGGCTGCACCTGCATCCGGATGACCACGCCGCCGCTGGTGATGGCGAAGACCTCGTCGGCCTCGCGCACGACCATGGCGCCGACCAGGCGGCCACGCTCCTCGGGGAACTTCGCGGTGAGCACGCCGGTGCCGCCGCGGCCCTGTCGCCGGTACTCGGCCAGGGGCGTCCGCTTGCCGTAGCCGCCGTCGCTGACGACCAGAAGCTCGAGCTCGTCCTGCTGGCCCGCGGGCACCACCTGCATCGCGAGGACCTCGTCGCCGGCGCCGAGCCCCATGCCGCGGACACCGCTGGTGTCGCGGCCCATCGGGCGCAGGGCGTCGTCGTCGGCCTGGAAGCGGATCGACTGGGCCGCCTTGCTGACCAGCAGAAGGTCGTCCTCGCTGCTGACCAGGGCAGCACCGATCAGCTCGTCGTCCGGGCGCAGGCTGACGGCGATGAGGCCGTTGCTGCGGCCGTTGTCGTACTGGGTCAGCGCGGTCTTCTTCACGATGCCGCCGCGGGTGCACAGCACCAGGTACGGAGCGGCGTCGTAGTCGCGGATGGTCAGCACCTGGGCGATGGACTCGTCCGGCTGGAAGGCCAGGACGTTCGCGACGTGGCTGCCGCGGCCGTCTCGGTTGGCCTCGGGCAGCTCGTGCGCCTTGGCCCGGTACACCCGGCCCTTGTTCGTGAAGAACAGGATCCAGTGGTGGGTGGTGGTGACGAAGAAGTGCTCGACCAGGTCGTCCTGCTTGAGGTTCGCCCCCCGCACGCCCCGGCCGCCGCGGCGCTGGCTGCGGTACAGGTCGGTCCGGGTGCGCTTGGCGTAGCCGCCGCGGGTGACCGTGACGACGACGTCCTCCTGCGTGATGAGGTCCTCGGCGCTCATGTCGCCCTCATAGGGGATGAGCCGGGTGCGCCGCTCGTCGCCGTAGCGCTCGACGATCTCGGCCAGCTCCTCGCCGATGATCCGGCGCTGGCGCACCGGGTCGGCCAGGATCGCCTGCAGGTCGGCGATCTCGCGCTCCCTCTCGGCCAGCTCGTCCAGGATGCGCTGGCGCTCCAGAGCCGCGAGCCGGCGCAGCTGCATGTCCAGGATGGCGACGGCCTGCAGCTCGTCGATGTCGAGCAGCTCCATCAGCCCGCTGCGGGCGGCGTCGGCGCTGGCGGCGCCGCGGATGAGGGCGATCACCTCGTCGAGCCGGTCCAGGGCCTTGCCGAGTGCCCGCAGGATGTGGGCGCGCTCCTCGGCCTTGCGCAGCTGGTAGCGGGTCCGCCGGACGATGACCTCGACCTGGTGGGCCACGTAGTGCTTGACGAACTCGTCCAGGCGCAGGGTCTTCGGCACGCCGTCGACGATCGCCAGCATGTTCGCGCCGAACGTGGTCTGCAGCTGGGTGTGCTTGTAGAGGTTGTTCAGCACGACCTTCGCGACGGCGTCGCGCTTGAGCACGATGACCAGCCGCTGGCCCGTCCGCTGACTTCCTTCGTCGCGGACGTCGGCGATGCCGGCCATCTTGCCGTCCCGCACGAGGTCGGCGATGGCGAGGGCGAGGTTGTCCGGGTTGACCTGGTAGGGCAGCTCGGTGACCACGAGGATCGTGCGGCCCTTGGCGTCCTCGTCGACCTCGATGACCGCCCGCATCCGGATCGAGCCGCGGCCGGTCGTGTAGGCGTCGCGGATGCCGTCCTTGCCGACGATGAGCGCGCCGGTGGGGAAGTCCGGGCCCTGAATGCGCTCCAGGAGGGCCTCGAGCAGGGCCTCACCGGTCGCCTCCGGGTTCTCCAGCGCCCACTGCACGCCCGCCGCGACCTCGCGCAGGTTGTGCGGCGGGATGTTCGTGGCCATGCCGACGGCGATGCCGGAGCTGCCGTTGACCAGCAGGTTCGGGATCCGGCTGGGCAGGATCGTCGGTTCCTGGTTGCGGCCGTCGTAGTTGGGCGTGAAGTCGACCGTCTCCTGGTCGATCTCGCGCAGCATCTCCATGGCCAGCGGCGCCAGACGGCATTCGGTGTTGTGCGAGACGAACCCGTCGGACAGGAACGCATGGTCCTCGCTGTCGACCCGCGGCGAGAACACCGCCTGCAGGCCGGCGTCCTGGACCGCGGCCACCTCGGCGTAGTAGTACCGGCCGTCGACGAGCGGCTCGACGATCCGCCGGGCCTCGGCACTGCTGACGTGCGACCAGATCTCGTCGGCGTCGCGTTCCCACCGCTCGATCCGGTCGACGTTGTGCCGCCGCAGCCAGTCTCGGTCGCCGAACGACGTCGCGCCCGCCCGACGCAGGTAGGCCGCCACGAGGGGCACGTGGTCCGAGGACATGGCCGTACTGCGCTCGGGGACTCCGGCGAGCACCTGCTCGAGCTTGTCCTGCTTCTGCCCCCAGAAGCCGACGTGCTGGGCGAACAACCGGGCGTCGCGCCGATTGCCCACGTAGACCTTCCACTCACCCGTCGCGTGCTCGCACAAGCGGCTCACGACGCCGAGCTCCAGGAGCAGCTGTTGCACGTCGCGGGCCAGCTGGGGGCTCCGGGTGCTGTAGCTGATCTGGACCGTTGAGCGAGGCAGGCTGCTCACCGAGCCGTCGCCCTCGAACAGCGACTGCAGGAAGGCACGCTTGAAGGCGGGGCCGCGCGACCAGACCGCCTCCGGGACCCGCTTGTCGGCGCTCTTGTCGCCCACGAGCTCCGCCAGGACGGACGCCCGCAGCCGGCGCAGGTCCTGGACGTCGAGCTCGTGCAGGACGTTGCCCGACGCGATCGTTCGCGAGTACACGTAGCGCGGGCCGCCGACCACCGTGTCGAAGGCTTCGACGACGCTCGTGAACCATTGCTCGTCGAGGTTGTTGAAGCCGGCCCGCGTCTGGCTGCAGAAGCCCTCGCTGACCCAGGCGCCGAGCAGGACGGCGGCGGCCCGGTCATCCTCGGTCAGCAGGCCGCTTTCGACCGGAACGCCGCGGTGCAGGACGACGCGGTCGGCCGGCTGCACCTCCTCGAGCAGCTTCCAGAGCAGGTTCGGCACGCCCAGCACGTCCACGAGGCACAGCACCGGGTGGTTGTGCGTCCCGGTGAGTCGGTAGCCCTCCCGGGTGGTGACCTGCAGCGTGGGGTGGTCACCCGAGTGGAACAGCGTCGTCGCTCCCACCGGCTGACCGTTGCGGTCCAGCAGCTTCAGGTCGACGTCGTTGTCGCTGTGGGGGGCGGCGTCCGGGACGAGGTCGCCGATCCGGGGGCTCGACCCGTCCGCGAGGCGGACCCGGCTGTCTCCCGACAGGCAGTACCTCATGGCGGCTGCCGGGTCGTTCCCCGGGCTGCCGAAGTTGCCGTTGCCGTCGATCAGCGGGTAGCGCAGCGACCAGGGCTGGGCCAGCCGGACCAGGGTGTCGTAGATCGCGGTGTCGCCGTGGGGGTGGTAGTTGCCCATGACGTCGCCGACGACACGGGCGCACTTGAAGTACCCGCGGTCGGGCCGGTAGCCGCCGTCGTACATCGCGTAGAGCACGCGGCGGTGAACCGGCTTGAGGCCGTCGCGGACGTCGGGCAGCGCCCGGCCCACGATGACGGACATCGCGTAGTCCAGGTAGGACCGCTGCATCTCGACCTCGATGCCGACCGGTTCGACCCGGTCGCCAGGAGGGGGAGGAGGCAGGACGTCGACCACGGAGGGTCCTCTCTAGGGGTTCAACGACACAGCATGTGGTGCATCCGGCAGCGGCGAGCTACTAGATGTCGAGGAAACGGACGTCCTTGGCGTTGCGCTGGATGAAGCTTCGGCGGGCCTCGACGTCCTCGCCCATGAGGGTGGAGAACAGCTCGTCGGCGGTGGCGGCGTCGTCGAGGGTGACCTGCAGCAGCACACGGTTGGCCGGGTCCATGGTGGTGTCCCACAGCTCCTTGGCGTTCATCTCGCCGAGGCCCTTGAAGCGCTGCACGGCCTCGCCGCTCTTGGGCAGGCGCTTGCCGGCCTCCTGCCCTGCCGTGATGAGCCCGTCGCGCTCGCGGTCGGAGTAGGCGTACATGACCTCGCCGCCGTTCCACTTGATCTTGTAGAGCGGCGGCTGGGCGAGGTAGACGTACCCGGCCTCCACCAGCGGGCGCATGAAGCGGAACAGCAGGGTCAGCAGCAGCGTGCGGATGTGCTGGCCGTCGACGTCGGCGTCGGCCATGAGGACCACCTTGTGGTACCTCAGCTTCTCCACGTCGAACTCCTCGTGGATGCCGCAGCCCAGGGCCGTGATCATGGCCTGGACCTCGGTGTTCTTCAGTACCCGGTCGATCCGCGCCTTCTCGACGTTCAGGATCTTGCCGCGGATGGGCAGGATGGCCTGGAACTTGGGGTTGCGGCCACCCTTGGCCGAGCCGCCGGCGCTGTCGCCCTCGACGACGTAGACCTCGCACTCGGCCGGGTCGGTGCTCTGGCAGTCGGCGAGCTTGCCGGGCAGGCTGCTGCTGCCGAGCAGACCCTTGCGGGCGAGCTTGCGGGCCTGCTGCGCGGCCAGGCGCGCCCGGGCGGCGCTGGTGGCCTTCAGGACGATCGCCTTGCCCTCGGCGGGGTTGCGGTCGAACCAGTCCTTGAGCTGCTCGTTGCAGGCCTTCTGCACGAACGTCTTGGCCTCGGAGTTGCCGAGCTTGGTCTTGGTCTGCCCCTCGAACTGGGGGTTCGCCAGCTTCAGGCTGATGATCGCGGTGAGGCCCTCCCGGACGTCGGAGCCCTCGAGGTTCGGGTCCTTGTCCTTGATGTGGCCCTTGCTGCGCGCCCAGGCGTTGAACGTCGCCGTCAGCGCGGACCGGAAACCCTCCTCGTGGGCGCCGCCCTCGTGCGTGTTGATGGTGTTGGCGAAGGTGTAGACCGACTCGCTGTAGGAGTCGTTCCACTGCATCGCGACCTCGAGCGCCATGCCCTTGACCTCGTCGGAGAACCCGATCGTGCTGGGGTGCACGGGGCTCTTCGTGGCGTTGAGATGCCGGACGAAGTCCTCCAGACCCCCGGGGTAGTCGAAGGTCTCCTCGACCAGCTCCTCACCGCGCTCGTCCCGGAGCGTGATGGACAGGCCCTTGTTGAGGAAGGCCATCTCCTGCAGGCGCCGGTGCAGCGTCTCGTGGCTGTAGGTGGTGATCTCGGTGAAGATGCTCGGATCGGCCCAGAACGTGATGCTGGTGCCGGTCTCCTCGGTCGCCGCGCCCTGCTGCAGCGGCTCCGGAACGCTCCGGACGTAGGTCTGCGTCCAGACCCGGCCGTCCCGGCGGATCTCGGCGTCGAGGCGGGTGGAGAGCGCGTTGACGACCGAGATGCCGACGCCGTGCAGACCACCGGACACGGCATAGCTCTCGCCGTCGAACTTGCCGCCGGCATGCAGCGTGGTCATGACGACCTCGATGGCCGGTCGCTTCTCCTTGGCGTGCAGGGCGACCGGGATGCCACGGCCGTTGTCGGTGACCCGGACGCCGCCGTCGGCGAGCAGGCTCACGGTGACGGTGTCGCAGTGGCCGGCCAGCGCCTCGTCGACGGCGTTGTCGACCACCTCGTAGACGAGGTGGTGCAGTCCGCGCTCACCGGTGGAGCCGATGTACATGCCGGGGCGCTTGCGGACCGCCTCGAGACCCTCGAGGACGGTGATGCTGTCGGCGCCATAGTCCGCGGGCGGCTTGGGGGCAGAGTCCGCGGGCGGCTGGGCGGGCAGAGTCCGCGGGCGGCTGGGCGGCAGAGTCCGCGGGCGGGAGGTCGGGCTGCTCGTCCTGGGGCTGGGCCGGCTCGTCCACCATGCGTGCGTGCTCCCTCGCCGCCCGAGCGGCTGCTCTTCGTCCCGCAAGGCGGGGATCGTCCTGTGGCGGCGGGAGCCACCACAGGCCCGGAGCCCGTCCCCGACACGCGTGCCGACGGGGCCGTCTTCGTCGGACGAGTGTAGCCCGGCACATGGGCCGCGACGCGCAGGACAGGCCCCAGGAGCCTCCGTGGCGCCCTCGGACCCCTCACGGGTGGTCCCCCACGGGGGAGGCGCCCTGGAGCCCCCGGCTGTGGGACCGCTGGGGGACTCAGCCGTAGGTGTCTCGCGGGCCCCGGCCCTGGACCCGCCGGGGCCCCTTGCGCCAGTCGGGCTGCGCCGGTCCCCGCACGACGATCCGGTCCACCACGCCGGGTCCGGCCTGCTCGCGCAGCGTCTTGAGCAGGTGACCGTTGAGCAGCCGCAGCTGGGTGGCCCAGGCGCTCGACTCCGCCACCAGAATGAGCTCGGCCTCCACCAGCGAGACCGGCTGGCAGTGGTCGGCCACCTCGGCGCCGACCAGGCTCGCCCAGTTCTGCAGGACGTTGGCGTTGACCGTGGTCTCCTGCCACCCCCGCTCCTCGACCAGGCGGCGGACGGCGTCGCCGAAGAGCACGGGGTCGCGACCGTCACGGCCGGCACCGGAGCGCAGGTCTCGCCGGATCGCCGGCCGCTTGCGGGGCGCCCCGGGCGACAGTCCCTTCTCGGCGGCACGGGCCCGGGCCTGGGCGAGCGCGGCCCGCACGAGGTCTGCGCCGCGCGGGAGATCGTCGGGCGCCGGGTCGCCGCCGACCGCGAGGTCCGGGTCGGCCTGATCCCGCCCACCGGCAGGTTCGACGGACGGGCCTGGTTCGGGGTCCGGACCGTTCACGCCCTCACCCTGTTCCACGTGAAACATGCGGCCGACGGTCACCAGGAACCGCGAGCGATGACGTCCTCAGGCCCACGGGGGTGTTCCACGTGAAACACGACCTACCGCACACGGGTGACCGCTCCTGCGTGCACGTCGTAGCGGGCGCCGACGAGCGCCTCCGGGACGTCGGCCGCCACGGCCGCCGTGACCAGGACCTGCTCGGCCCCCGCCACGAGCTCGGCCAGCCGCTGCCGACGGCCCACGTCGAGCTCGGCGAAGACGTCGTCGAGCACGAGCACCGGCTCACCCCCGGCCCCGTCGCGACCGTCGGCCGTCAGCAGCTGGTAGCTGGCCAGTCGCAGGGCGAGGGCGAATGACCAGGACTCCCCGTGCGACGCGTAGCCGCGGACGGGGAGCTCGCCGAGGGTGAGCAGCAGCTCATCCCGGTGCGGACCCACGAGGGAGACCCCCCGCTCCACCTCCTGCGGCCGCATCCTGGCCAGCTCGGACAGCAGGGCCGCGGCGAGTAGCTCGCGATCGGCGCCGACCGGAAGGCCGGGGGAGTCGGGCTGGGCGGCCAGCGTGCTGCGATAGGACAGACCGGTAGCCCCCTGACCTGCAGAGACCTGCTCATAGGCCACCGACACGAGTGGGCGCAGGTCCTCGACAAGGGCCAACCGGGCCGCTAACAGCTCGGCGCCGGACCGGGCCAGGTGGCTGTCCCAGACGTCGAGCGTGCGCATGTCGCCGCCCCCCGACCGCCGGGCCAGGAAGGCGGTCTTCAGCAGGGCGTTGCGCTGCTTGAGCACCCGCTCGTAGTCCGCACGCACCCCGGCGAACCGGGGGGCGCGCAGCACGAGCAGGTCGTCGAGGAACCGCCGTCGCTCACCAGGATCGCCCCGTACCAGGGAGAGGTCCTCGGGGGCGAACAGCACCGTGCGCAGCAGGCCCAGGACCTCCTTGGCCCGGGGCACCGGACCCCGGTTCACCCGGGCCCGGTTGGCCTTGCCGGGGTTGAGCTCCAGCTCGACCAGCGTGCTGCGCCCGTCGCGCTCGATCCGTGCCCGCACCACCGCCCGCTCGGCCCCCGCCCGGACCAGGGGGGCATCGGTCGACACCCGGTGCGAGGACAGGGTGGCCACGTAGCCGAGGGCCTCGACGAGGTTGGTCTTGCCCTGGCCGTTGCTCCCCACGAGCGCGGTACTTCCGGGTCCGAGAGCGACCTCGGCCTGCGTCCACGACCGGAAGTCGGTCAGCGACAGGTGGGAGACGTGCACGCGGAGACGAGGGAGGGGTCAGGCGCCGGCGGCGGGCTCGCCCGCAGCCCCGCTGCTGGAGGAGTCCGCCGGCGCAGTGGACGTGGGGGCGTCGACGTCGGCGCCAGGACTGTCGGCACCCTTGTCGGTGGAGCCCCTGCTCGAGGTCACGGCGTGACCACCGAACTGGTTGCGCAGCGCGGCGATCATCTTCATGGCCGGGCTGTCCTGCTGCCGCGAGGAGAACCGGGCGAACAGCGCCGCCGTGATGACCGGCAGCGGCACCGCGTGGTCGACGGCCGCCTCGACGGTCCACCGGCCCTCACCGGAGTCCTGGGCGTAGCCGCGAAGCTCGGACAGGTCGTCGTCCTCACCCAGCGCGTTGACCATCAGGTCCAGCAGCCAGGACCGGATGACGGTGCCCGTCTGCCAGCTCTTCACCACGGCCGGGACGTCGGTGACGACGTCGGTGGCCATCATGAGCTCCCAGCCCTCGGCGTAGGCCTGCATGAGGCCGTACTCGATGCCGTTGTGGACCATCTTCGCGAAGTGGCCCGCGCCGACCTCCCCGGCGTGCACGAAGCCGGTGTCGCCGGCGGGCTTCAGCGTGTCGAAGGCCGGCTGCACGAGGGCCACGTTGGCGGCCGAGCCGCCGCACATGAGGGCGTAGCCCTCGGTGAGGCCCCAGACCCCGCCGCTGACGCCGCAGTCCACGAACCCGATGCCGTGGGGGTCGAGCTCGGCGGCATGCCGCTGGTCGTCGGTGTAGCGGCTGTTGCCACCGTCGACGATGAGGTCGCCGGGCTCGAGCAGGGCCGACAGCGCCACGATCGTCTCGTGGGTGGGCGGACCGGCCGGCACCATGACCCAGACCACCCGCGGCGTCGCCAGGGCGGCCACCAGCTCCTCGAGGCTACCCACCTGCCGCCCGCTGTCGGCGCTGCGGTCGAACCCGACGACGTCGTGGCCACCGCGGCGCAGGCGCTCCGCCATGTTGCCACCCATCTTGCCCAGCCCGATCATCCCGATCTGCATGTGCGCCTGCCTCTCGCGTCGGTCTCCGGCGTGGTCGCCCCTGCTGCCGTCCCTACTCCACCACGGCGGTCAGCCACCGGTGCGGGCGCCGTCCCGCCGAAGGCGCAGGCCGGACAGCAGCAGCTGGGTGGCGAGGGCTGCCCCGACGCCCTCGCCCGCGCGCAGCCGCAGGTCCAGCAGCGGCTCGAGCCCGAGGCGCACCAGTACCTGGCCCGCGACCCGCTCGTTGCTCCGCTGCCCGGCCACCAGGTGCGCCACGACCCCCGGCTCACAGCGGGCCGCCACCAGGGCCGCCACCCCCGTGGCCAGGCCGTCGAGCACCACGAGGCCACCGGCAGCGGCGACCCCCAGCACCACTCCGGTGAGCAGCGCGAGCTCCGGGCCGCCCAGCACGCTGAGGGCCTCCACCGGATCGCTCGACCGGGGCAGGCTCTGTCCAGCGCTGGAGCGCCCCGCTGACGACCTGCTCCTTGGCGGCGAGCATGGCGCTGTCGGCCCCCGCGCCGAGCCCCACGGCGTCGGCCGGCGCGAGGTCGAGCAGCCCCGCCGCGAGCGCCGCCGCGACGGTCGTGTTACCGGTGCCCACCTCGCCGAGAGCGACCAGCCCGCGGCCGGTCAGGAGGCGACCGAGCGCCGCCCCGGCGTCCACGAGCTCGCGTGACCGGGCCGCCGTCAACGGGTCGGTGCGCAGGAGGTCACCGGTGGTGGTGCCGGCGTCGACCACCTCCAGCTCCAGCCCGGCTGCCCGCGCCGACACCGCACCCAGGCTGCTGCCGGCGCGCGAGGCCCGGAGCACCTCCTCGGTGACCTCCGGCCCGAACGCGCTCACCCCGTGCCGCACCACCTCGTGCCGCCCGACCGCCAGCACCAGCGTGCCCCCGGAGGCGCTCCCCCGACCGAGCGCCACCGCGCGGTCGATGGCGCGGTCCAGGACGCCCAGCGACGACGGCGGGGTCAGCAGCAGGTCGGCGCCGTCACGCGCCCCGACGACGTCGCGCGGCGCCGGCGCGCGGAGCTCGGCCAGCCGGGAGACCGGCGCCGCGGGAGCGCCCTCGTCGGGCCATTTGTCGCGCAGGACCACCTCCGACAGCGGCGCCCGGCGGCTCCAGCCGGCTCGCTGCAGCCCCGGCTCGGGAGGCCGCTCGTCGGGCCAGCCCAGACACAGCCACCCCAGGGTGACCACGCCGTCGGGCAGGTGCAGCAGCCCGCCCAGCTCGTCCGGGTCGAACAGCGTGACCCAGCCCAGGCCCAGGCCCTCCGCCCGCGCGGTGAGCCACATGTTCTGGATGGCGCAGGCACACGACCAGACGTCGGAGTCGGGGAACGTGGCCCGGCCCAGCACACCGGCCGCCGCCGTCCGCCGGTCGCAGCACACGACGACGCCGAGCGGCGCCTCACGGATGCCCTCGAGCTGCAGGCCCAGCAGCTGGCGCCCGGCGTCGGGGTCCATGCCGGCCGCCTGCTCCAGCCGGCAGCGGTCGGCCATGACGGCGGCCTGCTCGCGCAGCGCGGGCTCCTGCACCACCAGGAAGCGCCAGGGCTGCGAGTGGCCCACCGACGGGGCGGCGTGGCCGGAGGCCAGCACCCGTTCGAGCACGGCGTCCGGCACCGGGTCGGACCGGTAGCGGCGCACGTCCCGCCGGGCCGCCACGACGTCTGCCAGGGCCGCCCGGACGGCGTCGGGGAAGGCCCAGGCGGTCGGCTCGGCGGCCCGTTCGGCGGCGCTGGAGGCGTCGCCGATGCGGGGCACGGGGCGTGCGTACACGTCGTCGGTCCCGGTGCGCACGCTGCCTCCTTGCCGCCGATCCTCGTCGTTCCAGCGCTCTGTCGGTGCGACCCGGACCCGGTGTGGGCCGGACGGGGCGCCGGCTCAGCCGGACAGGCGCACCGGCATCAGCAGATACCGGTAGGGGGTGACGCCGTCGGTGCCGGCGCCACCGGTGAGCACCGCGGGGCGGGTCGCGGCCGTGAACGACAGCGTGGTGGTCTCGCTGTCGACGGCGGACAGCCCGTCGAGCAGGTAGCCCGGGTTGAAGGCGATCGACATCGGCTCGCCCTGCACGCCGTCCCACACGCAGTCCAGGCGCTCGGACGCCTGCGCGTCCTCCTGGCCACCGGCCTCCAGCACGACGCCGTCGGCACTGAACGTCAGGCGCACGACGGGGGCGTTGCGGGCAGCGACGACGCTCACGAGCTGCACGCGCTTGACCGCCTCCACGAACGGCGCGGTGGCGACCTGGGCGGTGGCCGCGGCGGTGTCGGGCAGCAGGTTGCGGTACTTGGGGAACTCGCCGTCGATGAGCCGGGTGGTGGTGCGGCGTCCGGCGCCCTCGAAGCCGATCATCCCGTCGCCCGAGCCGGACCCGGACGACAGCGCGAGCGTCACCTCCGGGCCTGCGGTGAGGGCCTTCGCGGTGTCGGCGAGCGTCCGGGCCGGGACCAGCGCCACGGCGCTCACGCCGCTGTCGGTGGGGTTCCAGGTGAGGGTGCGCACGGCGAGGCGGTAGCGGTCGGTGGCCGCGAGCGTCAGCTGGTCGCCCTCGATCTCGACCCGGACGCCGGTCAGCTGCGGCAGCGTGTCGACCCGGCCCGCCGCGACGGCGACCTGGGCGACCGCGGTGGCGAACACGTCGCTGTCCAGCGACCCGGCCGTGGTGGGCATGGCGGGCAGGGCCGGGTAGTCGTCGACCTGCAGGGTCGGCAGCGTGAAGCGGGCCGGGCCGCAGGTCAGGACCACGCGGCCGGACTCGTTGCGGATCTCCACGGGCGCCGACGGCAGCGAGCGGACGATGTCGGCGAGCAGGCGTCCCGGCACGAGCACCCGCCCCTCGACGTCGGTGGCGGCGTCGACGACGGTGCGCGAGCTCATCTCGTAGTCGAAGCCGCTGACCGCCAGGGTGCCGTTCTCGGCCTCGAGCAGCAGACCGAGCAGCACCTGCACGGGCGGCCGGGCCGGCAGGGAACGGGCTCCCCACACGACGGCGTCCACGAGCGCATCGCGCTCGACCCTCAACTCCATGCGGCGGTCCTGTCCCTTGCTGGTGTGGTCATGGCTGGTCCGTCAGCCTGCCAGAGGGCTCGTCGTGGGGTGTCGTCCACAACGGGCGACCTCCAGAACTCGTTCTTGTGCTTTGCAGGAGGGAGAGGTCTCGTCGTCGTCATAGGGGCCTGCGGGGCTGTGGAGAAACCCTGATTCCTGCAGGTCAGAGGGTGTGTCCAGGTGTGTGGACACTGTGGGCGCCCGACCCCGTGGTCGGTGGACGGCCGTGGACGACGCGAGGGCCGGCCGGTGTCCTCCACGGGTCGGGCGCCCTCCGTCCACCGCTGTCCACAGGTCTGTCCCCAGCCTGTGTGCAACCTCAGGATCGTCGTCACCCGCGCGACCGCGTCTTGATCCGGTTCGTCAGCTCGGCCACCTGGTTGTAGGTGGCCCGGCGCTCGGCCATCTGCCCGCGGATCTTGCGGTCGGCGTGGATGACCGTGGTGTGGTCGCGGCCGCCGAACATCTGGCCGATCTTGGGCAGCGACAGGTCCGTCAGCTCGCGGCACAGGTACATCGCGATCTGCCGGGCCGCCACCAGGGCGCGGCTGCGGGAGGAACCGCAGAGGTCCTCCAGGGTCAGCCCGAAGTACTCCGCGCAGGCCGCCATGATGGTCGCCCCGGTGATCTCCGGGCCGCCGTCGGCGGGGATGAGGTCCTTGAGCACGATCTCGGCCAGGTTGAGGTCGACCGGCTGCTTGTTCAGCGACGCGAACGCCGTCACGCGGATGAGCGCACCCTCGAGCTCGCGGATGTTCGAGGAGATCTTGCTGGCGATGAACTCGAGCACGTCGGGCGGCGCGGCCAGCCGGTCCTGCGCGGCCTTCTTGCGCAGGATCGCGATGCGGGTCTCGAGGTCGGGCGGCTGGACGTCGGTGATCAGGCCCCACTCGAACCGGGTCCGGAGCCGGTCCTCCAGCGTCGACAGCTGCTTGGGCGGCCGGTCGGAGCTGATGACGATCTGCTTGCTGGCGTTGTGGAGCGTGTTGAAGGTGTGGAAGAACTCCTCCTGCGTGCGCTCCTTGTTCTCCAGGAACTGGATGTCGTCGACCAGCAGGACGTCGACGTCGCGGTAGCGGCGCTGGAAGGCCTGCGCCTTGTCGTCGCGCAGGCTGTTGATGAAGTCGTTGGTGAACTCCTCGGAGCTCACGTAGCGGACCCGCGCCCCGACGAACAGGTTCTGCGCGTAGTGCCCGACCGCGTGCAGCAGGTGGGTCTTGCCCAGGCCGCTCTCGCCGTAGACGAACAGCGGGTTGTAGGCCTTGGCCGGGGCCTCGGCCACCGCGACCGACGCCGCGTGCGCGAACCGGTTGCTCGCCCCGATGACGAACGTCTCGAAGGTGTACTTCGGGTTCAGCCGGGCCGGCTCGACGGGCTCACCCCGATGACCCCCGGGGCCGGGGAAGGTGTCGGAGGGACGGTCCCGGCCGGTGCCGGGCAGGGCCCGCACCTGGGCGAGCGGAGCGTCGTCGTCCGGGCCGTCGTCGGGCTCGGCCCGCTGGTCCAGCGGCGGCTCGTCGCTCGGCTGGACCGTGACGGCCACCCGGACGGGTCGGCCGTAGGCGGTCGACAGCGCGGCGGCGAGCACCGGGCGCAGCCGGCTGTCGAGGACGTCCTTGGCGAACTCGTTCGGCGCCGACAGCAGCACGGTGTCCTCGACCAGGCCGAGCGGCCGGGTCAGCCCCACCCAGGCCCGGTGCTGCGGGGACAGCGCATCGGCCTCCAGCGAGGCCACGGCCGCGCGCCACAGCTGCTCCAGCGAGGGCGGCGACGCCGCGCTCTCGGACGGGGGGAGGTCGGTCAACGCGGGTCCTCGGTCTCGTCGTCGCGTCGGCGTGGTCCGTCGACTCGTCCACACCTGCATCCACAACCTGTGGAAAGAGACGTGTGCCGTGCTGACGGGACGGCCTGGCCGCGAGCGGGTCTCGCCGCGAACAGACGCCCCGCCGGGTGCAGCCCCGAGGAGCGGAGCCGGTGCGGCGGGCCGCCCCGCGGGGGGTCGACCGGCGGGGCGGACGCTAACAGCAGCCGGGTCCGCGTCGCAAGGACCGGCGCCGGCCGGGAGGCCGTCGATCGGACGGCGTTCCCGGCCCGGCCCGTCGGGAGCACGGCGTGTCCCGCGGGGACGGTCGACCGACGGAGGCGGCGCGTGTACCGTATGGCGGTCTGTGCCCGATCCGGCGTGCGGTCGCGCTCCCTACGGGGAACCTCGACCGCCGGCTGACGGGGTGGGTGACCGTCCGCGGCCGCCCGTCCCGATCTGAGCGCCCGGCACCGCACCCGCCCCGCACCGCCCGTCCTGTCGCCAGTGGAGTCCCCGCCGTGAGCAAGCGCACCTTCCAGCCGAACACCCGCCGTCGCGCCAAGACCCACGGCTTCCGGCTGCGCATGCGCACCCGCGCCGGCCGCGCCATCCTGGCGGCGCGCCGCCGCAAGGGCCGCGAGGAGCTCTCGGCCTGACGTCGCGGGCCGCTGCTGCGGCCCGTCCCCGTCGACCTCCGGCGCGCCACGTGCGCAGGGGGTCGCACCGTCCGCGCCGAACCGAGAGGTCCGCAGTGCTTCCGCCGGAGCGTCGCCTCGTCCGTCGGACCGACTTCGCCGAGGTCGTCCGTCGAGGCCGTCGCGCCGGCCGGCCGCTGCTGACCGTGCACCTGTCGCTGCCCGCCGCGGAGTCCGCCGACGCCGGTACGGCACGCCCGGCCCGTGCCGGCCTGGTGGTCAGCAAGGCGGTCGGCGGATCGGTCGTGCGCAGCCGGGTCAGCCGGCGCCTGCGCCACCTGCTGCTCGACCGCCTGCCGGCCCTGCCCGACGGCGCCCGCCTGGTCGTCCGGGCGGCGCCACCCAGCGCCGACGCCGACAGCCTCGCCCTCGGGCGCGACCTCGACGCCGCCCTGGCGCGGGCGGTCGCCCCTGCGCGGTCGCCCCGATGACGCGTCCCGCTGCCCACACGCGCCCCGCCCCCTTGACGCGCCCCGCTGCCACGGCCGGTGCCGCGAGCACCGGGGCCACGGCGCTCCCGGCCGACCCCGCGCGCCGCCCGGGCCCGGTCGCCCGGCTGCTGCTGGTGGCCCTGGCCTTCTACCGACGGGCGGTGTCGCCGCTGCTCGGCCCCCGCTGCCGGTTCGCCCCCACCTGCAGCGCCTACGCCGTCGAGGCCGTGCACACCCACGGCGCGGCCCGCGGCACGTTGCTCACGCTGTACCGGCTCGGGCGCTGCCACCCCTTCCACCCGGGCGGCCACGACCCCGTGCCCCGCGCCGGCTGGCCCGGGGTCCGCGCGCGGCCGGCGGATCGGCGACGATGGACCCGTCCCCCCGTTCGGCAGCTCCCGTACCCGCCCTGTCCCTGCCGCACCACCGCACTCCCCGACCCGGCCCTGGAGGCTGACTGTGTTCGACGTCCTCGCTGGCCCCGTGGGCCTGGTGCTGCGGACCATCCACAGCCTGCTCACCTCGGCCGGTCTGCCGTCCGGCAGCGGGTGGGCCTGGGGCCTGTCCATCGTCCTGCTGACGATGACGGTGCGCTCGCTGCTGTTCCCGCTGTTCGTCAAGCAGATCAAGAGCCAGCGGCGGATGCAGGAGATCGCGCCCAAGGTGAAGGAGCTGCAGAAGCTCCACAAGGGCGACCGCGAGACGCTCAACACCGAGATGATGAAGCTGTACAAGGACCACGGCGCCAACCCGATCTCGGGCTGCCTGCCCCTGGTGCTGCAGCTGCCGGTGTTCTTCGCCCTGTTCAGCGTCATGCGCGAGTTCAAGCCCGGGGCCGACGCCAAGTACCACCTCAGCGAGCGGCTGCTCGAGGAGGGCGGCAAGGCCAAGATCTTCGGCGCCCCCATCAGCGCGGCCTTCAACAGCCCGCAGTCGCTGCTCGAGGACCTCGACGCGCGGGCGATCGTCGTCCGCCTCGTGGCCGCCGTGATGGTGATCCTCATGGGCGCGTCGACCTTCTACACGCAGAAGCAGATGATGGCCCGCGCGGGGACGGTCACCGACCCGCAGCAGGTCATGGTCCAGAAGCTGATGCTCTACGTGCTGCCGCTGTCGTTCGCGGTCTCCGGCGTCTTCTTCCCCGTCGGCGTCCTGCTCTACTGGCTGACCACCAACCTGTGGTCGATGGGTCAGCAGGCGTGGGTGATCAAGCGGATGCCCCCGGTGGTCCCGAACGGCGGGACCGCGCCGGCCAAGGCGGCCCGCGGCGTCGACCTCGGCAAGCGCGCAGGTACCCCCGGGACGGCGCTGTCGGCGACCTCCGAGGGCGGTGCGGTGGCCGTGGCGACCCCGCCGCCGGCGCCCCGGCCCGGCACCCCCTCCGGCAAGTCGGCCGGCAGCCGCAAGAACAAGAAGAAGCCGCGCGGCGGACGTCGCTAGCCCCTCCCGCTCCCCCCGACCGTCTCGCCAAGAAGGGCACCACGTGAGCACCGACAGCACGGCCAGCAGCGCCGACCTCCTCGTCCAGGAGGGCGACATCGCCGGCGACTACCTCGAGCGGCTGCTCGACATCGCCGACGTCGACGGCGACATCGACATGGACGTCGAGGGCGAGCGCGCCGTCGTCGCCATCGTCGGGGAGGGCCTGGAGGCCCTCGTCGGGCCCGGCGGGACGGTGCTCGAGGCCCTGCAGGAGCTGACCCGGCTCGCGGTCGTGCAGCAGACCGGCACCCGCAGCCGCCTGATGCTCGACATCGGCGGCTGGCGGGCGGGCCGCAAGGCCGAGCTCACCGAGATCGGCACCCGCACGGCGAACACGGTCCTGTCCAGCGGTGAGCCGGCCCGGCTGGCGCCGATGACGCCGTTCGAGCGCAAGGTCGTCCACGACGCGGTCGCCGCGGTGGACGGCGTGCACAGCGAGTCCGAGGGGTCGAGCCGGAGCGTCGCGTCGTCGTCCTGCCGGGCGCGTGACCACGCCCCGTCCCGTTCCGGTCGACCTGCCCCCCGCTCCCGGCGCGGCCGCCGAGGTCTTCGGGGACCGCCTGCCGGTGCTCACCGCGTACGCCGAGCTGCTGGCCACGGCGGGGGTCGAGCGCGGACTGCTCGGCCCGCGCGAGACTCCCCGGCTGTGGGAGCGGCACCTGCTGAACTGCGCCGGGCTGTCGGAGCTGATCGAGCCGGGCCAGACCGTGCTCGACCTCGGTTCCGGGGCCGGCCTGCCCGGGCTCGTGCTGGCTGCGGCCCGACCCGACCTCACCGTCGTGCTGTGCGAGCCGTTGCTGCGGCGGGCCACCTTCCTCACCGAGGCCGTCGAGACCCTTGGCCTGCGCGGTGTGGTCGTGCGCCGCGCCCGCGGTGAGGAGCTCGCCGGCAAGGTCCTCGTCGACGTCGTCACCGCACGCGCGGTCGCGCCCCTGGACAAGCTGGCCGGCTGGGCGCTGCCGCTGCTGTCCCCCGGCGGTCGCCTGCTGGCGCTGAAGGGCGAGCAGGCGCAGGCCGAGCTGGCCCAGGCCGGAGCCGCCCTCAAGCAGGCCGCGTCGGCCGGAGCCACCGTGGTCGAGGTGGGCTCGGAGGCGCTCGGCACGTTCGCCCGGGTCGTGGTGGTCGAGCGCGGCGAGGCGGCCGTCTCGGCGTCGGCTCCGCGCAAGGGCGCGCACCAGCAGGTGGCGCACCGCGGGCACATCCAGCGGGGCCGCCGGTGAGCGCGCTCGGCTGGCCGACCACCGACAGCCCCGGTACCGACAGCCCCGGCGGGCTCGGATGGCCGGGGACGGACCCGGCCGACGCCGAGCCGGCTGACAGCGCCGACCACGCTGACACCGCCGACACCGGACACCGACACCGGAGACACCGCCGAGCCCTCCGGCGCCGACGGCCTCGCGGAGCACGTGCGGTCCGCGCTGCAGACCGGTGCGCGGGAGACCGACGCCCTCGCCCCCGGCACCGACACCCCCATCGCCGCCGCGGCCGCCGCGGCGGTGCGGGTGCTGTCCGGTCGCGGGTTCGAGCCGTTCCCCAAGCCCGCCCGGCTGCGGATCATCACCGTGGCCAACCAGAAGGGCGGCGTCGGCAAGACCACCAGCGCCGTGAACCTTGCCGTCGCCCTCGCCCTGCACGGCGCGGAGGTCCTGCTCGTCGACCTCGACCCGCAGGGCAACGCCAGCACGGCACTGGGAGTCGAGCACCACGTCGGTACGCCGGACGTCTACAGCGTCCTGGTCGACGGCCGGGCCATCGCCGACGTCGTGCAGCCCGCCGACGGCGTCCCCCGCCTGCGCTGTGTCCCGGCCACGATCGACCTGGCCGGCGCCGAGATCGAGCTGGTCAGCATGGTCGCCCGGGAGTACCGGCTGGACCGGGCCATCAAGGCCTACGTCGAGGGTGCCGGGAGCGACCTCGACTACGTCGTCGTGGACTGCCCGCCGAGCCTGGGCCTGCTCACCGTGAACGCGATGGCGGCGACCCAGGAGGTGCTGATCCCGATCCAGTGCGAGTACTACGCGCTGGAGGGGCTGGGGCAGCTGCTCAAGACGGTGGAGCTGGTCCGGGCCAACCTCAACCCGGTGCTCGCCGTCTCGACCATCCTGCTGACGATGTACGACGGCCGCACCAGGCTGGCCGACCAGGTGGCCGAGCAGGTGCGGGGCCACTTCGGTGACCTGGTCCTGCGCAGCGCGGTGCCGCGCAGCGTCAGGGTGTCCGAGGCTCCGGGGTACGGCCAGTCGGTCGTCACCTACGACCCCGGCTCCCGGGGGGCGCTGGCCTACGTCGAGGCGGCCAAGGAGCTCGCCGAGCGGGGCGTCCCGTCATGAGCAGGGCGCAGGGCGGGCTCGGCCGGGGTCTGGGCGCGCTGATCCCCGCGGCGGCGCCGGTCGCCGTCCCCACCGCGGAGCGCGGCGACGTCGTCGCGGGCGCCTCCTTCGTGGAGCTGCCGCTGGCCGCGATCGTCCCCAACGCCGTGCAGCCCCGGACGCACTTCGACGAGGAGGCCCTGGCCGAGCTCGTCACCAGCATCCGCGAGGTCGGCCTGCTCCAGCCGGTGGTCGTCCGCGAGACCACCCCCGGCGAGGACGGGCAGCCCCGGTACGAGCTCGTCATGGGCGAGCGCCGCTGGCGGGCCTCCCGCCAGGCCGGCCTGGAGCGAATCCCGGCGATCGTGCGCCAGACGGCCGACGACGACATGCTCCGCGACGCGCTGCTGGAGAACCTGCACCGCAGCCAGCTCAACCCGCTGGAGGAGGCGGCGGCCTACAGCCAGCTGCTCGTCGACTTCGGCGCCACCCACGAGGAGCTGGCCCGGCGGATCGGTCGCAGCCGCCCGCAGATCAGCAACACCCTGCGGCTGCTCGGCCTGCCGCCGGCCGTCCAGCGCCGGGTCGCCGCGGGAGTCCTGTCGGCCGGGCACGCCCGGGCGATCCTGGGCCTGCCGACCGCCTCGGCGCAGGAGGGCATGGCAGCCCGGGTCGTGGCGGAGGGCATGAGCGTGCGGGCCGTCGAGGAGGCGGTGGCCCTGGCGGCCACGGCCCCGGACGAGGACACGGCCGCCCCCCGACGCGCCCGCGCCGCCACCCCGGTCGAGTACGTGGCCGTCGCCGACCGGCTGGCTGACCGGTTCGAGACCCGGGTGAAGGTCGACGGCGCACCCGGGCGCAAGGGCCGGATCGTGGTCGAGTTCGGCGGGCCGGAGGACCTCCAGCGGATCCTCACCGTGCTCGAGGGGCCGGCAGCGACCTAAACCCTCACCCTCAAGTTAGGTCGGGCTGCGTCGACAGGGACGGGGACGCCGCCTGTCCGGTGCGTCGCTCCGTCGCGCACTGCCTGCTCGAGAGGGACCTTCGTGTCCGTGCTGCCCCTGACCCGGCGTCCCACCTCGAGGTCGCGCGTGACCGCGCGCGCCGTCGTGGTGCTGAGCCTGCTGCTCGCCCCGCTGTCGCCGTTCGCCATCACCTCGGCGGTTCTCCCGGCGCAGGCGGCCGAGACCACGACGCTGTCGACCACGTTCGGTGGGTACGACCAGAACGTCTACGGCGACTTCCTGCTGGTGGGCAACGGCTCGATGCGCTGCCCGGTCACGGGCGACACCGGGGTGTCGGCCCCGACCGCAGGGACGGCGGCGGACTGCGGGCTGGCCCAGGCGCGGCCGTCGTCGGGCACGGTCCGGGTCAACGACAACTTCGACATGCGATGGGCCGACGTCGACAACGACGCGGCGACGTTCAACTCCAGCACCGCTGCGGTGACCCTCCCGGCCGGCTCGCGGGTCGACTACGCCCAGCTGTCCTGGTCGGGCAACACCGGCCGGATCACCACGACGGCGAACTCCTCCTACGCCGGACCCGCCTGCTCGGGCAACCAGAACGGACGCGGTGCGGTGGAGGCGCCGCCCGGCACGGCTGCTGCCACGCCGGTCCGGCTCAAGGTCGGCTCGGCAGCGGCGGTCGCGGTCAGCGCCCGCGACTACCGCGACGACCTGATCAGCGTGACCGGCAGCGCCTCGCAGGCGGCCGAGTACTGGTCGGCCACCCAGGACGTGACAGCCCTGCTGAACGGAGCCCCCCGCGGGTCGGCCGTGCCCGTCACGGTCGGCAACATCTGGACGCCTCAGGGCTACAACTGCTACGCGGGCTGGTCGCTCACCGTCGTCTACGCCTATGACGCTCCCGACGCGACCTTCGCCCCGCTCAAGCGCACGGTGCAGGTCCGCAACGGTCACGTCCGCCAGTTCGCCCAGGACGCCGACACGACCATCCAGATCACCGGCCTGCGGACGGTCAGCGGCCAGACCAAGGTCGGCATCACCGCCTACGAGGGCGACTACGGCATCAACGGCGACTCCCTGCTCATCAACGGCCAGGAGATCACCGACCCGGGCGGCGCCGTCCCGACCTCCCCGAACTTCTTCACCAGCGCCGCGGCCGGAGCCACCGCCCCGGCGGCGGCCAACAACTTCAGCGTCGACGCCAAGACCTTCACGACGACGGCGGTGACCTCGGGCCAGAAGACCGCGACGGTCACCCTGCGCACCGTGGGCGACTCCTACATGGCCCAGAGCCTGGTGCTGTCGACGCCCCTGCCCGACCTGCGCATGAGCAAGACCGCCGGCGCCAGCGTGGTCCGGGCCGGCGGCTCGATCTCGTTCACCATCTCGGTGAGCAACCCCACGCCGAGCCCGCTCACCAGCGTGTCGGTCACCGACGGTCCCTTCCCGGCCTGCAACCGCGCCATCGGTTCGCTCGCGCCGAACGCCGTGTTCACCTACACCTGCACCACCACGGTCGGGGACGCGGACTTCGTCAACACCGCGGTCGGCACCGGCTCGGACAACATCGGCGGCACGGTGACCACCACTGCCTCCAGCGGCAGCGTCCGGGTCATCAAGCCGGCGGTCTCCGCGACCAAGACCGCCGACCGCGCCTCCTACGACAGCGGCGACACGATCACGTTCACCATCCGGGTGAAGAACACCGGCGACAGCGACCTGACCCAGGCGACGGTGACCGACCCGAAGGTGACGGGTTGTGAGCGGACGTTCCCGACGCTGGCCGCGGGCCAGGAGCAGGTCTACACCTGCACCGCCACCGCCGGCACCGGCGGGCTCAACGGCTCCAACTCCATCTCGGTCCGCGCCGTCGACGCCACCGGCGCCCCGGTGACGGCGACCTCCACCGCCCCGACCCCCCTCAACGGCTCGGTCAGCGGCCGGGTCTTCGCCGACTCCGACGACGACGGCGTCGCGGGCTCGCTGTCGTCGGGCATCGCCGGGGTGCCGGTGATGCTGACGGCGTCCGACGGCACCGTCCGGACCACCACGACGGTGTCCGGCGGAGCCTTCGCCTTCCCGAGCGTGCCCCCGGGCACCTACGTGCTCACCGAGCAGACTCCGGCCGCCTTCCGGGACGGCAAGGAGACCGCCGGCAGCAACGCCGTGCTGACTCCCGGAGCGGGGACGACGCCGGTCAACGACTCGATCACCGTGACGCTGGCCGGCGGCGACCTCAGCAGCGGCAACCTGTTCGCCGAGGTCCCGGTGGCCTCGCTCGCCGGCGTGGTCTACGTCGATGCCGACGGCGACGGCCTGCAGGGCGGGACCGAGCAGGGCATCCCCGGCGCCTCCGTCTCGCTCGAGGGGCGCGACACCGAGGGCAACCCGGTCGCGCTGTCGGTGCAGACCGGCGCGGACGGCGGCTACCGCTTCGGGGCGCTGCGCGCCAGCGACGCGTCCGGCTACACGGTGCGTGAGACCCAGCCGGCCGGCTACGTCGACGGCCGCGAGGCGGTCGGCGACGCGGGCGGCGCCGCGGCAGGCACCGGAACGGCGACCGACAGCGACCGCATCACCGCGGTCGTCCTTGTCGACGGGCAGACGGCCACGGGCTACTTGTTCGGCGAGCTCGAGGTCGCCTCCCTCACCGCCCGGGTCTTCGCCGACGCCGTGCCGCTGCCCGGCGTGACGGTCACCCTGACCGGCACCGACGACCGCAACCTCCCGGTCGCCGCCCGCACGCAGGTGTCGGGTCCGGACGGCGTCGTCGTCTTCGCCGGACTGCGCCCCGGCACGTACGCGCTCACCGAGACCCCGCCGGACGCGTACGGCCCGGGTGCCGCCGAGGTGGCCGCGGGACTGTCCGGGACGCCGGACCAGCCCGACAGCGTCGTCGGGATCGCGCTGGCCGCCGGCACCGACCCCACCGGGTACGTCTTCCGCGACACGGCAGCGACCGTGGCGGGCGTCGTCTACGCCGACAACAACGGCAACGGCATCTTCGACGCGGGCGACGTCGGGATCCCCGGCAGCCCTGTGCGGCTCACCCGGACCGCCGGCCCCGGCAGCGCGCCGGCTGCGGTCACCGTGCTGTCCGGTCCGGACGGCGCCTTCTCGGCCGACGGCCTTCCGGCCGGCACGTACACGCTGACCCAGACCGCGCAGCCCGACGGCTTCGAGGACGGCCAGGAGAAGGTGGGCACCGGCGGCGGAACCCCGCAGGGTCCGGACAGCGTCACCGGGGTCGTCGTGCCGGCGGGCGGCAGCGTCACCGGCTACCAGTTCGGCGAGGTCAAGCTCTCCTCGCTGGAGGGCACCGTCCGGGTCGACGGCACGCCGCTGGCCGGCGTCGAACTGACGCTGACCCTGCCCGGCGGCGGCACGCGCACCGCCGTCACCGGCCCCGACGGCAGCTACCTGTTCAGCGGCCTGCAGCCCGGCACGTACGCCGTGTCCGAGACCCAGCCCGCGGGCTTCGGCCAGGGCACCAACGCGGCCGGTACCCCTGCCGGCATGGTCAGCGGCGACACCATCAGCGCCATCGTCCTGCCCGGTGGCACCTCCGGCCAGGGCTACGACTTCGCCGAGCGCGGCGGCTCGCTGTCCGGGCTGGTCTACGAGGACCTGAACGGCAACGGCGTCCGCGACGCCGGGGAGGCCCGGATCGGTGGGGTCCAGCTCACCCTGGTGGGCCCGACCGGAACGACGACCACCACCACGAGCACCGACGGCACCTGGTCCTTCTCCGGCCTGGTGGCCGGGCGGTACGCCGTGACCGAGGCCCAGCCCTCCGGGTACGCCGACGGCCTGGACCGGGTGGGCTCCGCCGGAGGCGCGCTGCGCACGCCGGACACCATCGACACCATCGACCTCGCGGCCGGCTCGGCCGGCGTCGACTACCTGTTCGGCGAGCTGCGCACCACCTCGGTCACCGGCCTCGTGCAGGTCCGGCCGGGACTCCCGCTCGCGGGTGTGCTGGTGACCCTGTCCGGCGCGACCGATGCCGGTGACCCGGTGTCGGTCGGCGTCCGCAGCGGCACCGACGGCGCGTTCGCGTTCCCGGGACTGGTGCCGGGCAGCTACACCCTCACCGAGACCCAGCCGACGGGCTACGCGGACGGCACCTCCTTCGTCCCGGTGGGCTCGCCCGGCCGCGCGGCCACCGTGCAGACCATTACCGGCGTCGACCTGGAGCCCGGTCAGCGGGCCACCGGGTACGTGTTCACCGACCCGGGCGCCACCCTGTCCGGTCGGGTGTTCGAGGACCTCGACGCCGACGGCGCGTCGGTCGGAACCGAGCCCGGCATCGACAACGTGCTCGTCACCCTCACCCGCGGCGGCACTGCGGTCGGGACCGCACGGACCGACGGCACGGGCGCCTACTCCTTCGCGGACCTGCCCGCCGGAACGTACGTGCTGGGCGAGACGCAGCCCGCGGGCTTCCTGGACGGTCAGGACCGGGCCGGCACGTCCGGTGGCTCCCCGGCCGACCCCGACAGCATCGGCGCCGTCGTCCTGACCCGCGGGGTGGACGCGACCGGCTACACCTTCGGCGAGGTGAAGGCCGCGTCGCTGTCCGGCTCGGTCGCGGTGCAGGGAGGCGGTCCGCTGGCGGGCGTCGTGCTGACGCTGTCCGGCCGCGACGACCTCGACGCGCTCGTGCCCGCCGGGACGACGGCGACCACCACGACCGCCGGCAGCTACGCCTTCACCGGCCTGCGGCCCGGCACCTACACGGTCACCGAGACCCAGCCGGCCGCCTACGGCGACGGCACCGCGACGCCCGGGACCGCCGGGGGTGCGCCGTTCGGCGCGAACGCCGTCACCGGGGTCCGTCTCGGCTCCGGCACGTCGGCCACGGCCTACGACTTCTCCGAGGTCCCTGCGTCGCTCAGCGGGAGCGTCTACGACGACGTCGACGCCGACGGGCTGCGCGCGTCCGGTGAGCCCGGGCTGTCCGGCGTCGTCGTCATGCTGTCCCGCACCGGCGCCCCCGACCGGGCCGCGACGACCGACGGCAACGGCGTCTTCCGCTTCGACGGGCTGCCCGCGGGCCCGTACACCCTGACCGAGACCCAGCCGGGCGGCTACCTCGACGGCGTCGACGCCGCCGGTAGCGCCGGTGGCACGCCCGTCGAGCCGGACAGCGTCCGTGGTCTCGTCGTCCGCGCCGGGATGGCCGAGACGGGCTACCTGTTCGGCGAGGTGCGGGGCACGTCGGTGTCCGGCACCGTGCGGCTCGACGACGGCACCCCGCTCGGCGGCGTCGAGGTCGTGCTCACCGGCACCGACGACCTGCGGCAGCCCGTCCGGGTCGTGACCACGACGGATGCCGCCGGGGCCTACGGCTTCCCGGGCCTGCGCCCCGGTACCTACACCGTGACCGAGACGCAGCCGGACGCCTACGGCGCCGGGTCGTCCACCGCCGGTTCCGTCGGCGGGGCGACGACGGCCAACGCCGTCAGCGGCATCGTCCTGGCTCCCGGCACCGCCGCCACCGGCTACGCCTTCGTGGACACGTTCGGCAGCCTGGCCGGACTGGTCTTCGACGACCTCGACACCGACGGCGTCCGGGACGCGCTCGAGCCCGGTCTGCCCGGGGTCACCGTCACCCTGCGCTCCGGCGGCACCGTGGTGGACACCGTCGTCACCGGCGCCGGCGGCACCTACCTGTTCCCGCGCCTGGTGGCCGGCAGCTACACGATCACCGAGACCCAGCCCAACGGCTACCTCGACGGTCGCGACACCGCGGGCACCGCGGGCGGCAGCCCGACGCCGCCCGACACCCTGTCGGTCGTCCTGCCCGGTGGCACGACGGCTACCGGCTACCTGTTCGCCGAGGTCCGGGCGGCGTCGCTGTCCGGCACGGTGTCGGTCGACCAGCGGGGTCCGCTGGCCGGCGTCGTCCTGACGCTCTCCGGCGCGGACGACCTGGGTGCCCCGGTCGCCGCGAACACGCGCGCCACGACCGCCGCAGACGGCACGTTCACGTTCTCCGGGCTGCGCCCCGGCACCTACGCGGTCACCGAGACCCAGCCGGCCGGCTACGCCGACAGCGCGGTCGCAAGCGGCTCCGCCGGCGGAGACCCCGGCCTCAACACGGTCACCGGCATCAGGCTGTTGTCCGGCACCGACGCCACCGGCTACGCCTTCCGTGAGCGCGGCGGCTCGCTGTCCGGCCTGGTCTTCGAGGACCGCAACAACGACGGGGTCCGGGACGCCGGCGAGCCGCCGATCGGGAACGTCCTGCTCACCCTCGGCGGCGACGCCGCAGCGACCACCCGGACCGCCGCCGACGGCACCTACCGCTTCGGCGGGCTCGCGGCCGGGTCGTACTCGCTTCTCGAGACCCAGCCGTTCGGCTACGCCGACGGGATCGACGGGACCGGTCTGCCCGCAGCGACCCGCACCGGCACCGACGGCCTCACCGGGATCTCCCTCGGCGTCGCGCAGAACGGCGCCGGCTACACCTTCGGCGAGATCCGGCGCACCGCGCTCAGCGGCCTCGTCCAGGTGCGTCCGGGTCTGCCGCTGGCCGGCGTCACGGTGACCCTCAGCGGGCTGGACGACACCGGGACGCCGGTGGCGCCGCGCAGCGTCGTCACCGGCGCCGACGGCCTGTTCGCCTTCGCCGACGTCGCCCCCGGCATCTACGACCTCACCGAGGACCAGCCGGTGGGCTACGGCACCGGCGCCGTGACCACCGGTGGGGCGCCCGGACGGCGCGTCACGTCCGAGCTCGTCCAGGACATCACCCTCACCCCCGGCAGCATCGTGACCGGGTACGTCTTCACCGACCCGGCCGGCTCGCTGGCCGGAGCGGTCTACGACGACCGCGACGGCGACGGCCTGCGCGGCGGGACGGAGCCGGGCCTGCCCGGGGTCACCGTCACGCTCAGCCGCACCGGCGCCGCGGACCTCACGGCGGTGACCAACGCGGACGGCAGCTACCGGTTCGCCGACCTGCCGGCCGGGACCTACACGCTCACCGAGACCCAGCCGGCCGACCGGCTGGACGGCGCGGAGACGGTGGGTACCACCGGGGGCACCGCGACGGACCCGGACAGCATCACCACGATCACGCTGGACCCCGCGCAGGAGGCGACCGGCTACCTGTTCGGCGAGATCGCCCCGTCCTCGCTCGGCGGTCGCGTCGCCCTGGCCGACGGCTCGCCGCTGCCCGGCGTGACCGTGCTGCTCACCGGGGACGACGACCGCGGCCCGGTGAGCCGGTCCACGCTCACCGGCGCGGACGGCCGCTACCTGTTCGACCTGCTGCGGCCCGGCACCTACGTGGTGACCGAGGACCAGCCGGACGCCTTCGGTCCCGGCTCCGCCACCGCCGGTTCCGCCGGCGGGTCCGTCGACGGCGCCAACACCGTGAGGACGGTCCCGCTGCTTCCGGCCACGGTCGCGACCGGCTACGACTTCACCGACACCTCCGGCTCCGTCTCGGGCTTCGCGTTCGAGGACCGGAACGGCAACGGTCAGCCCGATGGCGGTGAGCCGCGGCTGACCGGCGTGGAGGTGTCGCTGTCCCGAGGTGGGGCCGTGCTGGCCACCCGCACCACCGACGCCCAGGGCGCCTACACGTTCCCCGCCCTCCCGGCCGGGACCTACGTGCTGACCGAGACCCAGCCGGGCGGCTACCTCGACGGCCCGGACGTCGCGGGCACCGCGGGCGGCACCGTCGCGAATGACGCGATCACCTTCTCCCTGCCCGGCGGCGCGGCCGCGACCGGCTACGCCTTCGGCGAGGTCCGCGCGGCCTCGCTCGGCGGTCAGGTCACCGTCGGCGGCGCGCCGCTGCCCGGGATCACCGTCACGGTGTCCGGCCTGGATGACCGCGCGACGCCGGTGACCCGGACCGCGGTCACCGGCACCGATGGCGGCTACGCCGTCACCGGCCTGCGTCCCGGCACCTACGCGGTCGCCGAGTCGCAGCCGGCCGGCTACGGCGACGGTCTGGCCACGATCGGTTCGGTTGGTGGCGCCGACGGCGGTGCCAACGCCGTCTCCGCGGTGGTCCTCGTCTCCGGAGCCGTCGCGACCGGCTACGACTTCACCGACACCCTCGGTGCGCTGTCCGGCGAGGTCTTCGACGACCTCGACGGCAACGGCGTCCGCGACCCGGGTGAGCCCGGTCTCGTCGGGGTCCAGATCGACCTCGGCGGGGACGCCTCGCGCACGACCGGCACCGACGCGAACGGCTCCTGGTCGTTCACCGGCCTGCGCGGTGGCCGGTACACGGTCACCGAGACGCAGCCGGCCGGTTACCTGGACGGTCCCGAGACGCTCGGTACCGCCGGTGGCAGCCTGCAGGCCCCGGACGGCTTCGCGGTCGCGCTCGGCGACGGCGTCGTGGCCTCCGGCTACCTGTTCGCCGAGTCGCGCGCCTCGGTGCTGCGCGGGTCGGTGACGCTGACCAGCGGGACCCCGCTGGAAGGGGTGACCGTCACGCTGACCCCGACCGGCCCCGCCGGTGCTGCGCTGGTCACCACGACGGCCGCCGACGGCAGCTACGCGTTCTCCGGCCTGGCGCCGGGCACCTACTCGGTGACCGAGGGCCAGCCCGTGGACTACGGCCCCGGCGCGGCGACGCCGGGCACCGCGCGCGGCACCGTCGACGGCGCCAACCGCGTCGCCTCGATCGTGCTCGCGTCCGGCACGACGGCGTCGGGCTACGTCTTCACCGACGACGCCGGAAGCCTGGCCGGGACGGTGTTCCTGGACGGCAACCGCAACCAGCAGTTCGACCTCGGTGAGTCCGGCTACACCGCCGGCCCGGTGACGCTGGTGGTCTCCGCGGCCGGTCAGCCGGACCGGACGGTCCGGACCGCTGCCGACGGCAGCTACTCCGTGCAGGACCTGCCGCTCGGTGACCACACCGTCCGGATCACCCCGCCGGCAGGCACCTCGCTGACGACCGCCTCGTCGCTCACCCGGCCCGTGCTGGCGAACGTCACGACCGGGGGTCTGGACTTCGGCCTGCGCCCGCAGTCGCCGCCCACCGCCGTCGACGACGCCCGGTCCACCCGGGTGGGTACCCCGATCGACATCGACGTCGTCGCGAACGACACCGACCCGGACGGCGACCGGCTCACCGTCCTGGTCACGGCCGGCCCGACCCTCGGGAACGTCGCCTGCACGCAGGACGGCGTGTGCACCTACACGGCGACCGCTGCCGGGACCGACTCCTTCACCTACTCGGTGAACGACGGCCAGGGCGGGACGGACACCGCGGTCGTCACCCTGACGAACCGTCCGGTCAACACCCCGCCGGTGGCCCAGGACGACACGGCCACCACCGGGGCCGGCCTGCCGGTCGACGTCAACGTGCTGGCGAACGACAGCGACGCCGACTCCGACGTGCTGTTCGTCGGCGTCGAGAGCGCCCCGACGGGTGGACAGGTCAGCTGCACCGGCGTGGGCATCTGCACCTACACCCCGAACGCGGGGACGGTCGGGCCGGACATCTTCACCTACCGGGTCAGCGACGGTCAGGGCGGCTTTGCCGTCGCGACGGTGACCGTGGACGTCACGGCCGGCCCGGTCACGAACCGGGCACCGGTGGCGCTGGACGACAGCGCGTCGACGACCACGGGAACGCTGGTCGTCGTCCAGGTGCTGCGCAACGACTCCGACCCGGACGGCGACCCGCTCGGCGTCGCCGTGGCCTCCCCGCCGGCCGGCGGCAGCGCCACCTGCTCGGGAGCGACCTGCACCTACACGCCGCGGGCGGGCTTCACCGGGACGGACACCTTCACCTACACGGTGACCGACCCCGGCGGCCTGTCGAGCACGGCGACCGTGACGGTGACGGTGACCGCGCCTCCCGCCGTCAACGGCACCCCGGTGGCCGGGGACGACACGGCCACGACGTCGGCTGGTGCGCAGGTCGTCGTCGAGGTGCTCCTCAACGACACCGACCCGGACAACGACCCGCTGACGGTCACCGTCGCGAACGGACCCACCCAGGGGACCGTCACGTGCACCAACGGTCGCTGCACCTACGTGGCCGCTTCGACGGCCAGCGGCACCGACGCGTTCACGTACACGATCAGTGACGGTCGGGGTGGCGTCGACACCGGCACGGTCACCCTCACCATCAGCGGCACACCGCTGGCCGACGCCCCGCCGGTCGCGCAGAACGACAGTGCGACCACGCCGGCCGGGAGCCCGGTGGACATCGACGTGGTCGCCAACGACGTCGACCCCGAGGGCGGCGCGCTGACAGCGAGCCTGCTCACCGGGCCGAGGGACGGCGCGGTGACCTGCACCGGTGGAACGTGCACCTACACGCCCCGTCCCGGGTTCAGCGGGTCGGACGCCTTCACCTACACGGTGACCGACCCGGCCGGCAACCCCGACACGGCGCGCGTCGACGTGACGGTCACGCCCCCGCCGGTGCCGGTGAACCTGGCGCCGAGCTCGACGGGTCCGGCTGCGGTGACGGTGGCGGTCGGGGCGGTCGTTCCGCCGGTGACCGGGACCGACCCGGAGGACGGTGCTGCGGTGACGTTCCGTCTGGTGCCGGGCAGTCCGCTGCCGGTGGGTGTGACGGGTCTGAACCCGGATGGTTCGTTCGTGGGGTCGCCGTCCGCGGCGGGTGTCACGACGGTCCGCTTCGAGGTCGTGGACACCCAGGGTCTGGCAGCTGTTGCGTCGCTGGAGATCACGGTTCCGGCTCCCCCGCCGGTTCCGGTGAACCAGGCGCCGAGCTCGACGGGTCCGGCTGCGGTGACGGTGGCGGTCGGGGCGGTCGTTCCGCCGGTGACCGGGACCGACCCGGAGGACGGTGCTGCGGTGACGTTCCGTCTGGTGCCGGGCAGTCCGCTGCCGGTGGGTGTGACGGGTCTGAACCCGGATGGCTCGTTCGTGGGGTCGCCGTCCGCGGCGGGTGTCACGACGGTCCGCTTCGAGGTCGTGGACACCCAGGGTCTGGCAGCTGTCGCGTCGCTGGAGATCACGGTTCCGGCTCCCCCGCCGGTTCCGGTGAACCAGGCGCCGACGCTGACCAGCCCGACCCCGGTGACCGTGCCGGTCGGTACCCCGGTACCGCCGGTCACGGGCCGCGACCCCGAGGCTGACGTCGTCACCTTCGCCCTCGGCAACGGTGCGGTCCTGCCGCCCGGCGTGACCGGACTGCTCGCCGACGGCTCGTTCACCGGTGCGCCCACGACCTCGGGGACGTACAGCTTCCCGGTGATCCTCAGCGACCCGCAGCGAGCGTCCACCACGGTCACCCTCACCGTGATCGTTCCCAACGCGGCCCCGGTCGCCCGGGACGACGCCTACACGGTGCCGAGCGGATCGACGACGACCCTGCTCGTCCTTGGCAACGACAGCCCGGCCGGGGCGATCGCCGTCGTGGCGAACACGGCCCCCGCCACCGGCACGGTCTCCTGTGCCAGCGACCGGTGCAGCTTCACCGCCCCGACCGTGACCGGCGCCCCGGTGACCACCTCCTTCACCTACACGGTGCGGGACGCCGGGAACCGCGAGGCCACCGCAACGGTGACCCTCACGATCGACCCGGCCGGGACGACGAACCTCCCGCCGGTCTTCACCGGCGCGCCGGCCAACACCGTCCAGACGGTGGCCGTCGGCGAGGGACTGGCGCCGGTCGTCGCGGCCGATCCGGAGAACGCTGCGGTGACCTACACGGTCGATCGGTCCACCCTGCCGCCCGGCGTGACTGGGCTGGACCCGAATACCGGCGCCTTCACGGGTGCACCCAGCACTCCGGGCACCTATGCGGTCGTGGTGCAGGTGACCGACCCGCTCCGTGCAAGCGACACGACGACCCTCGTCGTGACGGTCACGAACCGCACCCCGGTCGCCGGTGACGACAGCGCCACGACGACGCTCGGTACGCCGGTCACGTTCCCGGTGCTGGGCAACGACACCGACGGCGACACCGGCCAGGTGCTCACCGTGGTCTCGGTCGGTAACCCGAGCTCCGGAGCGGCCGCCTGCACCGGCGCGGGCCAGTGCACGTTCGTGCCCGCCGCCACGGGTCCGGCGACGTTCACCTACACGGTGAGCGACGGCTTCGGCGGTACGGCGACCGCGACGGTCTCCGTCACGGTCACCGCAGCGCCGGTGGTCCCTCCGGCGGTGCCGCCGGTCCTGCCGACGGTGCCGACCGTTCCTCCGACGGTGCCTCCGACCGTTCCGCCGGTGTCGCCGACGCCGTCGCCCAGCCCGGTGCCCACGGTCCCGACGGTGCCGACCGCTCCGCCCGTGTCGCCGGTGGTCCCGACCCCGTCGGCCACCCCGACGGTGCCGGCCGCTCCGGCCAACCGGGCGCCGGTGGCGACCGACGACCGGGTGACCACCTCTGCCGGTCGGACGGTGCTCATCCCGATCCTGGCCAACGACAGCGACCCGGACGGTGACCCGCTCACCGTCCAGGTCGCGACCCGACCGGCGTCGGGCACGGTCACCTGCACCGCGGCCGGCTGCCAGTACGTGCCGTCCGCCGGGTTCAGCGGCACGGACTCGTTCACCTACATCGTGAGCGACGGCAGAGGTGGGACGTCGACGGCGACCGTCACGGTTCTCGTCACGGCCGGTCCGGCGGCGAACCGTCCGCCGGTGGCCGTTGACGACAGCGGCACCACCGCGGCCGGCACGCCGGTCACCGTGGGGGTCCTGACCAACGACACCGACGCCGACGGTGACCCGCTCACGGTCACGGTGCGACTGCAGCCGGCTCACGGCACGGTCGTCTGCACCCCCGCGGGCTGCCGCTACACGCCGCGCCCGGGCTACACCGGCCCGGACACGTTCACCTACACGGTGGACGACGGCCGCGGAGGCACCGACGTCGGCACGGTCACCCTCACCGTGACCGCGGGCCCGCCCAGCACCGGTGCCGGCACTGCCACGGGTGACGCCGACGGCGACGGCATCCCGGACGACGTCGACCCGACCCCGGGCACCGGCCTCCCCGGGACCGGGATCGGCAGCCCGGGCGTGGGCACCGGCTTCCCCGGGACCGGGACCGGGACCGGCTTCTCCGGCCGCGGCTACCCGGGGATCGGGACCGGTTACCCGGGTGCGGGGCCCCGTCCCGGGAGCTCGGGCACCCTGGCCCGGACCGGATCGGATGTCGACGTCCTGGCCGGGGGCGGTGCGCTGCTGGTGCTGCTCGGTGGCCTGGTGCTGATGGCGGCACGTCCCAGCCGCCGCCGCCTGGTCGGCTAGGCCCCGGAACCACGACGGCCCCCGACCGGAAAGGTCGGGGGCCGTCGTGCGGGTGGCCTCTGCGGCGGCGCCCCGTCCGGGTGCTCGACGACGCGAACGGCCGTCAGCCCCGGGCGGCTGCCTGTCCGAGCAGCTGCCGCAGGACGGCCCCGATCGACAGCCCCGCGGCCTCGACCGCCATGGGCAGCAACGACGTCTCGGTCATTCCCGGGGCGACGTTGACCTCCAGGAGCCAGGGGGTGCCGGCGTCGTCGACCACGAGGTCCACGCGTGACAGGTCACGCAGCCCCAGCGCCGAGTGCGCCTGCACCGCGACGTCGGCCACGGCGTTCGCCACCGCGGGGTCGAGCCGGGCAGGCGCGAAGTACTCGGTGGCACCCGCGGTGTAGCGGGCGGCGTAGTCGTACACGCCGGACAGCGGCCGTACCTCGACGGCGGGCAGTGCGCGCGGACCGTCGCCGGTGTCGAGGACCGTGACGGCCACCTCGGTGCCCGCGACGAACCGCTCGACCAGGGCGGCCTCGCCGTAGCCGAAGCACTGGACCATCGCCGCGGGGAGCTCGTCGGCGTCGTGGACGGCCGAGCAGCCCAGGGCCGACCCGCCGCGGGCGGGCTTGACCATCAGCGGCAGGCCGAGGCGGTCGACCAGACGGTCCAGCACCGCGGCCGCCCCGAGCTCGCGGAAGGCGGCGTGCGGGAGCACCACCGCGTCGGGCGTGGACAGACCGGCCCGGCGCACCACCGACTTCGCCGCGGGCTTGTCCCAGGCCGTGCGGCACGCTTCCGGTGCCGACCCGACGTAGGGCAGACCGACGAGGTCCAGGACCTCGCGCAGCGCCCCGTCCTCGCCCGCGCCCCCATGCAGGGCCACGACGGCGGCGTCGTAGCGGGCGTCGGACAGATGCGCGAGCAACCCGGCGTCGGCGTCCCGCATGTCCGCCTGCAGTCCCTCCGCACGCAGGGCGTCCAGCACCCGGCGACCCGAGCGCAGGCTGACGTCGCGCTCGTGCGACAGGCCGCCCGCCAGGACGAGGAAGCTCCCGGCAGCGCCCGCGCTGTCGCTTCCTTCAGCGCCCGCGCG
Source organism: uncultured Actinomycetota bacterium (assembly GCA_963761695.1). Taxonomy (GTDB): domain Bacteria; phylum Actinomycetota; class Actinomycetes; order Mycobacteriales; family SCTD01; genus RYN-122. Next base: position 49,858 of record CAVXIB010000012.1, on the reverse strand, counting down.
GTCCCCCGGCAGCGCCCGCGCTGTCCCTTCCTTCAGCGCCCACGCTGGTGCCGCTCACGCCATGTCCGGGGCGGGTGTCTGCACCGCGGCCGAGGCCCGGCGGGTGGTGGTCGGTCCGAAGGTGGACAACAGCTCGAGCTCTGCCTCGACGACGCCGGCCAGCCGCCGCACGCCCTCCCGGATCCGGTCCGGTTCCGGGAAGCAGTACGACAGACGCATCTCGCGCCGGCCCTGCCCGTCGGCGTAGAAGCCGATGCCCGGCACGTAGGCCACCCGGGCGGTGATGGCCCGCGGCTGCATGACCTTGGCGTCGAGCCCCTCGGGCAGGGTGGTCCAGACGTAGAAGCCACCGGAGGGGTGCGTCCAGGTGGTGCCGCGCGGCATCAGCTGGGTCAGTGAGTCGAGCATCGCGTCGCGCCGCTCCCGGTAGATGCCCTTGAACACCTCGACCTGCCCCTGCCAGTCCTGCGTCGACAGGTACTCGACGACGGCCATCTGGTTCAAGGCCGGCGGGCAGAGCACGGACGCCTCGGCCGCAAGGACGAGCTTCTCGCGCACCGCGTGGGGGGCGAGCACCCAGCCGACCCGTAGGCCAGGCGCGAACGTCTTGCTGAACGAGCCGAGGTACACGACGTCGTCGGCGCCGCTGCGCGCACGGATGGCCCGCACGGGCGGCCCGTCGAAGCCGAGCAGGCCGTAGGGGTTGTCCTCGAGCACGAGCATCCCCGCCTCCCGGCAGATCTCGAGCACCTCGTCGCGGCGGGCGTCCGACAGGCGAGGTGCCGGCCGGGTTGTGGAAGTTCGGGATCGTGTAGAGGAACTTGGCGCGGCCGCCGACGGCGGCGATGTGCTCGCGCAGTGCCTCCGGAACCAGTCCGTGCTCGTCCATCGCCACGTGCCGCACCTGCGCCTGATAGCTGGCGAACGTGCCCAGGGCGCCGACGTAGGACGGCGCCTCCGCCAGCACGACGTCACCGGGGTCGCAGAAGATCCGCGTGACGAGGTCGAGCGCCTGCTGCGAACCGACCGTGACGACCACGTCGTCCGGGCCGGCATCGACGCCCTCGAGGCGCATGACGTCGCAGATCAGCTCGCGCAGGCGCGGGTCGCCCTGACCGGACCCGTACTGCAGGGCGGCGGCGCCACGGGTGGCCAGCAGGTCCGACAGCAGCTTGCCGACGGCGTCGAGCGGCAGCGCGGTCGTGTACGGCATGCCACCGGCGAGCGACACCACCTCGGGCCGGCTCGCGACGGCGAACAGAGCCCGGATCTCACTGGCGGTCATGCCGGCGGTCCGGGCTGCGTACCGTCCGGTGAAGGCGTCGAGCGTGACTCCTGCCTGCGGCCGTCCCGGCTGTCCCATGCTCCGACCGTACCTGCGGCGTCGTCGCGTTTTCCGGTGCCGCGTTACCCTTCGGGCGCGCAGCCGCGTCCCGGCGGCCGTCTCGCTTGGAGGAGGGGCCGCATGTCCGTGCGCCGCCTGCTGGTCGGCCTGGTGCTCGGGCTCCTCGGCGGCTGGGCCGCCGGACTCGTCCGGGCCCCGCGGGCGCAGGGTGGGCTGCGATGAGCCGGCGCGCGGTGAGCATCACCCTGGACAACCTCGACGACCTGCCGGTGCGCTGCCGCTCGTGCGTGTTCTGGGAGCTCGACCCCGTGGCGCGCGACCGGGCGCTCGAGGCCGGGGACACCGCCTTCGAGAAGGAGTCCTGGGTCTCCGCGACGCTGCTCGAATGGGGCAGCTGCGGCAAGGTCGTCTACGTCGACGGCGCCCCCGCGGGGTACGTCATGTACGCGCCGCCCGCCTACGTGCCGCGGTCGATCGCCTTCCCGACGTCGCCGGTGAGCCCCGACGCCGTGCTGCTCATGACCGGCCACGTGGTCCCGGACTTCGCCGGCGGCGGGATCGGACGGGTGCTGCTGCAGGGCGTCGCCAAGGACCTCACCCGTCGCGGGGTGAGGGCCATCGAGGCGTTCGGCGACGAGCAGTGGGAGTCACCGGCCTGCGTCCTGCCGGCCGACCACCTGCGCAGCGTCGGCTTCAAGACCGTGCGGCCGCACCACCGCTTCCCCCGGCTGCGACTCGAGCTGAAGACGGCGGTTTCCTGGCGCGAGGACGTCGAGGTCGCGCTGGAACGTCTGCTGGGCTCGATGAGCCCCGACCCGCTGCTGCGGCCGGTGTAGCAGACCCTTCCTGCGCGCCACCGAGAGTCAGAAGACCGGCTCGGGCGGCGCTCCCGGCGGCGGCCGGACCCACCCCTGTGGACCGATCCGCGCGCCGTCGACCAGGCCGAGGACGCGACCCCTGTCGTGGAGCAGGTGGTGGCAGCTGCGGCACAGGAGCACCGTGTTGGCTTGAGTGCTGGGCCCGCCGAGGGCGAAGGGCACCACGTGATGGGGAACGCAGACCGCGGCGGGGCGGCCGCACCCCTCGCGCTGGCAGCGGTATCCCGCGCGGTGTTCGAGGGCTCGGCGCTCACGGCGACTGAGCTGACGGGCGCGGGGGCTGCTGTCGAGCGGCCAGCCGAGCGGGTCGAGCAGCAGACGGGTGAGTGCGGACTCGCAGCACAGCCGCCGCAGTGTCGTGTGGCCGACCGGGCAGCCGCCGCGGGTGCGTGCGCCGACAACCGGCGGGGGCGTACCGCATGGCGTGGTGCCGAGCATGGCGGCGAGTGCCTGGTCGGGCGTGGCGGCACGCGGCTCGAACAGGTCCGCGGCGGCGGCGACGACCACCAGGGTGGGAAGGGCACGGTCCGACCCGTCGGGTGCGGGAACATGCTCGCGGACGATGTCGAGCAGCGCATCGAGCAACCTGGCCCCGCTGGTGCGTCCGTCGGCCAGGCCCCGGTCGGCTTCGGCGCGCGCGGACAGCACCTCGCGCAGCCACTCTCCCTGCAGGCGGTCGGTGTGTCCGGACAGCCGTGTCTCCGCGCCGACGTCGGTGAGCACCAGCTCGCCGGACTCCTGGGCGGCGGCCAGCGCCTCGTCCGTGACATCCGGCTGCAGTGCTGCGCACAACTCGTCGACCTTGGCGCGCAGGTCGGCGAGGTCGACCAGCATGCCGAGGGTCAGCAGCGCCTCTGCGGTCGGCGCGTCGCGCAGGCGGGACGGCAGCACGCTCCAGGCCCGGGCGAGCAACCGCGCGGCGGGGAGCTCGACCGCCCCGCCGGCGAGGGCGTCGAGCAGCCCGGGCAGCGGCGCCAGACGGACGGCCAGGGCGGCGTCGGCACGCGCGGCAGTGACGGGGAGTCCGGCGGCGTCCACCAGCAGGTCCGCCACAGAGCGGACGCCTTCGGCAGCAGGGTCGACAGCCGCGAGCTCACGCAGGTAGACGCCCTGCAGCTCACGCACCGCATGGGCGAGCAGGGTCAGCCGGGCCGGAACCTGCCCCAGCGGCGCCGGCGTCTCGCGGATCGCGTTCAGGGCGTCCTGCAGCGCGACGGCAGGGCCGTCCACCAGGACAGACACCGCCACGCCGCCACCTCCTTCGAACACCTGTGCGAAGTGTGCCACCCGGGTCCGACAAGAACGGCCCGACCAAAACTGGCGACGGGGGCGGGTCCGCCCTTGGCCTGGCGCGCGCTGGCGCGGGACGTTCGGCCCGACCGCCCTGCCGGGAGGGTCGGAGCCCCGCGCCGTCAGGGGCGCAGGTCTGGAGAGAACGCGACGTTCACGTCGGTGTACCCGAGTGTGCCCAGCAGGCTTTCGAGCATGGCCCGGGTGTTGTTCTCCGCCTGGTTCTGCAGTCCGCCTGCCTCGGCTGCCTCGGTCATCTTCCGCTCCGCGGCCAGGTACAGCTCTCGCTCGCTGGTGGGGCTGTCGGAGAAGATGCCACCGAGGCGGTTCAGCAGTCCGCGGTCGCGTGAATAGACCCGGCTCTGCTCGGTGTCGACGCGCGGGTCCGACAGGGTTGCCGGCGGCAGCACGATGTCGACCCGCGTGCCGTCGGCCGAGACGGTGACCGCGTTCTTGCCGATCCCCGCGAAGTCGACAGAGGAATCGACGCTGCCCTGGGCGAGGAACAGCGTCCGCTCGCCCGCCAGCGCCGATGGGATCTTGGCCACGTCCATCTCGACGTCGACGACGACCTGGAAGCTGCCGCTCGCCGCCTCGAAGCGCGCGAGGTCGGTGAGGGACGTGAGCAGCGCAGGGGCGCTGCGGTCGACCGTGGTCGACGAGAAGGGGTTGGACAGCGTCGGCAGACGGAGACGCGGCAGCCCGATCGCGAGCAGCACGAGGACGACCGCGATCAGGGTCGCGGCGCGCCAGCTGCCCCGTCGGGCTCGCTGAGCAAAACCCCTCTCGTTGTCCACGATCACGGTCTGCCCCTCCGGGCCCGAAGTCAGTCGCGCCGCGCTGGGTTCGGTCGACGCCCGACGTGGTGCGGCCGTCGACCGGCTGATCCGTCACCGTGGCGGGAGCGCCCCCTGGTCGACGAGCTGGCGCAGCAGGGTCGCAGGCAGGGCATCGGTGGCCCGTGCGGTGAGCACGGTCCGCCCCCCGGACCGGGTCACCACCGCGTCCGCGAGCAGGTCGCGCCAGCGCCGACCGGGCGATCCGGGCAGCGGCGCGGCCAGACCGGAACGCACGACCTGGACCGGTAGGGCCGTCTCGACCGTCAGCGCGTCGCCGTCGAGCGTGACCAGGACCGGTCCGCCCTGCACCTGTCCGGCCCAGGCCACCGGCGCGGTGGTGGCCGCGAGTCGTCGCAGGCCCGGTGGCAGGCCGGAGCCGAGCGCGGCTCCCGGCTCGGCCAGCACGACGACGTCGCCCACGCGGCGCGTGAGGTCCGGCAGCTTCACGTCGGCGGGCACGCCGGCGAGCAGCCCCACCGGGCCGGGGGCCTCCACCAGCAGGTCGCCGTCGGCGAGCGGCAGAAGCGGTCCGAGCGGTGTGCCCGGACCGTCGGCGTCCCCCGGGTCGGTCAGCACCCAGACGCCGCGCCCGAGGCCGTCGTTCCGCAGCAGGCCGAGCAGCCGGGCCCGGGGGGAGTCGACCGCAGCGCGGTCAGGGGCCACGACGCCGTCGCGCCCGCCTCCGGTGCACCCCGCCAGCAGGGCGAGGAGCACGAGGGCGGGCGCGAGCGGCGCGCGGCGGATCCGCGTCAGGCGGTGGCCTTCTTGCTCAGGTCGCCCTCGCTGGTGGCCGTCAGCGTGACGGCGGCGCCACCGAGGCGCTCCACGGTGACCACCCTCGAGGCGCCCGGAGCGAGCTCGACGAGGTCGTTGAGCACCTTGGCCGGACCGGTCGAGGCGACCGTCAGCCGCACGACGTCGGTGGCACTGCCGGTGTTCGTCACCGTGAAGCGGGCCTGCGTGGCCGTGCTGCCGAGCGCCGGCACGGCCGTGACGCCGTAGGTCAGCACCGGCGACGGCGTCGTCGACAGCGCGGCGACGCGGTAGGTAAGGACCCCCGCGCGGTCGAGCTTCTTGTCCAGCACGAGGAACTTGACGGCGTTGCCGGTGTCCTCGTAGGAGTTGCTCGTCTCGTCGGCCGCGGCCAGCCCCTTGCCGACGGCGCTGGTGCCCTTGCGGCCGGCCTTGAACAGGGCGTCCGACAGCTGCCGGTAGTCGCCGAAGCGGTACTTCTGCTCGCTGCCGTCCGGCTTGACGTAGTCGGTGACGCCGATGTCGTCCGGGTGGCTGTCGACGACCCACAGGAAGGGCAGGGTGTCGGCGTTCTTCGTCTTGGCGATCAGCACGCCGGCGTCGGGGGTGAACGAGTCGTAGCCGACCCGGTTGACGACCTCGACGGTGTAGTTGTCGTAGCCGCCGCCGTCGCAGCGGGCCTTGCCCGGACGGGCGCAGGACGTGTCACCGGTGTCGCGGCCGAGCACGACGTTCATCCCGTACTTCAGGCCGTTGGCCCGCTGCTGCACGGTGAGTGGCTGCTCGCGCTGCACGACGTCGGTGATGACCGGACCGGCCATGAGCTCGGGCTTGGTGATGTACCGGACGTCGCTCGGCGGGACGAAGCCCAGCCGCACCTTGGTCCGGAGCATGTGGTGGCTGCCCATCGTTCCGCCGGCCACCGACGGCACCTTGTACCGGGTGTGGGGGCCGCCGGGGCCGTTGAAGGTGCCGCGGCTGAGCATGTCCCACGGACCGCTGTAGTCGCGGTCGGCGTTGGCGGCGAAGGGGTTCCCGTAGTTGTCCAGGACGCCGAAGATGTGGCTGAGCTCGTGCGAGAACGTGGACGGGCCGTCGGACTCGCCCTGGGTGGAGAAGACCCCCGGGGTCGCGTGCGCCCAGGGCTGCTTGGCGCTGAAGAACGACGTCCAGGCGCCGTCGGGGCGGGCGTAGCGCGTCTTGGCCCAGTTCGGCTTGGTCGGGTCGGGGTTGCCCAGCTCCTCGCCCGTCTCGGGGTCGACGGCGTCGGGGATCGACTCCTTGTTCTCGAACATCATGGGGCCGTACTCCTCCCACGTGCCCGACTCGTCGTAGCCGGCGTGCAGGAGGTAGCGGAACTCGTAGTCGCGGCCGTCCTTGACGGCGGCCGCGGTGTCGGCGGCCGAGGCTGTCAGCAGGTCGGTGTCGAGGTCCTTGTCGCAGGTCGAGCCGCTCGGGCAGTCGACCGACGGGGAGTTCATGTCGCTGGTGATGCCGTACTCGGTGAGGGTGCCGTCGAGCTTGTACGGACCGAAGCCGTCGGCCTCGACGCCGACCGTGCCGAACGAGTCCTCGAGCCAGTACTCGTTGACCGTGTGGCCGCGGTTGAGCGCCGTCGGCTTGTTGATGAGGAAGTCGGCGTAGAACTTCGCGGGGTCGGTGGTGAGCCCCTTCTCCTTGACCACGAACTCCTGGTCCTTGAAGTCACCGAGCACCAGCGCCGCGCGGATCTTGCGGGCCGGCTGGTGGGTGTCATCGGTCCAGTCGTAGCCCGGCACGGGGGTGTAGTCGTCCCAGGTCATGTGCTCGGGGAGCACGTAGGACAGCGGGTCGACGTCGGCGGGCAGGGCGACCGCGCCGGCGGTGGTCCCCCCGGCAGAGGCCGAGGCGAGGCAGGTGCCGCTCAGCAGAGCGGCCAGGACGGTGGTGGTCCTGCGTCGGGTCCAGCGCACGAGAAGCTCCAGGGAGTCGGTTGCCTCCCCTGTTCGCCGCACCGGGAAGGACTCCTGCTGGGCGATCCGTCCGGGTTCGGGGTGATCCGGGCCGGCCGGCGGCGCCGGAGGCTCCCCGACGTCAGCACCGAGGACGTCAGGTCTCTCTTCGTCAGCTTTCCGAGCTCAGTTCTGGGTGAGTTCGGCAGCAAGCGTGGATCGGTGGTGCATCAAGGGCCCCCTCAGGAGGGCCGGCCGGCGGCGCGCCGGCCGCAGTGTGCGCAGTCCTACGTTCTCGTCACCCGTCCCCTGCTGACTTCAGCAGCAAGACGTGGCTGCAGGACGATGGCTGCTTCGTGCGTCCGGACCCGTCCTGTGGCGTGTCCGCGGGAGCAGTTCGAGCATTCTGCGTCCTCGAACGTGATGGCCAGCGTCAGACGCTTGGCGGTCGGCCGCTCGATGCTGACGATCCGCTTGCCGACCACCGCTTCGAGCTCGGCGCCCAGGTCGGGCGTGCGCAGCGAGTCCATGCGGGCGAGTGCGTACCTCAGCAGCAGCGGCCGCATCGGTGATGCTGGCAAGACGCCAGGTGAGCGTGAGCCGGTCGACCGTGCTTCGGTGCCCGAGGTCGACGACCGCAGGCTCCCGCAGGCCGTGCTCAGGCGACGCCGGCATAGATGGGCGCCCGATCGGCGGTCGCCCCGCTGGTAGGCGCTGCCTCGCGACTGGTCTGCGACCTTGTACTCATGGCCCTCGCAGGATGGACGCGACGCTTGGACGACCGTGTCGACGCTCTGCTCAGGCGTCGCGTGGGCTTCGGGCTGACAGACCCCGGCCCGGAGCCGGGGAGCAACCGCCACCTGCTCATGGTCCTGGTCGTTGCCGGCAGCCTCGGACTGTTCCTGACGCTCGTGCTCGTGGCCAGCGGACAGGGAGGTCGGTGGCCCATCTTCCTGGGACCGGTCGTGGGGGCCCTGGTCGGGCCGCTGTTCGTCCGGCTCCGCCGCGGAGGCGCGCGACGGGAGCTGCCACTACTTCTCCCATCGCCGACGTCATCGACCGACCGCAAGACGGCGCCCACGACGCCCGCAAGCTCGCGGCCGGCGAGGGCAAGAAGGACGCCCAGCGGAGCCCGAAGACGAAGGCTGTCCGACGCGTGTTCCGCACCCTGGTCGCCGACCGCGCGAGCCGACCAGGCCGGTCCCGCCATCCACGCTACGCGCCGCCGTGCCCCGTTCCAGCCCCTTGACGCGAGAGTCCCGTTACTGGCGGTGGTTCCGGTCGAAGTAGCGACCCAACGGATCCCTGTCGTAGTCGCTGGTGAGGCACCAGCGGCACATGTGCTCGGCAGGGCCGACGTGGTCGAACCAATCGTGCTGGTGCAGGCATTCGGAGCACGTCGCGACGCTGAGGCAGCAGGCGGGGCAGACCCAGCGCTCGTTCACCCGTCCGACGGTAGGTCCAGACATGGCGGTTTTCGTGCACCGCTGGGAAGTGCCGTTACCCATCGCTGAAGATCGGCCAGCGGCCTGCGACCGCGAGCAGGAGCGCCCGGGACTCACCCCTGGGCGAGCCCCGCGCGCACGAACGCGGCGAGATCGGGCACGGCGTCGGCGGGCAGGTCGTCGACCGGGAACCACCGGACGTCGTCGCTCTCGTCGCTGACCGCGGTGGCGGCGCCGTCGTCGGCCAGGACCAGGAAGCGGACGTCGAGGTGGTCGCGGGCGCCGCACGGCGCAGGGTGCCGGTCGAGGTCGAACGGGATGCCGGTGGCCAGGCGCAGGTCACCGACGCCGGTCTCCTCGACGGCCTCGCGCAGCGCCGCGGCCGCCAGTGAGGCGTCGCCCGGCTCGAGGTGACCGCCGGGCTGCATCCACAGGCGCACCTTCTTGTGCAGCACGAGCAGCACATGGGTGCGCGAGGCGTCGAGCACCAGTGCCGACGCCGTGAGGTGGTCGGGCCGGTCGGCCTTGGCCTGCGCGCCGGCGGCGGCCGTGAAGGCGGCCGTCAGCGGGTGGTCGAGGCCGGCGAGCTCCAGGGCCGGGTTCACAGGTGGGCCAGGTCGGCCAGGCGGAGCACCCCGGTGGGGGCGTCGAGGTCCGGCGGCAGGTAGAGCCGCTGCACCGCCACCAGCAGCGCCTCGGCCACGGTGTCCGCGAAAGCCGGGTCGGCCAGGCGGGCGGCGTCGCCGGGGTGGGACAGGTGCCCGAGCTCGAGCCGGACGGCCGGCATCCGGGTGAGGCGGAGCACCTCCCAGGTCTTGCCGTGGACCCGGCAGTCGGTCAGCCCGGTGCGGGCGACGACCTCGCGCTGCACGAGCGAGGCGAGGTGCTCGCCCACCGTGCTCGTGACGCCGCTGCCGGTACCGAAGTGATAGCTCGCGACGCCGCACGGGTGGGGGGAGTCGGCGCGGTCGACGTGCAGGCTGACCAGCAGGTCGGCCCCGATGTCGTTGGCGAAGCCGGCCCGTTCGGCGTCGGTGGGGCAGTCCTGCGGTGACCGCGACAGGTGGGCCCGGACGCCGGAGGCGGTGAGGCGACCCTCGAGCCGGTGCGCCAGGTCCTCGGCGACCGTGGCCTCCTCCAGGCCGTGCCCGGTGGCGCCCCGGTCGGCCCCGCCGTGGCCCGGGTCGAGCACCACGGTCTTGCCCACCAGCGACGCCCCGGAGCGGTGCAGCTGCTCGGACTCGCGCAGCGCGTGCGGCCGTCCGCCGGTGACGAGCCGGCCGAGCTGGGCGAGGTCGCGCAGGGTGGCCGGGCCGCAGCGGCCGTCGGCGACCAGGCCGCGCTCGCGCTGGTAGCCCCGCAGGGCCTCGGTGGTGCGGATCCCGAAGACGCCGTCGACCCGGCCGGCGTCGTAGCCGAGCTCGAGCAGCCGCCCCTGCAGCGCCGCGACGTCGTCGCCGACGAACGGACGGCTGGCCAGCGACAGCAGCCGGTCGCCCAGCCGCCACCGGGCGGCGGTCAGCGCGCGGTAGGTCTCGTCGCCGACGATGCCGTCGACAGACAGTCCACGCTGCTGCTGGAACGCCCGCAGCGCCCGGTCGGTCGCGTCGTCGAAGACCGGGGCGTCGGCCGCCGGCAGCAGTCCGAGCCCGACGAGCGTGCTCTGGATCTCGGCGACCGCAGGGCCCTCGCTGCCGCGGCGGTAGAGCTGCACGAGGCTCCTGTCGGTCGGGTGGCGGACCGCGCCAGTCTAGGGCCGGACAGGCCGAAGGCCCGGACCCCGCGCGGCGGGACCGGGCCTTCGGGGCGGGACCTACAGGTAGGCCTCGAGGTCCTTGAGGATCGCGGCCTTGGGCTTCGCGCCGACGATCTGCTTGACGATCTTGCCGCCCTGGAACACGGCCATCGTGGGGATGCTCATGATCGAGTAGTCGCGGGCCGCGCCCGGGTTCTCGTCGATGTTGAGCTTGACGACGGTGATCTTGTCGACGTTCTCGCCGGCGATCTCCTCCAGCACGGGGGCGACCATCTTGCACGGCCCGCACCACTCGGCCCAGAAGTCCACGAGCACCGGCTTGTCGCTCTGCAGGACGTCGGCGGTGAAGCTGGCGTCGGTCACGGTCTTGGTGTTGGCGCCCATCTGGTGGTGCCTCCCTCGAGTGTCGGGTCGATGCTGGACAGAACAGGCGTGCGGCGCGGTCTATGCCGACGCGGCCGCGTCCTCCTGGGCGGCGAGCCAGCGCTCGGCGTCCAGAGCGGCTGCGCAACCGCTGCCGGCGGCGGTGATCGCCTGCCGGTAGGTGTGGTCGACGAGGTCTCCGGCGGCGAAGACCCCGGGGATGTTCGTCCGGGTGCTGGAGGTCTCGTGCTGCACGACGTAGCCCTCGTCGTCGAGGTCGACCTGGCCCTTGACCAGCTCGCTGCGCGGGTCGTGCCCGACGGCGACGAACAGCCCGGTCACGGCCAGCTCGCCCTCCTCGCCGGTCTTGAGGTTCTTCGTGCGCAGCTTCTCGAGCTTGAGCTCACCGACGGCCTCGGTGACGACGGTGTCCCAGGCGAAGCGCATCTTCGGGTTGCTCATGGCCCGCTCCTGCATGATCTTGCTCGCGCGGAGCGTGTCGCGGCGGTGCACCAGCGTGACGGTGTCGGCGAAGCGGGTGAGGAAGGTCGCCTCCTCGAGCGCGCTGTCGCCGCCGCCGACGACGACGATGTCCTGGCCGCGGAAGAAGAACCCGTCGCAGGTGGCACACCAGGAGACCCCGCGTCCGGACAGCTCCTGCTCTCCGGGGATGCCGAGGTTGCGGTAGGCCGACCCCATGGCGAGCACCACGGTCTTCGCCCGGTACTCGGTGTCGCCCACCCGGACCACCTTCGGGTCCTGCGTGAGGTCGACCGCGGTGACGTCGTCGGTGACCATCTCCGCGCCGAAGCGCTCGGCCTGCCGGCGCAGGTTGTCCATGAGCTCCGGACCCATGATCCCGTCGGCGAAGCCGGGGTAGTTCTCGACGTCGGTGGTGTTCATGAGCGCACCGCCGGCGGTGACGGCGCCCTCGAAGACGAGCGGCGCGAGGCCGGCCCGGGCGAGGTAGATGGCCGCGGTGTAGCCCGAGGGCCCCGAGCCGATCACGATGGCGTTGCGGACGTCGGACACGGGGAGCCCTTCGGAGGTCATGTGCGGCTGAACGCCGAAGGGTAGAGGCGCCTTCCCGCCGTGGCAGGCTCGGGCCGTGTCCGACTCGTGCGCCGTGCATCCGGAACGGACCGCCGTCGACCGGTGCCCGGTCTGCGACCGTCCCCGCTGTGGCCCCGATGCCGACGCCGCTCCGGGTGGTGGCTGCCCGGTCTGCCTGGGAAGCGCTGCCGTACGGCGGACGCGGCCCGCGACGCCGCGCGAGCTGCTCGTCCGCTCCGCGCTCGCGGCCTACGGCGTGGCCGTCGGCATGGGATTCGTCGTGAGCGAGTACGTCGGCGCGGGGCTGTTCGCCTACGTCACGCCCTTCCTGCTCGGCGTGCTGACCGGGGAGGCCGCCCAGCGGGCCGCCGGGACGACCCGTCCGGACCGGTGGACGCGCGCGGTCGCGGCGGTGCTGGCCGTCGCCGGTGCCGCGGTGGGGTTCCTGCTCGAGGGGAGCACGGGGCTGGCGTCGGGCACGGTGCTGCCGTCCTACCTGGCCGCCGCCGCCGGAGCCGTGCTGTGGACGCAGCCGCCGAAGTCCAGGCGGACGCCGACGCCGACCGCCTAGAGAGCGGGCCCGCCGGGTGCAGACTCCCCGCCAGGGCGCGCGTCGCAGCCGCCGCGAAGTAGAGGGTGCGGTCGTCGCCGGCGGTGCAGCCCGCGCCGACGGCGAAGACGTCGACCTTGCCCTCCCGGGCCGAGGGCAGCACCACGATCAGCGCGGGCTCGCCGGCGTAGCGGGCGTAGTCCAGGGCGAGCGGCAGGCCGGCGCTGTCCGGGCCGGTGAGCTCGGCCAGGCACCCGGCCAGCTCCGCGGGGTCGCGCAGCCGGGCCAGCGGGTCGAGGGCCTGCCCGGCGGCGGCCTGCGGACCGGGCCCGGTAGCCGGCAGTCTGCTCTGCGCGGCGGGGTCGGCCGGCGCGGCCGCTCTCCCGTTGGCCGTGGCGCCCCCGGCGGGAGCGCCCTGCTCGGCGGAGCCGAGGGCCTTTCCGGAGCCGTCCGTCGCCGCCGGGGCGTCCTGGGCAGCGGTGCCGCCGGTCGCGGCGCTCCCTCCGGTCGCGACGTTGCTGCGCGCGGGGTCGAGCAGGCCGGGGAGCGCTCCGGCCAGGACGACGCCGTCGGGTCCGTAGTCGTTGCCGGTCGCCGACGTCGGCAGCTCCGGGGCGGCTGCGGCGACCACCGCGGTGTCCGCGCCGCTGCCCTCGGCGTCGTTCCCGCTACGCAGGAGGCCGACGCCCAGGCCGACCAGGGCGAGCACAGCCAGCGCGCCCGCCGCGAGCCCGAGGACGGCCGGCGGCCGCCGGTGCCCGGCGCGCAGGGGGACGACGACGGCGGGCAGCACGGTGCCCGGATGACCGTCGGAGGCCTCCGCAGCGGACGCCTGCACCGAGCCCGCCTGCACCGAGCCCGCCTGAACCGAGGACGCCGGAACCGAGGACGCGGCCGAGGTCGACGCCAGGGCAACCGCGAGCCGCTCCCGCAGGTCCGGCGGCGGCGCGGGCACCGGGTCCAGCCGGGCCAGCGACGACGCGACCGCGGGCAGCGCGTCCTCGAGCCGGCCGAGCGCCTCGGCGCAGGTCGCGCACCCACCCAGGTGCGTGACGTCGTCGGCCTCGCCCGCACCGGCGAGTAGGTCGGCGAGCGCGTCGAGGTCCAGGTGCGGGCCGGTCACGTTCCTCCTGCCTCGGACGTGCTGGTCGTGGGTCTGACGGACGTCGCGCCGTCGGGGTTCCGCAGGTGGCCGAGCGCCACGGCCAGCCGCGCCCGGCCCCGGAAGCAGCGGCTCTTGACGGTGCCGGCCGGCACGCCCAGCACCTGCGCCGCCTCCTCGACCGACAGGCTCTGCAGGTCGACCAGCACCAGGGCGGCCCGTTGCTCGAGCGGGAGGCCGGCCAGGGCGGCCTGCACGGTCAGGGAGGTGTCGCTCTCGGCGAGCCGGTCGCGCGGCTCGGCCGGCTCGCGCCCGTGCTCGGGCAGCGGGACCGTGGGCCGGATTGATGACCGCCGGGCCCGGTCGAGGCAGGCATTGACCACGATGCGGTGCAGCCACGTAGTGACGCGGGCGTCGCCCCGGTAGGCGCCCGCGGCGCGGTAGGCCGACAGCAGGGCGTCCTGCAGGGCGTCGGCGGCCTCCTCGCGGTCACCGAGGGTCCGCATCGCGACCGCCCACAGCCGGTCGCGATGCCGCTCCGCGAGCCGGCCGAAGGCAGCGCCGTCGCCGTCGGCGGCGAGGGCGAGCAGCGCCCGGTCGTCGGGGTCGGGCGCGTCCGAGGAGTCCGTCACGACCGGACGAGCCTGAGCTCGCCGATGCCCACCCGGAAGCTGCGGCCGTCGGGCGGCAGCTCGGTGATCCACACCAGCCAGTAGCGGCCCTTGGCCCCGGCCCGGGGCGTCATGCGTGGGGTCTTGCCGTCGCCGGTCGCGACGACGGCCAGGGCCGAGGCGTCCTCGCCCAGCTTCTCGCCGGCCCGGACCTCGAACCGGGCCCCCGCCGCGGTGGCGTCGACCTCGATGCGCCGCAGCGACGTCGAGGTCTTGAGGTCGATGAGCAGGCCGACCCCGGGCTTGAGCCCCCCGAAGCGGGCCGTGCGGTAGGTGTCGGTGCGCCAGGCGGTCAGGGGGTCGTCGTCGTAGGCGTTGGGCACCTCGCCGTCCTGCTCGGCGCCGTCGCCGCTGGGGTCGTAGTCGTCGACGACGGCGCGGGTCAGGTCGACCACGGTCGGCACCGGCCCGGACGAGGGGCGCGGGCTCGTCGACACGATCGCCTCGAGCGGGTCGGTCTGCGCGTCGAGCGTGCCGACGCTGATGCCCAGGCCGTAGCAGAGGACGCCGATGACGACGAGCAGCACGCCCGACAGCGCGTAGGGGAAGGTCGCCCGGACCCAGCGCGGCACGCGGGGCAGCCGGCGGCGCAGCGGGACCCTGGCGGGCTCGACCCGCTCGACGACCGTGGCGCGGGCGGCGTCGGCCAGGGCCTGCGGGGTGCGCGACGACGCGGCGCCCGGCGCCCGGCCCGGCTCCAGGCAGGCGACGACCACGACGTCGAGCGCCCTCGGGACGCCGGCCCGCACCTGCCGCGGCGACAGCGGCCGACCGGCGGTGCGGCGGGCGGGCGGCAGGCCTGCGCCGCGTCCCGGCTCGCCGGGCCAGGTGCCGGTGAGCAGGGCGTAGAGCACCTGCGCCAGGCCGCGGGTGTCGGCGAGGACCCCCTCGGCGCCGTCGGGGGGCTGCTCCCCGTGCGTGACCGCGGCCAGGGCCGTGCCGGTGACCCGGAGCCGGCCGTCGTCGCCGAGCAGGAGGTTGCCCGGAGTCACCCGACCGTGCACGAGGCCCGCGGCGTGCACGGCGGTGAGCGCATCGGCCGCCTGCACGACCAGCGCCACCGCCTCGGCCGGCGGCAGGGGACCGGCGGCGAGCACCTCGGTCAGCGGGCGTCCCTCGACCCACTCGCTGATGACGTAGGCGGCGACGATGCGGGGGACGCCGTCGCGGCCGGTGCGCTCCTCGAGCGCGGCGTCGTAGGTGCGGGCGAGCCCGGGAGCGAGCACGGGGCCCGTGCGGGCAGCGGCCTCCAGGAACGGCCGGGCGACGCCCGTGCGGCTGCGGGCGGCGAGCACCGTGACGGCCACGGGCCGGGCGAGCACCTCGTCGACGGCCCGCCAGAGCACGGCGCTGCCGCCGTCGGCACCGGGGAGCGGCCGCTGCAGGCGGTAGCGCCCGGCCAGGACGTCGCCGGCGCCGACCGGGGAGCGCTTCGCCCCGGCGGTCGACGTCGTCGCAGAGCCGGTGTCGCCAGAGCCGGTGTCGCCAGGGCCGGTGTCGCCAGAGCCGGTGTCGTCGTCGGGCGACTCGGGAGCGTCGACGCCGTCGGGGAGGTCGTGGGAGGTGGCGCCGTCCCGGGCCGGGGTCGCGCCCGCGCCGGAGGTGACGGGCGTGGCCACGGGACCTCCTGGGGCAGCGGGCACCGCCGACGGGCGGGCACTCGATCCTAGGACGCCGGGGGCGGAGCGACGTCGACCCTGCGGCAGGCCTGGGTCCCCCGGCGGGCGGTCAGGAGGTGGCGGTGCCCGACGCGGCGGCGTCGATCTCGGCGAACCGGCGCAGCGGACCGATCCGGTGCACGACCAGGGTGTGGGCGGACCGGTGCACGGTGAGGCGCACGGCGCCCTGCGGGGAGACGACGAAGTCGGTCGTCCCCACGGTGTCGCCGGAGGCGGCCACCTCGGCGTAGGCGGCGTCGTAGGCCTTCTGCACGTTCCTGGTCGTGCGGAACTCCTCGGCGGCGGAGCGGGCGGCGGCCGAGGCGGCGTCGGCGGCCTGGAAGTGCGCCGCGACCAGGGCGACGCCGTCGAAGACCACCAGCCCGAGCACGGCCAGCACGACGGCGAGCCGGGTCAGCCAGCCGAGCACGATGTCGCCGCGGTCGCCGCTGGGAGGGGTCACCTGCCCCTGATCGACGCGTCAGGCGGTCGGCTTGAGCCGGCGCAGCAGCGGGCCGGCGACGTCGGCGACCTCGGGCACGCGCAACCGGGCGGCCAGCACGGCGTAGCCGCCCAGCAGGAGCGGCCCGGACACGGCCAGCACCAGCAGGGACGCGAGCGGCCCACGTCCGAGCAGGTGCTCGAGGAGGGCGGCCACGAGGAGCGCGCCGAGCGCGGGGAGCAGGGCGGCCACCAGACAGCGGACGGCGGTGCGCAGCACGGCGGGATCGCCCCGGCCGATCCGCCGTCGCACGACGACCGCGCAGACGGCGAGCCCGGCCAGGAACGAGCAGGCGTGGCCGGCGGCCAGCCCGACCACCTTCACGTCGTCGGGCAGCAGGGCGTAGAGCGCGACGTCGACGAGCACTACGACGGCGTTGACCGCGAGGTTGACCAGGGTGGGGGTGCGGGTGTCGCTGGCGGCGTAGAAGGCGCGCAGCTGAAGCTGGTAGGCGCTGAAGGGCACCAGCCCGACGGCGAACACCCCCAGCAGCACCCCGATGAAGCGGGCCTGGTCCAGGGTCACCTGCCCGTGCGCGAACACCACGGTGGCCACCTCGCGACCGAGGACGAGGTAGCCGACCGCGGCCGGGACGAGGACCGCGACGGTGAGCCGCAGCCCCCGGTCGAGCTGGGTGCGGACGGCCGCGGTGTCGCCGTCGGAGGCGGCCCGCGACATGCCGGGCAGCAGGGCCGTGATGACGCTGACGGCGACCACGGCATGCGGCAGCTGCCAGAGCACGAACGCCTTGACGTAGGCGCCGTAGCCGCGACCGGCGTCGTTGAGCGCCCGGTCGGCCTGGGCGAGGTTGACGACGACGACGAGCGCCAGCTGGTTGGCCAGGACGTAGAGCAGCGTCCAGCGGGCCAGCCGGAACAGCACGGGGAGGTCGAGGGCGCGCAGGTCCGGTCGCAGCCGGAACCGGAAGCCGACCGCCCGCAGCGACGGCACCAGGGCGACGGTCTGCGCGACGATGCCGGCGGTGGTGCCGAGCCCGAGCACGAGCACCTGCGCCGAGGTGATCGTGCCGGAGCGCAGCGGGCTGACGCCCGGGAGCAGCAGGAACAGCCCGCACGAGGCGATGACCACCAGGTTGTTCAGGACCGGGGCCCACATCGGCACGGCGAAGCGACCGCGCGTGTTGAGGACGGCGCCGAGCACCGCGCCGGCGGCGTAGAAGAGCACCTGGGGCAGGAAGAACCGGGTGAGCACCACGGCCAGGCGGCGGTCGTCGGGGGACAGGCCGCTGGTGTAGAGGTCGACCAGCAGCGGCGCCCCGAGCACGAGCAGCACGGTGGCCACGCCGAGCACCAGCAGCACCAGCGTGAGAAGCCGCTGCGCGAAGGCGTCGCCCTCGGCGGTGTCGTGCTTGGCCGAGCGCACCAGCAGCGGCACGACCGTGCTGGTGAGGATGCCGCCGAGCAGCAGCTCGTAGACGATGTTGGGCGTGGTGTTGGCGAGGTCGTAGAGCCCGCCGACGGAGGCGACCCCGATGACGGCCGCGATCGCCGCCGTGCGCACGAAACCGGTGCCGCGGGAGGCCACCGTGCCCACGGCCATGCCACGGGCCGACCCGAGGCTCATCGGGGACCGCTCATCGGCTGTCCCTCATCGGCTGTCCCTCATCGGCCCAGGGCCCGTCGGGTCAGCCGGTAGCCGGCGGCCACCAGCAGGATGCCCGCTCCGACCCCGGTCACGGCCAGGGCGACGGACCCGTACCGGGTGGACCGCAGCACGAACTCCGACGTCGCCCCGAAGGGCTCGCCCCTGCGGTCGAGCAGCTGCGCGCGCACGGGGAACTGGCCGCTGGTCCGCGGCTGGGCCTCCAGCGTCAGCGGCACGCTGGTGCGGGCGGGCACCTGCTGCACCTGCACGCCCTGCACGTCGAGCCGGGCCGCGTTGTCGGCGGTGAGCCGCACCCGCACGGTCACCGCCTGGTCGAGCTGGTTCTCGACGTCGACGGTGAGCCGGCCCCGGCTGCTCGTCAGCGTCACCGGCCCGGTCAGCAGGGTGACCCGGCCGAGGAGATCGTCGACGTCGTCCTGAAGCAGGCCGGCCAGCATCCGGCCGCGACGGCGGTCGGCCGGGTCGCGCCAGGCGATCGACTCCGTCCGCAGCACCGCGCGCAGCAGCCGCGCCCGGGTGTCGGCCGCCTCGTCGCTGGGGGCGAGCACCGCCTGGGTCAGCTGGTCGACGGCGTCGCGGGTCTGCGCGACCCGCTCGAGCTGTGCGGGATCGAGCACGGGGGCGTCGTCGTCGGGCACGAGCGGTGCGCCCCGTCGCTCCAGCGCCGAGCCGGTCGGGCCGCCCAGAGGGCACTGCTCGGTCCCCGTGACCACGTCGGCCAGCGGCACCGGGCACAGCCACGGCAGGCGTCCGGCGTCGAGCATCGACTGGGCGGCGACCGCCGGCACGAGGTCGGCGTCGCGCGTCGGCGCGACCACCAGGGTGCGGGTGAGCCCGGGGTCCTCGGCCGCGACCATGGCGCTCTCGACCAGCCAGCGCTGCTCGGCCAGGCGGGCCCCCTGCCATCCGTCCTGCGGGTCGGTGTCGGGGGCGAGCAGCCGCGACAGGCCCTCGTCGACGACGAGCCCGGTGAGCGGTCCCGTGGCGGTGGCGAGGCTGTCGCGCGCCCCGGACGTGCGGCTCTGCGCGGGCGGCCGGGGCGGCAGGACCTGCTCGGAGACCACGAGCGCGCGCGTCCCGGTGTCGGCGTAGGTCTGCAGGGCGCCCACGGTGAGCGCGCCGGGCGGCGCGAGGGTGACCGCCGGCAGCGGCGCCTTCCCGGTGACCTTCTCCACGGCCGTCCGACCGAGCTGGACCGCGGTGCCGACGTCGGCCCTCAGGTCGCTCGTGGAGGACGACAGCGCGACGACGTCGGGATCGGCGTACGGCACCGCGAGGGCGGCGCCGGCGGCCACCCCCTCGCGCAGCGACGCCGTCCAGGCGCGGGCGGCCTCGCTGCCGGTGCCCGGGCGGACCCTGGAGCCCGTCACCCGGACGTCGTAGCCGCCGGCCATGCCGGCGACCGTGTCGAGCAGGTCGCCGTCGAGGGCGTAGGTCAGCGGGACCGGCTCCCGCCGGCACGACGCCGGGGCGGGGGTCGGGTCCTCGCCCTCCGGGCCCTCGGGCCGCTGGTCGCAGGCGCCGGCCTCGACCGCCCGCCCGGCCCGCAGGACGCCCTCGAGCCGGCCGCCCGGAGACACGGACGCGGCGAGGTCCTCGTCGAGCAGCACCGGACCGCGGTCGGTGCGACGGGGGATGCGGGCGGGGTCGGCCGCCACCGGCCACACGAACGCGATCCGGGTGGTGCCGGCCGGGGGGGTGGCGAACCACGGCAGGAAGGTGCTGGCCAGCCCGACGATGTCGCCGGCGGCGCCGTCGTCGACCCGCCCCCGCACCTCGACCTCGAGCGGGTAGGCGCCGTCGCCGCCGAGGTCCAGGGCGTCGACCGGCGTGCGCACGTCGAACGGCGCGCTGGCCCCCGCCTCGAGCACGACGTCGAGCAGGCTCACCACGGTGCTGCGGACCCGGCGGGTGGCCACCCCCTCGGCGTCGGCCAGGCCCAGGGCGCTGCGGCTGGCCAGCCGGTCGCCGACCCGCAGCGCTACTCGCAGCTGGCCCACCGGCCGGCTGCCCGTGTTGGTGAGGGTGCCGCGGACCTGCAACCGGCCGCCCGGCACCGGCGCGCGCGGGGCCAGGGTGCCGACCTCCACCTGCACCGGGAACTCGGGCTCCGGGGCGGCCCGCGGGGACAGCGCCGTCGGGGTCGGGGTCGGGGTCGTCTCGCCCGCGGACGCGGTGGCACCCGGAAGGGCCGGGAGCAGCAGCAGCGCCAGGGCGGCGACGGCGCGTGCCGTCCGCCCGGCGGTCACGCCGGCCCGCCCGGCACGGTCCCCGCAGGGGTCACGCGGTGTCGGCCAGCAGGTCGGGCACCCGGTCGAGCAGGCGGCGCTCGTCGGCGTAGGCGAGCCGGGCGGCCACGTCCTCCAGCGGCACCCAGGCCACCTCCGACACCTCGACGTCCTCGTCCGACAGCACGAGGCCGTGCACCGGGTCGACCGCCAGCAGCAGGTAGTGGTGCACCGTCTTGTGCACCCGACGGCCCTCGGCGACGAACCAGAAGTCGATGGTGCCGAGCTTGCCGACCACCCGGCCGCGGATGCCGGTCTCCTCGGCCACCTCGCGCACGGCGGTCTCGGGCTCGGTCTCGCCCGCCTCGACGTGACCCTTGGGCAGCGACCACAGCAGCCGCCCCCGCCGGTCGAGCCGACCGATCAGGGCGGCGCTGGCTCCGGGGCCCAGCCGGTCGAGCACCAGACCACCCGCGCTCGTCTCGTCCACCCGTCGCAGCGGCCGACGCACGGCAGGCGGAGTCGGGACGGGGGGCACCGGCCCAGGGTACGACCGGACCCCCGACGGCTGCCCCGCTGCGCTGCACGCTCCGCGGGTCGCCGCTCGGCCGTCGTCCTGGCCTCCGGCTCCCTACACTCGTGGCCCGTGCCCACGCTCACGGATGTGCAGGAGAACGCCGTCCGTGAGCTCCTGCGGGTGTCGCCGGTCGCGGTCGAGCTCGGCACCCGGTTCGCCGCCGCCGGGCACGCCCTGCACCTCGTCGGCGGCAGCGTCCGCGACGCCCTGCTCGGACGGCTCGGTGACGACCTCGACCTCACCACCGACGCCCCGCCGGAGCGCGTGCTCGCGATCGTCGACGGCTGGGCCGAGGCCGTGTGGGACACCGGGATCGCGTTCGGCACCGTGGGGGTGTCGCGCCAGGGCTTCAAGCTGGAGATCACCACCTACCGCAGCGAGGCGTACGAGCCGGGCTCGCGCAACCCCGACGTCCGGTACGGCACCTCGCTGGTCGACGACCTCGGACGGCGTGACTTCACCGTCAACGCCATGGCCGTCGCCCTGCCCGACTGGAAGGCCCCGGACGCGTTCGTCGACCCGCACGGGGGCCTCGACGACCTCGCCGCCCAGGTGCTGCGCACCCCCGGCACCCCCGAGCAGTCCTTCGACGACGACCCCCTGCGGATGCTGCGGGCCGCCCGGTTCGCCAGCCAGCTGGGCTTCGCCGTCGACCCCGGCGTGGTCGCGGCGATGACGGCGATGTGCGACCGGCTGGCGATCATCACGCGCGAGCGGGTGAAGGAGGAGCTGAGCAAGCTGCTCGTCGGGGCCGACCCCCGGGCCGGGCTGGAGCTGCTGGTCGACACCGGGCTGGCCGCGCACGTGCTGCCGGAGCTGCCGGCGCTGCGCCTGGAGATCGACGAGCACCACCAGCACAAGGACGTCTACGAGCACACCCTGCAGGTGCTCGAGCGCGCCGTCCGGCTCGAGACCGACGGACCCGACCTGGTGCTGCGGCTCGCGGCGCTGCTGCACGACGTCGGCAAGCCCCGCACCCGGCGGCACGAGAGCGGCGGCGGCGTCTCGTTCCACCACCACGAGGTGGTGGGCGCGAAGATGGCCCGCAAGCGGCTGCGCGAGCTGACCTTCGGCAAGGACGTCGTCGAGGCGGTCGCCCTGCTCACCGAGCTGCACCTGCGCTTCCACGGCTACCGGCCCGACGGGCCCTCCTGGACCGACAGCGCGGTGCGCCGCTACGTCACCGACGCCGGACCCCAGCTCACCCGCCTGCACCAGCTGGTCCGGTCGGACTGCACCACCCGCAACCGGCGTCGGGCGGCCTCGTTGGCGGCCGTCCTACGACCACCTCGAGCGGCGCATCGCCGAGCTCGCCGCCAAGGAGGAGCTGGGCCGGATCCGCCCCGACCTGTCCGGCGACGACGTCATGGCGCTGCTCGGGGTCGGTCCGGGACCGCTCGTGGGCAGGGCCTACAAGCACCTGCTCGCGGTGCGGATGGAGCGGGGGCCGCTGCCGCGGGAGGACGTCGAGGCCGAGCTGTTCGCCTGGGCCGCCGCGCAGGGCCTGGAGGTGCCCGGGCCCGACCGGACCACCCGCGAGTAGTCCTTTCGGGCCATGGCCCGACTTGTCCGTTCCGGGCACACTCGTGCCGTGCCCACCGCCCTCGCCGACGCGCCCCCCGCGCTCGACCCCGCCGTCGACCCGGCCTCGCGCCCGGCGTCCGGCGGGTCTGCGGTCGGTGAGCCCGGCACCGGGATGTCGCGGCTGGTGGCCGTCGTGGCGCTGGTGGCCGCGGTCGTCCTGCTCGCCGGGCTGACCGCCAGCACCCGCGGCGAGGCCGCCGAGGACCTCGCGACCACGGTCGAGTCCGCCGCCCCCGGCACGTCCGTCGTCCTGGCCGGGACCTCGGTGCCCGCCCGCCGCGGTACGGCCGTGCCCGCGGGCGCCGCCGTCGTCACCACCGGCGGCGCCGCCGTCCTGCACACCGGTCGCCGCACCACCACGCTCGCCCCCTCGACCCGGCTCGTGGTGCTCGACGGCGCCAAGGCCCGGCTCGAGGCGGGGACCGTGCTCGTCGACGCGACCCGCGGCCGCGCCCTGGCGGTCACGACGTCCGCGGCGCGCGTGGGGGTGCCCGACAAGGCGCTCGTGCGGGTCGAGGCGGTGCCCGTGCTGCGCGTCGCGGCCTACCGGGGCACGGCGTCGGTGCACCCGGCCGGCCGTCGCTCCACCACCACCGTCGGGGCGCTGCACCAGGTGCGGGTGCCGGCCGGCGCCCTCCCGGGCCGGGTCACCCCGCTGGCCCTCGTCGACGGCGACCCGTGGGAGCGCGCGTCGCTGCGCTCGCTCGTCGACGCCGACCTCGACCTGCGCGCCCTGGCCGTCGACCTCGCCATCGAGGGACCGGCCTCCCGCGCGCTGCCCGCCGCGCTCACCGACCAGGACCTGTCGAGCGCCGCGCTCGGTGAGCTCAGCCTGGCCGTGGCCCTGGCCCACCGGGGCGACCGGGTCCGGCCCCAGGTGCTGGAGGACGTCGTCGAGGGTCGCCGCCTGGGTGGGTCGTGGGGCGTCGTCGCCCGGCTCGCCGGAGCGACCGTCCAGGACGCCAGCGACTACCTTGCCGGACTCACCCCGGCCCAGCGCGAGCAGGCCCTGGCCGACGTCGTGGTCCCGAGCGGGGGGCTGCTGCCCTTCGTCGCACCGGCGGTCCCGCGTCCCTCGACGGCCCCCGCGGCGCCGACGGCGTCCCGCGCTCCGTCCGCCGCGCCCACGCAGGCGCCGGATGCCGCCCCGTCGCCGGGCGGTTCGCCCGGCCCGGTCCGCGAGCTGCTCCAGACCGTCCTGGACCTGCTGCCCCTGCAGCCGGGCGCGCAGCAGGCCCCGGCCCCGGCGGTCTCGCCCACCCGGCCGCCCCTGCTGGACGTGCACCTCGACCTGCCGGTGCTCACCCCGCTGCTGGGCTGACCGCCCCCGGGGCAGGGCTCAGCGGGTGACGACCGGCTCGGGCGGCTCGTACGGGGCGGCGCGCACGCTGAGCACGCCGTAGACGACGGCCGTCACGGCGTAGCCGACCGCGATGAGGGCCAGCGCCGGGTAGGACTTGCCGTCGGCGGGCAGCAGGACGGCGGCCGCTCCGGCCGCGGCCACGAAGCTGACGTTGAACAGCGTGTCGTAGAAGGAGAAGACCCGGCCACGGTAGGTGTCCAGCACCGACTCCTGCAGCAGGGTGTCGACGCAGATCTTGCTGGCCTGGGCGACGAACCCCAGGATGAAGGCGGCCACGAGGAACGCGCCGTGGGTATAGGGCAGGCCGAACACGACCTCCACCACCGACGCCGTGGCGAACACGAGCACGACCCACCGCTGGGTGCCGATCCGCGACGTGACCGCCGGGGTCACCAACGCCGCGAGGAGCCCTCCCACCACCGCGACCGTGCCGACGGCGCCGAGGCCGGTGAAGCCCCGGCCGATCGCCCCCTGCGGGGTGTACAGCAGCAGGGTCGCGACGGTCGACAGGCCGTAGAAGAACCGGTGCGCGGTGATCGCCGCGAGGCCCCGCGCCGCCGGGCCGTGCTCGCGCACGTGCCGGGCACCCTGCACCACGCCGCGGACCACCGCGCCCAGGGCGGCCCGCAACCGGCGCACCTCGGGCTCCTCGTGCGGACCGAGCAGGTCCCGGCGCAGCCGCGTGGCGAGCAGCGCCGCGCCGAGGTAGACCGCCACTGCGACGGCCGAGGTGCGCGCCGCGCCGTCGGCGTCGTCGCCCAGCACCTCACGCAGCAGCAGGGCCGCACCGCCACCGAAGGCCGCCGCCCCGGC
Organism: uncultured Actinomycetota bacterium; assembly: GCA_963761695.1. Lineage (GTDB taxonomy): Bacteria > Actinomycetota > Actinomycetes > Mycobacteriales > SCTD01 > RYN-122. The sequence goes on along the minus strand of CAVXIB010000012.1, from coordinate 25,531 downwards.
GCCGAGGGTGGTGGTCGAGGAGTTGGCCGTGACCAGCCGGGAGGGCGCCACGACGTTCGGCAGCGACGCCGACAGGCCGGACAGCACGAACCGGTTCACCGACACCACCAGCAGCGCGAGCACGACGACGACGGCGCTGGTGGCGCTGGTACGGGCCAGTGCCACCGCGAACAGCCCGACGAGCGCCGCCCGGACCACGTTGCCGTCGCGCAGCACCCGCTGGCGCTGCCACCGGTCCAGGAACACTCCGGCGAACGGCCCCACCAGGGAGTAGGGCAGCAACAGGGTGGTGAAGGCGGCGGCGGCCTGGGCGGCGCTGGTGGCCTTGGTCGGGTCGAAGAACACCGCGGCGAACAGCGCCCCCTGGAACAGTCCGTCGCCGAACTGACCGGCCATGCGCACGCGGAGCAGCCGACGGAAGTCGGGTCCCTCGAGCAGTCGCCGGGCCGCAGCGGTTGTCCGGGTCACCCGGTTCAGCCTAGGGGCGGGCCGCTCCAGGCCGGGGGCGGGACTGTCCAGCCGACACGCCGCGATTTCCTCAGGTCGCCGACCCGCTCTGCCGAGACATCCCGGGACCAGGCGTGGATGCGCTGTGATCTCAAGGAGTCCCGTGAGCCGATCGACCTCCCGTCCCCGACCGGGGAGCCTGCGGGTCTGCTCCCTGCGCGCCGTCGCCGGCGTCGCCGCTGCCGTCGTCACGGCCGGTGTGCTGGCCCCGGTGGCCGCCCTCGCGCAGGAGGCGTCGCCGAGCGCGGCCCCCGCCGCCTCGCCGTCGGCCGCTGCCCCGGGCAGGGAGCTGGGGGCGCCGCGCGTCGTCGGTCCCGCCGACGCGCTGTCGCCCGCGCCGCTGGTCTTTCGCAAGCACGTCGTCCTCGACTGGGAACCGGTCGTCGGCGCCTCCGGCTACCGGGTCGAGGTCGGCCAGGACGACAGCTGGGCCGACGCCCCCGTCCTGACCCAGGACGTCGTCTCCACCGAGCTGACCCTTCCGCTCCTGCTGCCCCACGCCTCCTACCTGTGGCGGGTCAGCGCCCTCGACGGCGGCACGCACGGAGCCTGGGCCGAGGGCAGCTTCACCAAGCAGTGGACCGCCTCGCCGACGCCGCTGTCGCCGTCGCGCGACGCCGCCGTCGTCGGGCGCCCGACCTTCAGCTGGACGCCGGTCGCGGACGCGTCCGCCTACGAGCTCCAGGTGTCGGCCAGTCCCACCTTCGACGACGCGCGCCCGACCGAGACACAGGCCACCGGCGTCGTCGACACCTGCTTCACCTCCCACCCGCGGGTGACCCCCTACACCGGCATCCTCACCGTGGACGAGGACAACCCGGGCGCCTGCGCCTTCTCGCTGCTCGGCACGGGGGAGACCCGCTACTGGCGGGTGCGCCCTCTCGACCGCGCCGTCGACGGCGCCGTGACCGGGGCCACCACCCCGGCCAGCAGCGAGGGCATCAGCCACCTGCCGCCGGACAGCAGCCCGGCCGACGTCGCCTCCGCCTGCCCGGGCGCCGAGCCCAGCCCGTCCGCGGTGCCGTCGGCGTCGCCGTCCGCCTCTGCGTCCGCGTCGCCGTCCGCTTCTGCCTCCGCGTCTCCGTCGGCGTCGCCGTCCGCGAGCCCGGCGGGCAACGAGAGCAGCGAGGCCAGCGGCTGCACCCCGACGCACGCCGTCGAGAAGGGCGCGTGGTCGGCGACGACCGCCTTCACCGCCACCTACCCGCGGGTCGCCCCGGTGGACCACCGGACGTTCCCGGCGGTGACCGTCCATGCGGTGGAGTCCGACCCGCGGTCGGCACCGACCTGCCCGGACGCGACCTGCGTCGACGCCCCGACGCTGAGCTGGGACCCGGTTGCCGGAGCCTCGCGCTACCGGGTCTACGTCTCCCTCAAGCCCACCTACGACAACATCGTGCGCGTGGTCGAGACCTCCGCCACCGAGTGGACCACCACCGACGCCTGGCGCGACAACACCGCGGGTGCCAGCTACTACTACGCCGTCCAGCCGTGCAGCACCACGGGCTGCGGCCCGGTGAGCGCGACGCCGCCCGGCTTCCGCAAGAGCAGCCGCGCCGTGGTGCCCGTGGTCGAGCAGGTGTCCGCCACGCCGGTGCGGGCCGGCGACGTCCCGCTGCGCTGGAGCAGCCTGTCCGGCCGCGTGCGGGCGGCCCAGGCCGGCGCGACCGACTGTGCCGCCTACGACCCCCGGGTCGCCTGCTGGTCACCGACCCTGGAGGCTGCCAGCTACCGGGTGCAGGTCACGGACGCGACCGACACCTACTTCCAGCGGGCCCTCGTCGACACCGCCGAGGTCGACGCGACCCGGTACGTCTCGCCCGAGCAGGCCTACCCGACCGGCCGCTACCAGTGGCGGGTCCAGGCGCTCGACCCGAGCGGTCACCCGCTGTCGTGGTCGGCGCCCGGCACCTTCGCCGTCGACGCGACGCCGCCGACCGCCCTCGTCTCGGGCGGAACCGCCGTCACCGCCCCGGTCCTGGTGCGGTTCTCCGAGCCCGTCACCGGCGTCAGCGCGTCGACCCTGACGGTGAGTCCCGCTGCGCCCGTCACCGTGACGGTCGCCGCGGACGGGCGTTCGGCCACGGTCGCCCCGAGCCGCACCTGGATCCCCGGGCAGGCGACCACGGTCTCCCTGCGCGCCGGGATCGCCGACGTCGCGGGCAACCCCCTGGCGCCCGTCGGCGTCGTGGTCAAGGCCTCTGCGCTGATCGACGACGGAAGCAGGGCGCTCGCCTACGCCGGCGCCTGGGCGTTCCGCTCCTCGAGCAACGCCGTCGGCGGGGGCTTCCGCACCACCACCCCGACCATGCGCACCCAGAGCGCGGCGACCGTGACCCTGGCCGGCAAGGGCGTGGCGGTCACCGCCTGCGTCGGACCGGGCAACGGGTTCCTCGACGTGTGGGTCGACGGCACCAAGCGCGCCCGCCTCGACACCTTCCGCTCCTACAGCGGCTGCGGCGTGGTGATCAGCCGGATCGCCCTGGGCAACGGGGTGCACCGGGTGCAGGTCCGCGGGGTGGGCCTCAAGCGCAGCACCAGCAGGGGCACGACCGTGCAGCTCGACGCCCTGACCGCTCTGTAGGGGGCCCGGGGTCCTGTGGGTCCCGGGTCCTGGGGGTCCCTGGGTCCTGTGGGTCCACTATCTGCGCGGTGATCTCCGCGGATGGTGCCTCCTGCGGTGATCTTCCCTCTGGTTGCGGCGTCCCTCGGCGTGGCGACCACCACGGGCGGAAGATCACCGCAGGGGGCCGGCCGTGCAGGGTCCCGTTCGCGGTGATCTTCCTCTGGTTGCGGCGTCCCTCGGCGTGGCGACCACCACGGGCGGAAGATCACCGCAGGGGGCCGCCACGGGCGGAAGATCACCGCAGGGGGGCCGCCACAGGCGGAAGATCACCGCGAGCACCGGCTCACAGGCAGGCGCCCCACCCCCCGGACGCCCGAACGGCCCGGAGCCCCCCTCGGGGATCTCCGGGCCGTCGGCCGTGCAGCAAGTGCTACTTCGCGGCGCGCTCGATCTGCTCGGCGGCGTGCTCACCAAGGGTCTCGCCGTTGATCCAGGCCTCGAGGATGTCGCGGCCGAGCTCGTCCCGGACCTGCTTGGGCGGGCTCTTCATGAAGTAGGTGCTGGCGGGGTGGCACGGGCCGCCCTCGCCGCGGTCGAGAGCGACCTTGGCGCAGCGCAGCGCGTCGATGATGACGCCGGCGCTGTTCGGGCTGTCCCACACCTCGAGCTTGTACTCGAGGTTCAGCGGCACGTCGCCGAACGCGCGACCCTCCAGGCGCACGTAGGCCCACTTGCGGTCGTCGAGCCACTGCACGTAGTCGCTCGGGCCGATGTGCACGTTGCGAGCGCCGAGGTCGTGCTCGAGGTTGCTCGTGACGGCCTGCGTCTTGCTGATCTTCTTGCTCTCGAGGCGGTCACGCTCGAGCATGTTCTTGAAGTCCATGTTGCCACCGACGTTGAGCTGGTAGGTGCGGTCCAGCACGACGCCGCGGTCCTCGAACAGCTTCGCCATGACGCGGTGCGTGATGGTGGCGCCGACCTGGCTCTTGATGTCGTCACCGACGATGGGGACGCCGGCCGCGCGGAACTTCTCGGCCCACTCGGGGGTGCCGGCGATGAAGACCGGGAGGGCGTTGACGAACGCGACGTGCGCGTCGATGGCGCACTGCGCGTAGAACTTCGCGGCGGCCTCGGACCCGACGGGTAGGTAGCAGATGAGGACGTCGACCTTGGCGTCCTGGAGCGCCTTGACGACGTCGACGGGCTCGGCGTCGGACTCGGAGATGGTCTCGCGGTAGTACTTGCCGAGGCCGTCAAGGGTGTGCCCGCGCTGGACCGGGACGTCCATCGGCGGCACGTCGGCGATCTTGATCGTGTTGTTCTCGCTGGCGAGGATGGCCTCGGACAGGTCCATGCCGACCTTCTTGGCGTCCACGTCGAAGGCGGCGACGAACTCGATGTCGCGGACGTGGTAGCCGCCGAGCTCGACGTGCATGAGCCCGGGGACGCGGGCGGACGGGTCGGCGTCGCGGTAGTACTCGACGCCCTGGACGAGCGACGCGGCGCAGTTGCCGACGCCGACGATGGCCACGCGGATCGGCGTGCGGGTGTTGCTCATGCGCTGTGCTCCTCAGTCGTACGGATGGGTTGGTGCGGGACGGGCGGTACGGGAACGGGCGGTGCGTCGGACGGCGGGGGTGGCGCCGTCCCCGGGGGTGCGTGCGCGCCCGGTGGGGCGTGCCGGCTCGGGGGCGGGTCTGACGGCGGAGTCCGGTGGGAGGTGTTGCGGCGCTCGGTCTCCAGCAGCTCGCTGAGCCAGCGCACCTCGCGCTCGACCGCCTCCAGGCCGTGCTCCTGCAGCTGCAGGGTGTAGGTGTCGAGCCGCTCGCGGGTGCGGCTCAGCGAGGCGTGCACGCCCTCACGCCGCTCCTCGAGCCGGGTGCGACGCCCCTCGAGGATGCGCACGCGGACGGCCGGGTCGGTCTGGGCGAAGAACGCGAAGTGGACGCCGAAGGTCTCGTCCTCCCAGGAGGCCGGGCCGGCCTCGGACAGCAGCGACGCGAGCCGCTCCTTGCCCTCGGCGGTGAGCTTGTAGACCACCTTGCCGCGGCGACCGGTCATGACCGGGGCGCTCTCGACCACCTCGGCGTCGCCCTCGTCCTCGGTGATGTGGCCGGCGTCGCGCATGCGGCGCAGGGTCGGGTAGAGCGAGCCGTAGGAGAAGGCCCGGAAGGCGCCGAGGGTCGCCTTGAGGCGCTGCCGCAGCTCGTAGCCGTGCAGCGGGGCCTCCGACAGCAGGCCGAGGACGGCGAGCTCGAGCACGCGTCCTCCTCCGGGCTGCGGGTCGACCTGGGCGGCACCGGGCGTGCGCCAGAGGAGCGACAGGGCGATGTATCGCGGCGATACATCGCCAGACACTACGTCCCGATGAACACCAGGGCAACGCAGGACGTTCCCCCCGGCGCGCGGGACCGCGGGCGCCTTCGCCCACCCCACGACGCGGACGCGGCTGACGCCTCACGGTCACCGCACGGGGCGCCTGCGACCATGGACGTGTGCGCAGACCCTCGTGGAAGAAGCTCGTCCTGTTCGGGGTGGGCGGCGGCCTGCTCGGTGGCGTGCTGCTGGTCGGCGTCGGCTACGCCCTGACCGACGTCCCGGCGCCGTCCGCCCAGACGATCCAGCAGGCCACGATCATCCAGTACCGAGACGGCAGCGAGCTGGGCCGGGTCGGCGCCCTCAACCGGCGGCTCGTCCCGCTGTCGCAGGTGAGCAAGGACGGCCAGGAGGCGATCCTCGCGGCCGAGGATCGGGGCTTCTACCGCGAGCCGGGCATCAGCCCCAAGGGCATCGCCCGGGCGCTGTTCACGAACGTCCGGGGCGGCGGCGACATCCAGCAGGGTGGCTCGACGATCACGCAGCAGTACGCCAAGAACGCCTTCCTCAGCAGCGAGCGCACCTACACGCGCAAGGTGAAGGAGGTGCTCATCGCGCTGAAGATGACCCAGACGCGCAGCAAGCCGCAGATCCTCGAGGACTACCTCAACACCATCTACTTCGGGCGCGGCGCCTACGGGATCGAGGCCGCCACCGAGACCTACTTCGGGGGCAAGGCCAAGGACCTGTCGGCCGCCCAGGCGGCGGTGCTCGCGTCGTCGGTCCGCTCGCCGGCCGGTTACGACCCGGCCCGCCACCTCGACAAGGCCAAGGACCGTTGGGCCTACGTGCTCGACGGGATGGTCAAGGAGGGCTGGCTCACCCCGCAGGAGCGTGCCGCGGCCACCTACCCGTTCGTCCGGGACCCCGGGCAGAGCAAGCAGCAGGACCGCAGCGGCCCCAAGGGCTACGTGATCGACCGCGTCGAGGACGAGCTCGCCGCTCGCGGCTTCTCCGAGGCCCGCCTGGCCCAGGGCGGTCTGCTGGTGAAGACGACGCTGAGCGCGCAGGCGCAGGAGGCGGCCGTCGAGGCGGTCCAGGGCGAGATCCCCAAGGTCGAGCCGAAGGTGGACCCCTCCTGCGACCGAGGCGCCCAGGCCTGCAAGGACGAGGCGGCGAACGCCCTGATCCAGGGGGCGCTCGTCGCGGTCAAGCCGGGTACCGGAGAGGTCTTCGCCTACTACGGCGGCCGCTCGGGCAACGGCGGGTTCGACTACGCCGCCCACGACCACCCGCAGGACCCCGGCTCGACCATGAAGCCGTACGTGCTGGCGGCGGCGCTCGACGACGGCATCAGCCTCACCACCCGCTTCAGCGGCAACAGCCCCAAGGAGTTCTCCGGCTATCCGGTGCCGGTGAGCAACTACGGCAACGAGGACTTCGGCCGGATCGACCTCGTGCAGGCCACGCAGAACAGCGTCAACACCGTCTACGTCGCCCTGGCGCAGGAGGTCGGCCCCAAGAAGGTCGCGCAGATGGCGCACAAGGCCGGCATCGGCGCCGACGTCCGGCTGGCCGACGAGAACGGCGACACCGCCCTCGGCATCGCGCTGGGCATCTACGGCGTGCCGGTCCTCGACCAGGCCAACGGCTTCGCCACCTTCGCGGCGAAGGGCAAGGCGGCCGAGCCGTTCCTGGTCAAGACGGTCCGCGAGGCCGGCGCCGCCAAGGGCGACTACCTCTACGAGGCCAAGGTGACGACGTCGCAGGCCTTCTCCGAGGACGTCGCGGCCGACGCCACGTACGCCCTGCAGCAGGTGGTCCGCAGCGGGACGGCCCGGCGCAACGGCCGCCTCGCCGACGGCCGCCCCGCCGCGGGCAAGACCGGGACCACCCAGGACAGCAACGACGCCTGGATGGCCGGCTTCACGCCGCAGCTGTCGGCGGCCGTCTGGATCGGGCGGGGCAACAACAAGCCGATCGTCGGCGAGCTCGGCAGCGCGGGCGGCCTCACCGGCGGGTCGGCGCCGGCCCGCATCTGGAAGGCGTTCATGGACGCCGCCCTGGCGGGCCAGCCGCAGGAGTCCTTCCCCCGGCGCGCGAACGTCGGACGCAGCCGGTCCACCGACAGCGGCGGCTCCGGGGAGGTCACCCGACCGCGCACCAGCCGCCCCCGCCGCGACCCGTCACCGCAGCCGTCCGACCTCGTCGTGACCCCGTCGGCCGACCCGGCGACCGAGGCGCCCGCGGCGCCGTCGCCGGAGCCGTCCCGCCGGCCCAGCCGGGCCCCGTCGTCGCCGAGCCCGCGGCCGCCGGCGGTCCCGACGTCGCAGGCCAGCCCGCCGCCGCCGGCCTCCCCCGCGCCCTCGCCGAGCTGACCCGGGCTGCCGCCGCTCGACCCGCTCCGGGTCCAGGACCCCCGTGGCAGCATGAGCCGGTGAGCAGCAGCGTGCAGGAACGCCCCGCGTCCGTCGTCCTGCCGTCGGCCGAGGACCCGGTGGTCGGCGGTCTGGTCAACGCCGTCGGGGGGCGTCCGGGCGCCCATGCCCGGCTGGGGGAGCGCAGGTTCTGGACGCCGGTGCGCTGGCTCGTGCTCCTGACGCTGCTGACCAGCCTGCTGGGCTTCTGGCAGAAGTCGCCGTGCCGGGTGCACCCGTGGGCGGAGGAGTACCAGTACACGCGCATGTGCTACTCCGACGTGTTCGCGCTCTGGGGCGCGGAGCGGCTCAACGAGGGGGCGACCCCCTACCTCGACCACCCGGTCGAGTACCCGGTGGTGATCGGAGCGGTCATGGCCGCGGCGGAGTCGCTCGCCGACGGCGCTCCTAGCGACGAGCGCAACCGCCGCTTCTTCGACCTCACCTGGGCCCTGCTCACGGCCTGCGCGGTTGTCGTCACGCTCACCACGGCCCGCCTCGCCGGACGACGCCGACCATGGGACGCCGCGATGTTCGCTGTCGCGCCGGCCCTGGTGCTGCACCACAGCACCAACTGGGACCTCGTGGCGATGGCCTTCGCCGGGCTCGGCCTGGTGGCCTGGCAGCGGCGGGCGCCCTGGACCGCCGGGGCGCTGCTGGGCGTCGCCACGGCCACCAAGCTCTACCCGGTGCTGTTCCTCGTGCCGCTGCTGCTGCTGTGCGTCCGGGCCGGCCGCACGGGCACCTGGCTGAAGGCCGCGGCCGCCACCGTGCTGGCCGGGTTGGTCCTGGTGGCGCCGGTCTACCTGGTGAGCCCGTCCTTCGCCGACGTCGGGGGGGTCCAGACGCGGGTGGCCGACAGTCCGCTGGACCGTTTCGGCGAGCAGGGCCTGCGCGCGCTGCTCCCGCACACCACGGCGCCGAGCCCCGCCGACCCGGCCCAGATGGTCGAGGGCACGAACTCGGTCTACCGCTTCGTGGCCCTCAACCAGGAGCGCGGCGCCGACTGGGACTCCCTGTACCTCGCCCTCGGGAAGCTGCGGACCCCGGACGACTCGCTGCGCAACGACGTGATCGCCCTGGTGCTCGACCGGTCGCAGCCGGCCGGGGAGCCGCCCTCGGTGCTGAACCGGGCCGTCGCCGTCAGCTTCGCCCTGTCGCTGCTGGCCATCGGCGTGCTGGCGCTGCGGGCCCGCCGACGCCCACGCCTGCCGCAGCTGATGTTCCTGGTGCTGGTGGCGTTCCTGCTGACCAACAAGGTGTTCAGCCCGCAGTACACCCTCTGGCTGCTGCCGCTCGCCGTGCTGGCCCGCCCCCGCTGGCGGCCATTCCTGATCTGGCAGGCGCTCGAGGGCCTGGTGCTGTTCACCCGCTTCTACTACTTCATCTCCTTCGGGGCCGACCAGGGCATCGACTACGGCTGGTTCCTCACCGCGGTGCTCCTGCGCGACGCCGCGCTGCTCGTCCTGGCCGGCCTGGTGGTGCGCGACGTGCTGCATCCCGAGCGCGACGTGATCCGGACCGACCCGCTCACGGGGGACGCCACCGGCGAGGACGACCCCACCGGCGGGGTGCTCGACGGGGCCCCCGACGTCCGCGGCCCGCGGCGTGCGGGCGGAGCGGGACGGAGTGGCCGAACCGGTGCCCGTCGGGTGACCGCACCTGCCGGCCCCGCTGTGCGGTCGGCGCTCGGCCTGTGGATCGCCACCCGGGTCGCCGTGCTGGTGGCCTCCGCCGTCGGGGCCTGGACCCTCGGGCCGGGGCTCGCGGTCGCGGTCCCGCCGTTCCTGGTGCGCTGGGACCAATGGGACGTCGGCCTGTTCCGCAAGGTCGCCCAGTACGGCTACCAGGGCTACCCGGACCGCTATCCGGACCCCGGCATCGAAGCGTTCTTCCCCGGCTATCCGCTGCTGCTCCGGGTGGTGCACGTCGTCGTCCCGTCGTGGACCGCGGCCGGGATGGTGGTCAGCGCGCTCGCCCTGGGAGTGGCCGTGGCCTGCCTGGCGGCACTGGCCGAGCACGAGGGCGTCGCCCCGGACCGGGCCGTGCTGTACCTGCTCGTGTCGCCCTACGCGGTGTTCCTGGCCGCGGCCTACTCGGAGTCGCTGTTCCTCGCCCTGGCGCTGCCCGGCTGGCTCGCCGCCCGGCGCGGCCGGTGGGCCACGGCGTCGGTGCTGGTCGCGCTGGCCACGACCGTGCGCATCAGCGGGGCCTTCCTCGCGGCCGCGCTCGTCGTGGAGCTGCTCGTGCAGACGCGCGGCCGGCCCGGCCGACGGGCCGGCTGGCTGCTGCTCCCCCCGGCGGCGCTGGCGGGCTACTGGGGCTACCTGTGGGCCCTCACCGGCGACCCGCTCCGCTGGTTCACGGCGCAGCAGGAGGGCTGGCAGCGGGAGCTGACCGCGCCGCACACCGCGCTGCTCGCCACCCTGCGCTACGCGGGAAGCGGCCGCCTGCGCACCGACTACGCGTGGGCGTTCTCGGCCGAGATCGTGTCCGTGCTGGTCGGGGTCGTCGTCGTCGGCGTCCTGCTGCGCCGCCACCGCTGGTCCGAGGCGACCTACGTGGGTCTCAGCGTCGGGGCGCTGGCCACCTCGACGGTCTACCTGTCGGTGAACCGGGCCACCCTGCTGTGGTTCCCGCTGTGGTTGCTGCTGGCCGGGGCATCCGCGCGCCGGCCGTGGCTGCACGTGGCCTACCTGTCGCTGTCGGTCCCGCTGTCGGTCATCGGCGTGGTCGCCTTCACGTCGGGCCGCTGGCTGGGCTGACCGCTTGATAGCGTCGCAGCCTTCGGAGGACGTCGCGGTCATGGCCGACGGCGTCGCAGGCTGAGGCGGACGGCAGGCAGAGGTGGACGGGATGTCCCAGACGGCACTGCCGGCCGACCGGGCCGAGCCGAGCGGTCCCGCCGAGCCGTCCCCGCCCCCTGTCGCGGCGGGAGCAGCGGACGCGCCGGTCCGTCCGGCCCGCGCCCGTGCGGAGGGCCCGCTCTGGCTGCTGGTGGGCCTGCTGGTCGCCCTCGCGCTGACCTGGCCGCTCGCCACGCAGCTCGGCACGCACGTGCCGCAGGACGCCGCCGACCCGCTCGCCGAGGCCTGGGAGGTCGCCTGGAGCGGCCACGCCCTGCTGACCGATCCGCTGCACCTCTACGCGGGCAACACCTTCTGGCCCGAGGGCCCGAGCCTGGCCTTCTCCGACAGCCACCTCGGCTACCTGCCGGCGTCGCTGATCGGCAGCAGCCCGAGGGCGGTCATCGTCCGCTACGACCTGCTGTTCCTGTTCGCCTACGGACTCGCCTTCGCCGGAGCCGCGCTGCTGGCCCGCGAGCTGGGGGCCCGTCCGGCGGCGGCTGCGGTGGCCGGGGCCGCCTACGCCTGGGCCCCCTGGCGGATCCTGCACAACGGCCACCTCAACATCCTGTCGGTCGGTGGCGTCCCGCTGAGCCTGTTCCTGCTGGTCAGCGGCTACCGACGGGGCAGGCCCCGGCAGGTCGTGGCCGGCTGGCTGGTGGCCGCCTGGCAGGTCAGCCTGGGCTTCGCCCTCGGGATCTGGTTCGTCTACCTGCTGGCTCTGCTGTCGGTGGTGGCCGGGGCGGTCTGGCTGCGCCGGGGCCGCCCGGCGCTGCCGCGCCCGATGGTCCGGGCCACCGCGGTCGGCGGCGGCACGTTCCTGGTGCTGCTGGGCCTGCTCCTGGCCCCCTACCTCGCGGTCCGCTCCCGCTACCCCGACGCCACCCGCTCGATCGCCGACGTCGACCTCTACTCCCCGCCGGTGCGGGGGTTGTTCGCTGCCGCCGGGGAGAGCCGGGTGTGGGGGGACGCCACCGCCTTCGCCCGCGACACCCTGGGCTGGGCGCCGGAGATGGCGCTGTTCCCGGGGTTGCTCGTGCTCGTGCTGGCCGGCGTCGGCCTGGGCGCCCGGGTGCTGCCGCGGCCGGCCCGGGTGGGCCTGGTCCTGCTCGGGGCCGGCGCCCTGGTGCTCGGGTTCGGAACGGCGTGGAGTGTCAGCAAGCCGGTCTACACGGCGCTGTTCGACCTCGCCCCCGGCTGGAGCAGCCTGCGCACGCCCGGGCGGCTCGCCTTCGTCTGGACCCTCGTGCTGGCACTGCTGGCCGCCCTCGGCACGGAGCGCCTGCTCGCCGCGGCCACGACCGGACGTCGCCGGGTGCCGGCGGCCGCCCTGTCGGTGGGCGGACTGCTGCTCGCCGCGGTCGTGCTGTGGGAGGGCTCGCCGCGGCTCCCGCTGTCGGAGGTGCCGATGCCCCCGGCGGGACTGGCGGCGGTCGACGGTCCGCTGGTGAACTTCCCGGCCTCGGCCGGCGCCGACAACACCTACATGTTCTGGTCCACGCAGAGCTGGCAGCAGATCGCCAACGGCAACACCTCCTACCTGCCGCCCGCCCTGTCGCAGGTCCGCGCCATGGAGTCCTTCCCCGACGCCGCCACGGTGGGCGACCTGCGCGGCCGCGGCTACGAGAGCGTCGTCGTCCACCTCGACCGGATCGGCGGCACGCCCTGGGAGCCGGTGCCGGCGCGGCCCGTGGACGGGCTCGGGGTCACGGTCCGGACCGAGGGCTCGATGCTCGTGTACGACCTCAACCCGTGACCGCGCCGTCGGGCCCGACGCTCAGCGTGGTCATCCCCTGCTTCAACGAGACCCAGGTGCTGCCGGTCCTCGTCCCCCGGCTGCGGGGGGTGCTCGACGCGCTCGGCGTGCCCTACGAGGTGCTGACCGTCGACGACGGGTCGACCGACGGCACCGCCGACGCGCTGACCGCTGCGGCGGCCGGCTGGGCCGAGCTCCGGGTCGTGCGGCTGAACCGGAACGTCGGCCACCAGATGGCGCTGACCGCGGGCCTCGACCGGTCGCGCGGGCAGTGGGTGGCCACGATGGACGCCGACCTGCAGGACCCGCCCGAGCTGCTGGCCACGATGCTGCGGACGGCGCAGGACACCGGCGTCGACGTCGTCTACGCCCGCCGGTCCGACCGCAGCAGCGACACGGCCTTCAAGCGCGGCACCGCCGCCCTGTACTACCGACTGGTGCAGCGCTCGGCCGGCGTCGAGGTGCCGGCGAGCGTCGGCGACTACCGCCTGATGAGCCGGCGGGTGGTCGAGGCGCTGGGTCGCCTGCCGGAGCGGCACCGCGTCTACCGGCTGCTCATCCCCTGGCTCGGGTACCCGAGCGCCATCGTCGACCACCGCCGGGAGGTGCGCGCCGCCGGTGAGACCAAGTACCCCCTGCGGCGCATGGTGCGCCTGGCGGTCAACAGCCTGACCTCGTTCAGCACCGCGCCGCTGGCTGCGGCGACCGTGCTCGGGCTGGTGGCCGCTGTCGTGTCGCTGGTCGGGGCGATCGCCGTCGTCGTCAACTTCGTCGTGGGCCGGACCGTGCCGGGCTGGGCCTCGATGACCGTCGTGATCCTGCTGTTCGCCGGCGTGCAGCTGCTCTGCCTCGGCGTCCTCGGGACCTACATCGGCCGCATCTACGAGGAGGTGCAGCGCAGGCCGCTGTACGTCGCCTCCGAGGACGACGCGATGAGCGTGCTCGAGCAGGCGCCGCCGCCCGCGCCGACCGCCCCCTCCACGCTGCGTGCCCTCTGGCAGGGCCCGGTCGGCTACTGCCTGCGGGTCTACCTCGTGGCCCGGGTGGCGCTGTCGGCCGTGGCGGTCTTCGCCGCGGCCCTCATCCCTGCCCAGCCCGCGGTCGGCGTCCCGGGCTGGGACCCGCGTGCCGTGGGCCCGGGGCTGGGCGAACGCTGTCACCGGCTTCGAACGGGCCGACGCGCTCTGGTACCTGCGGATCGCCTCCGACGGCTACCGCACCGACGACGCCAGCGGGGCGTTCTTCCCGCTCTACCCGGCGCTGTCGCGGACTCTCGGGGCCGCCACCGGCGGGCACTGGCTGCTCGGTGCCCTCGTGGTCAGCAACGTCGCGCTGGTGCTCGCCCTGGTGCTGCTGCACCGCCTGACCGCGCTGGAGGTGTCGGAACCGGCCGCGCGCCGCGTGGTGCTGCTGGCGGTGGCGTTCCCGACGTCGTTCTTCCTGTTCGCCCCGTACACCGAGTCGCTGTTCCTGGCGCTGGTGCTGGCCGCCCTGTACGCCGCGCGCACCCGGCGGTGGCTGCTGGGCGGCGGCGGCTGCGGCTGCGGCGGCGCTGGCCCGGTCGTCGGGGCTGCTGCTCGGCGTGGTCCTGGGCGTCGAGGCGCTGCTGCAGGTGCGCGGGCTCGGCGGTCCGCGCGTGGTCGTGCGGGCGCTGGTGCACCGTGCGCCGGCCGTGCTGGCCGGACCGCTGGCGCTCGCGGCGTACCTGGCGGCCTGGCAGGTGGGCGGCGGTGACTGGCGGCGTCCGGTCGACCTCCAGAGCAGCAACTGGGGCAAGTCGCGGGCCTGGCCGTGGGAGACGCTGTGGGCCGGCTGGACCGCCGGGGTCGGCGACCCGGGGGGCTACCTCATGGTCGACCTCATCCCGGTGGTCGCGGCCCTGATCGCCTGCGGGTGGCTCGCCGTCCGGGTGCGGCCCACCTACACCGCGTACGCCGTCCTCAGCGTGCTGTTCCCCATGCTCTACATGTTCGGTGGCCGGCCGCTGATGTCGATGCCGCGGTACCTGGTCGTCGTGTTCCCGCTGCTGTGGGCGCTGGACCGGCTGGGTCAGCGCTGGGGGGCGTTCCAGGCGGTGGTCGCCGTCTCGGCGGCGTGCTGCGCCGCCTTGGCGGCCCTGTTCGTGCAGTCGTACTCGATCTTCTGACCCGCGCTCATCCGAGGACGGGCAGCCCCACCTCGATGGTCCCGGTGCGCCGGGCCGGCGTCTGGTAGCCGTTGTCGGCGACGACCGTCCACGTGTAGCGGCCCGGCGGGGCCGGCACCAGGCCGGGCTGTCCCTCGGTCAGCGGCACCAGGCCATTCCACAGCAGCTCGGGGGCGGTGTCCTCGCCGACGGCGTTGGCCACCACGCGGTTGCGGGCGTCGCGGACCGCCACCCGCCAGGGGGTGCTGCGCGAGAGCGCGCCCTTCACGTCGACCGGCACGGGAACGCCGAGCGGGCGCTGCGACACGGTCACGGAGGTGATGCGCGGTGCGGGACCGAGCAGGATCTGCGCGCCGGTCCGCAGGTCGCCGAGCCGGTCCTGCAGGACTCCCGGGCAGGAGGTCTGCCCGGTCTCCTTGTGGCCGAAGACGCGGTGCAGCGTGACCTGCTGCCCGGACCGGAACTTCGGTGAGCCGCCGCTGCGCAGCGTCACGGTGCCGGCCGGGTCGAACCGCCAGGTGCGGGCGGCGAAGGCGGTCACCCGGGCGAGCGCCCGGACCGCCTCGGGGGTCGGTGCGGCGCGGGTCATGTCGCCGATGAGCGAGACCCCGAGCGTGCCGGTGTTGAAGCCCTGGGCGTGGGCGCCGATCACCGGACGGCCGATCCCGCCGGCCCGGCCCTCCCAGATGCCGCCGTACTTGTCGACGACGAGGTTGTAGCCGAGGTCGCTCCAGCCCCTGCTCCGCACGTGGTAGGCGTAGTCCGCCCGCAGGATCGCCGGGACCTCCGCGCGGGTGTAGTCGTTGCCGTTGGCCGTGTGGTGGACCGTGACGGCCTTGACGGTGGCGGCGTACTCCGGCCGCCCACTGCGGAGCGACTCATCGGCGCCCCAGTCGGCCCGGGACGCCGACGCTGCCGAGCACCCCGTGCGTGGTGGCCGCCTCGGCCCGAGCGCCGGACAGGGTGCGGACCGCGGAGCGCACACCGTCGCTGACCCGGACCAGGCGCAGCCCGCGCGCGGTGCCGCGGACGTCGACCTGCACGAGGTCGGACCCGGTCGGCCGCCACAGCGGGTCCGTTCCGGGCCGGGTGCGGGCCCGCTCGGCCGGCTCCGGCTCG
This sequence comes from uncultured Actinomycetota bacterium, assembly GCA_963761695.1. GTDB lineage: Bacteria > Actinomycetota > Actinomycetes > Mycobacteriales > SCTD01 > RYN-122. The sequence continues at coordinate 9,858 of CAVXIB010000012.1, read as the reverse complement.
AGGCTGTCGTCCTCGAGCGCCCGCCACGCCCCCCACCCCGCGGCGGAGTGCCAGCGGGCGCGGACCCGTGGGGTGCCCGAGGTCCAGGTGACGCCGAGCAGCCGCTCGTCGGTCAGGGCCGCGACCGTCGTCCCGAGGGCCACGGCCGCGCTGCGCACCACCGGCGTGACGACCGGCGCGGTGGGCGCGGCGAACGTGGGCAGCCCGGGGGCGACCAGGGCGGCGGCGACCAGGACCGCGACTCGCATCGTGCGCACGTGCAGGCCCTCCGGCAGGCGTCCGGCCAAGCGGCCTGCCCGGAGACTGCCTCACCCGGAGGGTGTGAACAAGCCCCGATGGGGTAGTTGTCCAGGTTCCGTTCCGCCGTCAGGCGGGCAGGCGCTCGGTCAGGCAGGCAGGCGCTCCCGCAGGAACGCGATGTCGGCCGCCTGGCCCTCGGCGCCGCCGGGGGTCTCGCAGACCACCGGCGCGCCGGCCGCGGCGACGACGGCCACCAGGGCCTCGGGGTCGATCTCGCCGTTGCCGAAGTTGGCGTGCCGGTCCGCGCCGGACCCGAACGCGTCCCGGCTGTCGTTGGCGTGCACCAGGTCGATCCGCCCGGTGATCGCCAGGACCCGCTCCACCAGCCCGACCAGCTCCTCGCCGCCGGCGTGCGCATGGCAGGTGTCCAGGCAGAACCCGACGCCCTCGAACCCGCCGACGGCGTCCCACAGCCGGTCGATCGCGTCGAGCCGCCGGGCCATGGCGAGGTCGCCGCCGGCGGTGTTCTCGATGAGCACCGGCAGCGGGCACTCCATGCGCTGGAAGGTCTTGACCCAGTTCTCCACGCCCGACGCCGGGTCGTCACCCTTGACGACGTGGCCGCCGTGCACGACCAGGCCCTTCGCCCCCAGCGCGGCGGCCGCGGTGGCGTGCTGCAGCAGGATCTTGCGGCTGGGCACCCGGATCCGGTTGTTCGACGTCGCCACGTTGATCACGTAGGGCGCGTGCACGTAGAGGTCGACGCCGGCGTCCGGCGAGACGTCCGGCACCACCGGGGCCTTCCAGCCCTGGGGGTCGCCGAGGAAGAACTGCACGAGGTCGGCCGAGCGAGCCGCGGCCTCCGCCAGGGGGTCGGACTGGTCGACGTGGGCACCGATCTTGAGCACCGGTCGACCCTACGTGCGACCGGGCCTGCGGCCGGTCCGGCCGGTGCGAGCGGACCCGCGCGGACCGGGCAGGTGCGACCATGGACGGATGCGCCCGGTCCGCTCCCGCTCCGTCGCCCTGTTCGCCGTGCTCGCGCTGGCGCTGCTCAGCGGCGGGGCGTTCGCCGGACCGGCGTCGGCGGCCGTCGTCCGCGACGTCCAGCTGACCCAGGACGGACCGGTCCCGGCCAGCCTCACGGTCGCGGCCGGCGACAGCGTGCGGTTCGTCAACACCGACACGTTCGTCCACAGGGTGATCAGCGACAGCGCCAACTGGGCGTTCGACTCCCGCACGCTCGTCCCCGGGCAGAGCTTCACGGTGGTGCCCGCGCTCAGCAGGGCCGGCACCTACGCCTACCGGGGCGCCGACCTCGACCGCTTCACCGGGAGCGTCGTGGTGCCTGCCGCCGCCGCCGCGGCGAGCGCGCGCCCGACGGCGTCGGCCCGCCCCGCCGGCACGCCTGCGCCGTCGACCTCCCCGCGGCCCGCGGCGTCGGCGTCCCCGGCCGCGGCGAGCCCGCAGCCCTCGCCGGTCTCGACGGGAGGCACCGGCAGCGTGCAGGGGCCGCCGCCGCTGGCGGGCGGGAGCTTCGGGGGCTTCGTCGACCCGAGCCCGAGCCCGGGGGCTCCGACGCCACTGGTGGCCGACCCCCTGGCGATCGTGCCGCAGCCCACCCCCGACGTCGTCCCCGGTGGGCCGGTGGGCGGGGAGCCCGCGCTGGTCCCGGGCACCACGGTGGCCCTCGGTCCGCTGCCGCGGTTGAGCAGCCCGGTCGAGGCGCGTCGCTACGGCCTGCCGCTGGCGCTCGCCGCCGTCCTGCTGGCCGGCGTCGGTTCCCTGCTCGCGCGCCTGCTGCTGCACGAGGCGCCGGCGCCGGCCGACGGTCCCGCCACCGCCTGAGGGCGGCTGTGCTGCACGGTCCCGGGGACCGGCGCCGGCGCTGGTAGCGTCGGTCTGTTTGCTGACGCGAACACCCTCCTGCCACGGACCGTCCGTGGCCGCAGAGTCCACAGGAGGAGGTGGGTCACTTGCGTCACTACGAACTCATGGTCATCCTCGACCCCGACCTCGAGGAGCGCACCATCGCTCCTTCCCTCGACACGTTCCTGAACGTCGTGCGCAACGGCGGCGGAACGGTCGAGAAGGTCGACGTGTGGGGGCGGCGACGCCTCTCGTTCGAGATCGACAAGAAGGCCGAGGGCATCTACGCCGTCATCGACCTGAACGCAGAGCCGGCCACGATGAAGGAGCTGGACCGTCAGCTCAACCTCAACGAGTCGATCCTGCGCACCAAGGTGATGCGTCCGGAGATGCGGGCCAGCAACCCCAAGCCCGGGAAGGCCCCCAAGCCCTCCTCGGCGACGTCGAGCAGCCCGGCCGCGAGCGCTTCCGGCGCTCCCGCCCCGAGCGGCCCGACGCCGGGCGCGCCCATGGCGTCTGCTCCTGCTGCCGAGGCGCCCGCCGCCGACGCCGCGGAGGCGACTCCCGCCGCCGAGCCGACCCCGGCCGGCTAGACCCTCCCTCGGACCAGCTCCACCCGCACCCGCCCCACCAGCACATCCCTTCCCCGCACCACCTGTGCGCATCGAGCGCACGCACCCACACCGACGAACCCCCCGCGGACGCGGGAAGGACACCCAGGAGGACTTCGTGGCAGGCGACACCGTCATCACCGTGGTCGGCAACCTCACCGGCGACCCCGAGCTGCGCTTCACCCCCAGTGGGGCGGCGGTGGCCAACTTCACCGTGGCCTCCACCCCCCGCACCTTCGACAAGAACTCCAACGAGTGGAAGGACGGGGAGGCGCTGTTCCTGCGCTGCTCCGTCTGGCGTCAGGCTGCCGAGAACGTCGCGGAGTCCCTCACCCGGGGCAGCGCCGTGATCGTCCAGGGCCGCCTGAAGCAGCGCTCGTACGAGACGAAGGAGGGCGAGAAGCGCACGGTGTACGAGCTCGACGTCGAAGAGGTCGGCCCCTCGCTGAAGTGGGCCACCGCGAAGGTCACCAAGGCCTCGCGCGGTGGCGGCGGCGGTGGGGGCGGCTACGGCGGCGGCGGCAACGGCGGGGGAGGTGGCGGCTCCTCCTACGGCGGCGGTGGCGGCTCCTCCTCCAGCGCCAACGACGACCCGTGGGCCACCTCGGCCCCCGCGGCCGGCGGCGGCTCCTCCTCCGGTGGCTGGTCCGACGAGCCCCCCTTCTAGAACCTCTCGCCCGTTCGCGGGCGCCACATCCCTGACCAGGAGACTTAGACGATGGCCAAGCCACCGCCCCGCAAGCCCAAGAAGAAGGTCTGCCAGTTCTGCAAGGACAAGGTGACCTACGTCGACTACAAGGACACCGGCACCCTGCGCAAGTACATCTCCGACCGCGGCAAGATCCGCGCGAGCCGGGTCAGCGGCAACTGCCGCCAGCACCAGCGCGACGTGGCGATGGCCGTGAAGAACAGCCGTGAGATGGCCCTGCTGCCCTACACCTCGACGGCGAGGTAGAGGCGATGAAGCTGATCCTCAACCAGGAGGTCACCAACCTCGGTGGTCCCGGTGACATCGTCGAGGTCAAGGACGGCTACGGCCGCAACTACCTCGTGCCGCGCGGCATCGCGCAGCTGTGGACCAAGGGCGCCGACAAGCAGATCGCCACGATCCGCCGGGCCCGCGAGGTCCGCGAGGTCCGCGACCTGGGGCAGGCGCAGGCCATGAAGGCCCAGCTGTCCGGCCTCAAGGTCACCCTGCCGGCGCGCTCCGGCGACGGCGGCCGGCTGTTCGGCTCCGTCACCAGCGCCGACATCGTCGAGGCCGTCGTCAAGGCGGGCGGTCCGAAGCTGGACAAGCGCACCCTCACGGTCGCAGCCGATCAAGGCCACCGGCACCCACACGGTCACCGTCAAGGTGCACCCGGAGGTCGAGGCCACCGTCACGCTCGACGTGGTCGCCGCCAAGTAGTCCCTGCACTGCCCGACCAGGCCCGGTCCCCCTGCGTGGGGGGCCGGGCCTGGTCGCGTCCGGGGCCTCGAACGTGAACCGCGTTGCAGGCCGCACCGGGCGTCTTTCGGTTCTCCACAGCGGTGGACATCCCTGTGGGCAAGTGGCGCGGCGTGGCGGCTGCGCCCGTCCCCAGGCGTGCACAGGTTGCCCCGGCGTCGTCCACAGGGACACGCCCAATGGTCCCCACCCCCTCCCCAGGGCTGTCCACAGGCACCCGGATCCGACCTCCCGCGACGCGCCGAGACTGTCGGTACCAGCCGGTAGACAGGACCCGGCAGGGCGTCCGGACGGGCCGCTCGACCGACTCGGAGGGAGCAGGGTGAGCGAGCGCGTCGTCGAGTTGCCGAGCCAGAGCAGGTCCGGGCCGGTGTCGACGGAGTTCGAGCGCACCCCGCCCCAGGACGTCGCCGCCGAGCAGTCCGTGCTGGGCGGCATGCTGCTCAGCAAGGACGCGATCGCCGACGTCGTCGAGGTGCTCAAGGCCAACGACTTCTACCGCCCGGCCCACACGACCATCTTCGACACCATCCTGGACCTCTACGGCCGGGGCGAGCCGGCCGACGCCATCACGGTCAGTGCCGAGCTGCAGAAGGCCGGTGACCTCGGCCGGGTCGGGGGAGCCCCCTACCTGCACACCCTGCTGTCCGGGGTGCCGACGGCCGCCAACGCCGGCTACTACGCCAAGATCGTCGCCGAGCAGGCCATCCTGCGCCGCCTGGTCGAGGCCGGCACGCGGATCGTGCAGCTCGGTTACGGCGGTCAGGGGGCGGAGGTCGACGACATCGTCGACCGGGCGCAGCAGGCGGTCTACGACGTCACCGAGCGGCGCAGCAGCGAGGACTACACGCTGCTCGAAGAGCTCATGCAGCCGACCATGGACGAGCTCGAGGCGATCGGCAGCCGCGGCGGCGGCATGAGCGGCGTGCCCACCGGCTTCAAGGACCTCGACGACCTCACCAACGGTCTGCACCCCGGTCAGATGATCGTGCTGGCCGGGCGTCCCGGTTCCGGCAAGTCCACCGCCGGCCTCGACATCGCCCGGTCGTGCTCGATCAAGCACGGGCTCACCGCGGCCATCTTCTCGCTGGAGATGAGCAAGACCGAGATCACCATGCGTCTGCTCTCGGCGGAGGCGCGGGTGCCGCTGCACCACATGCGCAGCGGCATGATGAACGACGACGACTGGTCGCGGCTGGCCCGGCGGATGGGCGAGGTCGCCGAGGCGCCGCTGTTCATCGACGACAGCCCGAACCTCACGATGATGGAGATCCGGGCCAAGGCGCGGCGGCTCAAGCAGCGGCACGACCTCAAGCTCGTGGTCATCGACTACCTGCAGCTGATGAGCGGCAACAAGAAGTCCGAGAGCCGCCAGCAGGAGGTCTCCGAGCTCTCCCGCAACCTCAAGCTCCTGGCCAAGGAGCTCGAGGTGCCGGTGATCGCGCATGAGCCAGCTCAACCGTGGGCCCGAGCAGCGCACCGACAAGAAGCCGCAGCTGTCAGCGACCTTCGCGAGTCGGGATCGATCGAGCAGGACGCGGACATGGTGGTGCTGCTGCACCGCGAGGACATGTACGAGAAGGAGAGCCCCGCGGGCGGGCGAGGCCGACTTCATCGTCGCCAAGCACCGCAACGGCCCGACGGCCACGATCGTCGTGGCGTTCCAGGGGCACTACTGCCGCTTCGTCGACATGAGCGCCGGCTGAGCCGGCTGTGTAAATCGGTGCCGCTGGAGGTCTGTTCTGCGAACTGGACCACGAACTGCGAAAGTTCGCGAACCGACCCTGCCCGCAGCCGCCTCGGCCGCCTGCGGCCCTCCGCGACGCAGTCCTAGGTCCAGGCGTGGTTATAGGGGTGGGAGGGCGCAGGCGGGCGCGCAGCCGTCCTGCTGGCCCACGGGGTTGCTCAGGGGGGCGTCTTGACCCGCTTGACCACCGCGGCCCTGACGGCAACGTCCGCAACTGCCGATGTGCGGACGTCGCGACGGCAGTCTTGTACGCCACACCTGGAACAGACCTCGGCGGACTGGACGACTGACTGAGTGCCACCGTCCAGAGGGATGCGGTGAACTGCAGCCGATGCGGAGGGCGTCGACGAGCCGGGTAGGCGCTGCGGGTAGCCGAGGTGCACGGGCTCGTGACAGCGGCCACGGGATCCTGCCCGGAGGCGGTCACGTAGCTGCCCGCTGGCGGACATGAGAGTTGCCCGCTGACGGTCTTGGGATCTGCCTGACACGACGTCGTCTGCCTGGCCGCTTGCCGCGGTCCGGCCCCTCCTCGGGTGCGCTGGCGGTGCTGATGCGCCGCACTCCCGAGGAGGGACACCGTGAAGTCTGCAGGGGAGATCATGGAGATTCTGGAAGCGTTCGACCTGACCGGGTCGCTGCGCGACGCAGCCGAGTTGGCGGGCTGTTCGCACCACACCGTCGGGCGCTACGTCGCCGCCCGTGAGCAGGGCGGCCTGTCCGATCGGCCGGCGGGGCGGCCGCAGCTGATGGATGAGTTCCGGCCCAAGCTCGAGGAGTGGATCGACCGGTCGGGCGGCAAGCTCCGCGCTGATGTCGCCCACGACAAGCTCGTGGCGTTGGGGTTCACCGGTTCGGAACGCACGACCCGCCGCGCGGTTCGGCAGGCCAAGACGGCGTTCAAGGCGGGCCGGGTGCGGGTCCACCGGCCGTGGGTGACCGAGCCGGGGATGTGGTTGCAGTACGACTTCGGGGACGGCCCGGTCATCGACGGCCGCAAGACGGTGCTGTTCTGCGCGTGGCTGGCGTGGTCGCGGTTCCGGGTCGTGCTGGCGCTGCGGGACAAGACCGCGCCGAGCGTGTTCGCGGCGCTCGACGTGACGCTGCGCCGGCTCGGTGGCGCGCCGACCTACGTGCTGACCGACAACGAGAAGACCGTCACTGTCGAGCACGTCGCGGGCATGGCGGTCCGCAACCCGCAGACGGTCGCGTTCGCCCGGCACTACGGCCTGACGGTCCACACGTGTGAGCCGGCGGACCCGGCTTCCAAGGGCGGGTCGGAGTCGACCGTCAAGCTCGCGAAGGCCGACCTGGTCCCGACCGACACGAACCTGCTGGGCGCCTACGGCTCGTTCGGCGAGCTCGAGCGGGCCTGTGAGGTGTTCTGCGAGCAGGTCAACGCCCGGGTCCACCGCACGACCCGCCGCGCGCCGGTCGACCTGCTCGAGCAGGAGCGCGCGCGGCTGCATCCGCTGCCGGCGGCGCCGCACACCGTCGCGCTCGGCGTGACCCGCACCGTCGCGAGCACGACGCCGATAGTGACGTTCGACGGCGGCCAGTACTCCGTCCCGCACACGCTGCTCGGACGGGCTGTCTGGGTCCGGGTCCACGGCCAGGGCGGCGACGAGCGGGTCGTGATCGTGCACGTCGGGCAGGCCGGGCCGGTCGAGGTCGCCCGGCACCTGCGGGCCCAGCCCGGCAGCCCCGGCTCGACGACGCGCATTTCCCGGCTGCGCCGGCCGGGGCGCTGGCCCGTCAGCCCAAGGCCAGGAACGACGCGGAGAGCGAGTTCCTCACCCTCGGCGCCGGCGCCCGGCTCTGGCTGACCGAAGCCGCCGCGGCCGGCAGCACCAGGATGCGGGTCAAGATGGCCGCCGCCGTCGAGCTGGCCAAGCTCGGCGACCCGGTCGCGGTCGACTGGGCGCTCGGTCACGCCGCGGTCCACGGCCGCTTCGCCGAGGCCGACCTCAGCTCGATCCTGGCCCACCACGCGCAGGCCCGCGACGCCGCCGGCCCGGCCTGCATCGGCCAGCGAGGACCGCAGCCTGACCCAGGGCACCGCCGGCTGGGCCGCCCTCGGCAGCAGCACCAGCACCAGCCGGGCGACGCCGCATGAGCGCCGCGACGACGCGGCATGACGCAGCGCACGACGCCGACCAAGGGCACGAAGACGGCTCCGGTGGCGGGGTCCCGGCCGCGCCGCCGCTACCGGCGGACCTGGAGACGTTGCTGCGCACGCTGCGGCTGCCGCACATCCGCCAGCACGCGCCGCAGGTGCTGGCCACCGCCCGCGCGCAGCGCTGGGAGCCGGTCGAGGTGCTGCGCGCGCTGTTCGGCGAGGAAGCCGCCGGCCGCGAACGCTCAGCGCTGGCGACCCGGCGGGCCGCTGCGGCGTTCCCGACCGGCAAGACGTTCGAAGTCTGGCAGGCGGCCGCGAGCAGCATCCCCGCCCCGACCCAGCAGGCACTGCGGACGCTGGAGTGGGTCGGCCGCCGGGAGAACCTGGTGGTCTGCGGCCCGTCCGGGACGGGCAAGACGTTCCTGCTCGAAGCCCTCGGCCAGCAGGCCGTCGAGACCGGCCTGAAGGTCGCCTGGTTCACCCTGGAAGACCTCGGGGTGTTCGTCCGCCGGCACCGCGCCGACGACACCGTCACCAAAGCGCTGTCCCGGCTGCTGCGGGCCGACCTCGTCGTCGTCGACGACATCGGCCTGCTCCCCGTCGGCCCGGACGCCGCCGAAGGGCTCTACCGGCTCGTCGACGCCGCCTACGAGAAGCGGTCCGTCGCGATCAGCAGCAACCTGCACCCCGCGGCGTTCGACGAGCTCATGCCCAAGACCCTCGCGACCGCGACCGTCGACCGGCTGCTGCACCACGCGCACGTCTGCCAGACCAGCGGCGACAGCGTCCGCCTCAGCCAAGCCCTCGCCGGACAAGGCGTGATGCCACTGGCCTGACCACCCGACCGTGATGGCCACTCTGGGCAGAACCCATGGCCATCACCGGGCAGATCTCGTGACCGTCAACGGGCAGGTCTGCGACCGCCTCCGGGCAGATCCTCATGGCCCTTGACAGTCCATCACGCTGAGGTCATCGCCCTCAAGGGCGACAGCTACCGGCTCAAGGACCGCGACCTCGGCCGCGCCACACCTTCACAGACCGACGAATGACCCGCCGGAGGGGGCCCACCGTCGCTAGGGGGTCCACTTTCGGCCGTCGTTGACACAGCGATAGCCTGGCCGGGCGCCACCATGACGGCCAGGGCCGTGAAGAGAACCCCAAGGACTGCTGCGGTCTTGGCCACCCACGCGCGCCACGTCGAAGGAAGCAAGGCTCACTCCACGACTAGGCGGTAGTTCGGCACATCCTCCTCGCCCCGCCGCACGCGTCGCGCACCGAGCGGGACCGGCCCCATCCCTGGCGGAAAGCCGGTCATGCAACCGCCGCACCAAAAGGCGAACATGCCTGCCGCCGCGTCCGGGTCCTCGAGAACGTAGATCAGGTTGAGTCGTTGTTCCGAACAATTCGGGCAAGTGAGCTGGCCGAGAGCTTCAGGAGCTGCCCACGCCTGATCAAAGGTGCGCGCCCAGGCCTCGAACTCGTGCGTTCCGGACGCGTCGCTCATCCGAGACCCGCCCACCACGCCTGAGCGAACTCCTCTGCCCTGATCTCCGCCGCTGAAGCCGCGTCGTAGTTGGAGGGGTACGGCATGCCGCCCCAGGAGATCTTCGACGTGAACGCGCTCGTGGACCAAGGTCTTTGCGAGCTGCTCCTCGCTCTCGAACGCGCCACGGCAGAGCGTGACACAGCCATTCCGACGCTGTACGAGCCCCGCGCTCCGCTCGGGACTTGTTGATCACAATGGACAGTCCTCGTCTCATCTTGATTCCGAACTGGCTGCGAGGACTTCCACGATGTGCCCATGTTCATCGGCAGGCGAGCTGCGCCA